>NZ_JADYVR010000598.1:0-427 GCF_020193935.1 Bradyrhizobium sp. NBAIM08 | reverse complement strand
GGTCGCATGCGACCCGCGTGCCGATTCGTCCTTGGCACCCTTACGCCAATTCGTGAACAGCGTATTCCATTCGATCACGTCGAGCTCGACATCGAAGAAACACTCCGCAAGGCTTTGCTGGATGAATTCGTTCATCGGCAGCGGCAGCATCTGGCCGGAGCCGGACGCCGAGGTCTGGGTCTTCACCTTCAGCCGCTTGGCTTTCGAGAAGCCGGCTTCGGTCATCAACTTGCGGGCCTGGTCCGGATCATACTTGATCTGGAATTTCGGATTGCCCCGCCATGGATGACCGGGCTCGAAGGTGCCGCTCGCCGGTGCCATCAGGCCGCCGAGCAGACCGTCCTTCATCGCGGCGCGGTCGACGCAGAGATTAGCCGCCTTGCGGACGCGGATGTCGTTCCACGGCGAGCCTTCGATCCGGCTGAAC
>NZ_JADYVR010000597.1:0-427 GCF_020193935.1 Bradyrhizobium sp. NBAIM08 | reverse complement strand
GGCGTCTCCACCCGAAGCGAGCCCAGCCGGAGCTCACCGGCGACCGTGGTCACCCGGCGTCTCCGGCGCCGCCCGCGCCAGGTGCCGGCACGTAGGTGCCGACCACGCCCCGCCAAAGGACCGGGTCGAACGCCTGGCTGGGCCGGAAGCTGACCGAGGTGAGCAGCCCGCTCTCCGGCGCCAGGTAGACCAGGCAGACCTGGATGCGATCCCCCGTGACGAAGCCTGGGGGCAGCGGCGTGCTGGGGCACGGCGCGAAGGTGCTCGCGAAGGGCTGCGCCTCGATCAGGACGTTGCGACCGTCCACGACGTAGAGCGGCACCTCGACTCCGCCGAGATCCGTCCTGCCTCGGTTGGTCACCACCGCACGGACGAAGTACGGCGTGGCCCTCTTGCGGTCGTCGTCGAGCTGCCACCCGGCGAGCAC
>NZ_JADYVR010000596.1:0-428 GCF_020193935.1 Bradyrhizobium sp. NBAIM08 | reverse complement strand
CGTCCACCCAGACCACGATCCTCCCGACTGCGCGGGGGGCGCTCGCGATGGCGGTGTACGGAGCGATCCCCGAGCGGTTCTCCCGCATTCACCCGCGGTACCGGACCCCGGGGTTCGCGACGGCGGTGATGGGTGTCACCGCCACCGCCTTCTACCTGGTGCTGTCCTTCGTCAGCGCCAACGCGCTCGCCGACTCGATCGCCTCCCTGGGCCTCGCCGTCGCCTTCTACTACGGCGTGACGGCGTACTCGTGCGTCTGGCTGTTCCGCCGGTCGATAGTCACCAACGCGCGAGACTTCTTCCTCCGGGGTCTGCTGCCGCTGCTGGGAGCACTGGACATGACGTGGGCGTTCGTGCAGAGCGCGATCGACATGAGCCAGTCGGACTACGGCTACACGACCTTCGGACCCGTGGGTGGCGTGTTCGTC
>NZ_JADYVR010000595.1:0-428 GCF_020193935.1 Bradyrhizobium sp. NBAIM08 | reverse complement strand
GTGCGACCAGCCAGATGAAACACCACGTCGACGCCTTCGCTCGCAGCATGCAGACTAGCCGGATCGTCCAGGCGGCCTTGCACCAATTGCACGTCGAGGCCCGCCAACTGATCGGTGCGCGAACTGGCCCGCACGAGGCATCGCACCTGCCAGTGATCGGCGCACAGGCGACGCGCCAGGTTGGACCCCACGAACCCGCTTGCGCCAGTGATCAACGCACGCGTCATGGAGGGAGCCGTCGCAACTTTTCGGGTGCAGAAACCAGGCGCTCCAGGCGAACGCTTGATCCGCCAAGCATGGTCAGCGTCCAAACGGCATGTCAAGTTGTCGCCGCTGGCCGCGGATCCGTTGAGCGAAGTTCCTCGAATCCCGGCCAACTTGACCATGTCGGCGCAGGCCGTTTACAGTGACTCGCTCGCCACGGCGAC
>NZ_JADYVR010000594.1:0-428 GCF_020193935.1 Bradyrhizobium sp. NBAIM08 | reverse complement strand
GGTCAGCGGCACGCCTTCGTAGAGGCCCAGCAGGACGGTGTCCGGGTCCTCGCCCGGCTGCGGGAGGTAATCGTCCTCGATGAACACGGCAACGTTGTCCATGGCCCTGGCAACGTCCGGCGGGATGCGCCCCAGGGCGTCGCTGACGGCCGACTCGAAGTCCTCATCGGTCATGGGAAACGGTGCGTCGTTGTCCGCCCCGTCCGGGACGATCGGCAGGCCGGGCGGCAGGTTGGCGGGCATACCAAGACTCTAGCGGGATCTGCGCCGCGTCAGCCCCACTCCCACCAGGCAGATCACGCCGCCCACCAGGCCCCACACGGTGGGCACTTCGCCGAGCACCAGCCACGAGATGAGGATGGTGGTGCCGGGCACCAGATAGGTGGTGGCAGCCAGTTTTCCGGCATCGATGAGGGACAGTGCATACG
>NZ_JADYVR010000593.1:0-428 GCF_020193935.1 Bradyrhizobium sp. NBAIM08 | reverse complement strand
GGTGTAACTGTAAGTGGTGCTGCTGCAAACCACTATATGCGTATCCGGATCACAACTAATAATCTAAATGATAATGGAGGCACAGCAGGAGTCGACGAACGTTCGACAACAAGTGCTTCGAATGGTGAAATAGAAGATTATAGATTAGTCAGCATAACATGTCCTGCCAATAAAACAGTATCATGCCTGACTCAGGCACAGATCGATGCTGACTTTGTAGCATGGCTTGCTACAGTAAAAGCAGGGGGTGGTTGTGTTAACGGTACTACCTCACATAACGGAGGTACAACCGGTCCGACAGCTTGTGTTGGGGGATCAAAGACTGTCACATTTACCTACTCATATGCAGCATCAGGAAACTGTACTGCGGTATCTGTAAACTGCATGGCTACATATACTGTAGCCGCTAATGCAGCACCAGTTATTAC
>NZ_JADYVR010000592.1:0-428 GCF_020193935.1 Bradyrhizobium sp. NBAIM08 | reverse complement strand
GAATTCCAATCAGTAAAATTGATATTAAAATTGGTGATTCTTCATTACCACCTGCTGCCGGTTCGGTAGGGTCGGTAGGTGCAGCCAGTTTTGCCAATGCGGTAAATGATGTATGTATCAAAGTTACAGAGGAATTAATTGCGAAGTCCGGTAAGCAGTTTTTTGCGAAACCTACGGCTGCACAAATGATGATTTCTGAAAAGCTAACTGCGTTTCAAATAAGGGCTGATGCAAAGCCACCGGCAGAAGCAGACCAATATTCCGCACATAGTTTCAACGCCAACTTTGCAGAAGTTTGGGTAAACCAATCGACGGGAATGGTGAAGATTCCACGCTTTACGGCAGTAACAGGTGCCGGTAAAATTCTGAACCCCAAAACGGCCCGTTCTCAGATCATTGGCGGTTGTATCTGGGGCATTGGTATGGCG
>NZ_JADYVR010000591.1:0-428 GCF_020193935.1 Bradyrhizobium sp. NBAIM08 | reverse complement strand
GCATAGGCCAAATCATCTGAAGAAAGGCGAGTATTCTTCTGCTGCAAGCCGCGTTGATAACCTTGGAACATCAGTGCTTGCAAGCCTGCGTTGTTCGGTTCATGCTTCTGAATGAAGGCGAACACCGTTGGGGCAACGTCGCCGTAGCGGACTGCGTGTTCGATCAGTGCGGGGAGTTGGGCTTGGTTCTTGGCGATCTCGGTCAAATTTTTAGTGATGAAATCGGCGGAGTGTTCGTTCGGTAAGCCACCGCAAACCTCAACGAGATAGCCGAACACAACGGCATCGTCCGGCTTTCGCGATGAAAGTTTTAACCATGCTTGGGGATCGCGAAGCGTTTCACGCAAAGCAATTTTTGCGGCGTGTTTGGTGTGACTGTCGTCCGCTTTGATCGACTTCAGCGTTTCCAGCAAGGCTGAGAGATTGCT
>NZ_JADYVR010000590.1:0-428 GCF_020193935.1 Bradyrhizobium sp. NBAIM08 | reverse complement strand
TTCGTGAATCGCGTCGGTCTGTTCAGTTTCGACTTTGCGTGTTTTCTGATTGACGACGACAAATTCGAGTTTGTGAACATTAGCGACCGTGACATCTGGATAGTAAACTTCGGTCATCACGCCCTGCGCGAGCGTAAACCAGATTTTAGATTCGAGCGAAACAGACGTTCCGACCGCTTGTTTTCCGGCGGTCGCCCATTGAGCGTCTTTTCCCGGCGCACCTGGCGCGAGAATTTGCGCGGAAATATTGGAAAACAAAAGTAAAAATAGGTTGGCAATGACGAAAATGAACTTTGTATTTAATAATTTCACTTTTTGAATACCTCGGTCTTTTTGCAGAAGCCCGCACGAAGTAAGGGCGTAAGCGGTCAACTCGGCGCTCCACGCCCTTACTGCGTGCGGGCTTCCGCAAACGAGCGGACTCCAGC
>NZ_JADYVR010000589.1:0-428 GCF_020193935.1 Bradyrhizobium sp. NBAIM08 | reverse complement strand
CTTCGTCGATCTGGCCAACGCGCTCTTTCAGGTCGTCGTAGTAAACCTCGGGTACGCGCAGGAACTCAACGCCCCGGTCGCGCAGGGCGGTTACTGTTTCCACGATGTTATCTGTGGCCACGGCCATGTGCTGAATACCCGCGCCACCGTAGAAGTCGATGTACTCTTCGATCTGCGATTTCTTTTTTCCCTCGGCTGGCTCGTTGATCGGAAACTTCACGCGACCATTCCCGTTGCTCATCACCTTGCTCATCAGCGCCGTGTAATCCGTCGATATGTCTTTATCATCAAACGACACCAACTGACTGAATCCAAGCACGTTTGCATAGAACGTCACCCACTGATTCATCTCGTTCCAGCCCACGTTGCCCACCATATGGTCGACGAAGTTCAACCCAACCGGCGCTGGCTGATACGCTGGTTTCCAG
>NZ_JADYVR010000059.1:0-691 GCF_020193935.1 Bradyrhizobium sp. NBAIM08 | reverse complement strand
TCCATGTGGACGATATTCCACTGACCAGGAACGGAAAGGTCGATTTTGCAGCGTTGCCTGACCCGGCCAGTGTTCGGCCGTTATTGTCAACGCCCTTCGCGGAGCCGCAATCAGACCTCGAAGTCCGGCTACGTCAAATCTGGTCCGGCATTTTGCGTATCGAGAACATAGGTGTAAATGACCAATTCATAAGCCTTGGCGGAGACTCGCTCCGCGCAATGCTTATATTGGGACAGTTGCAGACCTTGCTAGGAGTGAGAGCGGATTTCAGACTGGTCCTGAATGGCACAATTCGATCTCTTGCCGCTTCGATCGAGGGGCGCACTGAGCTCAATCCGTGTACGGCTTTGACATGCCGAAAGCTAAACCGATCACCTCTGACGCACCTCCAGGAGCACCTTTGGTTTTTGGCGCAGCTCGATCCATCTGCCCGGAACTACATCATTCAAGGCGGGCTGCGCATTAAGGGAAACATCAGTTTAGCTCGGTTCAATCGCGCCTGGACCGAGGTCATTCATTCCCACCAGGCACTTTCGGCGCGCTTTATCGACAAAGACGGTCCGGTTCAATGCTTTGATGCTCCGCCATGCACCAATCTTGAATTGATCGATGTATCTCATCTCACCTCCTCCGAGGCTGAGGAGCTCATCGCACAGTTTCGGCGAACGGAGCTGAAAGACAATTTCGATCT
>NZ_JADYVR010000588.1:0-428 GCF_020193935.1 Bradyrhizobium sp. NBAIM08 | reverse complement strand
GAGCTGGGCCGATCCCGCCGGCGCTGCCCGCTCACTCGATGGACGTGGCGAACAGCGTGTCGTAGGCGAGGCCCCACGGTGGTCGCAGGAACCCGAGGGCGCGGACGTCTTCGAACCAGTGCGAGAACGGGGATCGTTGCGAGAACGTCCCGCCGCCGAGCACGCGTGTGATGCGCAACAGGGTCTGTTCGGCGAGATCGGCCACCGCTTCCTTGGCGCGCAGCGCGCCGTGGAACGCCACGTTCGGATCGCCACCTTCGATGGCTCGCAGCGCGCCGTCGTACGCCTGCGTGGCGAGCCAGTGATCGAGCTCCGCCCGTGACCACTCGACCTGCTCATACGGGCGCAACCGGTCCGCCTTGCTGCGCACCTGTTGGCGGGCGACCGAGATCGCCTCGTCGACGACGCCGAGGACGACCGCGGTGAAC
>NZ_JADYVR010000587.1:0-428 GCF_020193935.1 Bradyrhizobium sp. NBAIM08 | reverse complement strand
CGCCTTCAGCTCCTCGTCGTCCGCACGCAGCCAGAGCTCGCGTGCCTCGTCGACCGAGACGCGACTTCCCGCTCCGGCGCCGGCAAAGCCGGCACCTGCGCTCCTGGGCGGCTCCGTCGAGCCTATGCCGGTCATGCGGGGACGGCCTCCTCCGTCGTGACCACCTCTGGCGCGAGCGTGTCCATGAACGAGCTGACCGAGAAGACCGCGTTGCCGGCGCCCGCGACGCCGTAGCCGGGTGGCGGCTTGAGGCCGTGCTTCTCGAGCGTCTCGCGGTAGGCCTCGAGCAGGCGGATGTGGTACTCGAGCGGTGCGCCGTCCGGGTTGTCACGGCCGAGCGGCGTCGTCGGCTCGGGGCACCAGGTGGTGAAGCGCGGGGTGATCCCGCGGCTCATGAAGTAGTCGAGGCCTTCGGTCGTCGACACGAT
>NZ_JADYVR010000586.1:0-428 GCF_020193935.1 Bradyrhizobium sp. NBAIM08 | reverse complement strand
CGTCATCGCTACGCACCTCGTCGGGGACGAACCGCAGCAGTGCGACACCACCGCTCAACCCGCCGGGTTGTGCCGCCCACCCTTCCAGCTGCCACCGCACCCGTTCCACCATCGCCATGGCCGCCAACCCATGGTCTCGGTACCACACCCGTTCGCTGCGCTCGCCGTGCTCGGTCTCCACCGCCACGACGAGGCGGGTGCACACGCGGCCTTCGGCTGCGAGGCGCGCCACCAGTTCGTCGGCGAGACGTTTCGCGATGAACACCACCGTCTCCAACTGCTCGATGGGCTCGGGGAACGCGTGCTCGCACCACCATTCGGGTGGTGGATCCACCGCCGCCGACGGTCGCTCGTCGGCGGCCGAGGCGATCCGGTGCGCGTGCAGACCCTCGGGACCGAAACGCGACAGCACGTCGCCGGCCTCGAGA
>NZ_JADYVR010000585.1:0-428 GCF_020193935.1 Bradyrhizobium sp. NBAIM08 | reverse complement strand
GCTGCTCGGCCTGGCGGGGCTGGGCTCGACGGACCATCGCGCCCCAGGTGATCGCGACCTTGTCGACGCCGATGACGGCCAGGGCCGCCCGGGTGTTGGTCTCGATCTCGTCCTTGAGCGGACAGGCCGGGGTCGTCAGCTCGATGGTGAAGGCCACGTCGGGCCCGTCGATGGCGATGGCCTTGACCATGTCGAGGGTCACGATGTCACGGCCGAGCTCGGGCTCCTGGACGTTGCGGAGCGCGTCGAGGACGGCGGCCTCGGTGAGGGCGATCATGCGGGGCTGGCCTCGTTCTGGCAGAAGTCGTGTCGGAAACCATCGTAGCGCGCTGCGCGATCCGCGCCAGTCGGGAGCTAGAACGCCCCGGACAGGCGGCCGTACACGGCCTCGATGCGGTCGACGACGCGGGCGATGGACAGGTCGGCCA
>NZ_JADYVR010000584.1:0-428 GCF_020193935.1 Bradyrhizobium sp. NBAIM08 | reverse complement strand
TCCTCAGTGCGGCCCGAGAGGTACGGCATCAAGAAGGAGGGTCGGATCAGATAGCACTGAAGGTTGCGGAGTTCGATCCGCCGGAGCTTCCAGCCGGTCTTGCGGGAGGTGTAGACGTCCTTCATGCGATAGCCCCGGCGGATCTCCGGCGGGAACAGGTCGGGAGCCGCCTCGATCTGTCGATCCAGGAGCCTGCGGAACCCCTCGGGGTCGTCGACGACCGGCTCATACTGCGGCTGCGAGCAGGGGATGCAGATGGTCTTCTGCCCCCGCACCGGCTGGGACAAGCGCTCGGCTACTGGCATGGCGTTCCCCCTGCGGATGATCTCTGGTGACGATGATCGCCGAGGACGTCAGTATAGCCGGGACGACTCGTAACTCATCTGGACATCCGCCTCCCTCCCCGAAATCCGTTACGAGTAGGGAAG
>NZ_JADYVR010000583.1:0-428 GCF_020193935.1 Bradyrhizobium sp. NBAIM08 | reverse complement strand
GAATACAAGCGCAAGCGCGATTTCAACGTCACCGCCGAGCCGGGACCGACGGTCGCGAAGCCCGGGCGTGAGCCGATCTTCGTGATTCAGGAGCATCACGCCACGCGGCTGCATTACGATTTTCGGCTCGAGGCGGACGGCGTGCTCAAGAGCTGGGCGGTGACCAAAGAGCCGCCGACCGAGACCGGCGTGCGCCGGCTCGCGATCGAGGTCGAGGATCATCCCGTGGCGTACGCCCCCTTCAGCGGTGATATCCCCAAAGGTCAGTATGGCGCCGGCCACGTTGAGATCTGGGACGCGGGGACCTATGCGAACGTGATGGAGTCGAAACCCGAGCCGCTCTCGATCACCGAAAGCATCGACGCCGGTCACGTCGAGGTCGACCTGCGCGGTACGAAACTGAATGGAAAGTTCGCGCTGATCAGAAC
>NZ_JADYVR010000582.1:0-428 GCF_020193935.1 Bradyrhizobium sp. NBAIM08 | reverse complement strand
CTGTCGCGGGCCAGCCGAACCCCTCCGCGTGCCCGCGGGCCGCCGAGCCGAGCTTTGCCAGCAGGCGGGGTGAGGAGACGAGTGACCCCAGCGCGGCCGCGTACGAGCGTGGGTCCTGGTTGGGCACCAGCAGACCCGTCTGGCCGTCGCGCACCGCGGTCGGGAGCCCGCCGACGGTAGCGGCGACGACCGGCGTTCCGCACGCCTGCGACTCGACCGCGACAAGACCGAAGGATTCGCTGTAGGACGGGACCACGGTGACGGAGGCAGCGCGGTACCAGTGGACGAGCTCGGCATGGGTGGCCGGGGGGATGAAACGCACGAGATCGCCGATGCCCAGGCGGCCGGCGAGACGCTGCAGGCCGACCGGCGTCGTGCCGCTCGACCCGCTGGGGCCTCCGACGACTGCCACCACGAGCCGGCTGCGC
>NZ_JADYVR010000581.1:0-429 GCF_020193935.1 Bradyrhizobium sp. NBAIM08 | reverse complement strand
GTGGACAAGCGGATCGTGGGCATCAAGAACGTCACGCTCAACGAGCGCTACCTGGCGCACCGGGACGGCGAGCTGCCGACGTTGCCGCCGACCATTCTGACCGAGGCGATCGCGCGGGTCGGGGCGATTCTGATCCTGGCCAAGCCCGAGAACCGGCAGCGCCTGCCGTTCTTTGCGGGCATCGAACGGGTGCGCTACCGCCGGGCCGTGCACCCCGGTGACGTGGTCGAAATCGAGGCCGTCGTCCGCCGCCTGCGCAGCCGGATGGGCGTTCTGCACGGCATCGCCCGCGTCGACGGCAAGGTCGCGGTCGAAGGGACGATGACCTTCGCTCTCGGTCCGCGCGTCGAGGCCGTGTAGGGCCGGATCGAGACTGCCGATTACCTCACGATCAGGGCCACCCCGCCGATCTTTGCCACGCGTGAAGCC
>NZ_JADYVR010000580.1:0-429 GCF_020193935.1 Bradyrhizobium sp. NBAIM08 | reverse complement strand
CACCGTCGCCTTCCTGGCGAACGTGTTCGCCCAGCCGATCGCCGGCGCCCTCTCCGACGCGACACGCTCGCGGTTCGGACGGCGGACTCCCTGGATGGTCGGCGGCGCGCTGGTCTCGGCCGGCTTCCTGCTCGGTCTTCCGATGGCCGGCTCAGTCATCGTGGTCGCGGCGCTCTGGCTCGGCGTCCAGCTCGGCATCAACGCCCTGCAGGCTGCGGCCACCGCCCTGGTGCCCGACCGCTTCCCGCCGGCCCGCCGCGGCGGGGTCTCCGGCATGGTCGGCATGGGCATCACCATCGGCAACGCGGTCGGTGCGGTGGTCGCCGGCTCGACCGCCCGCCAGGGCGCGCTGCCGTACCTGATCCTGGCCGGTCTGATGATCGTCGTGGTCGGCGGTTTCGTGATCCTCAACCGCGACCGGTCCAGCGT
>NZ_JADYVR010000579.1:0-429 GCF_020193935.1 Bradyrhizobium sp. NBAIM08 | reverse complement strand
GACGAGGGCGGCGCTCGCCGCGCTCACCCTTCCGGGGTTCGTCGAGGTCGTGACCGTACCGCCCGGATTGCCGCGCACCAAGCCGCGGGCGCTGAATGTCGGGCTCGCCCTGGCCCGAGGCAGCTTTCCCGTTGTCTACGACGCCGAAGACGTGCCGGAGCCAGGTCAGCTCCGCCACGCCGTCGCGGCCTTCGCCGCCGCCGATCCGGACGTCGCCTGCCTGCAGGCTCGCCTCGTCATCGACAATGCCGAGGACAACCACCTGACCCGCTTCTTCGCGGTCGAATACGCGGCCCTGTTCGACGTCGTGAACCCGGCGCTGCCCAGCTTCGACCTGCCGATGCCGCTCGGCGGCACCTCGAACCACCTTCGGACCGAAATCCTGCGCCGCCTCGGCGGCTGGGATCCCTGGAATGTGACGGAGGACGC
>NZ_JADYVR010000058.1:0-696 GCF_020193935.1 Bradyrhizobium sp. NBAIM08 | reverse complement strand
ATAACATCTTCCGCCTGGTCCACACCATCAAGGGCACCTGCGGCTTCCTCGGCCTGCCGCGGCTGGAAGCGCTGGCGCATGCCGGCGAGACCCTGATGGGCAAATTCCGTGACGGCATGCCTGTGACCGCCGAGGCGGTGACGGTGATCCTGTCCTCGATCGACCGCATCAAGGAGATTTTGGCTGGCTTGGAGGCGACCGAGGCCGAGCCTGAGGGGAACGACCGCGATCTCATCGACAAGCTGGAAGCAATGGTCGAGCAGGGCATGGCGGCCATGTCAGGCTCGGCGGAGCCGATGCCGACAGCCGGCACTGCTGCTCCCGTTGCCGATGCGCCGCCGCTGGTGCCGGAAGCGCCCGCCGCTGCAGCCGCCCCCGCCAAGGAGATGACCATGGGCACGCTGGTCGATCAGACCCTGGAGCGTCCGCTGCGTCCGGGCGAGGTCTCGCTCGACGAGCTCGAGCGCGCCTTCCGCGAGACCGCGATCGAAGCGCCGGTGCCCGCGCCCGTGGCCAAGGCTGAGGTTAAGGCCGAGCCGGCTGCTGAAGCCGCAAAGCCCGCCAAGGAAAAGGCCGCGCCGAAGAAGTCGATGGCCGACGAGATGGCGGGCGAGGGCGACCGCATCGCCAACCAGTCGATCCGCGTCAACGTGGATACGCTGGAGCACCTGATGACCATGGTCTCCGAGCTGGTCC
>NZ_JADYVR010000578.1:0-429 GCF_020193935.1 Bradyrhizobium sp. NBAIM08 | reverse complement strand
CCATCATCTCGCTGGCCAAGTCGCTGCGATTGAAGGTGGTGGCTGAAGGCGTGGAAACCGATCCCCAGGCGACGCTATTGCGCGAACTGCACTGCGACGAAATGCAGGGTTACCTGTTCTGCCGGCCGATGGCCGCGGACAGGATAGAAGCCATGATTGCGGCGCAGGGCAATACCGTATGATATGAGCATGATGAAAACGCCGGTCCCCTCAGCATGACGCCGCCCGCGTCAGGCCCGACCGCGGCGCCGGCTGAAGGAGCGCGAGGCGCCGGCGCCCAGGACAGCAACGAGAGAGGGTTTGCCGCGCGCCAGCTGATCTCGGCGCTGCAGCGCGATCAGTTCGTCCTCTATGGCCAGCCCATACTGTCGGTGCAACCGCAAAGGCGCGGCACCCGGTACATCGAAATTCTGGTGCGCCACCTCGAGG
>NZ_JADYVR010000577.1:0-429 GCF_020193935.1 Bradyrhizobium sp. NBAIM08 | reverse complement strand
TTATTGTTCCATCTGCAGTGCTATATTCCGCTCCCTGGCTTTGTGCACTGTCTTCAATGAGTTTCAACTGGTATTTTGCAACCAGTCTTTCTATTTCCGGGTGCATGGCGATCTGCCCGTACAGGTGAACCGTCACGATGGCCCTGGTACGGGAAGTTATCTTCGCTTCTATTAAAAAGGGATCAATATTGTAAGTGGCAATATCCGGTTCCACCAGCACCGGCACCAGCCGGTTATCTGTAATGGCGAGGATGGAAGCAATATACGTATTGGCCGGAACGATGATCTCATCGCCTTCCTGCATCACACCCATTTCGATATAAGCTTTTAAGATCAGCCTCAACGCATCCAGCCCATTGGCCACACCAATACAATGTTTGGCGCCGCAATACGCTGCATACTCTTTTTCAAACTGCCTGTTTTCTTCTC
>NZ_JADYVR010000576.1:0-429 GCF_020193935.1 Bradyrhizobium sp. NBAIM08 | reverse complement strand
GCTGCAGCTCGCCGACGATCGCAAGTGCCGAGACGAGCCAGAAGGAGCAGATGAGGAACGTCCCCTCCTTGCCCGACAGGCCGTCGTCGGTCTCGTCCGTGCGGTACCGGAGGACGAACCCGTTCTCGGTCAGGTCGGTCGCGATCGCCGCGACGGTCGCATGGAGCCGATCGTCGTCGCCGGGGAGGAACTCGAAGATCGCCGCGAGCAGCACCGACGCGTCGAGGGCGTCCGTCGCATAGTGCTGGCGAAGCACGCCCTTGTCGGAGACGCCGTGCTCGAGGATGTCCGCACGGATCTCCTCCGCGGTCGCCCTCCAGGCCGCCGCCTTGTCCTGGTCGCCGCGGATCGTCGCGAGGTCGGACGCACGGTCGAGCGCCACCCAGCACATCAGCTTCGACGACACGTACTGCTGTGGCGCCCCACGGG
>NZ_JADYVR010000575.1:0-429 GCF_020193935.1 Bradyrhizobium sp. NBAIM08 | reverse complement strand
GTGGAAGCGTGCGTCTGCGCTGGATCCATGACCGTCACGAGCGCGGCAGAACAGACCGGTGAGGTCCGTCGGGAACTCGACAGGGCGAGAGCTGTCTTTCTTGGGGAGGTCATAGGGCGTAACGTCTTGACCGTTCGCTTTAGGGTCGAAGCGGTGTGGAAGGGGAAGATCCCCAGCGAATTTGCCCTTTCGAGTGGTACGAAACTCCTCGACGGCAGCCGCATGTCGTCCAGCAGTTGTGACCTGAGTTTCCAGGTTGGAAAGCGTTACGTCGTCTTCGCCTACGGCAGCAGCCTCGAAACGATGAAAGCCACAAGTTGCAGCTTGACGATGTCCATGCCTGACGCCGCTGACACGGTGATGTTTCTGGATACGCTGGTCATCAGTCGCCCACCGACCGGCCAGGACTCGAAGCTCATGGTTCTGGTG
>NZ_JADYVR010000574.1:0-429 GCF_020193935.1 Bradyrhizobium sp. NBAIM08 | reverse complement strand
GCTGCAGCTCGGAATAGGCCGCCATGCCGCGGTCGCGGTAGCCGGAGGCCAGTTCGAACATGCCGTTGTTCAGGCTGTGGAACCCGGCCAGGGTCACGAACTGGAACTTGTAGCCCATGGCCCCCAGCTCGCGCTGGAACTTGGCGATGGTGTCCTTGTCCAGCTTGGCTTCCCAGTTGAACGACGGCGAGCAGTTGTAGGCCATCAGCTTACCCGGGTGCTCTTTCTGGATCGCCTCGGCGAACTTCTTCGCGTCGTCCAGATCGGGGTGGGAGGTTTCCCACCACAACAGGTCGGCGATGTTGGCGTAGCTCAGGCCGCGCGCGATGCAGTGATCGAGGCCCGTGCCTTCCTTCAGGCGGAAGAAGCCTTCCGGCGTACGGTTCTCGCGGTCGATGAAGGGCTGGTCGCGCTCATCGATGTCGGAGG
>NZ_JADYVR010000573.1:0-429 GCF_020193935.1 Bradyrhizobium sp. NBAIM08 | reverse complement strand
GTCGATGACCGCCCGCTGCACTAAGCCCAGGCCGTCGGCGAGGTCGGCGTTTTTATGTGTGCCGTCGTGGATCATCACCCGCGACATGAACGACGCGCCGGCCGACGTGCCGCCGACCACGCCGCCGCGATCGAGAACCTTGCGGAGTTCCAGTTCCGTTCGCGTGCCGTTGTAGAGATTCGCCAAGTGCGACTGCAGGCCGCCGCACAGCCACACGCCGGTCGCCTTCTTCAGCGGCGCGACGAAGTCGACTGTGTCGGCTTCGTCCTTGGTGCGGGCGTCGAGGATTTCGATCGACGCCATGGTGTACTTCTTCCAGTCGGCGATCAGTTCCTGCACCTCTTCGGGCGTCTCATAAGGGAACGCGGGAATGAGGACGATGCGGGCTTGGTCGCCGCCGGCCAGGCGCATGAATTCGTCGTTGATGGC
>NZ_JADYVR010000572.1:0-429 GCF_020193935.1 Bradyrhizobium sp. NBAIM08 | reverse complement strand
CTCGAACGAGGTGGCGCACGCGCAGGCGGCGCCGCTGTTCGCCTGGACGCTCGTCTCGAGCGACACGCCGGAGATGCGCGACATCCGCGAGAAGACGATCCTCGTGCTCGTCCCGGACATGAACCCCGACGGCACCACGATGATCGCCGACTGGTACCGCGCCCATCGCGGCCAGCCGTGGGAGATGACGCTGCCCGGCCTCTACCAGCGCTACGCCGGGCACGACAACAACCGCGACTGGTTCATGTTCACGCAGCAGGAGACGCGGAACATCGGCCGGCAGCTCTACGACGAGTACCTGCCGCAGATCGTCTACGACCATCACCAGACGGCGCCGTTCCCGGCCCGCATCTTCATCCCGCCGTTCGTCGAGCCGACCAACGCGCACATCCCGCCGCCGGTGCTGCGCGGCATCGACACGATCGGGCG
>NZ_JADYVR010000571.1:0-429 GCF_020193935.1 Bradyrhizobium sp. NBAIM08 | reverse complement strand
CATGAGCATCAAAGGGAAGGCTTACATCGCCGGGATCTACGAGCATCCGGCGCGGAAGATAGAAAACAAGTCGGTGGCCCAGCTGCACGCCGAGGTCGCCAAGGGCGCGCTCGAAGATGCGGGTCTCACGAAAAAGGACGTGGACGCTTATTACTGCGCAAGCGACGCGCCCGGGCTTGGCGGTCTCAGCATGATCGACTACATGGGCCTGACGGTGAAGCATTCGGACTCGACCAACACCGGCGGTTCTTCCTACCTCTACCACGTCGCCCATGCGGCGGAGGCGATTGCCGCAGGCAAGTGCAGCGTTGCGCTGATCACCTGCGCGGGCTTCGGCCGGCGCGGCACGACGGTGCGCGACCGCGGCGGCGACGTTCCGGAGACGCCGTTCGAGACGCCGTATTCGCCGGTGACGCTGAACCTCTACGC
>NZ_JADYVR010000570.1:0-429 GCF_020193935.1 Bradyrhizobium sp. NBAIM08 | reverse complement strand
GGATGGTGTCTGAGATGGTGTCAGGCACCATCTCACGGGTAACGGGTGGTGCCTGGGGCTCCGCGGAGAGGTGATCGCGACGGGTCGTCGTCCTGCTCGGTTCGGTGTTCTGGCCGGATTCGGGGTTGAAATCACCCCGAGGTCGATCTGAACGGGCTGGTGGTCGGCAGGCAACCACCAGGCTGTTCTGTTCGGTTTCGGGGTGACTGTCGCCGTGAAACCGCGCAGAATCTCCGTCACGGCGTTCTGGCGTCAGGGCGCGACGAGGGCGGCTTTGACGAGCTGGCGGAGCTGCGGCCGGATCGGCAGCGTGTCGCTCGGCATCAACTGGGTCATGAACACCGCGGTCATGTCGTAGACCGGGTCGATCCAGAACGTCGTGCTGGCCGCGCCGCCCCAGCCGAACTCGCCCGTGCTGTAGGGCACCTT
>NZ_JADYVR010000569.1:0-429 GCF_020193935.1 Bradyrhizobium sp. NBAIM08 | reverse complement strand
GTTGTCCGACGATCTCTCTTGCCGCGGCTCGCATCCACTCGATATTCACGGCGCGATCCTCGACGCCGGCGACGTACAGGCTGGGGAGGTCCGGCTGCGTTTCGGGTCGCGGATAGTCGATATCGAACTGTGGGCGGAGACGCGCCACTGCCCAATCTCGAAGTTCCGGGCTGCAGTCGTGGTAGTACATCGCCACGGCACGTTCAGTCGGGCACACGACACGACCGAATTCGTCGCGGACGAGGCTGACGTCAGCTGGGAGCAGCATCGGAATGCTGTCGCATCGTCGCGTTGGCGCACCGAGGGGATCAGGAAGCGACGACGCGATGTAGACAACGGCGTCGAAGTGGCGGCGTTCGAGCACGAGAGGGAGCAGGCGCCCCGCCCGTGAGTGACCGACGAGGATCGATCGCGGCGATTCTGGAACTC
>NZ_JADYVR010000057.1:0-717 GCF_020193935.1 Bradyrhizobium sp. NBAIM08 | reverse complement strand
CACTTCGATAAAGCACATCGTATTGTCCGCCATCATACGGATTCGGCAGGAAACAGCGGTCAGTCCGATCTTGATCCTGCCAATACCCAGCGCTCAGACAGCGGCCCGCGATGCACAGTTCGCCGGACGCTCCAACAGGCACTCTCTTCAATCGTGCATCGAGCACGTAGAGTTTGACGTTGTCGATCGTGCAGCTGTTGCGGCGCGCAAATTCTCTTACACGACTGGAAAGATCGCCGCCAAGCAGCACTGGATGCGAGGCGCCGCGGTATGAATTTGTCTGCGGGCGCGCTCGTCCCGTTCCAAGCGAAAGCACCGGCGGATCATCACCAATCTGACGACGCCAATAGTGACGTTGGCTCTCCAGCGCCTCTGGAGAAACGTGTCGTTTTTCCCACGCCGCGTAGCCCGAGAGTGACGCACGGTTCTCTGGGCAAAACGCCACGGCATCTACGTACCTTTGCTGAAGATCTCTGAGCAGCACAGAGATGGACCAGGCATCGACGATGATTTCATGAGCGGTGATCAATATGAGATGATTGTCAGGACCAAGCCGGACCATGCGCGCGCGAAACAAGTGGTCCTGTCCAAGATCGAAATTGTCTTTCAGCTCCGTTCGCCGAAACTGTGCGATGAGCTCCTCAGCCTCGGAGGAGGTGAGATGAGATACATCGATCAATTCAAGATTGGTGCATGGCGGAGCATCAAAGCATTGAA
>NZ_JADYVR010000568.1:0-429 GCF_020193935.1 Bradyrhizobium sp. NBAIM08 | reverse complement strand
TGCCCTACAGCGCGGGCGGCACCGGCGACCAGATCGGCCGGCTGGTCGGCGACAAGCTCGGCGAGCTGCTGGGCCAGCGAGTGCTGATCGACAACAAGGGCGGTGCCGGCGGCAACATCGGCGCCGAGGCGACGGTGCGTTCGCCGGCCGACGGCTACACGCTGGTGATGGCCGCCACCAGCCTGGCGAGCAACCCGGCGCTGGTGAAGAAGATGAGCTTCGATCCGGTCAAGGATCTGGTGCCCGTGAGCCAGTGCTGCGGTGTGCCGATGGTCGTGGTCGTGAACCCGGCGTTGCCGATCCGGAGCATCCACGAGCTGGTGGCCCACGCGCAGGCGAAGCCGGGCCGGCTGACCTTCGCGTCGTCGGGGATCGGCACCGGCAGCCACCTTGCCGCCGAGCTGTTCAAGCTGCTGGCCGGTGTCGACA
>NZ_JADYVR010000567.1:0-429 GCF_020193935.1 Bradyrhizobium sp. NBAIM08 | reverse complement strand
ACAGTTAGTTGCGCAGGAACTGGACCGGCTGGTGGCACTTTACAGGCAACGGGGTTATTACCGGCTTACCCGCAATAGCTTACTGGCGGAAGCCGATACGATTAACCCGGCCCTTATCAGCCTTGAAAATGATCCGTTGTCGCTGTTTAACCAGGCACAACAGCGTCGCCAGAATCCGACCATTGATATACGTTTGTTTCAGCGCCCGGCTATTGATACTTCCTTTTTTGGTAAATACAAAGTTGGCAGGGTCGTGTTTTATCCCGAAACAAATATTGATGACGATAAGAATCTGATAATGGCCGATTCGAGTTATTTACCAGGCCGAAACAGTGGCAACGATAGTATTGTAGTAAAGCAAAAGCACCGGATGTTTCGTCAACGGGTAATGCGGCGCTCGAACAGTATTGTACCAGGGCAGTATTATAA
>NZ_JADYVR010000566.1:0-429 GCF_020193935.1 Bradyrhizobium sp. NBAIM08 | reverse complement strand
CCCATCAGGTAATCGAAGTCTACGCCGGTCCGGTACGACGCGAGCTGGATCGCGGACTGGACGCGGGCCGGGGCGATGGTGGTGACGGTCATGCCGACGACATCAGCAAGAGGCGTGCCAGTTCTGCTCCTCGCCCTCTCCCTCCTCCGCAGGAGACGGAGAAGACGAGTTTACGCGTAGGCCGCGATCAGTCCCGGCCGATAGCCGCCACCGATGCCGGCCTCGCCGGTCAGGGTTTGCAGGCGGCGGCGGACATTTGCCGCCATCAGGTTGGTGTAGATGCGCGCGGTCTCGTTGAGGCGGTGCGCCTCGTCGGCCAGCTCGCGCAGCTCGTCGCCCGCAGGGCCGGTGCCGGCGGCGGCGATCGCCTCGATTCCGGCCAGCTTGTCGCGGGTCGCGCGTTCGAGGCTCGCGACGTCGTTGGTCTTG
>NZ_JADYVR010000565.1:0-429 GCF_020193935.1 Bradyrhizobium sp. NBAIM08 | reverse complement strand
CTGTGTGTCTGCGACATCGCGCTGGTCGTGGGCATGAGCGTCTCGGCCCTCTCTCACCAACTGCGCTTCCTCCGCGAGCGCGGAGCGGTCAGCCGCAACAAGGTCGGCCGGATCGCCTTTTACCGCCTCGTCGACGACCACCTGCGGCGCCTCGTCCTCGACGCCGCCGTCCATGTCGCTGAGGGGGCGGCCTGATGCCGCACGCCCACGGATCGACGGCTAGCGCCAGCCGCGATCGGTTGGTCGCGGTATTCGCCTTGACGGCCACGATCTTCGTCGTCGAACTCGTCGGTGGACTCGTCTCGAACAGCCTCGCGCTTCTTGCGGATGCGGGGCACATGTTCACCGACGTCGCGGGTATCGGGCTCGCCTTGCTGGCGATCTGGTTCGCCGGGCGGCCGGCGAAGAGCGGCCGGACCTTCGGCTACC
>NZ_JADYVR010000564.1:0-429 GCF_020193935.1 Bradyrhizobium sp. NBAIM08 | reverse complement strand
AGGCAGAGCAACGGAATGCCCTCACCCGCCTCTTCAAAGTAGATCCGGTGCGGCTGGCCGTTGAGATCCAGGCGCAGGTAGCGACCGATCACGGGCTCGATGACGGGTTCACCGACGGGAGCAGGACGCTGCGGCGCAGGCGACGGACGGAGCACGGCGAAGAGCTGCTCCAGGAACAGGAGGTTGCGGCCGTAGACCAGCAAGTCGCCCTCGACCTGGAGATGCCCGACCCGCTGCATGCCGACCAGGCTCTGGAAGCCGACAGGAGGAACAGCATCGGCGAAGGCAGACCAGCTCTCGGGTGAGGCGGCCAGCCTGAAGGCCGTTCCGGCCGCGAGGCCGGGTTCGACGGCAACCTGCTCGCCCACCCGCACCGTGCTCGTCGTGCCGCCGCTCGACACCGCGAAGGACAGTGCCGCCAGCCGGGCA
>NZ_JADYVR010000563.1:0-429 GCF_020193935.1 Bradyrhizobium sp. NBAIM08 | reverse complement strand
GTCCTCGGGCGCGTCCGGCAACATCGAGGCGCGCTCGGGGTCTCCCGCCAGCTGCTCGTAGCTCAGGACTCGGCTCGACGCCGCGCTCTCGACCATGCGGTGGTACTCGTCGAGGCTGACCCCGAGGGCGCCGGCAATCTCCGGCCCTTTGGCGTCACGGCCCGTGCGGTTCTCGATCGTACGAATCGCGAGAGATACCTGCTTAGCGTTGCGGAATGTCGAACGCGGCGTCCAATTCGAGCGTCGCGCCTCGTCGAGCATGGCGCCGCGGATGCGGATGCCGGCGTAGGTTTCGAAGTTGGCGCCCTTCGTCGGCTCGAAGTTCTGCGCCGCGTTCAGGAGGCCGATCATGCCCGCTTGAATCAGGTCATCGACCTCGATATGTGACGGCAAACGGCTGACGACGTGATAAGCGATGCGCTTGACGAG
>NZ_JADYVR010000562.1:0-430 GCF_020193935.1 Bradyrhizobium sp. NBAIM08 | reverse complement strand
GTGACCTTCAGGTTATGAGCCTGACGAGCTACCGGGCTGCTCCACCCCGCGGTGGTGTGTGTATGTGACAGGTGAGGTTGAGGATCCGGCTGGGTGGCCCGGCGGCGACCGACTCTCCCGTTGCTTGAGCAACAGTACCATGGGCGCTGAGGTGTTTCACGGCCGAGTTCGGGATGGGATCGGTGTATCAACCTTGCGATGACCACCGGGCCACCCGGCCGGATCCTGGGGGGAATGGAAGTATGTTTGGGGTGTGCGCGGCTTGGTGCTGCGTGCGGTGCCGTCTTTTGAGGGACGGCGTTGCGTTGTGGTGTGATGGGAGTTCTATCGGGCGATTAGGACCGCTCGGCTGCATCGGTTACCCGACTTTCACCTGCGGCCTATCAACGTGCTGGTCTGGCACGGCCCTCGAGGGAGACCTCGTTTAGAG
>NZ_JADYVR010000561.1:0-430 GCF_020193935.1 Bradyrhizobium sp. NBAIM08 | reverse complement strand
CCCCGTCGTTCCGCTCCTCCGAGCCCGAGATCGACGTCTGCGACGAGCTCGGGCTCGCGTTCCTGCCGTGGAGCCCCCTCGGCGGGATGAGCGGTGCCGCAGGGCTCGGCGACGACTTCGCGGCGTTCGGCAAGGTCGCCGCCAAGCACGGGGTGAGCCCGCAGCAGGTGGCGCTGGCCTGGGAGCTGGCCCGGTCCGCCAACGTGATCCCGATCCCTGGGGCGAGCCGGCCGGAGTCGGTCACCGACTCGACAGCCGCCGTCCACCTCCAGCTCGACGACGAGGACCTGGCCACGCTCTCCGCGCGTTGAGGTCGATCAGGACGCGCCCGCGGGGTCCCTGCTCGCTGTCCCGTTGAGCGCCACCACGGCCAGGTCAGGGTCGGTCTTCGGATCGGCATGCCCGGTGGCGATCTCGACCCGGTTGCGTC
>NZ_JADYVR010000560.1:0-430 GCF_020193935.1 Bradyrhizobium sp. NBAIM08 | reverse complement strand
TCCTTGATGCTCCACTTGCCCGGCGTGTAGCGATGGTCCCAATGGTCAACAGGAATGAGCGACATCGTGGACACGGCGCGCGCCGATGCGTCGCGCAATGCATGGAGCAGATCATGTCCTTCAGCAAGGGCCACATAGCCATGGTAAAAGGAAGGAACCTCAGCCAGTTCCGGTCGATCCAACGCGTTCATGCCGGTAAGATAACGCGGCGATCAGGGCGCTTCTCCGGCCCTCTCCACCTCGAAGAACGACGAAAGGGGCACTTCGGCCATCTCTTTGATCACCTTGTACCCAACCTCGTGGGTTCTTCCACCACTCGCCCGGTGGCGCCACTGGGTCGAACAGGGCGATCACACCCACGTCCACTTCCTCGCCGCACGCCTTCTGGTACAGCTTGCGTGAGCGGCGCGCATGCACACCGAGGGAGAGG
>NZ_JADYVR010000559.1:0-430 GCF_020193935.1 Bradyrhizobium sp. NBAIM08 | reverse complement strand
GTGCTGGCGAACGCACGCGAAGCCAGGGCCAATGGCGCGACCCGTTTCTGCATGGGCGCGGCATGGCGTTCACCCAAAGAGCGCGACATGGAACCGCTGAAACAAATGGTATCGGGCGTGCGTGCGCTCGGCATGGAGACCTGCGCTACGCTCGGCATGCTGAGCGAGCAACAAGCGCGCGAACTGAAAGAAGCCGGACTCGATTATTACAATCACAATCTCGACACGTCGGAAAATTTCTACGGCGAGATCATCACCACCCGCACCTACCAGGACCGGCTCGACACGCTGGCTAATGTGCGCGCCGTCGGTATGAAGACCTGCTGTGGCGGTATTATGGGCATGGGCGAATCGGAACAAGATCGGGCCGACCTCATGGTCACACTGGCCAACCTGCCGGTGCAACCCGAATCGGTACCCATCAACATGC
>NZ_JADYVR010000056.1:0-727 GCF_020193935.1 Bradyrhizobium sp. NBAIM08 | reverse complement strand
CGGACTTCGAGGTCTGATTGCGGCTCCGCGAAGGGCGTTGATAATAACGGCCGAACACTGGCCGGGTCAGGCAACGCTGCAAAATCGACCTTTCCGTTCCTGGTCAGTGGAATATCGTCCACATGGATGATTCTTTCCGGAAGCATGTAGCTGGGGAGTGCCTCAGCAAGAAACTTCTGAAGATCGCTTTCCGCCAGTTCAGCTGGAGCCGACACATACGCGACCAGACGCCGCGATTCGGCTTGCGCCTCCGACCCAGCTATATCTCGCGCCGTAAGCTTTACACCTGCGCAGACAGAGGCGAGTGCGACGGCGCCATGCACCGAAGGATGAGCGGACAAACGAGCTTCGATTTCTCCCAGCTCGATTCTGTGCCCGCGACTTTTAACCTGACGATCCCGTCGACCGAGACATTCCAGAAGCCCGTCGGAACGAACGCGCCCAAGATCACCTGTCCGGTATAGGCGCCCGAACGACGGGTCGTTTGAGAACGGGTTCGGCCCAAACGCATTCTTGGTGCGGACATGGTCATTGACGTAACCGGCAGCGACACCGACGCCGCTAACACAGATTTCGCCGACTTCTCCTACACTGCAGAGCCGTGGTCCGTCCGCGACATAAACCTCAACGTTTTGAATTGGCCTGCCGATCGGCACATAAGGCTCAGCCAGCGCAGGCGGAACGGAAACCAGATGATGCGTCACGCCGTCGGCGCACTCGGTCGGCC
>NZ_JADYVR010000558.1:0-430 GCF_020193935.1 Bradyrhizobium sp. NBAIM08 | reverse complement strand
GCGCGTGGGCGTCGTGTTCGCGACCTCCGGCCCGGGCGCGACGAACATCGTCACGCCTTTGACCGACGCGATGATGGATTCGGTGCCGCTGGTGGCCTTCACCGGCCAGGTCCGCACGGAGTTGCTGGGCACCGACGGCTTCCAGGAGGCGGACACGTTCGGCATCACGATGCCGATCGTCAAGCACTCGTTCGTCATCCAGCACCCGACCGAGATCCCGCGCGTCGTCCACGAGGCGTTCCACATCGCCCGCACCGGCCGCCCGGGCCCGGTGCTGATCGACATTCCGCAGGACCTGTCCCGCGCCGAGATCGACTACCAGCCGGTCGAGGACGTCCACCTGCCCGGCTACCAGCCGACGCTGGACGGTAACTCCAAGCAGATCCGGCTCGCCGCCAAGGCGATGGCGAATGCGCGCCGGCCGGTGCTG
>NZ_JADYVR010000557.1:0-430 GCF_020193935.1 Bradyrhizobium sp. NBAIM08 | reverse complement strand
CTCGATACACTGGTCCGCCTGCGTTCCGATCTTCCACATACTCCGCTTGCAGCCTACGAAGTGAGTGGAGAGTATGCCATGGTGCGTGCCGCGGGGGAGCGGGGGTGGATAGACGTGAAGGCAGTTGCGCTGGAAAAGCTGACTGCCATCAAGCGCGCCGGCGCGAACATCATTGTCACGTACAGTGCGGCCGATGCCGCACGCTGGCTCAGGGAATTGGCTGAGCGTGATTTCTCCGTCGGAATGCCATTTGAAGCGTAGTCCCGCCAGCTTGTCGCTTGCACTCCGCCCCAACCGTCGACAATCTGCTGGACACGCAGTTCCGTGACTTTCTCGATTCACAGGTCGGCTCTACGCTTGGACTCGGCCGAAATGTCGGCGTCCGGGTCGCTGTTCCGCTTGTAATAGTGCGGTAGGGGCGTTGCCGGCG
>NZ_JADYVR010000556.1:0-430 GCF_020193935.1 Bradyrhizobium sp. NBAIM08 | reverse complement strand
ACCCTCCTGTTCCAGCTTGTGGAGGGCCGGATAGAGCGACCCGTCGCTCACCTTGAGGACGTCGCCGGAGACCTGCTGCAGCCGCTGGCCGATGGCGTGCCCGTTCATCGGCTGGAGCGCCACGATTTTCAGGATCAGCAGGTCGAGGGTGCCTTGGACGAGATCGGGCGGTCGGCTCATGGTGGCGTGCTCGGTTACCGAGCGGAGCATAGGCGATCCTCCGCTCGGTAAGCAAGGGGAAGGGGCCGACGCATCGGGCCGCGCCTAACGCGTCGCTCGAGACGGCTGAGCCGGGACGGGTTAGGATGGGGCCGGCATGGCGCCGTCCTCGCCCCGCGATCCGGCGTCGGAGCTGCTGCCCGAACTCCTCCGGGCGGTCATCGACAACCTTCCCATCTCGATCTACACGAAGGACCTGCAGGGCCGCTAC
>NZ_JADYVR010000555.1:0-430 GCF_020193935.1 Bradyrhizobium sp. NBAIM08 | reverse complement strand
ATCAGCCACCGCTCACCGACCCGGCTGATCCGCGCATCCTCGACCCCGTAGGACTGGTACGATGCGCGCGGCACGATCGCGCGATCGTAATGCACCGCCTCGACGCGTCGTCCGTCGGCGTCGAGTTCGACCGGGAGCAGCCAGGACAGCGAGGTCAGTGCCATCACCTTCCACCCGCCGCCGCGCATCAGGAACTTGCGCGGATCGGCGGTGTCGACCAGCGCCAGCGGCCAGGCGTCCAGATGATAGATGCCGTCGTCCCAACGGATCGCGCGGACGTGGCCGTCGCGGATGGGGTTGCGAAGCGCCTCGGCGATGCGGACCATCAGCAGCAGATTGCCGTTGGGCAGCCGGGTCATGCCCGGATTGAACGCGCCGAGGACGTAGGTCTCCTCGCCGATCCGGCCTGCGAGCGGGGAACGCGCGAGAT
>NZ_JADYVR010000554.1:0-430 GCF_020193935.1 Bradyrhizobium sp. NBAIM08 | reverse complement strand
CGGTGGAGGACCCCAAGCTCGCCTTCGACAACATCAGTGCCGCGCTGGATGCGTTCACTTCGGCCGCCCGCATTCCCGTGCATGCCGTCGTGCCGATCTCCGCGCTCAAGGGCCACAACGTGGTGGCCGCCGAGCCCGGCTGGTGCGGGTATCACGGCCTTTCGCTGCTGCAATTGCTGGAACAGCTGGAAGTCGCAGCTGCCGAAACCCAGGAACCATTTGCCTTCCCCGTTCAATGGGTCGAGAAGTTCTCCTCGTCTTCCGATACCAGCCAGGGCCGGCGTGTATTCTGGGGCCGCGTGGCAACCGGCATCGTCGAGCCGGGCCAGCAGGTCAAGGTGCTGCCCGGCGGCCAGACCGCAACGGTCGCCCAGGTGATGAACCACGCGCGCCAGCCCCGCAGTATTCCCGCGGGGCACAGTGCCGGTAT
>NZ_JADYVR010000553.1:0-430 GCF_020193935.1 Bradyrhizobium sp. NBAIM08 | reverse complement strand
GCCGACCCGGCAACGGTGGACGAGGAGAGCTTCCTGCTGAGCGGTCCGGGCGGCGCCCCCGTGCCCGCGAGCGTCTCATACGACGCCTCGACTCGCACCGCGACGCTGACCCCGGACGAGCCGCTCGGCCTGATGAGCGCGTACACCGCGCGCGTCACAGACGGCGTGCGCGGTCTCGACGGCGCGGCGCTCGACGCCTCCGCGTGGATCTTCACGACGGCCATCACGCCACCCGCCGGACCGGCGGTGACCGCCGCGACCCCGGCCGCCGACGCAACCGATGTCTCCAACGCGAGCTCCGTGAGCGCGGCGTTCGACCGCCCGCTGGACCCGGCCACCGTCACCGCGCAGAGCTTCACGCTCACGCCCGACGGCGGGCAGCCGGTGGCCGCGACCGTCGCCTACGACGCGGTGACCCACGAGGCGACGC
>NZ_JADYVR010000552.1:0-430 GCF_020193935.1 Bradyrhizobium sp. NBAIM08 | reverse complement strand
CTATTTCGGGCTGCTCGGTGCGAAGAAGGTCAGTCACTTCGATCGTCTGCCCCGGCAGACATCGCCAGGCCCTGCGCTGGGCCGGGTCAAACATCCAGACGTAGGGGACGCCGAACCTGACGTAATCCTCGATTCGGTTCTGAACACGTGGCACGCGATCCTCAGGGGACAGAATCTCGATGCAAATGAACGGCGGCTCGGTGATGCTTTCTCGGCGGGATGGCCCGGCCGGAGCACGCAGACATCCGGTACGTGGGTGTCACCCGAACGCGCTGCTCGGGCAGGATCTGCAATCCTAACTGGCGGTAACGCCACAAAAGAACCACGAGCAGCCCCTGCAGGGCGCCTGTGATCACGGCTTCCCTCGTTTCGTTTCTCCACGACGCCATCGACGAAGTCGCAGTCCGAGCTGTAGCCGGTGGACAAATAC
>NZ_JADYVR010000551.1:0-430 GCF_020193935.1 Bradyrhizobium sp. NBAIM08 | reverse complement strand
GTCAATCAGCGGCGCGTTGCTCTTTTCCATGTTTTGGGCAATGTTGGGAGCAAAAGTGCCCGAGGGCTTGCGTAGTTGGGCAGCGATGAAATCGGGGCTGGGGGGTGTGTCGCTCATGTCAGGCTCTCCTGGTTAGTATGCTTTGGCATGCTTTTCCATCCCCGGCTGACTGAGCTTAGATGGGTACAATGGGTATTAGAACTCAATGTACCACTGCTTCTCGCCAACACCAGTGCTAAAAAAGAACTGGTGGCCCATATGGGAGAATCTATTATGTCAAAGTATGGCCAATTCTGCCCTATTGCGAAGGCGCTTGAGGTCATCGGGGACCGCTGGACGCTGTTGATCGTACGCAACATGCTCTGTGGAATGACACACTTCAACGACCTGGAGCGCGGCCTGCCCGGCATCTCGCGCCCGCTGCTAGCAC
>NZ_JADYVR010000550.1:0-430 GCF_020193935.1 Bradyrhizobium sp. NBAIM08 | reverse complement strand
ACGGCATCCGGGTCGGCCCGGGCCGCGGCTCGGGCGCGGGGTCGATGGCCGCGTACGCGATGCGGATCACCGACCTGGACCCGCTGCAGCACGGACTGCTCTTCGAGCGCTTCCTCAACCCCGACCGGGTGTCCATGCCCGACTTCGACATCGACTTCGACGAGCGTCGCCGGGGCGAGGTGATCCGCTACGTCTCCGACAAGTACGGCGAGGACCGGGTCAGCCAGATCGTCACCTACGGCACGATCAAGGCCAAGCAGGCGGTCAAGGACGCCTCCCGGGTGCTCGGCTATCCCTTCGGGATGGGGGAGAAGCTCACCAAGGCGATGCCGGCGCCCGTGATGGGCAAGGACGTGTCGCTGGCCAAGATCTTCGACACCAGCGACAAGCGCTACGGCGAGGGCGGGGAGTTCCGCGCCCTCTACGACAG
>NZ_JADYVR010000549.1:0-430 GCF_020193935.1 Bradyrhizobium sp. NBAIM08 | reverse complement strand
GCCCGGCGGCGTGGTGCTGCCGCTCTACCCCGCGGACTCGCCGCGCCTGAAGAAGGAGCGGCTCCACGAAGCCGAGCGCTACAACACCACGCTCAAAGAGAAGTCCGGCCCGACGAAGAGCGTCATCAACGTCCACAACCCGTCGATCGAGGTCCACTTGGTGGGCGACACGCCGGCGAACACCGGCGCGGCCGTGATCGTCGCGCCCGGCGGCGGCCACCAAATCCTGTGGGTCGGGCCGGAAGGCGGCGACTTCGTGCCCTTCTTCAAGAAGCACGGCGTTTCGACCATCGTCCTGCGGAACCGCCTCCGCGTGGACGGCTACGAGCCCAAGACCGACGCCGTGAACGACGCCTTCCAGGCCGTCCGCCTGGTGCGCGCCCGCGCGGCGGAGTGGAAGCTGGACCCGGCGCGGATCGGCATCATGGGG
>NZ_JADYVR010000055.1:0-727 GCF_020193935.1 Bradyrhizobium sp. NBAIM08 | reverse complement strand
CGGACTTCGAGGTCTGATTGCGGCTCCGCGAAGGGCGTTGACAATAACGGCCGAACACTGGCCGGGTCAGGCAACGCTGCAAAATCGACCTTTCCGTTCCTGGTCAGTGGAATATCGTCCACATGGACGATTCTTTCCGGAAGCATGTAGCTGGGGAGTGCCTCAGCAAGAAACTTCCGAAGATCGCTTTCCGCCAGTTCAGCTGGAGCCGACACATACGCGACCAGACGCCGCGATTCGGCTTGCGCCTCCGACCCAGCTATATCTCGCGCCGTAAGCTTTACACCTGCGCAGACAGAGGCGACTGCGACGGCGCCATGCACCGAGGGATGAGCGGACAAACGAGCTTCGATTTCTCCCAGCTCGATTCTGTGCCCGCGAATTTTAACCTGACGATCCCGTCGACCGAGACATTCCAGAAGCCCGTCGGAACGAACGCGCCCAAGATCACCTGTCCGATATAGGCGCCGGAAAGATAGGTCGTTTGAGAACGGGTTCGGCCCAAACGCATCCTTGGTGCGGACATGGTCATTGACGTAACCGGCAGCGACACCGACGCCGCTAACACAGATTTCGCCGACTTCTCCTACACTGCAGAGTCGTGGTCCGTCCGCGACATAAACCTCAACGTTTTGAATTGGCCTGCCGATCGGCACATAAGGCTCAGCCAGCGCAGGCGGAACGGAAACCAGATGATGCGTCACGCCGTCGGCGCACTCGGTCGGCC
>NZ_JADYVR010000548.1:0-430 GCF_020193935.1 Bradyrhizobium sp. NBAIM08 | reverse complement strand
CGATGGAAGTGGTGGACGCGCTCGCCGGCAGCGGCGTCGCCGTCGGCATCCTGCCCGGCGGCACCGGCAACCTGCTGGCTCGCACCCTCGGCATCCCGCTCAGCGTGCGCCGCGCCGTGCCCGCCCTCCTCGGCGGCGACGAGGTGCGCATCGACCTGGGGATCGTCACCAGCACCGCCGACGGCGCCGCGGCGCGCCGGTTCGCCTTCGCCGCGGGGATCGGGATCGACTCGGCCATGATCGAGGGGACGAGCCCCTGGCTCAAGAAGCGCATCGGGATCATGGCCTACGCGCTCACCGCCGGGCGGGCGCTCATGAAGCGCGAGACCTTCGGCGTGCGGGTGACGGTGGACGGCGTGGTCGAGGAGCGGCAGGCGGCGGCGGTGATGATCGCGAACTTCGGCGCGGTGCTCGACGAGCTCATCACGCT
>NZ_JADYVR010000547.1:0-431 GCF_020193935.1 Bradyrhizobium sp. NBAIM08 | reverse complement strand
GCTTCTCGACGTACCGGTGTGGCAGCACGGCGCTGCGTTGCCCGGTCCACGGGTGCCGGTCGACGTCCTCGACGTAGCAGGAGATGCCGATCACCGGCCGCTTCGCGCTCATGGCACCCATCCTCCTCAGAGCGGGGTCACGTAGGCGCCGGAGATCCCTCCGTCGACGAGGAACGTCGACGCGGTCATGAAGCTCGACTCGTCGGACGCGAGGAACAGCACGGCGTTGGCCATCTCCTCGGGCTCGCCGAACCGGCCCATGGGCACGTGCACGAGCCGTCGCGCGGCACGCTCGGCGCGATCGAGGACGGCGAGGTCACCTATACGCCGAACGCGGGCGAGTTCGGCGACGATTCCTTCACGTTCCGCGCCACCGACGGCACCTCGGACTCCGAAGCCGCGACGATCGACCTGACGATCACGCGCCCGCA
>NZ_JADYVR010000546.1:0-431 GCF_020193935.1 Bradyrhizobium sp. NBAIM08 | reverse complement strand
GTGTGGCTGCGGCATCGAGTCCGATCGTATTGCCGTAGGCGACCAGCGAAGTGATTCCGCCCAGCGTTACTACGTAGCCGCTGTTACCCGAAATGACATTGCCTGCACCAGGTGTTGTACCGCCAAGTACGCTGGCTTGCGAATGAACGAGTGAAATGCCTGTAACGTTGCCAATCGGACTGGATCCGAGTTGATTCGTGCCGATGTAGTTTCCTGAGAGGATCGTACCGTCGCTGTTGACGATTCCGATCCCGCTTGAACCATTACCGCTGATGACATTTCGCGCAGCGCTTGTCGAACCGCCAATGATTGTCGCTACGGCTCCCGCGCTGATTAAAACACCATTCGCACTATTGCCGAGGTCTTGATCGCCGTCTTTGTTTACTCCAATGTAATTTCCTCGAACGAGCGTATTGAAGACTGTGCTGCCA
>NZ_JADYVR010000545.1:0-431 GCF_020193935.1 Bradyrhizobium sp. NBAIM08 | reverse complement strand
CTTCTTGACGTCCTCGATGACCGCGTCGGGCGTCATCTTCAACGCCTTCTTCAGGCCTTCGTAGCCGGCCTGGTTCCTGCCGTAGTGATCGAGCCCGGCGCCGCCGGGCGTGAAGGCGTACTTCGTCAGCACCGGCTCGTAGTCGGGCAACGCCTTCGCCTTCGAGGGCGTCGTCGTCTTGGCGCCTTCGGTGATGCGCTGCTCGCACAGGTGGCAGTTGGTGAGCGCCTTGAGGCCGTCGGTCTTCATGCGATCGACGAGGCCGCCGACCTGCTCCGGCTTCAGGTGCTCGTGCCAGTAATCGTTGTTGACCATCATCACCGGCGCGCGATCGCAGGCGCCGAGACATTCCATCTGCTGGATGGTGAACATGCCGGTCGGATCGGTTTCACCGACCTTGATGCCCAGCTTGTGCTGGAGCTCTTCGACGA
>NZ_JADYVR010000544.1:0-431 GCF_020193935.1 Bradyrhizobium sp. NBAIM08 | reverse complement strand
TCACCAACTACTGCAACGGGATGGTGTCGCGCGTCCGCGCCGAGACGATCGCGCCGCCCGACCTGATCGCCGCGCTGCAGAAGACCGCGCGCCAGGCCGAACGCGCCGGGCAGATCATCCACCGCATCCGCGCCTTCGTGAAACGCAGCGAGCCGCAGCGCCAGCCGGCGCAGGCGCGCCAGATCGTCGAGGACGCGGTCGACCTCGCCGGCATCGAGCTGCGGCGGCGCAACGTCGCGATCCACACCTACATCGCGCAGCGGCTGCCGACGATCATGGCCGACCCGATCCTGATCGAGCAGGTCGTTCTGAACCTGCTGAAGAACGCGGCCGAGGCGATCGACGAGGCGCAGCTGCCGCCGGCGCGCCGCCACATCGAGCTGCGCGTCGTCCCGCGGCACAGCGCGGAAGAAGGCGGCGTCATCGAGTTC
>NZ_JADYVR010000543.1:0-431 GCF_020193935.1 Bradyrhizobium sp. NBAIM08 | reverse complement strand
CAGGAGGAGATTGCGCATCCGGTCGGCCTCGAGCTGCACCGCCAGCTCCAGGTGGTCGCTCGGAAGGTTCTCGTAGTAGTTGGTGCGGTCCAGCCACGTCGTGGCATTGTTGATACCGCCGATGCTGTCCATCAGCGTGTCGAAGCCTTTGTTGATGCCCGGGTGGAAGTTTTTGCTGCCCTTGAACATCAAGTGCTCGAGTAGATGGGTGGCGCCGGTGGTGCCCGTGACTTCGTTGCGCGACCCCACCCGGTAGGTGACCATGAACGTCAGGACGGGCGCGGAATGGTCTTCCAGCAGCAGGACGTTCAGGTCGTTGGCCGCGAGTTTGTACTCGGAAATCAGTCCGGCCTTCTTCACGAAACGGAAGCCGTCGACCGTGGTGGGTGCGGGCGCGGCGTGAAGGGTCGCCACCACGAGGGTGACAACTG
>NZ_JADYVR010000542.1:0-431 GCF_020193935.1 Bradyrhizobium sp. NBAIM08 | reverse complement strand
GTCCGACGCCCCCGGTGCCGGCGCCTGCGGAGGGGTGGGATTCGCTGTCCTCGCGCTCGGCGGGCGGCTCAGCACGGGTCCGGAGGTCCTGCTCTCCGATGTCAGCTTCGCCGGGGCAGACCTGGTGGTCACCGGCTGCTCCGTCTTCGACTTCGCTGCGCGGGGCCGTGGGGTCGTCAAGGCGGTGGCCGAGGCGGCGGCCGAGGCGCTGAGCCCGTGCATCGCCATTGCCGGCCAGGTGGTGATCGGCGCCCGGGAGATGCGCACGATGGGCATCGACGCCGCCTACGCCGTACGCGACACGCACGCAGGCCCTGTCGATGCCGAAGCACTGACGGCCACTGCTCGGCGGGTCGCCCGGTCCTGGAGCTGGTGATCGGACGGGACCCGAGCAACAGACCTCCAGATCGGCCGGGCCCACCGGGGTGGCT
>NZ_JADYVR010000541.1:0-431 GCF_020193935.1 Bradyrhizobium sp. NBAIM08 | reverse complement strand
CATATAGGAACGCATGCGCTTCTCGAAATCGATGCGGTGCATCTCGGTCTTGTAGCCGGTCTCGCGCTCGCCCTTTTTGAAGTTCTCCTTGCCGTAATCGTGGCCGGAGCAAAAGCCGCGTCCGCTGCCTTTCAGGACCACTACGCGCACGTCGTCGTCATCTTCGGCAGCCAGCATCGCCGCTTCGAACTCGCGGGTCAGCTTCTCGTTCAAGGCATTGATCTTCTCCGGCCGGTTGAGCGTCAGGGTGACGATGTGCGCGTCTTTTTCGTAGATGAGATGCTCGTACTGGGCTGCTGCCATGTCTGCGCTCCCGGAATGTCGGCCTGGTCGGACCGCGCAGTTTACTGAAGCGCGCCGGGAATTGCCAAGAACGTGTTTCAAAAGAAATTCCCCGCAGTGATGGACACGCTCCCTTTATTGAAATGCGC
>NZ_JADYVR010000540.1:0-431 GCF_020193935.1 Bradyrhizobium sp. NBAIM08 | reverse complement strand
CGAAGCGCAGGTTGTCATCAAGACCCTCATCGGTCAAATACTGACCGAACGGACGCCGAGCCTAGAACAAGTGCCTGAGTTGTATATCGAGTTCGCCAAGCGGCTCCAACCGAACGACCTCATACTCACTTTCAATTACGACATCTTGCTGGAACGAGCCCTCCAGCGGGCAGGTAAGCGGTTCCGACTCTTTCCTTATCGTTTCGAACACGTCGGCGAGTATGCGGCAACAATTGATACAACCCAGGAAGAAATAGTTGTCCTGAAAGTTCACGGTTCTGTTGACTGGTTCGATCGCAATCCAACGACATCGCGACACCCTTTTTTCGACGACGCGGCGCTCCAAACAGAGCCTCTCGTTCACGGGCCGCGCTTCGCCCATGACCCGCTGAAAGAGATAAGGCGAGTGCGTGAAATTGAGAAATTGTACG
>NZ_JADYVR010000539.1:0-431 GCF_020193935.1 Bradyrhizobium sp. NBAIM08 | reverse complement strand
GCACTACCCCGACCGGACCACCGTCTGCGTGAGCACCCAGGCCGGCTGCGCCATGGCCTGCGACTTCTGCGCAACGGGCCAGAACGGCTTCGCCCGCCACCTGACGACCGGCGAGATCGTCGAGCAGGTCGTCCGGGCCCGCCGGGCGTCGGGCGACAAGCGCCTGTCCAACGTGGTCTTCATGGGCATGGGCGAGCCGCTGGCCAACTACGACGCCACCTGGGCGGCCGTCGAGCGGCTGCACGCCGACCTCGGCCTCGGCGCCCGGAGCCTGACCATCTCGACCGTCGGCGTCGTGCCCGGCATCCGCCGCCTGGCCACCGAAGCGCTGCCGGTCAACCTCGCCGTCTCGCTGCACGCCGCCAACGACGCGCTGCGGGACGTGCTGGTGCCGATCAACCGGCGCTACCCGTTGGCCGTGCTGGAGGAGG
>NZ_JADYVR010000054.1:0-737 GCF_020193935.1 Bradyrhizobium sp. NBAIM08 | reverse complement strand
GTTCTCTTGATGAGCGCTCTGCGCCTCGGCAACGACGCTTGACGAGTTCTTGCAAGTACGCCATTTATCAGGAGAGATTCCCCGTGTCATCTGAGGTCAAGATCGCAGCCGAGTCGCGCACCGAGTTCGGCAAGGGCGCGGCTCGCCGTATCCGCCGCGACAACAAGGTTCCCGCAGTGCTCTACGGACACGGCGCTGACCCTGTCCACATCACCCTTCCCGGACACGACCTGATGCTGGCGCTCAAGACCGCCAATGCCCTGCTGTCGATCGAGTTCGACGGCAAGAGCGAACTCGCACTGCCCAAGCAGGTCCAGCGTGACCCGATCAAGGGCTTCATCGAGCACGCCGACCTGATCATCGTCCGTAAGGGCGAGAAGGTCACTGTCGACATCCCGCTCGTCTTCGTCGGCGACGCAGAGCCCGACACGTTGGTCAACGTCGACACCAACACGATCTCGCTCGAGGCCGACGCCACTGCGCTGCCGAGTTCGGTCGAGGTCAGTGTCGAGGGGCTCACCATCGGTGACCACATCCTCGCCAAGGACCTCAATCTCCCCGAAGGCTCCACCCTCGCCGGTGACGAGGAAGCGCTCATCGTCAACATCACCGCCGCTCCGACGGCGGCCGACCTCGAAGCCGACTTGGCCGAGGCCGAGGCTGATCTGGGCATCGAGCACGACGAGCCCGAGGCTGCCGAGGGCGACGCCGATGCTGCGCCTGCCGAGGGCGACGCC
>NZ_JADYVR010000538.1:0-431 GCF_020193935.1 Bradyrhizobium sp. NBAIM08 | reverse complement strand
GCCGAGCACCGACGTGATCACCGGCGTGATCAAGGCCAACCTGCCGTGCCAGATCGCCTTCAAGGTCAACCGCAAGATCGACTCGCGCGTGATCCTCGACCAGAACGGTGCCGACAAGCTGCTTGGCTACGGCGACATGCTGTACGTGCCCCCGGGCGGCGCGGCGCTGGTGCGGGCGCAGGGCACCTACGTGTCCGACGAAGAGATCCAGGGCGTGACCCGCTTCCTGATCGATCAGGGCCAGCGGCCGAGCTTCCTGCCCGAACTGGTCCAGTCCCAGAGCAGTTCGCGCCCCTCGGCCGAGCAGCAGGACGCGCTCTATGACGAGGCGGTCGAAGTCGTGCTCGGCCAGCAGCGCGGCTCGGCCACCTTGCTGCAGCGGGCCCTGGCGATCGGCTACACGCGCGCGACGCGCCTGCTGGAACTGATGG
>NZ_JADYVR010000537.1:0-431 GCF_020193935.1 Bradyrhizobium sp. NBAIM08 | reverse complement strand
TGGTCGACCGGAGCGATTTCGAGGTGTCAGATCTCACCGAGGGTGGCGAGATGAGGGTCCGGAGCCGGCCGAACCACGTTCTGGCGGTCGATTCGGCGGTCGTGGCAAGCGAACCGACCGCCAGAACGGAGAGCAGCCACACCACGTGAGATCGAGTGCCGCCGACGACCTCCAGCCCGACCCCACGCCCCATCGGTGCGGCGGTTTCGGTCGCCGAGGGTCGAAGCGATGAGGGGCACGAGCCGAGTCCGGACGGCCGAGCCGGCTCAGAGTCGGACAGTCGCGTCGGTCTCGTAGCGGGCGGCGGTGCCGCCGAGGTGGGAGCTGACGACGGCGATCTCCTCGACGGTCCACATCGCGTCGATCGGCTGGTCGAGGACGCCCTCGGGCGGTCGGCCGGCGATGCGGGCGAGGGTCAGGTGGCCCAGGAA
>NZ_JADYVR010000536.1:0-431 GCF_020193935.1 Bradyrhizobium sp. NBAIM08 | reverse complement strand
ACGGCGAAGACTGCGAACCTTCATTCGAGACCTGCAGCCAGCGAGCCCTGCAGCACTTGGATGCCAACGGCATCGACCGCTGTCATGTCATGGGTGGCAGCGGCGGAGGGCCATTTGCACTCCACTTCGCGTCCCGTCACCCGCACCGGGTGAGGGCGTGCTATCTGCTGGCCTCCATGGGCACGCCGGAAACGTTCGCCCGCACGGTGACATCGGCGCCAACGCGCCAACTCCTCGAGCTCTTCGCCAAGAACGGTTACGAGGACGCCATGGAGACTCTGGGCACCTGGGGACTGACACCAGACCTGGCGCATGGTGCATGGGGTGACTTCAAGGTGCTTCTGGGACCATGGGACTCGATCCCTTATGCCAACGCACCCATGGTGTACATCCATCACGGCGAAGACGACGACAATGCGCCTATCCAGAGC
>NZ_JADYVR010000535.1:0-431 GCF_020193935.1 Bradyrhizobium sp. NBAIM08 | reverse complement strand
AGGTAGACGAGCTGCCACTGGTCCTGCTGGTCCCCGCCGGGCGTGCCCAGCGCGGACACGCCGACCCCGTCGTGCAGCAGCAGGGTCGGGCTCAGCGTGGTGCGCGGCCGGCGCCCGGGCCGCAGCGCCGACGGCGAGCCCTCGTCCAGCCACGTCATCTGCAGCCGGGTGCCGAGGCAGAAGCCGAGCTCGGGAATGTGCGGCGAGGACTGCAGCCAGCCGCCGCTCGGGGTGGCCGAGACGAGGTTGCCCCAGCGGTCGACCACGTCCAGGTGGCAGGTGTCGCCCCGGGTCTCCCCGCTCTTGGCGACCGTCGGCTCGCCGACACCCTCGGCGTCCGGGTCGGGCGACTCCTCGCGCAGCGGGGCCTGGTGCGGCGTCCGTCCGGGCACCGCACCCGGCGTCGGACGCTCCGCGGCACGCTCGCCGAT
>NZ_JADYVR010000534.1:0-432 GCF_020193935.1 Bradyrhizobium sp. NBAIM08 | reverse complement strand
AAGGGAAAGCGGTCACTCGGTGCTTTTGAATACCAGATAAACGCGGGTGTTGTGGCTGGCAGTTCATTGAGTCCCGAACTATTGGGAGAATAATTTACCGGATGTTCAGGATTAAATGGTTCACCGGATTGTTTGGTGGCAAAGTCATATTTATGATACGGCTTGTTATCGGCTACAAAATATGGCCAGCCATAAAAGCCAGGCTTTTTTGCGCGATTGAATTCGTCATAGGATTGCGGACCCCTTTTTTCAAGATCATCTTTCGAGCCGTCCGGACCAACCTCTCCCCAGTACAGCCAGCCAGTCTTGCTGTCAATCGTCAGGCGCCATGGATTACGGTTGCCCATGGTATATATTTCCGGACGAGTCTTTGGTGTGCCTTTGACGAAAAGATTTCCTGCCGGAATGGTATAAGAGCCGTCTGCTTCAGGA
>NZ_JADYVR010000533.1:0-432 GCF_020193935.1 Bradyrhizobium sp. NBAIM08 | reverse complement strand
GTACCCCGATGCGACGCGTGACGAGGCGCTCGGCTACTTCGTCCGGAAGTACGACGACGTCGTCAGCCAGGTCGCCCTGCTCGAGCAGCGTGTCCAGGCCAAGGCGCCGTCGTCGGACATGACCAAGACCGCCAAGCATCTGCGCGCACAGGTCGGCGAACGCAAGATGGTCGGCGACGTGCTCGCCCTGGAGGCGCGGATCGACGCACTCCTCGCGGAGATCGGCGGTCTCGAGAAGGCCGAACGCGCCGGGCAGGACGAGCTCAAGGCGAAGGAACTCGCTGCCCGCGAAGCCATCGTCGCGGAGGCCGAGGAGCTCTCGGGGCGCGATCCTTCCACCGTGCAGTGGAAGGCCAGCAGCACGCGCATGAACGAGCTGTTCGAGCTGTGGAAGGCTGCCCAGAAGAACGGGCCGCGCCTGGGCCGCGGTAC
>NZ_JADYVR010000532.1:0-432 GCF_020193935.1 Bradyrhizobium sp. NBAIM08 | reverse complement strand
GCCGAGACGGACAAGTTCATCGTCCGGCACGTCGCCATCGACCTTCGCACCGACTTCGAGGCGCACCGCCTCGAGGGCACGGCTGAACTCACCGTCGAGCAGGTCGACCCGAACGCCGACACCCTGACCCTCGATACGCGCGACCTCGAGATCAGCGCCATCCACCTGATCGAGATGAGCGGCCGGGCCAAGGTGCTCGCGTTCGAGCTGGCCGCTCCCGATCCCATCCTCGGCAGCAAGCTCTCGATCGAGTTTCCCCACTGTTGTGCGGCGACCTCGCAGATGCGCATTCGCATCGCGTACCGCACGTCGAACGAGGCCAGCGCGCTGCAGTGGCTCGCGCCCTCACAGACCTACGACGCCAAGCCCTACCTCTACAGCCAGGGCCAGGCCATCCACACGCGCAGCTGGATTCCGCTACAGGACACGCCC
>NZ_JADYVR010000531.1:0-432 GCF_020193935.1 Bradyrhizobium sp. NBAIM08 | reverse complement strand
GTCCGGCGCCAGCTCCCGCGCGGCCAGTCCGGTGCAGTTGACGAGCAGGTCGCAGGATCTGGCCTCAGCTTCGAGGTCGCTGATCCGTCGGATCTCGAGCCGACCACCCGCGTCGCGTAGAGATGCGAGCAGCCAGTCGAGGTAGCGGGGCATGTCGACGACCGGAGCTGTGAAGCCCCACCCGTCGTCGTGGCCGGCCCTCTCGGCCGGCTCGAGCCGCCGGAAGTCGGGCAGGGCACCCGACCAGACCGGGTCAGGGATGTTCGCCGCCAGCAGCTCGCGACCCGGCATCATCCGGACGCCCACCTGATCCGCGGTTCGGTTGAGGATCGCACCGGGGTCGCTCCCGAGGCGGAAGGCGGCACTCGTGCTGCCCGCGACGATCTCAGCGAGGACGTCGTACGTGCGAGCCGCCCACGCACCGACCCGCTC
>NZ_JADYVR010000530.1:0-432 GCF_020193935.1 Bradyrhizobium sp. NBAIM08 | reverse complement strand
TGGTTCGGCCGCGGCATCGCCCGTCGGCGCGGCCGTCACGTTCCCTCTGACGTCGACGCTCAGTGTCGAGACAGATGTTGCATATCGTCGGGGCGAAGGCGACATCCACGCGCTGAGTACAAACGTCAGTCTCCTGTATTTCCTTCCGCGCGTCGGCAAGGCGACACCGTATGTCGTCGGGGGAATTGGGCTAGCGCAATACGGCACGCCGGTTTACTCCTCTAAGGGTCCTCCGATCGGCACCGTGGCGGACGTGGCCCTGACCGTGAACGCCGGCGGCGGCCTGAAGGTGCCAATGACTGAAAAGGTGGATTGGCGAACCGATGCCCGGTGGTTCAAGTCCTTCGGCCGTTACGGATCGGAGCAGTTTCGCGTGGCCCAAGGCCTCTCCTTCGATGTCGGCAAACGGTAGAGCGTGCGCGGCGCGAACAC
>NZ_JADYVR010000529.1:0-432 GCF_020193935.1 Bradyrhizobium sp. NBAIM08 | reverse complement strand
GGACAACACGAAGGCGTTCTGGGATTCCTTCGCCGAGGCGTACAAGGCGAAGTCCGGCGTCGATCTCGACGTGCAGATCGTCAGCTGGGACAACATCGACCAGCAGAGCTCGACGATGATCCAGAACAACCAGCCGCCGGACATCCTGAACATCAACGTTTACGCCTCCTACGCGGCCGACGACCTGCTCTACAGCTCCGACGACGTCCTCGACGACGCCGTCAAGGACGACATCCTGGACGCCTTCCAGAAGTCCGGCACCTACGACGGCAAGTTCTACGGATTCCCGGACCTGAGCTCCGCGCGGGCCATGTTCTACAACAAGGATCTCTTCGCGCAGGCCGGCATCGCCGAGCCCCCGACCACCTGGGCCGAGTTCGAGGAGGCGTCCAAGAAGATCGCCGACCTCGGCGACGGCACCGTGGGCTATGC
>NZ_JADYVR010000053.1:0-758 GCF_020193935.1 Bradyrhizobium sp. NBAIM08 | reverse complement strand
TGTCTCTCCCACGCCGCCTCCGCGGCCGATCTTGCCAGGGCCTACACCAAGGCGCCGCCCGCGCCGGTCGCATTCAGCTGGACCGGTTTTTACGCCGGCGTGCATGGCGGTTATGGCTGGAGCGATCCGACGGCGACCTTCGATCCCGGCGCGCTCGCAACCGGGACGGTGCCCGGCTATGTCGTCACGGGTGGCACTGGGCCGTTCACCCTGGATGTGAGCCCCAAGGGCGGATTCGGCGGCGGCCAAATCGGCTATAACTGGCAGTCCGGCACGTTCGTGTATGGTCTGGAAGCGGATGTCAGCGGCGCTGCCATAAGGGAAACGGCGAGCCGCCCCTTCAGCGTCACCGGAACGATCGGCGGCGACAATGGCGCCTTCACCGGCGTGTTCAATCTCAAGCAGGAAATCGATGTCTTCGGCACGATCCGCGGACGTCTCGGATACGCGGCGAACAATGTGCTGATCTACGGTACCGGTGGCTTCGCCTGGGGCCACGTCAAGAACAGCATCTTCACCTCCAATCTCGCCACGCCGAATATCGCCAATTTCAACGGCTTCTTCCCGGCCCTGACGCGAAGCGCGTCATCGTCCGACGTCCAGGTCGGCTTCTCCGCGGGTGGCGGCATTGAATGGGCTTTCGACCCGCGCTGGACGTTCAAGGCCGAGTACATCTACATCAATCTCGGAAAGTCGAACGGCAATGCTCTTGCATTCCCCGGAGCGTCCTTCACGGACACCGAGGTTCAGCTTCATAC
>NZ_JADYVR010000528.1:0-432 GCF_020193935.1 Bradyrhizobium sp. NBAIM08 | reverse complement strand
CGACGGTGCCGCCCGACACGCGGGCGGACCGGGTCAGGCGGTGGGCCAGGCGCAGCAGCGCGTCGGCGTACGGCGTCATGGAGCCGCTGACGTCGACCAGCAGCACCACGCGGCGCGGTCGGGTGCCGCGCCGCCGCCAGGCGATCTCGCCGGGCTCGCCGAGGTGGCGCAGCGAGTTGCGCAGGGTGCGCGACGCGTCGAGCTCGCCGCGGTGCCAGCGGCGGTGCCGGGCCGTACGACGCACTGGCGGGTGCAGCGACAGCCGCACGAACATCGCCGCGAGCCGCCGCTTCTCCGCCGCGTCGAGGGTGGCCACGTCGCGGTGCTGGAGGACCTCCGCCTCCGACGCCATCGCGCGGACCACGTCCTCCTCCTCGGTCTCGCCCGCCCCGCCGGCGCCCTCGGCCTCGGGCAGCAGGTGCGCGGTCGAGG
>NZ_JADYVR010000527.1:0-432 GCF_020193935.1 Bradyrhizobium sp. NBAIM08 | reverse complement strand
ACTCTGCCCACTTGGTTTCGAGCTGCTTGACGAAAGCTCCCTTAGTGCTGGTCAGCGTGCCGGATTGAATGGCAGCCGTCAGCAGACGAATTTCTTGCTCGCCCAGCGTGCGGCCGCTGGCATCCTGGTCGGATGGCAACGGCAGCGGCGGGGCCGCTGTGGCAGTAGCACTCATGTTGATGGACTCAAGTTGTGACGAAGGATCAAGTTGTGAAACAGGATGATGAATCGTTGTTAATGCGGAGCCGTCGGCAGCGGACTCGGCCCATAGATCGGCTGCGGACGCGGGCCGACCAACTGCAGCCAGGCCGCCTGGCCAAGGAGTTTCAAGTGAGCCATTGCGGTGCGGGCCACGCGCATCTTGGAATGCCCGGTTTTTCGCACCGTCAGCCTGGCGGGACATTCCACAATTCGGCCGCCCCGGCGGTCGAG
>NZ_JADYVR010000526.1:0-432 GCF_020193935.1 Bradyrhizobium sp. NBAIM08 | reverse complement strand
ATCTATCCGAGGAGCCGCAGTGTATAGAAAACGAGGAAGCCCGCCGGCGGCTCGGCGCGATCGCGGACTATTTTCTCTTTCACAATCGACCGGTGGCGCACCGCGTCGATGACTCGGTCGTGAGGGTGATGGACGGGCTCCCGAGGATGATGCGACGCGCGCGGGGTTTTGCCCCTGCGCCGATCAGCTTGCCGAAAGGATTTGGCCCGACGCCGCCGATCCTGGCCTTCGGCGGAGAGCTGAAAAATACCTTTTGTCTGGCGCGTGACGGCCAGGCGATCGTCTCGCAGCATATCGGCGATTTGCAGGACGCCCTGGTCCAGAGCGATTACCGTCAAAATCTCGCGCTCTATCAAAGCCTCTATCGGCACACACCTGCGCTGCTGGTTTGCGATCGGCACCCTGAGTACCTCTCGAGCAAACTCGCAACGG
>NZ_JADYVR010000525.1:0-432 GCF_020193935.1 Bradyrhizobium sp. NBAIM08 | reverse complement strand
ATGGCATGGAGCGAGCGCCATCCGGTCGATCTCGCCGGGGTTCCAGGCGGTGACGATCTGGCGACGGGACGAAGGATCGTGCTGGATCAAGTCGACGAGATTGCGGATCTGGTCGATTTCACGACCATCGGCTGACTCCCAGTGCCGCCACTGCTTGCCATAGACGGGCCCGAGGTCGCCTTCCTCGTCCGCCCACTCGTCCCAAATTCTGACCTTGCGCTCCTGCAACCAGCGAATGTTCGTGTCCCCGCGCAGGAACCACAGGAGCTCGACGATAATCGACCTCAGGTGGAGCTTCTTCGTGGTGAGGAGCGGAAATCCGTTACGCAGGTCGAAGCGCATCTGCGCCCCGAAATGCGAAAGCGTGCCGGTTCCGGTACGGTCCTGCTGCTCGACGCCCTCGTCGAGAATCCGCTGCATGAGGTCGAGATA
>NZ_JADYVR010000524.1:0-432 GCF_020193935.1 Bradyrhizobium sp. NBAIM08 | reverse complement strand
ACAAGAAGATGCATGCGGCGCTGACCGCCGGCCTGGTGCCGATCGTCTGCATCGGCGAGACGCTGGCCGAGCGCGATCGCAACGAGACCATGGCGGTGCTGGATCGGCAGATCAAAGAAAGCCTCGATCGGGTAACCGGCGAACAGTTGTCAGGGATGGTGCTCGCCTACGAGCCGGTGTGGGCGATCGGCACCGGCCGTAATGCGACGCCCGCGCAGGCCGGAGAAGCGCACTTCCATATTCGATCGCGGCTGAAGCAGTGGTTCGGACTCGATGCGTCCGAGCGGTGCCGCGTGTTGTACGGCGGCAGCGTCAAGCCCGACAACATCGCCAAGTTGATCGCCGAGCCCGACGTCGATGGCGCGCTGGTCGGCGGCGCCAGCCTCGATCCGAAGTCGTTCTTCGCGATCATCCAGGGCTGCAGCGCAAAGC
>NZ_JADYVR010000523.1:0-432 GCF_020193935.1 Bradyrhizobium sp. NBAIM08 | reverse complement strand
AAATATATCGCGTCGCCTTCCGCCGCGCGGTCGCGGTGCGCGTGGTCAGCAACGCGCGCATCCGCATTCCCGACCATCCTTTGGTCGAGCGGGTGGTGGTGAGCGACGGCTTCGACGCCGCCGACGACTGGATCGCGGAACAAGCGGGGCCGCACGACGTGGTGGTCACCGCAGACATCTTGCTCGCCGACCGCTGCCTGAAGAAGGGCGCGGTGGTGATCGGCCCGACGGGCAAGCCCTTCACCGACGCGTCGATCGGCAGCGCGATCGCGGTGCGCGCGATCATGGCCGATTTGCGCGTCGGCGGGGACGCGATCGGCGGGCCGGCGCCGTTTGCCAAGGCCGACCGCTCGCGCTTCCTCCAGGCGCTCGACGAAGCGCTGGCGCGGCTCGCGCGGGGCTGAGGCGCGGAAGGTCGCAAAGGCCACCGAA
>NZ_JADYVR010000522.1:0-433 GCF_020193935.1 Bradyrhizobium sp. NBAIM08 | reverse complement strand
TGGCCAGCCAGAACAACGGCGACGGCAAGGTCACCGTGGTCAGCTTTGGCGACGGTGCATCGAATATCGGCGGGTTCCACGAGGCGATGAACATGGCGCAGCTGTACAAGCTGCCGGTGGTCTGCCTGTGCCAGAACAACCGCTACGGCGAGCACACCGCCTTTGCCGATCACACCGACAGCACCTCGATCGCAGCCCGCGCCGCCGGCTATGGCATGAAGGGGGTGACCGTCGACGGCAACGATGTCGAGGCGATGTACGGCGCGGCCAAGGAAGCTGTCGATCGTGCCCGCGCGGGTGAAGGCCCGACGCTGCTCGAGGCGATGTGCTATCGCATGATGGGCCACTTCTTCGGCGCTGACTTCTCCTACATGCCGGCCGAGCATATCGCCGAGATGGCTGCCGAGGACCCGCTGCCCAAGCTGCGCAAGGT
>NZ_JADYVR010000521.1:0-433 GCF_020193935.1 Bradyrhizobium sp. NBAIM08 | reverse complement strand
CCACTTTAACTGCGTGGAGGGCAACACCACGCTTTACGCCCTGCCGAAACCCGAGGTTGTCCTGCGCTGGCGTGAACAGACCACAGATGACTTCCGCTTCTGTTTTAAGTTTCCGGCGACCATTTCGCATCAGGCAGCATTACGGCATTGCGATGATTTAGTGACTGAATTTTTGACCCGCATGTCACCGTTGGCTCCGCGCATTGGGCAATACTGGCTGCAACTGCCTGCCACATTCGGCCCACGGGAGCTGCCTGCGCTTTGGCATTTTCTCGATTCTCTCCCTGGCGAATTTAATTATGGTGTGGAAGTCCGCCATCCACAGTTTTTCGCCAAAGGGGAAGAGGAACAAACGCTTAATCGCGGTTTACATCAGCGCGGCGTTAATCGGGTGATTTTAGACAGCCGCCCGGTTCATGCAGCACGTCCACAC
>NZ_JADYVR010000520.1:0-433 GCF_020193935.1 Bradyrhizobium sp. NBAIM08 | reverse complement strand
TACAAACAAACGTAATAAGCGCATCCGCTACCACCTGCCCTTCCGGCTCCAGTGTAATGACCTGGCTTAAGATGCCGCTTTTACCGTTTAATTGCTGCAACTGACTGGTAATAGTTAACAGGTCACTTAATACCGCTGGGCGACGATAGTTAATATTGATATTGACCACGACGAAGGCGATGTTATGGGCCGTCATCCACTGAAAACTGTCGCTATTTTCCAACCCATCCCAGCGGGCTTCTTCGAGAAATTCAAGGTAGCGGGCGTTGTTGACGTGCTGGTAAACGTCGAGATGATATCCACGAACTTTGATTTGTGTTTGCATAGCGCAATAACCTTACGTTGTTGTTATAAGTACAGAGGTCATAACTGGTATGACCTCTTCAGTCTGGCAAAAAATTGCCACTATGCAAATTAATTACAGGGTTAATAC
>NZ_JADYVR010000519.1:0-433 GCF_020193935.1 Bradyrhizobium sp. NBAIM08 | reverse complement strand
AAGTAGCGCCGCCGGAACCGACCCCGGAATCGAACCGGACCCGCCCAGCGGGCAGGCCCCCGAGGGGATGGACTCCGCGGCATTCGTGGCGTTCCGCCGGCGCTACTTCGACCACGTCGCCGCTGAGGAGCTCGCCGGCATCGACCCGGGATCCCTGTCCGGACTGGTCGCCTCCCACCTCGAGCTCGGCTGGGTGCGCACCCCCGGTCAGCACCTGGTGAGGGTGCTCACCCCGACCCGTGAGCTCGACGGCTGGGACGCCGGGGGATCGACGGTGGTGCAGCTGGTCACCGACGACCGGCCCTTCCTCGTCGACAGCCTCAGCATGGTGCTGGCCCGGCAGGGGTGGAGCCTTCGCCGGCTCTTCCACCCCCAGCTGGCGGTCCGGCGCGACGCCGAGGGCGCATTCCTCGGCCTTGGCACCGCCGCCGGC
>NZ_JADYVR010000052.1:0-758 GCF_020193935.1 Bradyrhizobium sp. NBAIM08 | reverse complement strand
GCCGTAGACCGCGATCTGCAGGCAGAAGTAGATGATGGTGAAGTACCACACCTTCCAGTTGCCCATCGCGCGCCAGATGCCGCTCGGGCCGTCGGACTCGCGGACCGAGTCCTCCTTGGCCATCACGGTGATGAGCGCGTCCTTCTCGTCCTGGTTCAGCCACTTCGCCTTCTGCGGGCTGTCGATGAGCAGGAAGATGGCGGCGATGCCCGCGACGACGGCCATCATGCCCTCGACGAAGAACATGACCTGCCAGCCGGCCCACGGCGTCAGCTGCTCGCCGAAGCTGATGAGGCCGCCCGAGAGCGGGGCGCCGAGCATCTGCGAGAACGGCTGCGCCAGGTAGAAGATCGCGAACATCTGCACGCGGTGCTTGTTCGGGAACCACTCGGAGAGGAAGAGGATGACGCCCGGGAAGAGGCCGGCCTCGGTCACGCCGAGGTGCAACGGGTAGTCGCAGGACTCGCTGAGCAGCTCGTAGGCCCGCACCATCACGACCGGGTCGTTGTGCTTGACGCTGATCTTGAAGTCGCGGAACCCGTGCTCCTCGAACAGGCTCGCCTCCCACAGCGCCGACTCGACCAGCGCCTCCGGCGTGGCCTTGCCGTGCTTGGCCAGCAGCCGCTTGTCCAGCGAGCCGGCGTTGACGCCGATCCGGATGGACGTGCCGCGGTCGCCGGCGGCGCGGGCGATCTCGCGCACCTGGTCGTCGAACGCGCGGATGTTGCCCGGGTTGACCCGGACGGCCGCGCAGCCGG
>NZ_JADYVR010000518.1:0-433 GCF_020193935.1 Bradyrhizobium sp. NBAIM08 | reverse complement strand
TGGACAACGTGGTATGACCGCACTTGGAAGTTTGTTCTTCTTGTGATTTGTATGCCTTCTTCTGTCGGTCGGACATGGCCGTGGTGACGATGATTCGTGTGGATGGTTTGTCACTGACGGCCACGAGAGTGTCGCTGATCTCGTGTGAAGTGAGGCCGAGGGAGGACTGCCTGAGAGCCGCATCGCATCCAGCTGGGGAGATCTTCGCTTGACTGAGCGTCTTGTCGAGATTGTCCACAACGGGCCTGAGCTGAGAGTTGTCCTGGATGACAAACGTGTGGCCATCGATCTTCTTGTGGGAGAACGCCTTGGTGAAGTCGTCCTTGCTAATTCGCTTGACCGCCTTGGTGGACGGCGAGGGGTTTGCGGGGGTATCGGATGACGAGTTTGTCTTGTCCCCGCACGCTGCAAGGCTGATCGCCATGATGCCGAC
>NZ_JADYVR010000517.1:0-433 GCF_020193935.1 Bradyrhizobium sp. NBAIM08 | reverse complement strand
GTAGCGATGGAAACCGCCGCCGAGCTGATCGCGAATGCCGCCAGCGGCGAGAGCGTCGAGCGTGTGGAGGAGCTTCTTGCGGACGGCCTCCTTCTTCGCAGCGTCGGCCTGCTCGTCAGCGGTGTAGGTCAGCAGCAGTTCGAGCAGCGTTTCGCGCGGGAACTTGGGCGCCGAGCCAAATCCGCCGTAGGTGGATTCGTAATCGCTCGTCGAGCGCACGATGAGCCGATCGACGAAGCCCCGCTCGATGGCGATCGGCCCGCCCGGCGGACGCGGCTCGGCGAGTTGCTTGAGGATGTCCTCGAGCTGGCTGGCCGTTTGCTGGACGTCGTCCTTGCGGTTCTTGTATGCGTCGTCGGGCCCACGGAGGACGGTGACGAACCCGGGTCGGCCGTGCGCGTCTTCCGGCGGAAAGTAGGTCCCGCCGTAGAAC
>NZ_JADYVR010000516.1:0-433 GCF_020193935.1 Bradyrhizobium sp. NBAIM08 | reverse complement strand
ATGAGATACAAGCACCAGCCTTCCAGGATTTCCGGCTTAGCCATCTTGGCCTGAGCGAGCAGCCATCGTTCGAGTGCCATGTGGATCGATTCGATAAGTGTCGGTGCGACCTGGGTGCCTCGATAGAGGTTCCAGATGCGGTTCGATACGAACTGCTTGATAGGCGGTTTGCCGTCGATATGTATTTCGACCTGCTCCACCTCGGCCTTACCGAGGTCGGTCGTGGCAAAGTAGTCGACTGCCCTATTGGTGAAACCGAGAATGAAGTCCGCTGTTTCCTTTGGGGCAGCCTGCAGCAAGTTCAATATCGGTGTTTGGAGAGCGCTAGCTGGATAGTAGTCCGAATGATTGCTAGCCAGATCGAAATACGATTCCATTTCGATATCGTGGCGACCGGAGTACCAAGCGTTCTTTTCCTTGGGTGGAGTGTAAA
>NZ_JADYVR010000515.1:0-433 GCF_020193935.1 Bradyrhizobium sp. NBAIM08 | reverse complement strand
CGTATCGTCCGTCTAATGTTATTTTGGCCAAAAATTTGGTTGGAAAACAATTCGGAAAAGGATTTTTTGAAAGTACCGAACCAGCTGATTTTGAAAACTTCAAAGAAGGAGACAAAAAAATACCATTTCATATTCTTGCAGAATGTAAAGGTGCCGATTTAGTTGGTATTCGTTATGAGCAATTATTGCAGTATGCATTGCCATACCAAAATCCAGAAAATGCGTTTAGAATAATTTCAGGAGATTTTGTTACGACTGAAGATGGAACCGGAATCGTGCACACTGCCCCAACTTTTGGAGCTGATGATGCCAAAGTAGCCAAAGAAGCTACTCCCGAAGTACCGCCAATGTTAGTATTGGATGAAAATGAAAACCCAGTTCCTTTGGTTGATTTACAAGGGAGATTCACTTCGCACATGGGAGAATTTGGTGG
>NZ_JADYVR010000514.1:0-433 GCF_020193935.1 Bradyrhizobium sp. NBAIM08 | reverse complement strand
GTCACGGAGCGAGCGTGGGCGAGCGCCTCGTCGAGCTCGGCGAGTTGATCGTCGGACAGGTGCAGCGTCCAGGCGTCGACGTCGCTGACATCGCTCGCCCGCCACTCCGCCTGCGGCTCGAGCACACGCACCCTGTCGGCGGTCGGCCGGACGGGGGCGGGTCGTGCGTCGGTGCCTGGCACCGATGCACGACCTTGGTCGGTCTCGGTCGTGGTCATGCCAGCGCGCCGGTCGGGTTCGCTTGAGCACCGCGGATCAGGCGGCCCGGGAGGGCGTCGGTGGCTTCGCCGTCGTGGTAGGTCTCCTGGCCGGCGACGATCGTGTGGCTCCAGCCGGTGGCCCGCTGCAACAGGCGACGACCACCGGCCGGCAGGTCGTGCACGATCGTCGGCTTGTGCAGACGGAGTCGGTCGAAGTCGACGACGTTGAGGTC
>NZ_JADYVR010000513.1:0-433 GCF_020193935.1 Bradyrhizobium sp. NBAIM08 | reverse complement strand
GCCGAGGACGTCCACCACGAACGGCGGCGACGATTCCACCGCCGCTCCGGTTCGCGCCCGCAGCCAGGCAGCCTTGCGGCGGCGTTCGATCGCCTGCGAACCGCCGGGATCGAGCCCGTCGAGTTGCGACGTCTCGTCGAAGAGCTGGTCGTCGCCCCGGTCATCACCGCTCATCCCACCGAGGTGCGTCGGCAGACCGTGCTCACCGTGCTGGGCGACGTCGCCGCCCTGCTCACCGCCCGGGCCGGCGGGTCCGACCCCGCCGAACGCGACGAGGTCGAGCCGCGCCTCGCCGTGCGCATCCTCACGCTCTGGCAGACCGCCCTGCTGCGGCTGTCGAAGCTCCGGGTCGCAGACGAGATCGGTGAAGCGCTGCGCTACTACGACGCGAGCCTGTTCGAGGTGATCCCACGCGTCGAGGCCGAGCTCGAAC
>NZ_JADYVR010000512.1:0-433 GCF_020193935.1 Bradyrhizobium sp. NBAIM08 | reverse complement strand
GATCGAGGCCGCGTGGACCGCGAAGGCGGCGGCGAGCAGCACGTGGCCCGCCGCGGCGGCGCCCCGCGTGCGTGGCTTCGCGAACTGCAACACGTAGGCGGCCGCGGCGCCGGCGTAGATCAGGGCGGCGGCCCTCAGGATCCAGATGCTCATGCGGAGGCGACCTCGGCGCGGCGCGTCATCGCGAGTTGACGCCGCGCAAGCGTTGCGGCGCCGCGCCCACCTCTGCAAGCGCTGCGGAGGCGAGCCGAATCCAGCTTGCCCTGCTGCGCACGAGCGCGTGAGGGCGAGGGGCGGAGCGAAAGCACTGGCGGCCTTGTAGCAGAATTCGCGCCAGATTTCCCCGCGCGGGGCGACACGGTGAGGTGCGCCCGCTTGCCACCCCGCCTCGCCGCCGTTAGAGGTCGCGCATGGCTTCCAACGACGTCGTGAC
>NZ_JADYVR010000511.1:0-433 GCF_020193935.1 Bradyrhizobium sp. NBAIM08 | reverse complement strand
GTGTGATCGAGAACGCGAGATCTCCCCTTGAGAACAGGACAAGGGTCGACTCGAAGACCGTCAGAGCAAGCTGGATGGCAACTGTCAGCAGCAGCAGCCCGCGCAATTGCCCGCTCAGATCACGCAACTTTAGACGCTGCGACTTCGCTGCCGATGGAGCACCCTCCGGACGCGATTCCGACACCCAGATCAGAACGACGACGATCGCGATCAAGGCCATGCCGGCAGCAACAAAGAAGGGAACCGAGAATCCATCGAACCGAAAGTGACCGGACTGCCATCTGAAATGCCAGTCAGTTGCCGAGAGCAGCCCGCTCAGAGCCGGCCCGGTGATCACTCCCAGGCTGGCGGCACTACTCAGCCATGCCATACCACGGCTGCGTTCGCGCTCGGAGAGGAGATCGGCAACCTGTGCCGCGGCAGCAGGCAGAAG
>NZ_JADYVR010000510.1:0-433 GCF_020193935.1 Bradyrhizobium sp. NBAIM08 | reverse complement strand
GTGCGAGAAGCCGCTGGCCGTCACGGCCGACGAGGCGTACGGGGTCGTGGAGGCCGAGGTCGCCGGGGGGCGCCGTCTGCTGCAGGTGGGCTTCATGCGCCGCTACGACCCGGGCTTCGTGGAGCTGCGTCGCACCATCACCGACGGCGTGGTCGGCGACGTCCGCCTCGTGCACGCCGTCCACCGCAACGCGTCGAGCGCCACCAGCACCGACGACGCCGGTCTGGTGACCGGGTCGATGATCCACGAGCTCGACACGGTCGCGTGGCTGCTCGACGACGAGGTCGCGTCGATCCGCGTCGAGTCGCCGATCGTCGAGGGCTTCCGGGACCCGCAGCTGGCCACGATCTGGATGCGCGGGGGCGCCATGGTCGCCGCCGAGGTGTTCGTCAACGCCGGCTACGGCTACGACGTGCGCTGCGAGGTCGTGGGG
>NZ_JADYVR010000509.1:0-433 GCF_020193935.1 Bradyrhizobium sp. NBAIM08 | reverse complement strand
ATGCTGGGCAAGGATATATGCGGAAGACCTGGACAATGGTAGCCACGATAATTGCTGTGAAAACCTGTATTTCTCCATTGCTCACATGGACACGCTCGTCAAATACCGCGATTTATTGGTGGCAAAAATCATTGCCAAATTTGGTGCAACCAAATACCAGAAAAAAGTCGCTTTCTTCGAACTGCTGATCGACCGCTGGATCAACTGTCTTTATTTTGATGAGTATATTGATCTGGGTGCCTGTGGTAATCAACAACTGGTACTGAGAGTTTACGAGGCCTGTAGAGTTCCATTATATGATCCCCACGTCCATGGTGATTCAGAGCATAGTTTTTATTGAAGGCAGCTTATTCATCAGCTGAGGGATACAGTAATGACCAGGGTATTATTGATCTTACTATTGGTGAAATAATGGGAAATGTTCCCGGAAACC
>NZ_JADYVR010000051.1:0-777 GCF_020193935.1 Bradyrhizobium sp. NBAIM08 | reverse complement strand
AAAGATAGACCGTGCTCGCCTTTCCTCCGTTCCTTACCGCGAGATAGAAACTAGTCCATCTGCTGAGCCCCGCACCAGGAACGAGCGGGTTCTTGCTCGGATCTGGGAGGATCTATTAGGCGCCGAGCGGGTGGGAATCGACAGCAGTTTCTTTGATATCGGCGGCGATTCTCTTCTCAGCGTACGTTGCGTCACGCTGGCGCGCTCACCGTCAACCAGCTTTATCGAACACCGACCATCAGGGAGTTGGCGGCCGGGGAAGCGGAGGCGGCACCCCACAACGTGGCTTCCGCGGACGGCTTACTGCCTGTGCCCCCCGTAATATCGTTTTGGAATTCTCTTGTCGGCTTTGACGAGCATTTTAACCTCGGCGATCTGTTCTTCTTGCGCAGCGGCATCCTGGACATCAATATCCTGGACCGCGCTCTCGCCCATGTCATCGAGAGGCACGAAGGCCTCAGGCTCCGCGTTGCCCGAACCCAAGATGGACTACGGCTGGGGATTGGCGCTTGTCCGGCCGAGCGCATCGTGGAGGAGATCGATCTCGTCCGGATGACCGGCCCAGACCAGCGCAGGACAATCGAGAGCGTCTCGGCAAGACGTCAACACATGTTTCGGTTTGACGGCCACACGCCTCTCGTTCACGTCGTGGCCTTCCGTGCTTCGGAAAGCGGCGATTATTATCTGCTGGTACTGGTGCATCATTTCGTAGTGGATGGGATGGGCTATCGGCTATTCCTGGAAGCATTGGAGGACGCATACAACGCTCTTGCTGCA
>NZ_JADYVR010000508.1:0-433 GCF_020193935.1 Bradyrhizobium sp. NBAIM08 | reverse complement strand
CGGTCGGTGACATCGCGCGTGAAACACTGCGTGTGGATGAACTTACCTTCCTCCCACAACACGCTCGAATCGATCAGCACGTGCTTGATGGAACCGTCCTTGCAGCGCAACCGAGCTTCGCGTTCGTGAAGTGTCTCGCCACAAGTCAGCCGTTTGAGAATGTCAACGATGGTTGGCTGGTCGGCATGAAACTCGGCGATGTGATGGCCGATGTATTCTTCCGGCGAATAGCCGAGCATCTGCATCTCGGCCGCATTGGCCCATTGGATGATGCCGTCCGGTCCCACTCGGTGCAGCCCGAGCGCCGCGGTGTCGAGGAAGGCGGCGAGCTGATTATTTTTGCGGCGCAGTTCGGCTTCGGCCTCTTTGAGGGCCGTGACATCCTGGAAGACATTGATGGCACCTGCTGGTTTCCCGTCTGCATCAAGAATGG
>NZ_JADYVR010000507.1:0-433 GCF_020193935.1 Bradyrhizobium sp. NBAIM08 | reverse complement strand
ATCCACCGCTCGGCCTCACCGTCCGGCAGCTGCAGGTCCGGCCGGAGCAGGTCTGACGCTTCGTCGAGGTCCCCCGCGAACACGGCGGCCAGGCCCGCGAGCACCATCGCCTCGCCCTCGACGGTCGGTTCGCCGCCCCGGCGCGCCAGCGGCAGGGCGACGGCGGCCTCCCGCCTCATGCCGGCGACGTCTCCGACGACGAGCATCAGTCCCATGCGGGCGACCGCGGCGCGTACGACAGCGGCGTCCGAGCCGGCGCCGTGGAGGCGGTCGAGCCACCCCAGGCCCTCGCGCGCGTACCCGCGCAGGCCGAGGTGCAGCCACAGGGACATGGTGAGCTCGGCGGCGTCGGCTTGGCGGTCGAGCTCGAGCAGGCGGAGGAAGGCCGAGCGCAGGTTGGCGTGGTCGGCCTCGAGGCGGTCGAGGACGGGGC
>NZ_JADYVR010000506.1:0-433 GCF_020193935.1 Bradyrhizobium sp. NBAIM08 | reverse complement strand
GGAAACGAGCTTTTGCTCGCAGTGCGGATTTCTGCTCACCGGTGCTGCCCAACTCCTTGAAAGCGGCGGCGAGCCGCTCGCAGACGTCCGGGCGGATTCGCCGCGAGCCCGCGGGGTCAAGTTCGGGATCTTCATGATGCTGCTCACGCTTGTCATAGCTCCGATCCTTGGTCTATTTTCGGTGTTCCTGTTCCGGCTCCCTCCGTGGCCAATGGGCGTAGCGATCTTCCTCCTCGCGGGCGGAGGTCTTCTCCGGATCGTCCACGCCCTTATGTTCGAGTCCACCCAGCCCGGTGCTCCATCCCTACGCGAAAAAAGGTGGGCTCGGTGGCACAGCGAGTCGGGTGGAAAGAGCCTTCTGCCTCCGATGGCTCCCTTTATGTCTATGGACGCATGGCCCCGTAGCGCGTTCACCGAAAGCGCCAAACCCGAT
>NZ_JADYVR010000505.1:0-434 GCF_020193935.1 Bradyrhizobium sp. NBAIM08 | reverse complement strand
ACCGAGGACATTCGAAGTTCCGTTAACGTCAACGCGGCTCGCGTCAATGCCGTCAACCAGCACACTCGTTCCGCCGAAAGTTGACGGAATGCCGTTGATCGTTGTCTGAAATTGATTGGTTGTCTGCACCGAACACGGCACCGTTGCCAGCAATTGCGTAAAATCGCGCCCGTTGACCGGATTATCGGCAACGCGGGCAGCTCCGATCGTATCGCCGAGCGTCGAAGTCTCGGTATCGGTCGGGGTCTGATCGGCAACCTCGACGACGGCACTAACACCGCCGACACCCATTTTCACGTCCACCCGAAGACGATCGCCGACTGCGAGACGTGCATCGCTGATGGTTGTTTCCTGAAACCCGCTCGCTTTGGCGGTGATCTTGTAAAGACCGGTCGAAAGCGACGGAACTTCATAAAATCCGTCTTCATTCGTAT
>NZ_JADYVR010000504.1:0-434 GCF_020193935.1 Bradyrhizobium sp. NBAIM08 | reverse complement strand
CCCTGGACCAGCCGACCCGCGATCAGCTGCAGCATGGTCGTCGAGGTCGCCGCGACCACCAGCCCGACGCTGAACACGACCATGCCCACCAGCATCGGTCGCGCCGGTCCGATCCTGTCCGACAGCCGCCCGGCGGCCACGGTGGCCAGCAGCGTGCCCACCTGCAGGGTGGAGAAGGCCCAGGCGTACAGGTGAAGCCCGTCCAGCTGACGCGCCGCGGCCGGCAGGGCGGTGGCTACGGCGATCGCCTCGAAGGCGATGGCCACCACTGCCGTGCACATCCCGATGGTGAGGGCGCGCCGGGACACGGGAGCGGCGGAGTCTGACACGAAGCACCATCCCACCACGCCGCAGCAAGCTCAGTGCAACGGGAGCCGACATGCGCGGCGACCGACGTCCTGGTCCTCCCCATCAGGGCCGAGGTCGTCCTAGAC
>NZ_JADYVR010000503.1:0-434 GCF_020193935.1 Bradyrhizobium sp. NBAIM08 | reverse complement strand
ACACCGCGGCGATGACGCGCGCGCCCATCGCCTTGCCCAGCTCGACCGCCGACAGCCCGACGCCGCCCGCCGCGCCGAGCACCAGCAGCGTCTCGCCGGCTTTCAGGTCGCCGCGGTCCTTCAGCCCGTGGATCGAGGTACCGTAGGTCATCAGGATCGATGCCGCGGTCTCGAAACTGACGCCTTCGGGCACCTTGAACAGACGTCCGGCATCGATCGCGATCTTTTCGACCAAGCCGCCCGCGCCGGTGCCGGCCAGGACCTTGTCGCCCACCGACCAGCCGGTGACGCCTTCACCCAGCGCCTCGATCACGCCGGAGATTTCGCCGCCCGGCGCATAGGGCCGCTGCGGCTTCATCTGGTAAAGATCGCGGATCATCAGAGTGTCGGGAAAGTTGATCGCGCAGGCCTTGACCGCAACCAGCACCTGGCCG
>NZ_JADYVR010000502.1:0-434 GCF_020193935.1 Bradyrhizobium sp. NBAIM08 | reverse complement strand
AGCCCGCCCAACCGCGTCGCGCGCGACGGGCTGAGCGGGATCGGCTGAGCCGCGCGCCGCACGATCACCCGCGCGCGCACGCCCGCGACGACCTCGATCTCATCGTCGAAGAGGAGCGGGCGCTCAGGGTCGGGCTCCGGCCCCGGCAGCGTGACGACCTGGGCCGGCTCGCCGGGCAGCTCCAGCCACAGCTCGCGCGCGGGATCCTCGAGCACCGGGCGTAGCTGCACGAGCTGCCCGACCACGCGTCGCAGGCGCGCGTTGGCCGGCGGCCGCCCGGCCGCGAGCGGCACCGTGATGCGCGTCCCCGAACCGTCGAGACCGAGCTGCGCCCGCGCCGCGGCGCTCGCCGGCTCGTCGCGGACGTGCACGTAGGCGTACGGGTCATCACCACCGGAGGGGAAGAACCACGACTCGACGACGCCCCCCTCGTG
>NZ_JADYVR010000501.1:0-434 GCF_020193935.1 Bradyrhizobium sp. NBAIM08 | reverse complement strand
GAGCAGCGGCGCATTTCCACCGGCTTCCACAATCCGGCCGCCTCAGCCGCCGCCCGGCCCGCCGTGGGGGCCGCCGCAGCCGCGGCCGGCGCCACCTTGGCCGAGAACCTCCAGGCGCAGATAAACCAATTCAACGCCTTGCAAGACCAAATCATGCTCTCCCCGGTCAACGACGACCTGGAAGACATCGCCATTGCCATCAGCGCCCTGCCGGCCAACATCGAGAATATTCGCGCCCGCGGCTACGTCTTCAAGAGCTTCCTCGAGCGCAAAGTGGAAACCCTCCACCGGCAGTGGACTGACATTCGCCCGCAAGTGCAGGCCGCCGTGCAGACCCAGTCCAATGCGCTGCGTATCGATGCCGCCAACGTCCAGGCCCAGCTCAACCGCCGCCAGCTCGCCACCGCCCCGCTGGCGTCGCTCGAGGGCAAAGT
>NZ_JADYVR010000500.1:0-434 GCF_020193935.1 Bradyrhizobium sp. NBAIM08 | reverse complement strand
GCGTTACACGCCCAAAGGTTGTGATGAAACGTGCTGTTCAATCCGCCAATCGTGCTGCCAAACGAATGATGATACGTGTTGAGCGCCTCGCTGAAGATCGAGTTTTGGATCGTGATGTTCACCGTGGGCAGCTTGAGCTCGGGCGTGGCGTCATCTCCGTCGTGGTCGTGCATGTGACGGTACATGGACATGTTCTCGTCCAGGCCCCAGCTCGCCGAGACGTGATCGATCATGATGTTGCCGGTCGGATTGCCGCCGATGGAATCGTTGCGCTCACCCACCCACGTCTCGCCACGACGAAAACGCATGTGGCGGATGACCACGTCGTGTGTCTCCAACTCGACGGTGTTGCCCGCGATGCAGACGCCATCGCCAGGCGCAGTGCCGCCCGAAATCGTAATGTAAGGCGCGCGGATGCGGATGCGCTCCTTGAG
>NZ_JADYVR010000499.1:0-434 GCF_020193935.1 Bradyrhizobium sp. NBAIM08 | reverse complement strand
GTCATTAGCCGATACCTGGTGATTCCCGCTCCAATTGACGATTACCTTCGCCAATGTGATAAATCGGCCGTCGACACCAGGCGTAAGACTGAGGAGACCCAGGGCCCGCAAGGCAATCTGCGCGCGATTTTGTTGAGCCGTGCGAAGGCCCATGAGGAGGTTCATGCTCAAGCTGGCCAGCGATGAGAATTTACTCGTTATTCATCCCCGCGCCTTTGCGCCTTGGCGACTCTGCGTTTATTTTCCACGGCGATAGAACTTGATGAAAGAGCCCAGCCCGGAAGCGCCATTCTCTTGGAGGGACGCGACGATCCTCGCCTTGATCTTCGCTCTCGGCGGGCTGGGCTATCTCTGCGACATCCACTCGCCGCTGGTGCTTCCGGCGCTTCCGTTCTTTGGCTTGTTTTTCTCGCTCGCCCTCGTCGCGCTCGGAG
>NZ_JADYVR010000050.1:0-793 GCF_020193935.1 Bradyrhizobium sp. NBAIM08 | reverse complement strand
AAAGATAGACCGTGCTCGCCTTTCCTCCGTTCCTTACCGCGAGATAGAAACTAGTCCATCTGCTGAGCCCCGCACCAGGAACGAGCGGGTTCTTGCTCGGATCTGGGAGGATCTATTAGGCGCCGAGGGGGTGGGAATCGACAGCAGTTTCTTTGATATTGGCGGCGATTCTCTTCTGAGCGTACGTTGCGTCACGCTGGCGCGCAAAGCCGGGCTGAATCTCACTGTCAACCTGCTCTATCGAACACCGACCATCAGGGAGTTGGCGGCCGGGCAAGCGGAGGCGGCACCCCACAACGTGGCTTCCGCGGACGGCCTACTGCCTGTGCCCCCCGTAATATCGTTTTGGAATTCTCTTGTCGGCTTTGACGAGCATTTTAACCTCGGCGATCTGTTCTTCTTGCGCGGCGGCATCCTGGACATCAAGATCCTGGACCGCGCTCTGGCCCATGTCATCGAGAGGCACGAAGGCCTCAGGCTCCGCGTTGCCCGAACCCAAGATGGACTCCGGCTGGGGATTGGCCCTTGTCCGGCCGCACGCATCGTGGAGGAGATCGATCTCGTCCGGATGACCGGCCCAGACCAGCGCAGGACAATCGAGAGCGTCTCGGCAAGACGTCAACACATGTTTCGGTTTGACGGCCACACGCCTCTTGTTCACGTCGCGGCCTTCCGTGCTTCGGAAAGCGGCGATTATTATCTGCTGGTACTGGTGCATCATTTCGTAGTGGATGGGATGGGCTATCGGCTATTCCTGGAAGCATTGGAGGACGCATACAACGCTCTTGCTGCA
>NZ_JADYVR010000005.1:0-636710 GCF_020193935.1 Bradyrhizobium sp. NBAIM08 | reverse complement strand
TCGCAGAGTCGATCAGCTTCTGCAGCGAGGTGATGCCGGTGTTGGCAGCCTGCAGCACCTGCACGCCGTTGGCGATGCCGTCGAGCAGGTTGTTGATGTCGCTGGCGCGGTTGTCGAGCGACTGGGCGGTGAAGAAGTTGGTGGGATTGTCCAGGGCCGAGTTGACGCTCTTGCCGGTCGACAGACGGTTCTGCGTGGTGGCGAGAAGATCAGCGGTGGACTGGAGGGAGAGCAGGTTCTGACGAACCGATGCGGAGAGGACGATGCCTGACATGACTCTGTTACCTTTCTGGTAAACGACGCTACTGTTACACGTCTGCTTGGATCGCGATGGACCCAGCGACGGCGGACCGTGCCGCCGAGACCTCTAACGAAACATGAAATGAAACCCGCGCTTTTGCCCGGTCACACGTGATTCGGCCTCGGAAGCGACGCGCCTAGCAGCACCACCGCGCCAATCCTGTCCTTGAAAGCATTGAGCTTTTTGGCGGGGATGGCTCAAATTTACAGCTCGTTAACTAGTTGCGAGCGAGAATCAGGTCCTGATAGGCCGCAACGAACGCTCGGTTACGAAAGCGTTGATGGAGAACAGGAATGGCCCTCAAGGTCGAGCTCAAACCGCACGAACGCATCATCGTCGGCAATTCCGTGATCACCAACACGGACCAGCGGGCCCGCCTCCTGATCGATGGCGAGAACGTGCCGATCCTGCGCGAGCGCGACATCCTCACGCCGGAGACCGCCGACACACCCGCCAAGCTCGTCTATCTGGCGGTCCAGCTCATGTACATCTCCCCGGATCCGCAGACCCAGCACGGCACCTATTTCAACCTGGTGCGGGACATCGTCACCGCGGTGCCGAGCTCCTGGCCGATCATCGAAGGCATCAACAACAACATCCTGAACGGCGACCTCTATCGGGCGCTGAAGGAAGCCCGCAAGCTGATCGCCTATGAAGAGAAGCTGCGCAACCAGTTCGAGGCCACTCATCCCAAGGCGGCAGCCGACAAGGACGACGTCAGCACCGCCGCCTGATACAGGCGTTCGCGCCAACGACAACGGCCCCGGATCGCCTCCGGGGCCGTTGTCGTTTCAGACGTTCGTCAAGTTATTGCGCTACGAGCGGTGGCGCGTCGACCTCGATCACTCCGCCGCTCCGCTGTCCACCGAACTGCAGCACGGCTGCGATCAGCGCATCGATGTCCGCCTCCTCGGTGCGGTGATTGACGATCGCGGCGCGGATCGCGAACTTTCCGTCCAGTGTCGTGCTCGATGGCGCAGCGATGCCGGACTCCTGGACGTCGGCGACGATCTCGCGATTGACCGCATCGCCGCTGCGATAGCGGAAGCAGACGATGTTGAGATTGACCGGTGCCAGCAATTCCAGCCGTGGTTCGGCCAGCACACGCGCCTCCAGATATTTGGCGAGCGCGCAGCTTCGTGCGATTGCCCGGCCCAGCCGGTCGGTGCCGAACGTCTTCAGCGTGAACCACGTCTTCAGCGCACGAAAGCCGCGCGACAGATCAGGGCCGAGATCGCAGGGCCAGACCGCGCCCGTCGCAAGCCCCCTCGCCTCGCGGCTCAGATAGGCCGCCGGCTGCGCGAAGGCCTGCCGATGCTGCTCGCCGTCGCGCACCAGCAGGAAGCCAGCGTCATACGGCACCTGCCCCCATTTGTGGAAGTCGAGTGCGATTGAATCCGCAAGCTCGATGCCGCCGAGCAGCGGCGCAAGCTCCGGCGACAGGATTGCGAGCGCACCGAAAGCGCCGTCGACGTGAAACCACATTCCTTCCTCGCGGCACAACGCAGCGATCGCCCTGAGGTCGTCGATCGCCCCGATATCGACCGTACCGGCGGATGCGACCACCAGGAAAGGCTTGAAGCCGACCTCGCGATCGACGGCGATCTGTGCGCGCAATGCGGCAACGTCGATGCGATGATCGGCATCGACTGCGATCTTGCGCAGTGCATCGGTGCCGAGCCCGGCGATGTCCATCGCCCTCGAGATGCAGCCATGCGCTGCCTGCGACGTATAGGCCGTGAGCAGCGCACCGTCATTGCCGATGCCGTGCTGCCGCGCCAGCGTGCCGAGCGCGGTGGTGCGCGCCACCAGCACGGCCATCAGATTGGCCATCGACGTGCCGGTGACGAAGATGCCGCTCGCGCTCTCGGGAAAGAGGAACAGGCGGCGCATCCAGTCGACGATCTGGCGCTCCACCTCGATCGGCATGTGGTCGCGTCCGCCGAGATTGGCGTTGAGGCCGGCGGCGAGCATCTCCGCGAGCATGCCGACCGCGGTGCCGCCGCCATGCACCCAGCCCATGAAGCCGGGATGGACGTTGCCGGTCGCATAGGGCGCAACATGCTCGGAGAATTCGCGATAGACCTCGGCGAGGTCGCTCGCCTCGCGCGGCACGTCCGTCCTGAAGGCCGCGCGCACGTCATCGGGAATCGGCCGCCAGACGGGGCGCGCCCGAACGTTGGCGATGCCGTCGATCGTCTCGTCCAGCATGCGGTGGGCCAACGCGCGAAACTCGCTCCAGTCCTGCGGATCTAGCGGGGTATTCGCGACGGAGCTTTGCGTATTGCGGATGATCTCGTTCATGCTGCGCTCTCCGCGCCCGTCTTCGCATGCCGCAACAGCATCGCCGTGAACGCGGAAAAGATCTTGCGCATCTGCGGCGGCTTGTACGGAAACACGACCGGCGAATCCATGTTGTGCACGACGGCGGTGTTGTCGGCCTCGAACACAAGAAGCTCGCCGTTCGCGTTCTCGGCGCAATCGACGATGAAATAATCGAGGCCGACGCGCCGGCTCATCTCCTCGATCGCGTTTCTGTGGCGCTCGCCGAAAGCATGATCGAAGTCGCGCATGAAGACGGCTTCCTCGGCCCGCTTCTCTTCGCTGAAGGCCATGTAGGCGTTGAGATACCAGATGTCCCAACGGTCGGCGATCGCCATGTGGCACGCGTACGGTTTGCCGTCGACCATGGCGAGGCGATACTTGCGGTAGAGCCCATCGGGGCTCACATAATCGACGAAGCGTGCGACGAAGAAGTCCTGCTCTTTCCGTTCGGCGAGATAGGCCGCCAGAGCCGCCGCATCGTCGAGCTTCGCGAGCCCGACGCCGGCATGCGAACCGCGCGGCCGTGCGATCATCGGAAAGTGCAATTCGCCTGCGATGTCCTCGCATGCGATCCGCGCCTGCGCGAGGTCCGACAATTGCGCGCGCGTTGCATGGATGGTCGCGGGAATGTCGAGGCCGGGCACGTCCGTTAGCAGCCGATACAGCTTGTCGCGATCGAGATTGCCGATGCGATCGGGTCGATTAAGCAGCGGCCGCGGCCAGTGCGGCGCGGCCCCTTCGATCAGCGCGAGCGCCTCACGGCATTCCTCGGAATCGGACGCGACCACGATGGCCACGTCGTGCTCCGGCAAGGTCTCGGGCAAACCGACGCCCTTGATCACGTAGAGAGTCAACAGCTCGACATCGGAGCCCTCGAGCAGGAAATCAATCGGCGTGTTACCGCCCATGTCGATGTCGGCTGCAAGCGCGAGCAGGCGCAAGCCCGGCTTCGGGCCTGCGCCGGGCGTTCGGAACAATTGATGGAAGGCCAGCACCTCGGACTGGATCGCAAGCCCCCGATCCTTGTCACCCAGCAGCTGGGTGATCAACGACAGGTCCAGCCCCTCGCCCGCCAGCGCGGTCCCCGCCGCGATGCGCGCGACGAGCTGATCGCGCAACGGATGCAGATCGACGCCTTCGAAGGCCCGGCGCGTCAGCTGCGCAAAGCCGATGCGGTCGGCATAGTTCGCCGCGGTCAAGCCGATCGGCGCGGAAACCGGATGCTGCATCTCACACCTCGAACGCGGGCTTTACCGACACGGCCGCCGCTGCGCCACCGGCGAGCAGCAGCTCGATCTTCACCAGGACGTGGGCGATCTGGTCGAGAAGGTGCTGCACGTTGCGCTGCGCCTCCGCCCTGTCCGGCGACCAGGCCTCAGTCACGAGCCGCGCGCCGACGCAGAGGCGCAGCACGGCCTGCGGCGTCTCGTCCTGCCACTCCAGCCGCACCGGCTGGCCAATCAGGCAGCGCTGCGCGGCGACCTGACGGTCCTCCGTGCTGCCGTTGATCTCTTGGCTGACATCACGCGCCAACGCGCGATGAACAGAAGCGGTCTCGGCAACACAAACCGGCTTGCCGTCGCGCAGCAGCGTGAACGGAAAGATGGTCGGCTGCACGAATTCCTCGTCGTCGATGCCGGCCGCGTGGGTCGCGGCCGAAGCAGCGCGCAACGACGGCGACAATGCGATCATGCTGTCGATGCCGGCAGCGAGCTCGGCGAGCATCCCGGCGCGGAAGGCCCCGGGCACGCCGTAGTAGCTGCCGATCTCGGCCAGCGCCGCCTCCCAGCGCAGCCATTGACCGAAATTCGGACGGCGCTCGAAGCGCGAACGCAGCGCCGTCCAGGTCATCGGCCAATCGCAGCGGCCGGCGTAGTCACGGATTCCAGATGCGATCCCCTCGACGCGATCGAGCGACCGCGACAGGCCCTTCGGCACCAGCAGCGCACCGCTGAAGGCAGGTCCGCCGAAGAATTTGGAGCCGGTGATCAGCACCATATAGCCGCGGTCGAGATAGGAGCGCAGCCGCCGGCGGCCGAGCCGGGCCTGGCAGGCGTCGACGACGATCTGGACTTTGCGCGGCCAGCGCCGCGCGATCTCGTCGAGGCAGGCCGCGCTCGGTGCACGCCATCCGAGCTTCGAGGAATCCATGATCTGGAGCAGCACGGGCGCGCCTTGCGCGATCGTGGCCTCGACCGCATGCAGCACCGCTTCATCGGCATCCGTGCGCATCGCGATCCCGGCCCCCGGCGCGCGCAACGGCAGCGAGATGCTGGCGCCGGCCAGCCCCGCGACCTCGCCGTCCTTGCGAACCGCAAAGCCGCTCGCCGTCAGGGTGCTGAAATGATGTCCACGCGCAGTATGGGCCGTGCCGCTGCCGGTCTGGTCGGCGCCGACCACGATTGTCACCGGCCGCGCGCCGAGCATCGTGCGCGCCAGGAACAGAGCGTGGAGCTGGGAGTCCGTGCCGGACGGCGAGAACACCACGTCGACGCGCGGCGAGAGCTGGAGATGACCGCGCAGCTCGTGGCGCATGTCCTCGCAGCGTGCATCGAAAGCGAGCTCGACCTCGTCGAGCAGGCATTTGTGCATCAGCTCTTCACGCGCCAGCGCGGCGCGGTCATAGGCCGCCTGCGAGATCGTCGACGCGGTCGAGGAGGCGAAATTCCACACCTCCGGCTCCGGCGAAGCCGGGCAGCCATAGGCGTTGGCGCGGCCGGTGGGATCGAGCGCCAGGCGCGGATCTCCGCCGGAAACGAGCAGCGTGTCGAGCGGCGTGAAGAGGTCGCGCAGGCGATAACGCGAGCCGCCGTCGGCGGCGCGTTGCATCTCGGGCCGAGGGGATGGGCCGCCGCTCATCCCGAAAGGCTCACGCCGCGGCATCGGCCGCCGCAGGCGCAGCTGCGAATTGCGAGGCGATGTCGCCATGGAACACCGACGGCCCGACGTGGTCGAGCGGGCTCTGGATGTCGGCCCAGATCTCGCCGCCGATGTCGGTCCAGCGCTTGCAGAAGGCGAAGTCCTCGGACAGATAGGTGCCGGTCGCCGGATCGATCATGCATTCGAACAGCGCGAACCGGTTCCGGCTCGCCGCCAGCGCATCATGGGAATGCTCGCGGAAGAACTGGAGGTTCGCGTAGTCGGGGTGGCGGCACATCGCCTCCAACACGTGACGCCGGATCATCAGGAAGCCGGTGCCGGCATAGCGCACGCGGGTGAATCCGTTGACCACCACGATGCGGTCGGGATCCTCGATCTCGAGTACGTAGTCGAGCGAGGCGGCCGGCACGTCGGCCCGACCCGACTGGATCGCCCGCGCGGCCTTGTCCCAGTTGACCCGCTTGATCGGATAGCAGCCGGCGACGACGTCCGCGCCGCATTCGATCAGGCGGAACACCTGCTCCGGCTTGAAGCCGATATCGGCATCGATGAACAGGAAATGCGTCGCCTTCGGATCGTCCAGGAACATCGCGGCCAGGTTGGCCCGCGCACGGGTGATCAGCGCGTCGCCGTCGCGCAAGAGCACCTTGAGCTCGAGATTGGACATGCCGTGCACGGCCCGCTGCAGCGCGAAGATCGAGCTCGCATAGATGCTCGACACCTGCCCGCCGAAGCAAGGCGTCGCCACCACCAGCTGCAACTTGTCCGACATCGACCGCTCCGCCCCCGCTTGCAATCCTCACCAAGAGGTAAACAGGCATGGTTAACGGCGTGTTAACGCCTCCTTACAGGAACTTGACGAGCGAGAGCTGCGCCAGGTTCGAGGTCACCTGGTAGGACGCCTGCAGGGCGTTCTGCAACGCCAGGATCTCGCTCGCGACCTGGTCGGGCGAAGCCGATTCCGCCTGGTCAATGATGGTCTGGAGCTGCGCCTTGGCCTGGGTCTGGCGCGTGCTCGCGTCCTTCATCGTGTTCTGGGCCATCGCGATGTCGGTCTGGATGTCCTCGATGCGCTGCTGTCCGGGCTGCTGGGTCAGCGCCTGGGTCACCCGCAGGCTGAGCGCCGAGACCTGCCCGCCCGAATATTGCCCGGTCGGCGAGGTCGAGAAGGTGCCGAACACCGCGATCGCCTGCAGTTGCCGGCGGATCGCATCCTCATTCGCCTGGGCGCCGTACTGCACCGTCACGGCATCGTCGACCCGCGCCATCGCGGTCGAGCGCGCCGAGCCGGGCCCGTCATTGCCCAAATACCATTTCACCGTATTGGCCGAGCCGTTCACCAGCGTGGTCGCCGAGCTCGCAGGCGAGGAGCCGACGCGCAGCGGCGGCTGCGTGGCGGTCACCGGCGTCGAACTGAACCCGAGCGCGCTCAGCGCGCCGGTGTTCGACGTCGTGATGTTGAGGCTCGCCGCATCGTCGGTGTTGATCGTGATCGAGCCGCCATGGACCGTCGAAGGCTTCGAGGTCCCGGTGATCGCGTCGACCTTGCTCAGCAGGGTCTGGATGCTGTCGGTGACATTGAGCTGGTTGCCGGTCGCGCCCGAGGCCACGAAGGTCAGCGTAGTCCCGTTGACGGTGATGGTATCGCCTGCGACGAAGCCCGGCGAGATCGAGTCCGAGGGGCTCGCGCCCGACAGCGCCGTCGCGCCGGTGACTGGGGCCGTCGGCGCCGCCTGGTTGTTGACGGGGGTGCCGATCGCAGAGCTCGCGGTGTTGAAGAAGTTGTCGCCCGCAACGATCGCCGATGCCGCCACCAGCGAGGTGTTGGCGAGCTTCTGAATCGCGGTGTTCAGCGCCGTGTTGAGATTCGCAGCAGTATTGTTCGGGTTGACGGGCGTGCTCGCATCGATCGCGAAGCTGCCGAGCGGCGTCGGCGTTGCCGAGGACGCCGTCAGGTCGATCTGCTCGGTCGTGCCGTCCGGCAGGGTGAACTGAATGCTGAGCTTGTCGCCGTTGTTCGGATTGACGCCGTTGAGATCGACCGAGAACGACACCGGCGAGCCGCTCGGGCCGGTGACGGTCGCGCCTGTCAGCGTCGAGGACACCGCCTTGATCTTGAGGCCGAACGGCGATCCGGCGACGTCCTCCGACACCTGCACGGAGCTTGCCGTCGGCTGCGTCTGCACCAGGCGGCCCATGCCGCTGGTCCCTAGGTCCGCGGCCTGGCGCTCGGCCATGACGGTCTTGAAGCCGGCCTGTGTCGTGGTGCCGTTAATGATGTCGCCGGCATCGGCGACCGACTGGGTATTGACTGCCGTTCCGGAGAACAGATAGCGGCTGCCGGTCTGCGTGTTGAGGACACCGACCATCGAGCCGAACTGGGCGGCGGCGGTGTTCTGGGCAATCGTCTGGCCGTTGACGTTGAGGTCCTGCGCGGTAGAGGCCGAGCCGGTCTGCACCGTGCTGCGGATCTTGGTCAGCGATTGCAGCGCGGTGTTGGCGAGGTTGATGCTGACGTTGACGTTGGTGATCGTGTCGGTATAGCCGGCGATGTTGGAGAGCTGCGCGCGCCCGGCGATCGCAAAGCCCTCGTTCGTCCCCATGCCGGCATAGTTCTGCGACAGCTTGCCGGTCGAGAGCTGCGTCGAGAGGTCGGTGAGCTGCTGATTGATGTTGCGGATCTGCGCGCCGAGGATCGACGAAGAATAGTTGATGCTGCTGATCGCCATCTTTCGGAGCCCTGTTACTGTTTACAATTGAGCCTGGATCAACGTGTTCATCATGGTCTGCACCACCGACATGACATGGGCGTTGGCGGCATAGGCATTCTGAAGCTGGATCAGGTTCGACATCTCCGAGTCCAGGTTGACCTTGGAGGTCGAGTCGAACTTGGCCTGGAGCGTCGAGACCACGACGCTCTGGCCTTGCTGGAGCTGGGTCGCCTGGGTCGCGGCGTTGGCCTGCACGCTCAAGAACTGCTGGAGGAAGTTCGAGACGCTGCCGGTGAAAGGCTGGCTCGCCGAGCCGAGGCCGCTCTGCGGCGAATAGGAAAACACTGCACTGGTGAGCTGCGAGTAGAGATAGTCCGAACGCGTGGTGTCGCCTGCGGGCGTCACCGGCGAGGTATTGTAGACCGACATCCGGGTCGGATCGGTCACGAGCTGCGTGTTCACGGCGATGCGCCCGGCAAGACCGGTCATCTGCGAGCCCGACGCCGTGATTGCGCCGGTGTAGAGCGCCTGCCCGCCGTCGGTGAACAGCGGCAGCTGCGGATTGCCCGAGGTCAGCGACGAGATCGTCTTGGTGGTCGAGGCCGAACCGACCTTGGCAAGCCCGGTGTTGTCGTCGGTCACCCGCAGCGTCGTGGCGGTCGCCGGCGACGGGGCGGCGGAGAACGACAGATGCGTGCCCGACAGCGCGGTGTTCAGCGCAGAGGCGATCGCGCCCATGCCGCCGGCGAAGTCGACGCCGATCCGCATCGGGTTGGCGTTGGTCGCGTTCTGGAGCGGCAGCGCAGCGGGGTCGGTCACGTTGACGAGCGTGATCTGGCGCTGCGTGTTGGTCGCCGTGTCCGTATAGGTGATGTTGACCGTGTTGCCCGGCAGCGCACCGGCGAGCTCGAGATCGAAGCCGGCCGGCGGGCCGGTGACCGTGCTGCCCGTCGTGGTCTTATCGGACAGCGCGCTCGCCATCGTGGCGGCGAGCTGGTCGATCTGGTTCTGCGCTTGCACCAAAATGTCGTCGCGCAGCTTCAGGTCGGCCGCGATCTGGCCGGACGACACCACGTTGTTGGCGACGACGTCGACTTGCGAGCCGTTCGGGAGCTTGATGTTGAACGCGCCGACGCCGGACTTGGCAGGGTCGATGTTGTAGAGCGACGTTGCCGACAGCGCGCCGGCGGAGGCAAAGGAGAATTCCGAGGCGAGCCCGGCGCCGACCAGCTGGATGCCGGTCGTGGTGTAGATGTTGGCCTGGTTCGAATTGTCGGTGGTGACGCGGACGTCGACATATTTCGACAGCGTGTTGATGGCTTGGTCGCGCTGGTCCATCAGCGTTGCGGCCGAGGGATCGTTGGCCGATAGGCCCTGGAGCCTGGTGTTGATGTCGGCGATCTGCTTCATGGCCGCATTGGCGGCCTGCGCCGAATTGCTGAGATCCTGCTCGACGTTGGAGCGCAGCGACTGGATGCCCTTGGTGGTGACGTTGAGCTGCGTCGCGAGCGCCTGGGCCGCCCCGAGCGCGACGGTCTGCGCCGACGACGCACCCGAGCTGGTCGACAGCGCCTGCAGCGCCGTCGTGAACTTGTTCAGCGCGCTTTCGAGCGTGCCGGAATTGCCGGGCGTGCCGTAGACATTCTGAAGCTGCTTCAGGATGTTGGCCATCTGGTCGGCGTAGCCGCCGCCGCCGGTCTCGGTCCGTAGCTGGTTCTGCACATAGGTGTCGAGCAGGCGGCTGACGCCGGTCGTCATCGCCGTCGCGCCGAACTCGCCGGTGGTGACCTCGATCTGGTTCGGCGTCTGGACGACGTAACCCGGCGTCTGCGCATTGGCGACGTTCGAGGAGACGATCGAGAGCGCGGCCTGGTTGGCACGCAGACCGCTCATCGCGCTGGCGAGGGCTGAACTCAAACCCATATCACTGGCCCGCCTTTGTTACGTCACGCGCCGATCAGCGCAACACGTTGAGGAGATCCTGCACCATCGAGTTTGCCGTCGTGATCACCTTGGTGTTGGCCGAATAGGCCTGCTGGGTCACGATCAGCTTGGTGAATTCGTCGGCGATGTCGGTGTTGGATCCCTCCAGCGACGAGCCGCTGATGGTGCCCGAAGCGCCGTCGATGGCGTCACCCGATTGTTCGGTCGCGGCATAGGCGCCGCCGTCCATCGCCTTCAGATAATTGGTGCCGTTGAAATGCGACAGCTGCACCTGCGCGAGGTTGAGGTTCTGGCCGTTGGAGAAGGTGCCGACCACCACGCCGTTGTTGTTGACGGCGACCGATCGGAGCTGACCGGCGGCGTAGCCGTTCTGGGTGATGGTGTTGATCGTCACCGCGCCGCTGGTGCTGGCATATTGCGTCAGCCCTCCGGAGGAGATGTTGAAGGCGACGGAGCCGAGCGACTGGCCGCTGACGGTGACATTGTTGATGGTGATGCCCGAGCCGCTCGGCGAGGTCAGCGAGCCGTCGGCGGCAAAGGTGAAGGTCTGGCCGGTGTTGACCCAGCCGACCGTCGTGCCGGTCGCGTTCGGGTCGGTCTGGTAGAACAGGTTCCAGCTGTCGGAATGACCCGCGCCCAGCGAGGCGCTGTCGGTCTTGGCCCAACGCAGTTGCAGGTTCACCGGCGTACCGGCGGCGTTGTAGGCGGTCACCGCGCCGCCGCTGATCGATTCCTTGGTGAAGGTGGCGATGTCGTTGCCGATCACGCCGCCGGTGCCGGCCGTGCCGCCACCCTCGCGATTCCTAGTGATGGTCGAGGTGAAGCCGAGCGCGGAGAAGGCCGCGCTGTTTGAGCTCGAGACCGTCAGGTTGGAGACGGTGCCGGTGTTCAGCGTGATCACGCCGCCGCTGCTGACCGACGATCCCGAGGCGCCGGAGAGCGCGTCGATCTTGCCGAGCAGGGTCGTGATGTTGTCGGTGACGTTGATCTGGTTCGCACCCGAGGCGCCCGAGGCCATGAAGGTCAGCGTCTGGCCGTTGACGGTGATGGTGTCGCCGGGGGAAAAGCCCGACGTGAGCACCTGGGCACCGCCGGCGGTGGCCGAGCCGCTCAGCACCGTCGCGCCGGAGATTGCAGGCGAGGACAGCACGTTGCCGCCGCGCGTCACACTGCTGATGCCGAGCGCGGTGGCGGCCGTGCCGCTGCCGATCGCGACGTCGGTGCCGGTGCCGGTCGCGATCTGGATATTGCCGCTGACCGAGAGCGAAGCGGTGACGCCGGCGCCGCCGGCCGTCTGGATCGCGTTCAGGATGTCGGCCACAGTCGCCGTCGTACCCGCACCGAGACCGATCGTGGTGTTGTTGCCGACGGTCGAGACCGTGGTGCCGCCGTTGAAGGTGATGGTGTTGCCGTTGATTGTGAGCGTCTGGCCGCTTAGCGCGGTCAGAATGCTGGAGGCGAGATGCGTGCCGGCGGTATTGTCGAGCGACGTGGTCGTCGAAACCACCGCCGAGGAATTGTTCTGAAGCGCAACCGTGCCGGTGGCCGTCGTTGACGAATAGGCCGAGCGGATGTTGCCGGTTGCGGCCGCGCCTGACACGGTCGCATTGGCATAGGGTGCCGGCGGGGTGCCGACCGGCAGCGGGTTGGCGGCGAAATCGGACGGGTTGAGACCGCCGGCCGCGAGCAATGTGCCGGTCGAGGCCGTGGTTTTCGCCACTGTGTTCGGCTGGGTCGGCAGGTTCGCCGCGTACTGGATTGAGGTCGTCGCCTGCGCCGGAATGAAGTTGTTCTGGAATTGCAGCACGTTCGCCACGCTGCCGGTCGGGTTGCCGGTCTTCGGGTCGACGGTGACGCCCATCAGGTAATAGCCGGCGCCGTTGACCAGGTTGCCGTTGGCATTGAGCTGGAAGTCGCCGCGCCGCGTGTAGTAGGTCACCCCGGTGAAGACAGGCACGTTGTCGACGACGCCGCTCGCCTTCTGGATCGAGAAGAAGCCGTCGCCGGTGATCGCCATGTTGGTGGCGACGCTGGAGGACGAGATCGTGCCCTGCGTCGTGATGGTGGCCTTGGCGTTGGCCTGCACGCCGCCTGCCACCTGCTTGCTCGGGACCGAGGAGTCCGGAATGAGGTCGACGAAGCTGGTGCCGATGCCCTTGTAACCGGTGGTGGATGAGTTCGCGATGTTGCCGGAAATGTTCTGCAGCGCGAAGGACTGCGCCTGCAGGCCACCCACCGAGGTGTTCATTGCATCGAAGATACCCATAACTTTGTCTCCAAATCCGATCTCGGCGGCCGGTCGACCATGGCCGCAATCGGAAAGAGACGTCGCAAGGCCTATGCCAATGCGAGTATCTTCAGGAAATCAATGACTTAATGAAAAAGCCCCGGTCTGACGACCGGGGCACATTTGCCGGGACCGGCAACAATTGCCGGGGCATCCTGTCGTTCCGGAGCCGTCCGCAGGACCGGAATGACTCCCGCGAAACCTACGTCGCCGACGCCGCCGCGGGGTGGAAGACCAAGCCGAAACCGTCGATGCAATAGCGCAATCCGGTTGGCTTCGGGCCGTCGTCGAAGACATGGCCGAGATGGCCGCCGCAGCGCCGGCAATGCACCTCGGTGCGGACCATGCCGTAGCTGCGGTCCTCGGTCTTGCCGACATTGCCTTCGATCGGCGCATAGAAGCTCGGCCAGCCCGTGCCGCTCTCGAACTTGGTCTCCGACGTAAACAGCGGCAGGTCGCAGCCGGCGCAGGCGAAGATGCCCTTGCGCTTCTCCTTCAGCAGCGGGCTGGAGCCGGGCCGCTCGGTGCCGTGATTGCGCAGGATCTCATATTGCTGCGGCGTGAGCTGGGCGCGCCATTCGGCTTCCGTCTTCGTGATCTCGAACTTTTGCGCGGCCTTCTCGCCGGCCTCGGCAGGTGTTCCTCTCAGCCAGCGCAAGGCCGAAAGGCCGAACAGGCCGGCGACAGTCGTGAGCAGGATGCGGCGGTCAAGCATGTCATTCTCCGTGCGCGGGAAGTCCACGCCCTGAGATACGGGCTTCTGCCGGCCGAAGTTACACGTCGGAGCGGAATTTCGCTCAACTTATTGCGAGACGCGATCCTCGTGCACGACCGGTTCCGCAGCGCCGACCGCGGCTTTCGGCGGTGGCGCCGGTCGGGGTCGCACGCCGGGCGGCGCTCGGCGCGGACCGGTGCCGGCGGCGCGGTTGGCTTCGGCGAGGCGGGCCTCGCGTTGCCTGTCCTTGACCCTCGCGCGCTCGCGATAGCGGGCGAGCGCACCTGCGGCGGCGGAGCTCGCCCTGCCCCAGATCCCGACCAGCTGGCCGGCGACGCGCCCCGTGGCGCCGCCCGCCCAGACCAGTTCGAACGGCGAGAACAGCTTCCAGCGCTCATCGCCCCGCAAAATGCTGCGCGCGATCATCTGTCCGGCCATGGCGGAGGTGTTCATGCCCTGGCGGCCGAACCCGCTCGCCACCCACAAGCCTTTGCGCAGCTGGCCGATCTGCGGCATGCCGTGCACGGTCTGGCCGGTGGCGCCGCCGAAGATGTCGGTGATCTCGACATTGCCGAGCTCGGGAAAGATCGTTCGGATCCGCCGCTTGATGGCGCCGGCGAAGCGCTGCGGACGCGCGGCCCAGGTGGTCTCCGGGCTCTCCCACATCAGCCGGTCGCCGTCGACAAGCCGGAAATGATCGACACCGTCGGAATCCATCACCGATCCCTTGAAGGCGATGATCTCGTGCAGGCGCTCGCCGAGCGGCGCGGTCACGCCGGCATAGCGCCAGACCGGCAGCAACGTCTCCGACAGGCGCTTGGAGGGGGCGCCGAGATGAATGTTGCCGGCGAGCACGATGTGGCTCGCCCGCAGCCGCGCCGAGGGCGTGACGATGCGCTTGCGGATGCCGGAATGATCGATGCTGACGACCGGCGTGTCCTCGAAGATGCGGGCGCCTGCCCGCCGTGCCAGCGCCGCAAGGCCGTGCACGTATTTCCGGCCGTCGACCTGGAACGCTTTCGGATAATACACGCCGTGGAAGTAATGATCGGACTTGAGCGCCTCGCGCACGCGGTCGACCTGCCAGCCTTCGACCTCGGTATCGAAATCCTCGTTCAGCATCTGCAGCCGGCTGATCAGCCGGTCGCCGGCATCGACGTTGGAGACCTCCAGCACGCCGTCGCTGACGCCGATCCCCGGCATGCTCTCTTCGCTGGCGTTGGCCCGGACGAACTCGGCGCCCTGCTTCGACAGGGTCCACAATTCGCGGGCGTCCTCCAAGCCGATGCGCTCGATCAGGTCCGTGAGCGGCAGCGCAAAGCCCGGCATCACGGTGCCGAGCTGGTTGCCGGAGGCGTTCCAGCCGATATGCCGGCCCTCGAGCACCGCGACGCTGGCCCCGAGCCGGGCCGCCTCCAGCGCCACGGTAAGCCCGGCCAGGCCCGCCCCGATCACACAAATGTCGGCATCGAGATCGAACGACAGCCGCACGCGGTCGCGAAAGCCGGCTTCTTCCTGGGACACGCTTGTGAAAGTCTCGCTCATGCAGTTTTCTTAGAGGACTGTGCGGGCCCTTGTCACCTTGTCCTCAACCGGCGCCTGTAGATTATCCTGGACGTGGAACGATTCGAGAATGCCATGCGCCGTTTGATGCTGCTGCGTCACGCCAAGACCGAGACCGACGCACCGAGCGGCCGTGACCAGGACCGCCGGCTCGACGACCGCGGCCACAAGGATGCCGCGCGGATGGGAGACTGGATCGCGGCCCATCCGCCCTTCCCCGATACCGTATTGGTCTCCCACGCCGTGCGGGCCCGTCAGACCTGGGACATCGCCTGGGAGGCGATGAAGGACCGCGTCCCGGCGCCGCAGGTCGAGGTCCTGCCGGAACTCTATGGCGCCGATCCCGCGCAGATCCTGGACACCATTCGCACCGCAACCGCCCCGGCCGATCCGAAGCGGCTGCTGCTGATCGGCCACAATCCCGGCATGCACGAGGTCGCGCTCATGCTGATCGGCGGCGGCGATCCCGATGGCGCCAAGACCCTCGGCGACAACCTGCCCACAGCGGGGCTTGCGATCTTCGACTTTGACGTCAAGGATTGGGATGACGTGGCCTACCGCCGCGGCAAGCTGGTGCTGTTCGTCAGCCCCAAGCTGCTTCGATCGGGCTAGACGCGCGGGCGCCGTCTCGACCGGTTGGTTCAGCCTGGTTCACAGGGAGGCGCAGATGTTCAAGTCCATCCTCGTGCCCATCGACCTCGCCGACACCGATCTCGCCAAGCCGGCGATCGCGACCGCGGCGACTTTGTCGCAGACCTGGAGCGGCACCGTGCGCCTGCTCAACGTGCTGCCGATGACGCCGGTGATGCTGGCCGAGTACGTCCCGGCCGATTTCGACGAGCAGCAGCGCCAGACCTCGGAAGAGGCGCTTGCCATCGTCGCGCGCGAATCCGGCATCGAGCCGTCCCGCATCTCCAGCGTGGTGCGCCAGGGCGGCATCTATCACGAGATCCTGGAGGAAGCCGTGCACGTGAAGGCCGATTTGATTGTGATGACCTCGCATCGGCCGGCGATGCGCACCTATTTCCTCGGCTCCAATGCCGGCCACGTCGTGCGCTACGCCAAGTGCTCGGTGCTGGTGGTCAGGCATTGAGGGGCGGCAGACTCCATCATTGCGAGCGCAGCGGAGCAATCCAGAGTCTTTCCGCGGCAACAGCCTGGATTGCTTCGCTGCGCTCGCAATGACGTAGAGGCAGCTGCGTGCCACACTCGCGCTTCCGTGCCCCGGACGCTGCGCAGCACGAAGTGATGCGCTGCAGAGCCGGGGCCATGCGTCAGCGAGTGCGATCCGCTGGGTCCCGGCTCTGCGCAGCAGCGTTTCCCGCTGCAGCGCGTCCGGGACAGGCGAGTATCACAGATACCGCGACAGCTCGGTCTTGAACTGTCCGTACACGGCATCCTCGATCTGGCTGCGCGTGATGCCGATGTCGCGCAGGGCGCGGTCGTCGAGCTCGTTCAGGGTCTTGACGGCGGAGCGGCGCTCCAGGCGGTCGAACAGCGCGGTGAGGCGCAGGGCTAGGGCACTGAAAAATCCGCCCGATGAGGATGGGCGTAAGGTCCGCCCGGCAGTTTGCGAGATCGTGGTCATTCTTCTTCTCCGGCCTATCGTCCCGCGCGGCGAAGCAGGTGCCGTTGGCGTGGACGCTTGTTGGCGCCTGCACCTCATTTGCCGTCGGATTGCTCTCGCTCTCCTCGGCCCAATCGCGGAACTTGATGGAACTTAAATGCTCCAGTACACTCCTCGGAGCAAGCAAAACATTGCTCTCGGTGCAATATGTCTAAGTTCGAGTACGTGAAGCTCGCCGATGCCATTGCGGCCGATATCACTAACGGCACGTTAAGACCCGGCGACCGGCTGCCGCCGCAGCGCAATTTTGCCTATGACCGCGGCATCGCGGTCTCGACCGCGAGCCGGGTTTATACGGAATTGCTCCGCCGCGGCCTCGTGGTCGGCGAGGTCGGGCGCGGCACGTTCATCTCCGGCGACGTCAGGCGTGAAGTCGAGACCATGCGCGAGCCGGCCGACGCGCGCATCAATCTCGAGGTCAATTACCCGCTATTGCCGCAGCAATGGGCGATGATCGCCAAGAGCCTCGCGGGGCTCGAACGCATGGACGCGCTGGAATCCGCGCTGCGCGTTTCGACCAGCACCGGCACCAAGAGCGCCCGCGTTGCCGCCGCTGCCTATCTCGCACGCAAGGATTTTTCGCCGCAGCCCGAGCAGATCTTCTTCACCGCCAACGGCAAGCAATCGCTCGCGGCCGCGCTTGCCGCGCTGGTGCCCAACGGCGGCCGCTGCGGCGTCGAGGCGCTGACCTACCCTTACGTCAAGAGCATCGCCGCGCGGCTCGGTGTGACGCTGGTCCCGATCCCCATGGACGAGTTCGGCGCGCGGCCCGACGCCATCCAGAAGGCCCATCGCGAGGCGCATCTGTCGGCGCTGTATCTGCAGCCCATCATCCAGAACCCGCTCGGCGTCACCATGAACGCAACGCGGCGCGCCGACATCATGCGCGTCGCCGAGAAGCTCGATCTCACCATCATCGAGGACGCCGTCTACGGCTTCCTCGCCGACGACACGCCACTGGCGGCGCTCGGGCCTGACCGCTGCATCGTGCTCGACAGCCTGTCCAAGAAGGTCGCACCGGGGCTCGCGCTCGGCATCCTCGTCGCGCCGCCGCATCTGCGCGAGAGTGTGATGAGCGCGGTGCGGACCGGCGGCTGGATCGCCTCCGGCCATGCGCTCGCGGCCGGGCAGCGGCTGATGGCCGACGGCACCGTCGCCGAGCTGACCCGGCTGAAACGCATCGATGCCGCGCGCCGACAGCAGACCGCCGCTAGGCTGCTCTCCGGCTACCAGCTCGCCGCCGATCCGCGCTCCTATCATCTCTGGCTGACGCTGCCACCGCACTGGCGCTCGCAGACCTTCGTCGCCGCAGCAGCAAGGCGCGGCATCGCGCTGACGCCGTCCTCGACATTTGCGATCGCGCACGGTCATGCGCCGAATGCGGTGCGGCTCGCGCTGGCCCCGCCCTCGCCCGAGCAGCTCGATTCCGGCCTGCGCACCATCGCCTCGCTGCTCGGCACCAAGGAGGACGATTTCGATTCGACGGAGTAGGGCTCTCATCTGACGCGTTTTCTTCACGCGAACCGGACCCCACTTCGCTCGCAAACGCTTTAGGGCAGCAGGGCCTTCGGCACGCGATCGAAACTGTAGCTCTGCGGCCGGTTGCGCCGCACGAAGCCGCCGACCTGCCAGGCGAACAGCGCGGCGAAGCCGAGGATGAACAGCACGCCCGCGAGCTCGCCGGTCAGAAGCGCGCGGATCAACAGCCCCGCCATTGCCACAGCGAGCACGGCCAGGAACGCCAGCACCGCCGCATAGGTCTTGCGGCCGAGGCCCGCGGTCAATTCGGCGCGGCTGCCGGCTTTGGCCATCCGCGCATGCAGCTCGATCAGGAAATCGCGAAAACCGTTGTCCTGCGGCGCCATCAGCGCCGCGGTCTGCCAGCTCGTCGACAGGATCGCGATGCGGCCGCCGCCCGTGCGGCTGATATCGGCGCGGAAGCGGTGCTGCTGCATCGACACCGGGCGGAACGACAGCCGGATCGCCGAAATCTCGTCATAGCGCCACAGGCCGGAGCGGCCGGCGATGTGCCAGGACAGCCCCTGCTCCGTCAACTCGAAGCGATGCGCCGAGCCGATCAGCGAGGCCTTGTAGGCATAGCTCGTGGTCGAACCCGCTTCCGCTCCCGGCATGTCGTCAACGAACCCATGGGCGATCGCTTGGGCGATCGGCTTGCGCGATCGCCCCCGGCCATCCTACAAGCGAGGCATGGCTGAGACGACCTTTTTTCCGCGCCGCCTGATTCTCGGCGCCGCGATGATCTCCGGTGTGTTACTGGCGCTCGCGGTGCACATGCTGGGCGCGCGCTACGGTCTCGATCTCGGCCGCCTCTGGCGCTCCGACACGCATGAGTTCATTCCGGCGGGCGCCGCCATCGCCTGGTGGCTGATCGCCACCGTCGGCTTCTCCGGCGGCTATTTCACGGCGAGCCTGATGCAGAGCGCCGTCTCCGGACAGATCCCGCAGCGGATGCGGCAATTCCTGATCGCGGTCGGCGTGCTGCTGCTTGCGGGAGCGGGTCAGGCGGCGTCGGCGCCGAGCCCGATCCCGACCGTCTCGGGCGTGCTCGCCGGGCTTGCCGCCCTTTGTCTCGGCGCCGTGATGGCGTTCTGCGGCGCGCATTTTGCGCTGCGCCGAAGCTGACCTCTCAAGCCGACGCGCGCAGCCGCGGCCGTTCCAGCATGATCGCGACATCCGAGGCGGGCCGCGGCTTGCTGAACAGATAACCCTGCGCCTGGGTGCAGCCCTCGCGCCGGAGCAGCTCGAGCTGCGCGTCGTTCTCGACGCCCTCCGCCGTGGTGACGATGCCGAGGCTGCGGCCGAGGCCGGTCACGGCGCGAATGATCGCCATGGAATCCTCGCGCGTCGCCAGCTCCGACACGAAGGAACGGTCGATCTTGATTTTGTCGAACGGGAAGCTGCGCAGATAGCTCAGCGACGAATAGCCGGTGCCGAAATCATCGAGCGAGATCCGCACGCCCATGGCGCGCAGCTCGTGCAAGGTCGTCAGCGTCGCCTCGCTGTTCTGGAGCAGGACGGATTCGGTGATCTCGAGCTCGAGGCGGCGCGCACCAAGTCCCGAGGCGGCCAACGCCTCGGTCACACCCGCGATCAGGTTCGGGCTCTTGAACTGCACAGGCGACAAATTGACGGCGACATCGACATCGTCGGGCCAGGTGGCCGCGTCGGCACAGGCGGAGCGCAGCACGAACTCGCCGAGCTGAACGATGAGCCCGGTCTCCTCGGCCAGCGGGATGAAGCTGATGGGCGCGATCAGCCCGCGTTGCGGATGGTTCCAGCGCAGCAGCGCCTCGAAGGCGACGACGCGACCGCTGGCGACCTCGCGGATCGGCTGGTAATAGACCTCAAACTCGTCGCGTTGCAGCGCCGCGCGCAGATCCATTTCCAGAAGGCGCCGCGCCTGCGCACGCGCATCCATGCCGGTCTCGAAGAAGCGGTAGGTGCCGCGGCCATCCGCCTTGGCGCGATAGAGCGCAAGGTCCGCGTTCTTGAGCAGCTCGTCCGGATGGCTGCCGTCCTGCGGCGACAGCGAGATGCCGATCGAGACGCCGATCACGATCTGATGGTCGTCGATCTGGTAAGGCGCCGAGATCACCTCGACGAGGCGTCCGGCAAGCGATCGCGCGGCGATCTCCTCGGAGCGTCCGATCTGGACCACCGCGAACTCGTCGCCGCCGAGCCGCGCCACGGTGTCCTGTTCGCCGACGGTGGCCTCGAGCCGGCGGCCGACTTCCTTGAGCAGCGCATCGCCGATGGGATGGCCGAGCGAGTCGTTGATGTCCTTGAAGTGATCGAGATCGAGGCAAAGCACAGCGAGCTGGTCGCCCGACTTGGTCTGGCGCAGCCCCTGCTCGAGCTGTTCGTGGAACAGCACCCGGTTCGGCAGGCTGGTCAGCGCGTCATGTCGCGCCATGTGCGAGATCTTGGCCTGCGCCTCCAGCCATTCGGTGATGTCCTCGAAGGTCGCGACCCAGCCGCCGCCCTGCATCGGCTGGTTGACGACCCGGATGGAGCGGCCGAACCGGTTGACGACGTCGGTCGTGGTGCGGCCCTCGCGCGCATCGGCGACGAGGCGGGCGAAGAATTCATCCGCATCGCCCTGCCACTGGCCCTTGGCCTGCTCTTCCCTGAGCACGTCGACCAGCAAGCGGCCGGTGAGCGGCACGTCGGTTCGACGGAGCATCGCGGCATAGCGCTCGTTGAACAGGATGATCTTGCCGTCGGCGTCGAACATGCACAGCCCCTGCGACATGTTCTCCAGCGCGCTGTCGAGCACGATCTGCTGGCGGCCCAGTTCGCCCTTGGCGCGGCGGTCGAGCAGCGCGGCCACGAGCGCAATCGCGATGATCGCGACGGCGGCGCCGGCAGTCAGGAACGACAGCGAGGCCGGCGGGACCGAGAGCCCGCTGATCGCGATCGTCGGGTCCGGCGTCAGCAGCACCGCGCCCATCGCGGTGAAATGATGGGCAACGATCGCGAGCGTCAACAGAGCAGTCGCGCTCAGCGCATGCCGAATGCCTTCACCTCGCGCGGCGACGAACAGCGCGAGCGCTGCGAAGACGACGCCGAACAGCACCGAGGCGGCAACCGTGCTCCCGATCCAATCCAGCCGTGCCGGCATCTCCAGCGCCGCCATGCCGGTGTAATGCATCGCCGCGACACCCAGGCCGACGATGGCGCCGCCGACGACGATCCACACCGGGCGCGAGGACGCCACGGCGATGCTCAGGCCCACGAAGGTCAAGGAGATCGCAAGCATCAGCGACAGAATTGTCACCGGGATGTTGTAGGCGCCGGCGCTCCCGGGGCCATAGGCAAGCATCGCGATGAAATGCGTCGCCCAGATGCCGCATCCGCTCACGGCCGCATCCAGGGCGATCCAGGCCAGACGCCCGGCTCCGTGCGTCGCGCGTGCGCGCTGAAACAGGCTGATCGCCGCGGCGCTGGCGAGCAGGCACACCGCGCCCCCAAGGGCCACCAGTCGCCAGTCATGCTCGTCGGTGAGACAGTAGAGAACTTGATACATTGCCGGCCCCTATCGACCCGCACTTGAGCCGACAGTGGTGGACGATCGGTAACCGGCTACAAACCTGCTCCGGAAGTGGTGAATGGAAGATGAGCGAGTTCGCTCACATTGCTGATCCTCGCGACGGCGCACCGAAGCAGCACCACGGCAGCGGGAAGCGAACAAGCACAAGCGCCGCGCGGACCGTCGCGCGGCGCTCGTAGTTTCCTCTACTCAGTTCGCCGCGCGCAGATTCACCTTGCTCTCGGCGAGTGTCGTCAGCTTCTGGTCGGTCGCCTTCTCCTCCTCGAGCGTCTTGGCAAGCACCGCCGCACAATCGTTGCGGCCGAGCTGCTTGGCCCAGGCGATCAGGCTGCCGTAACGAACGATCTCGTAATGCTCCGCGGCCTGCGCCGCATTGATCAGGGCCGCGTCGAGCACCGCCTTGTCGGCGACTTCGCCGGCGGTCTCGTCGGCTTCCTCGATGATGCCATCGATCGCCGGGCAGTCGACCGCCTTCACGGGGACGCCGTGCATCTTGAAGACCTCCTCGAGCCGCGCAACGTGCTGCTTGGTTTCCTCGAGGTGCGTCAAAAAGCCCTGTTTCAGCTGCGGATCAGTGGCCTTGGTCGCCATCTTCGGCAGCGCCTTGGTGAGCTGCTGCTCCGCGTAATAGATGTCCTGGAGCTGATGTACGAACAGGTCGTTCATGGTCTTGATGTCTTTTGTGAACAGTCCCATCGTTCCGATCCTCTCGGGTCTTGGGAACACGGAGGCGCCGGCTTGCACGAAAAAGCCGCGTATTCCGCCATGTTCGATTGCTGATGAAGGCTAACGACCACGCGGCATCGACGTTCCAAAAACGCCGATACGGCTCTGCGTTGGAACAATGCGGACGGCGCCGGGATCTGAGATCGTATCGGCACGGTGAGCGCGCGGATGGAGCCTGGTTTCGCGACTCATATGCTTAACGCGCCGCCGATATGAACCGCGTATGACAAAGTTGCCCGCCGAACGCAGAACCTATTGTTGTCAAGGGCTGCACAAGCCGCTGATTTTGCCTTAAATGAGCTGGATCATGCCTAGCGATCGATGCCTGCCTTTTGGCCGTGATCGCACCCGACCGGCCAATGTCTGGCCCGGTCGGTCTTGCCCCCCGCCGGGAGGATGAATGCACGGACTGCTGCCCGCGTTGAAACGCGGCTTCAATAGATGGATCGGCTGGCGACGGCTCGGCGTCGCCGCGAGCATCTTCATCATCGCGTTTGCGATCACCACGCTGGTGCGGACGCTCAAGGGCATCGATACCGGGGTCATCCTGACCGCGTTGACGGAGATTCCCCGCGGCAACATCGGGCTGGCGGCGATCTGCGTCTTCTTCGCGTTCTGTACGCTGACCTTCTACGACTATTTTGCGCTGCGAACGATCGGCAAGAAGCACGTGCCCTATCGCATCGCGGCGCTGTCCAGCTTCACGTCCTATTCGATCGGGCACAACATCGGCGCCACGGTCTTCACCGGCGGCGCGATCCGTTTCCGGATCTATTCGGACTACGGACTGAACGCGATCGACGTCGCGAAGATCTGCTTCCTGTCGGGCCTGACCTTCTGGCTCGGTAACATCTTCGTGCTCTCGATCGGCATGGCCATCCATCCGGATGCGGCCTCCTCGATGGATCAGCTGCCCTCCTCGCTCAACCGGTTGATCGCCCTCGGCGGTCTCGCATCGATCGGCGCGTATCTGGTCTGGCTCTGCATGGGCGAGAAGCGCCGTGAGCTCGGCCAGAAGGGCTGGAAGGTGGTGCTGCCCTCGGCGCCGCTGACCTTGGTGCAGATCCTGATCGGCGTCGTCGATCTCGGCTTCTGCGCCACGGCAATGTACCTCTTGATGCCGGCCAACCCGCCGATCGACTTCATGTCGCTCGCGGTCGTGTTCATCCTGGCGACCCTGATCGGCTTTGCCAGCCACGCGCCGGGCTCGATCGGCGTGTTCGATGCCGCCATGCTCGTGGCGCTGCCCCAGTTCGGCCGCGAGGAGCTTCTGGCCACGCTGCTGGTGTTCCGTATTCTCTATTTCGTGATCCCGTTCGGCCTTGCCATCTCCATCATGGGCACGCGCGAGCTTTGGACGAATGTGGTCGCGCCGTGGCAGGAGCGGCGGCGGCTGGCGGAAGCCTGCGCGCAGGCCAACCTGCCCAAGGAGGTGACGCCGATGGAGCGCGAACGGCTGCTACGGCGGGCCAGCAAGCGCTGAGCCGCCGACGCCACCTCCGCAATCGTCGGGCAAGGGTTGCAGGCCGCGGCACAATCCTCTCTTATTTCCGCCTCAACTTTGCCGTTGAAGACGCGGGCCATGATTTCCGTATTCCTTCGCACCCTCTCGGCCGGCGCCGTGCTGCTTGCCGGCATCCTTGCTTTGCCCGAGCGCGCCGCCGCGCAGGACGCCGGCACCATGCAGATCAGCTGGGAGGTGCGTAACCGCTTCCGGCTCTTCCGCGAGGAGCGCGACTTCCTGCTCCATGTCGAGAACGCGCGTAACCGCAGCATTCTAGCCGCCGAACAGTCCCTCGAGCTCCAGAGCGAGGGCCGCGGCTGGGCCCGCAACATGGTCAACCGGCTCTGCATCGACCTGCAGGGCCGGGTCAACCAGCCCTGCACCCGCGACAACGTCAAAGAGAACTACATCACGCCGATCGACCATCCCGTGACGGTGCGCCTGACCGGCGCGGTGCCGGTCGGCGCCACCTGCGCCTGGTCGTTCGATGACGGCGATGGCCCGCAGAGCTCGACCTTCGACTGCGCCGAGCCGATCAATTTGCGTGTCCGCTACGGCAAGCCGACGGTTGCGACCGTCGATGTCTCGGCCGGCTCCGATCCGACCCAGCGGATCCAGACCGAGATCCAGGTCCGCGACATCTTCATCGCAGGTCTCGGCGACAGCATCGCCTCCGGCGAAGGCAATCCGGACCGGCCGCTGGCGCTGTCGGACGAAGGCTTCTGCTTCCGCTCCTATCTCGGCACCGCCGGCGCGCAGTACTACCGGCCGAGCCGCCACGGCTTCAAGGGCGGCCGCGCCTGCGAGGCGCCGGATACGCTCGCCAACTGGCAGCGCTACAGCGCGCTCTGGTTCAATGCGCCGTGCCATCGATCGCTCTACAGCTATCAGGCGCGCACCGCGCTGGCGCTCGCGGTGCGCTACACCCACATCGCCGTGACCTTCCTGCCGCTCGCCTGCACCGGCGCGAGCATCGGCGACGGGCTGCTCGGCTCGCAGCGCGCCCGCGAATGCCCGCCCGGCAAGACCGGCGTCTGCAACACCAGCGTGAACGCGCAGGTCGCCGAGCTGCGGGAAGCCGTCACCGCGGCGAAGAAGCGCCAGCCCGATCGCACGCTCGATCTCGTGCTGCTCTCGGTCGGTGCCAACGACGTCTATTTCTCCGGCCTCGTCGCCGACGTCATCGTCGAAACCGCGACCGAGCGCGCGCTGTTCCGCCGCTCCGGCGTGTTGGCGAGCGTCGACGATTCCCGCGATGCGCTCCAGCGCGAGCTGCCGCAGAATTTCGTCAAGCTGCGCGAGGCGCTGAAGCCGCTGGTCGGCGGCGACCTCTCGCACGTGGTCTATGTCTCCTATGCCAACCCTGCGCTCGCCGACGGCGGCGCGCCCTGCCGCGGCGGCCGGGCCGGCTTCGACATCCACCCGTCCTTCAATGCCGATCCGCAGCGCCTTTCCCGCGTCTCCGCCTTCGTCGACAGCGAATTCCTGCCGCAGCTGAAGGGGCTCGCCACCTGCACCCGCGGTGCGCTGTGCCGCGATCCCGAAGCCGACCGCATGACCTTCGTCGATGCGCACCAGGCCGCGTTCGCCGAGCACGGCTTCTGCGCCCGTTCCGGCAACGATCCCGAATTCGACCGCAGCTGCTTTGCCGCGAACGGCCAGAGCTTCGATCCCGACATCGTCAGCGCGGCGAGCCAGCCGATGCTGTGCGGCCGCGGCGCCTCGGAGTACCGCGCCTACCTGCCCCGCGCGCGCTGGATCCGCGACGCCAATGACAGCTATTTCGCCGCGATGACCTATCCGCAGGGCCTGCCGGCGGCGAGCCAGCCGACCGACATCCACGATGCGGCCTGGGGCGTGCTCTCCGCCGTCTATGGCGGCGCGGTGCATCCGAGCGCCGAGGGCCATGCCGCGATGGCCGACGCGGCGCTGCCGGCGGCGAGCGCCGTGCTCGGACTCGACGCCGTGCCGCCGAACGTGACGCGCGGACTATTGCCGCAGCTGTTGCCCAGCGCGCAGCAATAGCGTGCTGTCTCCACACACTCACTGTCATCGCCCGGCTTGACCGGGCGATCCAGTACTCCGTGACAGCAAATGATTTAATCGAGAAGCCGCGGCGTACTGGATTCCCCGCCTTCGCGGGGAATGACAGCGGTGTGGGTCGTATCGTCTCGCGCCCCAACCTGCCGTTCCATCGATCCAAAAACAGCATCGATCGATACTGCCTTAAACTTGGACACTTCGCCGCGCGCACCTCTAGGACTCGTGTCGGGCAAACGGCCGAGGCCTAAGAGTGGCGCGTGATGAGCGCAGTGGCGTCCGCAGCGGACGTGAGGCGGTCTCGCGTCAGCCTGTTCCTCCTGAGGGCTCCCATGGGAGCTTGACCAGGCAACTCAACGGCGGCCCACAAGGCCGCCGTCTTTGTTTTGGGGGTGATCGATGCTAGAAGTGCCGGGGAAACGCCTTATTCATCTAAGGCATGTATCGATGTTCGACCTCAACCAGCTCCGCTGTTTCGTCACGGTGGCGGAGGAATTGCACTTCGGCCGCGCCGCCGTGCGGCTCAACATGACGCAGCCGCCGCTGTCCCGGCAGATCCAGGTGCTCGAGCACATCATCGACGCGCCGCTCTTGGAGCGCACCAGCCGCTCGGTGCGCCTCACCCCGGCCGGGCGCAGCTTCCTGCCGGAGGCGCGACGCATCCTCAAGCTTGCCGAAAGCGCTTCGCAGGTGGCCCGCCGCATCGCGCTCGGCAAGACCGGCTCGCTGAAGGTCGGCTTCACCGCGGCCGCGGCCTATGGATTCCTGCCCGAACTCATCGCCGCCTGCCGCGCCAAGCTGCCGGAGGTCGATTTCTCTCTGAAGGAGATGGTATCGGGCGATCAGTTCGAGGCTCTGACTTCTGGCCAGATCGATGCCGGCCTGCTGCGGCCGCCGATCGCACGGCCCGAGCTTGCCAGCCGCCGCGTCGTCGCCGAGCCGCTGCTCGCGGCGATCCCGAAGAAGCATCCGCTGGCGAATGCCGACGGCATCACCATCAAGGATTTCGACGACCAGCCCTTCGTGATGTACTCGCCCTATGAGAGCCGCTACTTCCACGATCTCCTGGTGGCGCTGTTCACCCGCGCCGACGTGCTGCCGCGCTACGTCCAGCATCTCAGCCAGATCCACTCGATCCTCGCGATGGTGCGCGCCGGCCTCGGCCTCGCCATCGTACCGGCGGCAGCGGCGAGCCTGAAGATCTCCGACGTCCGCCTGCGCCCGCTGAAGCTGCGCACGCGCGTTCCGGTCGAGCTGTTCATGGTGTGGCGGCGCGAGGACGAGAACCCGCTGCTGTCGGCGCTCGTCAAGATCGCCGGCGAATTGTCCTCCGCGGAGGTGGCGGAGGATTGATGCTCAATCCGCATCGGTCGATATAGGCTTTGGCTTGGACGCGCATCGAACGGTCTCCTAAACCACGGCGCATGGACGTGCGGCCTCTGCTTGCGTCCTCCGCAACACGAGAAGGGAGCGCCCATGAGCAAGATGACCCCGCAGGAAATGGCCCAGAAGATCGGATCGGGCCTCCTGTCCTTCCCCGTCACGCCGTTCAGGGCGGACTACTCCTTCGACGAGGCGACCTATCGCGCCAACATGGACTGGCTGTGCGGTTATGACGTCGCAGGCCTGTTCGCCGCGGGCGGCACCGGCGAGTTCTTCTCGCTGACGCCATCAGAAGTTCCGCAGGTCGTGAAGGTCGCCGTCGACGAGACCAAGGGCCGCGTGCCCGTGCTCGCCGGCACCGGCTACGGCACCGCGATCGCCCGCGAGATCGCGATCGGTGCGGAAAAGGCGGGCGCCGACGGCCTCCTGCTGCTGCCGCCCTATCTCACCCATTCCGAGCAGGAAGGCCTTGCCGCCCATGTCGAGGCGGTCTGCGCCGCCGTGAAGATCGGCGTCATCGTCTACAACCGTGACAACGCCATCCTGCAGCCCGACACGCTCGCGCGCCTTGCCGAGCGCTGCCCGAACCTCGTCGGCTACAAGGACGGCATCGGCGACATCGAGCTGATGACCCGCGTCTACACCAAGCTCGGCGATCGTCTCACCTATGTCGGCGGTTTGCCGACCGCCGAGACCTTCGCGCTGCCCTATCTCGACATGGGCGTGACGACCTATTCCTCGGCCGTGTTCAACTTCGTGCCGGAATTCGCCACCAACTTCTACGCCGCGGTGCGCAAGCGCGACCACGCCACGATCCAGGCCGGCCTGAAGGATTTCATCCTGCCGCTGATCGCGATCCGCAACCGCAAGAAGGGTTACGCGGTCTCGATCATCAAGGCCGGCATGAAGGTGATCGGCCGCGATTCCGGCCCGGTCCGTCCGCCGCTGACTGATCTCACCGAGCAGGAGATGGCGGAGCTGACCGCACTGGTGCAGAAGCTGCCCGCCGCACGATCGTCACAACAGGCTGCAGAATAGCAAGACGACAGGGAGGAGCCTGCGATGGCCCAGACTGAGATTTCCGGCGCGTCAGTCGCCGGAGCACCTGTTATCACGGCGATGCAGGTGATCCCGGTCGCTGGCCGCGACAGCATGCTCCTCAACCTGAGCGGCGCGCATGCGCCGTTCTTCACCCGCAACATCGTCATCCTCACCGACAATGCCGGCCACACCGGCGTCGGCGAGGTGCCGGGCGGGCAGAAGATCTGGCAGACGCTCCAGGACGCGCGCGACCTCGTGATCGGAAAGACGGTCGGCGCGATGAACAACATCCTCGCCGATATCCGTACCGCCTTCGCCGACCGCGACGTCGGCGGACGCGGCAAGCAGACCTTTGATCTTCGCGTGATGATCCATGCGGTCACCGCGATCGAATCCGCGCTGCTCGACCTGCTCGGCCAGCATCTCGGACTGCCCGTCGCAGCACTGCTTGGCGAAGGCCAGCAGCGCACCAGCGTCGAGACGCTCGGCTATCTCTTCTTCGTTGGCGACCGCCGTAAGTCGAAGCTCGACTACGTCACTGGCGAGACCGCCAAGCCCGACTGGTTCAACCTCCGCCACCAGGAGGCGATGACGCCAGAGGCCGTGGTGCGGCTTGCGGAGGCGACCCACGACCATTACGGCTTCGCCGACTTCAAGCTCAAGGGCGGCGTGCTCCGCGGCGAGCAGGAGATCGAGGCGGTTACCGCAATCGCAAAACGCTTCCCCAGCGCGCGCGTCACGCTGGACCCCAACGGCGCCTGGTCGCTCGATGAGGCGATCAGCCTCTGCAAGGGCATGCATGGCATCCTCGCTTATGCCGAGGACCCCTGCGGCGCCGAGGCCGGCTTCTCCGGCCGCGAGATCATGGCCGAGTTCCGCCGCGCCACCGGCCTGCCGACCGCCACCAACATGATCGCCACGGACTGGCGGCAGCTCTCCCATGCGCTGCGGCTCGGGGCCGTGGACATCCCTTTGGCCGATCCCCATTTCTGGACCATGCAAGGCTCGGTGCGCGTGGCCCAGACCTGCCGTGACAACGGCCTGACCTGGGGCTCGCACTCCAACAACCATTTCGACATTTCGCTTGCCATGTTCACCCATGTCGGCGCCGCCGCCCCCGGCAAGGTCACCGCGATCGACACCCACTGGATCTGGCAGGACGGTCAAGCGCTGACGAAGGAGCCGCTCCAGATCAAGGGTGGCAAGATCGCCGTCCCGGACCGCCCGGGCCTCGGCATCGAGATCGACCGCCCCGCCATCGAGGCCGCGCACGAGCTCTACAAGAAGCATGGACTTGGGGGGCGGGATGACGCTATGGCCATGCAGGACTTGATCCCCGGCTGGACGTTTGACGACAAGCGTCCCTGCCTCGTGCGTTAGAAACGTTCCCCTGGAGGAAAAAGATGACAGCGATCCTGAAGAACTTCATCGGCGGCGAATGGGTCGACGGCTCCGGCGTCACCAGGAACATCAATCCCTCCAACACCAACGATCTCGTCGGCGAATACGCCAAGGCCGACAAGGCGCAGACCGAGAAGGCGATCGCCGCCGCGAAGGCCGCCTTCCCCGCCTGGGCGCAGTCGACCCCGCAGGCGCGCTACGACGCGCTCAACAAGATCTCGACTGAAATCCTCGCCCGTAAGGAAGAGCTCGGCCGCCTACTCGCGCGCGAGGAAGGCAAGACCCTCCCCGAAGGCATCGGCGAGGTCGCCCGCGCCGGCCAGATCTTCGCGTTCTTCGCCGGCGAAGCGCTGCGCCTGATCGGCGAGAAGGGCGCCTCGGTGCGTCCCGGCCTCGACGTCGAGCTCACCCGTGAGCCGGTCGGCGTCGTCGGCATGATCACGCCCTGGAATTTCCCGATCGCAATCCCCGCCTGGAAGATCGCGCCGGCGCTGTGCTACGGCAACACCGTGGTGTTCAAGCCGGCTGAGCTGGTGCCCGGCTCGGCGCATGCGCTGTCCGAGATCATCACCCGCTCCGGCATTCCCGCTGGCGTGTTCAACCTCGTCGTCGGCTCCGGCTCGGTGGTCGGCCAGACCCTGCTCGAGCATCCGGACGTCGCCGCGATCTCCTTCACCGGCTCGGTGCAGACGGGACGCAAGATCGCGCAGGCCTGCGTGCTCTCGAACCCCATGAAGAAGTTCCAGCTCGAGATGGGCGGCAAGAATCCACTGGTCGTGCTCGACGACGCCGACCTCAAGACTGCCGTCGAGGTCGCCGTCAACGGCGCTTATTTCTCGACCGGCCAGCGCTGCACCGCCTCGTCCCGCCTGATCGTCACCGAGGGCATCCACGACCGCTTCGTCGCCGCCATGGCCGAGCGCCTGAACAGCCTGTCGGTCGACGATGCGCTCAAGGCCGGCGTGCATATCGGCCCCGTGGTGGACCAGAACCAGCTCGACCAGGACCTCCGCTACATCAAGATCGGCCAGGACGAAGGCGCCAAGCTCGCCTTCGGCGGCGAGCTGCTAAAGCGCGAGAATCCCGGCCACTATCTCCAGCCGGCGCTGTTCACCGAAGCCAACAACAACATGCGCATCGCGCGTGAGGAGATTTTTGGCCCGGTCGCCGCCGTCATTCGTGCGAAGAATTACGAAGAGGCGCTCGCCATCTCCAACGACACCGAGTTCGGCCTCGCCTCCGGCATCTGCACCACCAGCCTGAAATACGCCTCGCACTATAAGCGCAATAGCGAGTCCGGCATGGTGATGGTCAATCTGCCGACCGCCGGCGTCGACTATCACGTGCCGTTCGGCGGCCGCAAGGGCTCGAGCTACGGCGCCCGTGAGCAGGGCTCCTACGCGCGCGAGTTCTACACCACGGTGAAGACGGCTTACACCAATCCGGGCTGAGATATCGTAGGGTGGGCAAAGCGAAGCGTGCCCACCACTTACGCTCGGTGTGAGGACGGTGGGCACGGCGCGTTGCGCCTTTGCCCACCCTACGACTTCTGAGGCAGCGCAGATGGACCAGGACGTCGCAGCGAAAGAGCAGCCCCGCTACATCAAGCTCAACGAGCGCGACAATGTCGCGATCGTGGTCAATGATTTCGGGCTCCCCGCCGGCGCGCGCTTTGCCAGCGGCCTGACGTTGCGCGCCTTCGTGCCGCAGGGACACAAGACCGCGCTGGTCGACATCGCGGAAGGCGAACCGATCGTCCGCTATGGCGAGATCATCGGCTACGCGCTGTCGCCGATCCTGGCCGGCGAATGGGTGGACGAGGCGCGCATCCGCATGCCGGAGGCCCCTGCCCTCGACAAGCTCGAAATCTCGACCGCCGTCCCCGCACCGCTGCCGCCGCTCGAAGGCTTCACCTTCGAGGGCTACCGCAATCCGGATGGTTCGGTCGGCACCAAGAACATCCTCGGCATCTCCTCCTCCGTGCAATGCGTCAAGGGCACGATGGAATATGCGGTGAAGCGCATCCGCGCCGAGCTGCTGCCGAAATATCCGAACGTGGATGACGTCGTGCCGCTGACGCACGCCTATGGCTGCGGCGTCGCCATCACCGCGCCCGACGCGGTGGTGCCGATCCGCACCCTGCAGAACCTCGCGCTCAACCCGAATTTCGGCGGCGAGATCCTCGTTGTCGGCCTCGGCTGCGAGAAGCTCGCGCCCGAACGCCTGGTGCCGGAAGGCGTCGGTGACGCCATCGTGCGAATGCAGGACGAGGCTTTCGACGGCTTCGGCGCCATCGTTGAGGCGATCATGATCCAGGCCGAGGCGCGGCTGAAGGTGCTCAACACGCGCAAGCGCGAGACCTGCCCGGCATCTGATCTTGTCATCGGGCTGCAATGCGGCGGCAGCGATGCCTTCTCTGGCGTCACTGCCAATCCCGCCGTCGGCTTCGCCGCGGACCTCCTGGTGCGCGCCGGCGCGACCGTGATGTTCTCGGAAGTGACTGAAGTGCGCGACGCGATCCAGCTGCTCACCCGCCGCGCCATCAACGAGGACGTCGGCCGCGCGCTGGTGCGCGAGATGGCCTGGTACGATTCCTATCTCGCCCGCGGCGGCGCCGACCGCAGCGCCAACACCACGCCCGGCAACAAGAAGGGCGGCCTTGCCAACATCGTGGAGAAATCGCTCGGCTCGATCGTCAAGTCCGGCTCGAGCGCGATCACCGGCGTGCTCTCGCCCGGCGAGAAGGCGACGCAGAAGGGCATGCTGTTCGCCGCGACGCCGGCCTCCGACTTCATCTGCGGCACGCTGCAGCTCGCCTCGGGCATGACGTTGCAAGTTTTCACCACCGGCCGTGGCACGCCCTATGGCCTTGCGGCAGCACCGGTGATCAAGGTCGCGACGCGCAGCGAGCTCGCGCGGCGCTGGAAAGACCTGATCGACTTCGACGCCGGCAAGATCGCAACCGGCGAGAAGACCATCGAGGAGACCGGCTGGGACCTGTTCCGCCTGATCCTCGACGTCGCCAGCGGCCGAACCAAACCCTGGTCGGACCGCTGGGGCATCCACAACGACCTCACGCTGTTCAATCCCGCGCCGGTGACCTAAAGCGTTTCCGAGCGAAGTGGGTCCCGGTTCGCGTCAAGAAAACGCGTCAAAACAGAACCGTCACTGTCCCTCGATCAAGTGCATGTCGCCCAGCGTGAGCGGCAGGCTTCGGACGATGAGGTTCGCGATCGCCGCACGCAGCCGTTCGCTCGAACCCGCGTCCTCGAACGTCGCTTCGATCGGTCCGCTCGGGCCGGCGATCCGTACCGTTCCAGTGTTGTCGAGCGGCGCGGCCGCCCTCTTCTCGATCACGTCGAACGACTTGCCCTCGATGATGCGAACCTCGTACAAGGCGTGGATCAGTCCGTAATCCGCAAGCAGCGTCCGATATTCGGCGAACCCGACGCCCTCGACGTTGCGGCCGTTTCCAAGCTTCGATCTCGCCCGGGTGATGACGATATATGCGTCCAGTCCCTGCGGCGTGACATCGCTGCGAACCAGCTCCTTGAACGGGTCGCTCCGCAGCAGATTGACCGGCGCGACCGCCGAATCCCTGATTGCGGCGAAGGCCGCGCGCCGGTAGCTCACCGGCTGCACATGAAACCGTCCGCTCAGCAGCTTCGTCGCCTGCTGGACGATCAGCTCGTCCAGCCCCCATGCGCCGATCGAGGCGGTCTGCGCGGCGTTGTCGAGCCCGGTCAGGCCGGCTCGCGTCAGGCTGATCTCCTCGCCGATCGCCGAGATGATGCCGACGGTCTTGATCGCCTGGAGCCGGCTGGCACGCGTCTCGAACGCCGCGGCAGCGCCGAGCGCGACGCTAGCGATCGCGCAAGCGAGAGTTAGGATGATCTTACCGCGCATGGTCTATCGGATCCTGAAATCGAATGAATAGGACGCACCGAGACCGACGGTGGTCTGGTTCGAGGATCCCCGCAGCTTCACCAGCGGGCTGTCCGCGACATCGCCGAGCAGCTTCTGGTACTCGACATAGGCGTGGACCTCCCACTGCGGGTTGATGCGGTAGGAGATCTGGCTGCCGAAACCGACCGAGTGCGCACCGCCTCTGGCATCGTATCTTGGAAGCCCCGATGCCAGCGCCTGCACGGCATCGACGCCGAAATACGGCGCAGTGGCATTGGTGCTCTTCCAGGTGAAGCGCGGGCCGGCCGAGATCGTCAGCCTTTGAATCAGCGGCACGATGACGTCGGCAGATACATCCGCGACGGTGCCGGTATGGCCGCCCATGCCCTGGCGCAACTCGCTGCGCAGGCGCAGCCAGTCGACCGGATAATACTCCACGAAGCCGCCGAGCTCATAGGCGGCGTCGACATTGCCAAGGCCGGTCAGCTCGGCATATTTGTCGGCCTTCCTTGAGGCGACGTATTTGAACGCGGGGCCGGCGCGAAAATGGCCGATGTCGAGCAGCGCGATGCTGGTGCTGTCGCGCGGTCCGCGAAACTGGTCGACTGATCCGGCGCGGCGGATGGAGAAGATCGGGACCGGAGCAAACCTTCCGTTGTTCGATCCGACGAACTCGGGCTTGTATTCGCCGCCGATGCCGACCATGACGGTCCAGTTGCCCGACGGCGAGGGCAGCATCGGCAGCTCCAATGGCGGCGCTGGCAGCGTGAAGGCGGTCTGCGCCGAGACTGATGGCGCAGTCGCCATGATCGCACCGAGTGCGGCGAGACAGGCGGTCGTCCGCCGCACAATCGCCGTGAGGCGGAGAGCGGCTTCTTCGAAATCATTCATTGCGGGGCCCCGGACCGGCCTTTGCAGGCCGAGTCGACTGTTGTGGTTAGGAGCCACAGCATCTGGTCCGGCAAAATTGCCCCAAGATTGCAAGGTGCGATCGGATGCTCCCCAGGGCCATGTCCGCCGCTGGCAGGCACGCCCGCCGGATCAACATTGCCCCCACATTGCACCGCCGCGATCACGCCCTCAAAAACGTGACGAGCCATACCCGCGAACTCACTCGGTCCTGCCTTTTATTCGCCAAGCTCGCCGCCTTTATGGGAACCCTCGCGCACGAGCCGAAGCGCCAGAATTCGGCCAGGGAGCGTCACGGTCAGGGTTTTGTTGCCCCAGCAGAGTCAAGGACGACCCGCGTGCGCTCCCTCGTGATCGAAGACGAACCACAGATCGGCGCCTATGTCAGCCGGCTGCTCGGGCAATTGCACGGCATCGTCGACCTCGTCGGCTCGATCGCCGATGCCCGCCAGGCACTGAACAATTTCAAGTATGATCTGGCGATCGTCGACCGGATGCTACCCGACGGAGATGCGCTCCAGGTGGTCACGGCGCTGAGCCAATCGGCGGAGCGGCCCGCAATCATCATGCTGACGTCCAAGGACGCCAAGGAGGATGTCGTCGAAGGGCTCAATGGCGGGGCCGACGATTATCTCGGCAAGCCGTTCGAGCCGCAGGAGCTGCTTGCGCGCGTGCGCGCGGTGCTGCGCCGGCCTCGGCTGCTGGCCCCATCGGTGCTGTCGCTCGGCAACGTCGAGTTGCACCTCGGCAGCAACGAGGCGGTAGTCGCCGACACCAGGATCCTGCTGCGCCGGCGCGAGGCGCTGATCCTGGGGGCGCTGCTGATGCGGCGCGACCGCGTCATCACCCGCGCCGCCCTGATCGAGGAGATCTACGGCTTCGACGACGAGATCGAGTCCAACACGCTCGAGGCGCAGGTCTCGCGCTTGCGCAAGAAACTGGCCGAACTCGGCGGCGACGTCGAGATCCGCAGCATGCGGGGCATCGGCTACATCCTGCGGCTGGCAACGCCGCGATGAAGTCAATCGCCCGAACCTTTGCGTTCTCGCTCGGTATCGCCGCCACCACGATCTTCCTGATCATGCTTGGCCTCTTCATATGGCGTTACCCGACGGAGGAGCGCGAGTTCAGGGCGTGCCAGGTCGTAGCGGCCGTTCTCGATCGCGCGACGGTGATCGAAGGGCAAAGACTGATAATACGCTCGACTCCTGCGCTCGAGGAATTGAAGCTGGACAGCCCAAACCTCTGGTACGTGGTGTCCGCGGGCGACCTGCTCAGCGAGTACGGCAGCGAACACCGGCCTCCCCTTCCCTTCGTGCTGCCCTACCACGGGCCCATCGGCTCGTCCGTTTTCAGCACGCTCGACCAGAAGAGCACCTTCTGTCTTTCCGCCGTACAACGGGGCCCGTTGCGGCTCGCGATGATGGTCGGCGAGCCTCAGGTTCGCTTTGGCCGGATTGCAAGGACTTTTCTCCTCCGCAGGGTCTTTTCGATCGCCTTGGTGGCGCTGGCCTTTGCCGCGACCGTCGCCATCGGTTCAGCGCTTGCCGCACGTTTCGTCTCTCGTAGCATCGAGCGGGTGGCGCGTCGCGCGCTCGCGATCGACCCCTCGGCGCCGCAAGGTTTGATATCGCTGTCCGAGGTCCCTCGCGAGTTGAAGCCGCTGGTCGAGGCGCTGAACCGCGCTTTCGGCGAGATCGACGCCTATATCAGGATGCAGCGCCGCTTCCTCGGCAATGCCGCCCATCAGCTTCGCACGCCGCTGACGCTGCTGCGCGCCAAGATCGAGGACGTGCCCGAGCCGGCCCTGAAGGCCGAGCTGGTGCGCGACGTCCGCCGGCTGACCTCGCTGGTCTCCGCGATGCTGGACCTGGCGCGATTGCAAAATCATGCGATCGAGAAGCGGCCGATCGATCTTGCCCAGATCACGCTGGACGTGCTGGCCGATTTCAGCCCGTCGGCGCTGGACGCCGGCATCGAGCTTGCGCTCGAGCACGAGGGAAGAGGTCCCTTCGTGGTGCAGGGCGTAGACGCTGCGATCCGAAGTGCACTTGCCAATCTCGTCGGCAAGGCGCTCATCCACGCCCATGGCGCGCGGCGCATCGTCGCCACGATCGGCTGCGATGGCGTGGCTATTCACGATGATGGCGCGGGCCTGCCCGACGGCGCCGAACACAGGCTGACCGAGCCGTTTCAGACCGGCAACGCCGCAGGTGCAGGCGCCGGTCTCGGCCTGTCGATCGTCCGCGAGATCATGGCGGCGCATGGCGGGGAGCTGGTCGTCGCTTCCGCGCCCGGCTACGGTACGACGATGCGCCTGCGCTTTGCCGCGGCCGCCGCGCCGGCGAGATCTGCGCAGTTCGATCTGCAAGAGCATTGAGCGGGCGCATCGGCGCTTTTCGCGAAACCGTCCGGAAACATTGGCGCGGAAAACGTCTTCCGCGTTTCGTCCCTTCGCATCACGCAATCAATATCTGCGCCGAAGACAACGGGAATGTTCGCGCACGGGCGAACCTGTTCTGCCATCGCGGCGACCAAACCTCCGATTGACATCTTCCACGGAGATTCTCCCATGCGTGTTCTCTCGATGATTGCCGTTGCCAGCGCCATGATTGCGAGCTCGGCCGCCGCGTTCGCCAGCGAACTTCCCTCCTATGAAGTGACGTCGTTTCCGATCACGACAACGCAAGTGCAGGTGCTCGGCGGCGCCGGCGTCCAGGAGCAGTCTGCTAGCCCCGCAATGATCGTCGCCGGCATGCCGGCCTCGCCCGTGCAGGTGTCCGTACTGTCGCCGCGGATCAAGCAGCTCGCGAGCGCGGGTTCGAACAACCAGGCGCGCTAAGCTTGGCGTTGTCGCTCCGGTTCGGCGCTCCGCGCCGGCCGGAATGGCCACGCGCCTCTACGTCATGCTGCCCGGCATGAAGCAGCGCACGCGCGGATGGCCGTCGATATAGTGCTTCCACACCATGGTGCGGCCGATCTTGTTCGGCACGGTGATCACGGCGCCGTCGGGCACCACGACCCACTCGTCGTCGATGCGCACGCGGTAGCGACCGCGATCGGACTCCCAATCGACGTCGGCGATGACGTAGCCGTCGGCATCCGAGCAGCATTGCCCGAACTCGCTACGCAGACTCTCGAACCAGGGTTTCAGGGGCGAGTTGGCGAAGCGGCCGTCGTCGCGCGCCAGCGCCGCATGCGTCAGAACCGCCAGCCCCAGCAGCACGGCGGCACACTGTCTTGCACGTTTCATGTGGTCTCCGCGGTCGAAGTGATCACCGCGGGGCAAACGCTGCCGTCCGCCTTCCGCATGGTGCGCGGCAGGCGTGGAGACGGCGACTCGCTCCCCCAGCAGCTTTGCCGACAGCTATGCAAATCCAGCGCCAGCGCGCATTCCGGGGAACTACTGGAGGGCGCCCGAGGCACGTTCGCCCTTCGGCGAAGGTGGCCGCACAGGCTGGAGACCCTGCGCTAGGGCCATTGAGACCGCGCAGCGCGCGGCTTGCGCCCTTACTGCTTTGCCGGCGCCATCATCGCGCCGCCCTTCTTCGCCGCGGGCGCCGGTTGCTTGGCGGCTGCAGCCTGCGCGGGCAAGTATTTTGCGACGATGGCCGGATCGACCTGCGCGATGTTGGCATCGGGCAGGCGCGTCCAGGTCTCGTCCTTGCCGAGCAGCGCGATGCCGAGATAGCCGCGCAACGTCAGGGTCTGACCGTCGGGGCTGACCCGCATGTTGGCCTTCCAGATCTGGCCGTCGCGCGGATTGAGCACGTTGCCGCCCTCGTACTTCAATCCTTCGCGCTTCATGTCGCGGACGAAGGAGATGCCGAGCACCCGAGCGTTCTTGCGATCGTCGGTGCACTTGGAGCAGACCTCATTCGGGTCGTCGGTTGGCCGCGGGAAGGTCTTGGCGATCACACCTTCGAAGACGCCGTTGCGATCGACGAAGAGGAACCATCCGACCGTCCTGCCGTCTTCGACCTTCTGCCAGAGGCCCGCCGCCGTGGGCTCGGCGGTCTGCGCCGCGCACGGCGTCACGATCGCGAGCGACAATGCGAGCGCCAGGAAGGAGGGCAGCCGAAAGCTGGAAACGAGAGTCCGCATTATGATCACCTTGCTGAGCCAATCACCTTTGCTGAGCCAAGACTTCGCAGAGCCAAACTGTGCTAAGCCAAAAACCTGGCCAAGCCTATGACCGGAATGGCCGCAGACTACGGCGATTTCACGAACGGTTCCAGCACCAGAAACATGGGGCATCGCCGCCCCGAACGCTTCCGTCAGTTGACACCGAGCTTCTTTTGCAGGCTGGAGGACGAGGTCGTGTACTGGAACACGAGCCGCTTCTCCGGATAGACATAACGATGGGCTTTTTGCGACATCAGCGCGCCCTCGTGGAAGCCGCACAGGATCAACTTGATCTTGCCGGGATAGGTGTTGATGTCGCCGATCGCGAAGATGCCCGGCACATTGGTCTCGAACGCGGACGTCTCCACCGGCACCAGATTGTTCTCCAGCGCGATGCCCCAATTCGCGACCGGGCCGAGCTTCATGGTCAGCCCGAAGAACGGCAGCATGGTGTCGCAAGCGATTTCGGTGACGCTGTTGTCGTTGCCCTTGACGGTCGCGCCGGTGAGCTTTCCGTCAGCGCCGGAGAGCGCGGTGACCTGGCCGAGCCGCAGATCCATCTTGCCGCCGGCAACCAGCGCGCGCATCTGCTCGACACTATGGGGCGCGGCGCGAAACTCGTCGCGCCGATGCAGCAGTGTGATGCGCTTCGCAATCGGATGCAGATTGAGCGTCCAGTCGAGCGCGGAATCGCCGCCGCCGACGATCAGCACGCTCTTGTCGCGGAACGTCTCCATCTTGCGCACGGCGTAATGCACCGAGGTGCCTTCATAGGCCTCGATACCCGGTACCGGCGGGCGCTTGGGCTGGAACGAGCCGCCGCCGGCCGCGATCACCACCACCTTGCATTCGAACACCTTGCCGGCATCCGTGGTGCAGCGAAACAAGGGATCGCCGATCTTCTCCACGGTCTCGACCATCTCGCCGAGATGGAAGGTCGGATGAAACGGCTTGATCTGCTCCATCAGCGCGTCGGTCAGCCCCTGCCCCGAAACCTGGGGAACGCCGGGAATGTCGTAAATCGGCTTTTCCGGATAGAGCTCGGCGCACTGGCCGCCGACCTTGTCGAGGATGTCGACGAAATGCGCCTTCATGTCGAGAAGGCCGAGTTCGAAGGCGGCGAACAGACCACACGGCCCGGCCCCAATAATCAGCACATCGGTTTTGATCACGTCGCTCATGTCGTCTCTTTATCGATCGTTATCGGTTGGACGGCGCCCGTTGGGCAGAGGTGACCCTGCCTGTCTAGCCAACGGGGATGGAACAGGAAAGGCATAAAAGCGGGATCGCCCCGCAGCCGCGCCCACTTGCCGGGGCAAAATAACTGGGCTGTAACGAGAATGGATATGACGGAGATCAATCGGTGAACGCGCCAGCCCGCCTCGACACGACCCCGCGCCTTGAGGACTTTCCGTTTCGCCTCAGCGACAACGTCCGGTTCGGCGACCTAGACCCGAACCAGCACGTCAACAACGCGGTCTATGCCACATATTTCGAGACCGGCCGTGTCACGCTGATGAAGCTTCCCGAATACGGGCTGACCCCGCCGGGGCTCGCCTGGATCATGGTGCGGCTCGACATGCATTTTCGCGCCGAGCTGCACTGGCCCGGCTCGATCGAGCTCGGCCTCGGCGTGGTCAAGCTCGGGCGAACGTCGGTGACATTCGAGCAGGTCGTGTTCTCGAACGGCACGTGCATTGCGTCGGCGATGTCGGTCGGCGTCCTGCTCGACGAGGCGACGCGCCGACCGGCGCCGCTGACCGCAGAGGTGATCGAGAAGCTCAGACCCTGGCACAAGCGCGGCATCGAGGTCGCGCCGCCGAGCATTTAGAGCATGATCCGGAAAAGTGTGTAGCGGTTTTCCGAAAAGATCATGCTCAAACAATAACCTAAAGCGCGATGACGATTCATCCTAATCGCATCGCGCTTTAGTCGACTTGGACAGTCTGCTTGGAGACGGATCAGGCCTGGCGCTCGGGCGTCGCCACGACGAGGCCGTCGAGCTCGTCGGAGACCTTGATCTGGCAAGACAGGCGCGAATTCGGGCGCACGTCGAAGCCGAAGTCGAGCATGTCCTCTTCCATCGGCGTCGGGCTGCCGACCTTCTCGCGCCAGGCTTCGTCGACATAGACATGGCAGGTTGCGCAGGCGCAGGCGCCGCCGCATTCGGCCTCGATGCCGGGAATGCTGTTGCGGATCGCAGCTTCCATCACGGTTGCGCCGTTCTCGATTTCCACCGTGCGGGTTTCGCCCTTGTGGTCGACAAAGTGAATCTTGGCCATGTGTGCTCGTGCTGCCGCGGTGCTTTGAATGAAGGAGGGTCCCGGCTGTCCTATAACGGGTCGGTCAGCCCGGCGCCATAGCGTTTTGAAGCCAAATGATTCCCGCTTTGCGGGAAGAAAACGCGTCAAAACAAGCGACTAGAGCCCAGCTCCGGCCGCCTCGGCTCAACGCTTCAGCATCGCCGCGATGGCAGCGCGGGCCTCGGCCACCGCCTCTTTCAGCGCGGCGAAGGCGTGGGGCCGGCCATGGCCGGTCCGGATCGCAGTCTCCAGGCTGGCAGCGGCATCGGCCACCGCGAAGGCGCCGATCCCGCGCGCCGAGCCCTTGAGCTTGTGCGCGAGAGCGCCGGTCTCGGCCGGCAATGCGGTCATCGCCGCGAGCAGACGGGCCGCCTGCTCCGCGAACATGGCCAGCACTTCCTGCTCCAGCTCAGCGTCGCCGAGCGTCATTCGAGAGAGGTGATCGAGGTCGAGCGGGCTGTCGATGGGCGCAAGCGGGGGCGAAGGCATCCAGTCCATCCCTTGCAGTTCAGGCGTCATGGCGCAGGCCCCGGCTTCGCGCGACGGCCGCCGGTCCGGCGGTCAGATTCCCCTCACCCAAGCATGGAAATGGTTAACGAAATGTTTGGGGGATTTGACGCAGATCCGCCGGTTTATTGACGAAAAGTTGCCGCAATTGGCCGAGTCTGGTTGAGAATTGCGTTGATTGCTAAGGCGTTACGGCGCGATCCTGTTAACGATGATTAAGAATGTCTTAATTGCGGGCATTTCATTCGCGACGCTCTGCCAATAGGATGTTGCAGAAATTGGCGGACAAGCCGTCCGGGTGGGGACGGCTCGGAGATCCGCGCAAGCGGCATGATCCGGTCTGTGGGCTTGCGTCGCGCGCAGGGCTCGCGGGGGGACGCGTACAAGTAACGAGGGCTCGGACTGAACATGGCGAACACTCCGAAAAAGGTCAAAGACCCTACAGAAGTTGCGCTTTCTGCAATCCAGGAAGCTCTGAACATCAGCGACACCGCGGCCGATACCAGCCGCAACGCCGCAATGCGCAACGAAACGGCGCCCCCGGTGCCGCCGGCCGCGCCTCCGGTCTTCGACGAGCCGAGCTTCGAGCCGCGCCCCGCCGCCAACGAGCGCTCGACCGTGTTCGACCCGGTCGAGGAGCCGCGCACCGCGCGCCGCGCCGCCAACGACGATCGCGAGACCATCGGCCAGCTGCTCCAGGCGCTGCAGAAGGGCCGCCCTGCCCGCAGCGTCTACACCTTCGCCACCATCTTCGCCGGCATCTGGCTCGCCGCCTGCGCCGCGCTGACCGTCGGCTTCCTGCCCTCGATCCAGGCCGCCATGGGCCAGAGCGGCGGCGTGCTCGTGATCGCTGGCCTTGTCGCGATGTTCTTCGCGCCGGTCATGCTGTTCTACTTCCTCGCGAGCCTCGTCTGGCGCGGCCAGGAAATGCGCATGATCGCGCAGGCGATGGCGCAGGTCGCGATCCGCTTCTCCGAGCCGGAAGGCTCGGCCTCCGATTCCATGGTCACCGTCGGCCAGGCCATCCGCCGCGAGGTCGCGGCGATGGGCGACGGCATCGAGCGTGCGATCGCGCGCGCCGGTGAGCTCGAGACGCTGGTCGCCAATGAGGTCGCCGCGCTCGAACGCGCCTATTCCGACAACGAGGTGCGCATCCGCGCTTTGCTCCAGGACATCGCGCATCAGCGCGACAACCTGGTCGGCCAAGCCGAGCAGGTTCGCAGCGCCATTTCCGGCGTGCAGATCGACCTGCGCCACGACATCGCGCTGATCTCGGACGCGATCGCCTCCCGCGTCGACGAGGTCGCCAAGTCCATCACCGGCGCTCTGGAAGAGCGCGGCGCCCACATCACCCAGGCGCTGAGCAATGCCGGCGACAACATGATCCTGGCGCTCGGCGAGCGCGGCGGCGACCTGCTCGACCGTCTCGAGGAGGCCAGCAACGAGACCACGCGCGCCGTGCTCGACGCCAGCGAGCGGCTGACCACGAGCCTCAACTTCAAGACCGGCCACGTCCACGACGAGTTCGTCGACCTCGCCGACCGCGTCCACGAGATGCTGAACGAGCGCATCGACCGCATCACCGGCGAGTTCGAGCAGCGTTCCGCCGCGATCGTCGACGGCATCTCCGAGCGTACCGAGCAGGTGCACGATTCCTTGAAGAACTCATCGGACTCGCTGCTGCTCGAGCTCGAGCTGCGTTCCAACGACATCTCCGCCAAGATCGACGACGCCGGCAACCGCCTCGCCGGCCAGATCATGACGAGCGGCGACAAGGCCAGCGAAGCGCTCGACGCCACCGTCAACGCCCTGGTCGCCAAGGTCGTCAGCCAGACCGAGACCGCGCACGATTCGCTGTCGCTGCAGATGAGCGCGTTCGACGAGCTGGTGCGGAACCAGGGCACCGAGCTGGTCGAGAAGTTCGCCCGCGATTCCGGCACGCTGGGCGCGCTGATCACCCGCCACATCTCCGAATTCGACCGCACCGTGAAGACCTTCGGCGGCGAGATCGTCGAGCGCATGGGCCAGCGCACGCAGGACATCGCCGAGACACTGAAGACCTATGTCGACGATTTCGACACCCGCTTCACGTCGAACGGCGGCCAGATCACGGCGGTGCTCGACCAGCGCCTCGTGCAGTTCGAGACCACGATCGGCGAACGCGTCGGCAATATCGACGCCTCGCTGAACGGCAAGATCGCCAGCCTCGACGGCACCATCCAAGGCCACATCAGGACCTTCGACGAGCAGCTCGTCGGCCGCGTCGCCGCGCTCGAGCTGTCGTTCGACAGCCGCGCGAAGTCGATGACCGAGACCATCGACGGACGCATCAACACGCTGGCGACGTCGCTGAGCGACGGTGCCGCGCAGGCGATCCAGTCTATCGACTCCCGCCTCACCTACCTCACGACGTCGCTGACCGGCGGGGCGTCGCAGGCCATCGAAACAATCGATGCACGGCTCAATCACCTCACGAGCTCGCTCACCGACGGTGCCTCGCAGGCCATTGAAACCATCGATGCGCGCCTCAACCACCTCACGAGCTCGCTGACCGACGGCGCATCGCAGACCATCCAGTCGATCGACACCCGCCTGACCCACCTCACGACCACGCTCACGGGTGGCGCGACGCAGGCGCTCGAATCCATCGACTCCCGCCTCACCTACCTGACCACCGCCGTGACCAACGGCGCATCGCAGGCCGTGCAGTCGATCGACACGCGTCTGACGCTGCTGACCTCCACGCTCACCGACGGCACCGCGCAGGCGATCGAGGCGGTCGACCGCCGCATCACCGGCGTCACCGAGATCATCGACGGCCGCAGCACGCATCTGACCGACACGGTCACGGCACGCTTCCAGGAGATCCAGCAGGCCATCGAGACCAAGGTCGGCTCGGTCGCCAGCGACATCGACGTGCGCGTGGCTCAGTTCGAGGATCTGCTCGGCTCCCGCGTCGAGGCCGTGGCCGGCCGCATCGAAAGCAGCGGACGCCAGGCCAGCGAGGACATGATGTCCCGCGCCGAGATGATCTCGACCGCGATCCGCTCGCATGTCGAGGACGCCGAGCGCTCGCTCACCAACCTCGTCGTCAACACCAGCGAGACCATCCAGACCGGCGCGCGCACCGCCCAGCAGTCGCTGCTGACGGTCTCCTCCGATGTCAACGCCCAGCTCAAGATGACCTCGGCCGAGGTCGAGCAGGCGCTGACCGCAGTCGGCACCGGTGCGGCGAACTCGATCCTGACCAGCGCGCGCGAAGCGCAGTCGACGCTGGTCGCGGCCTCGGGCGAAGCCTCCACCCAGATCAAGGGGCTCGCGGCCGACGTCGAGCGCACGCTGTCGGCGGCGGGCTCCGCCACCGCGGCCTCGATCCTGGCCGGCGCCCGCGAGGTGCAGACCACCCTCGTCACCGCGTCCTCGGATGCGGCGAGCCAGGTCAAGACGCTCACCGCCGACGTGCAGCGCTCGCTGTCGATGGCCGGCACCGCCACGGCGGAGTCGATCACCGCCGGCGCCCGCGATGCGCAGAGCACGCTGATCGCGGCCTCGACCGAGACCGCAAACCAGATCAAGGCGCTGTCCTCGGACGTGCAGCGCTCGCTGACGATGGCGGGCACCTCGACGGCCGAGACCATCATGAGCGGCGCCCGCGAGGCCCAGAGCACGCTGGTGACGGCGTCCTCGGACGCGGCGAGCCAGGTCAAGTCGCTCGCAGCCGAAGTGCATCGCTCGCTCTCTCAGGTCGGCCAGACCACCGCCGAGACGATCACCACCAGCGCCCGCGACGCCCAGAGCACCCTTCTTGCTGTCTCCGCAGAACAAACCAGCCAGGTCCGTTCGCTCGCGGCCGAGATGCAGCGCGCGCTGGCGACAGCCGGCGGCGCCACCATCGAGGCGCTCACCAGCGGCGTGCGCGAGGCCCAGGGCACGCTGATCTCCGCCTCGACCGATGCGGCGGGCCAGATCAAGTCGCTGACGACGGACATCGAGCGCACGCTGACCGCGGTCGGCGCCGACACCGCCTCGACCATCCTCAACAGCGCGCGTGAAGCCCAGATCTCGCTGACCTCTACCTCGGCCGACGCCGCGAGCCAGATCCGCACGATCTCGACCGAGATCGAGCGCACGCTGAGCGCAGCCGCCGCCAACGCGACCAACGACATCCAGACCAGCGCGCTCAACGCCCAGAACGCGCTGATCTCCGCCTCCAACGAGGCGAGCTCGCGCGTCAAGTCGAGCTCGGCCGACGTCGAGCGCTCGGTGCTCGCCGCCAGCTCCAGCTTCGGTCAGGCCATGACCGGCAAGACCGACGAGATCGTCACCTACGTGCAGCAGCAGGCCGACCGCCTGTCGAACATGATCGACGCCAAGCGCGGCGCACTGGTCGACGCGATTGGCTCGAAGACCAGCCAGCTCACGCTCGACATCGACCGCGTCACCTCCGACGCGCTGAAGTCGATCGAGACGCGCGGCCAGGCCTTCTCGCAGACCATGATGGGCAACGGCTCGGAAGTCGCCCGCACCATCAACGCGGCGAGCGAGGTCGCCACCAGCGCCGTCGGCAAGTCGCTCAAGGACCTCGAGCAGGCCTCGCGTTCGGCGATCGACCAGTCGCGCCAGGTCTCGATCGCGGCCGTCACGGAGATGCAGGAGACCAGCAAGATCCTGCGCACCGACACGGTCGCCCTGTTCGAGCGCCTGCGCGAAGGCAACATCCTGCTCCAGGAGGTGCTGACCGGTGCGCACGACAACCTCAACTCGCTCGAGCGGGCGCTGGTGACCCGCGTTGCCGACTTCGTCTCGGCGATGAACGACGTCACCTCGCGCAACGGCACGGCGACGCAGAACCTGGAAGAGCAGCTCAACGTCTTCAACAGCAAGACCACGAAGGCGCTGCAGGATCTCGGCGAGCTGTCGGTCCAGTTCGACAAGCACGGCCAGGCGCTGGTCGAGGCCGCGCAGGTCGTCGAGCAGAGCAACAGGAACACCACCGCCTCGCTCGCCGAGCGCAAGCAGGCGCTGGAATCGCTCGTCACCACGATCGACCTGCGCACGGCCGATCTCGACCAGCGGCTGTCGCGCTTCACCGGCCTGCTCGATGAATCGCTTGCCGCGGCCGAGGAGCGCGCCCGCGACATCGCCCGCGTCGTCGCCGAGACCGCCGGCGCCGGCTCGGCCGCGATCACCCGCCAGTTCGAGGCGGTGCGCGCGGCCTCCGAAGAGGAGCACCGGCAGACCATCGAGGCCATGCACGACATCTACCGCCAGACCACCGACGAGGCGGATACGATGTTCAAGCAGTCGACCGAGAAGTTCACCAACCTCGTCGCCAGCATGAAGCAGATGGCTTTCGAGATGCACAACGAGCTCGAAGCCACGCGCAACGAGCTGCGCCGCGGCGTGCTCGAGATGCCGCAGGAGGCCGCCGAGAGCACGGCGCAGATGCGCAAGGTGATCGTCGACCAGATCGAGGCGCTCGCCGAGCTCAACCGCATCGTGGCCCAGCACGGCCGCGGGCTCGACGTCACCACGGCGGGCCGCGCCAGCGTGCAGCGCCAGGAAGAGCCGGTGCTGGCCGCCGTCGGCGGCCGCGCTCCCGACACCCGCATGCGCGACATCGGCAGCGCCTCGACGCTGCCGCCGCCGGACCTCGGCATGCCGGCCGCGCGCCGCACCGAAGCGCCGCCGGTCGCCCCCGGTGGCAGCGACCAGGGCCGTGACGGCTGGCTGTCGGACCTGCTCAACCGCACCGACGCCAACCAGGGCGCGCCGGCCGGTCAGGCTCCGCGCGGCCGCGCCGCACCGGCGCCGCAGCCGCAGGCGCCGCAGGCAAGCAGCAATCCGCTGGAATCGCTGTCGCTTGACATCGGCCGGCTGATGGACCGCAACCTCGCCGCCGAGATGTGGGACCGCTATCAGCGCGGCGAGAACAAGGCCTTCACCAAGCGCCTGTACACGCCCGCCGGCCAGAAGGCCTTCGACGAGGTCGCCCGCAAGTACCGCGCCGACCGCAACTTCAAGGGCACGGTCGACCGCTACGTCGCCGAGTTCGAGCGCCTGCTCGACGAAGTCGCCCGCGACGGCCGCGGCCCGCAGGAGCTGCGCAGCCACCTGATCTCGGAGACGGGCCTGGTGTACACCCTGCTCGCGCATGCGGCGGGCCGGCTGGGGTGAGCGGAAGCTCGCGAATTGCGAATAGCGAATAGCGAATAGCGAATGAAAACGGAGCCCTCGCGGGCTCCGTTTTTGTTTGGAATCGATCCGTGAGGAAGGCTGTATACGTTACTCGCTATTCGCCACTCCCCATTCGCGCTTTCCTACCGCCTACCGCCTCGGCGCTGCCGCCGGCTTCGGCGGCTCCGGCGGCGGGGCAGGCTGCGACGAATTGCTGGCGCCGAACAGGACGCGGGTCGGGTTGCGATCGAAATTGTTCACGGCGCGGCTGATGTCGCCGAGGGTGCGGCGGCCGTCGGCCATCAATGCACCCGAGCGCTTGTCGAAATCTTCGGCGAGCTCGCGGATCGACTTCACCGCCTGGAACAGCTCGCCGCCATCCTTGCCGCCGGCCAAGGTGTTGAGGCCGAGCATGAGACTGTCGGCCTTGAGCATGACGCCGTCGACCTTGGCCATCACGGCGTCGATCTTTTCGGAATTGCGCGCCAGCGAGTTGGTAAAGGTCTCGAGGTTCTTCAGCGAGTTCTTCACCGATTCCTGATTGTCGGCGACGATCTTGTTGACGTTCTGCAGCGTGGCGCGGATCGCCTCGGTGACATCCTGGAGCTTGTTGGGGTCGGCCGTGAGCGTCGGGATGCCGTCCTGGTCGAGCGGCGGAGCCGGCGCGGCCTCCTCGCCGCCCTTCAGCGAGATCGCCGCAACGCCGGTGAGACCCTGGAATTCGAGGCCGACCAGGGTGTCCTTGCGGATCGGGGCGTTATTCTCGATCATGGCGAGTGCGACAACCCGCCGCGGGTTGTCCAGCTTCACCGAGACCACCTCGCCCACCCTGATACCGTTGAAATTGACGCTGCCGCCGTTGCGCAGGCCCGCCGCCGGGCCCTCGAACACGACGCGCAAGGGGCTGCGCTGCTTGGTCGTGTGCAGCGACTGAAACCACAGCACGAAGCCGATCGCGGCGGCGATCACCGCCAGCGTGAACGAGCCGATCAAAATGTAGTTCGCCCGCGTTTCCATCAGGTGCTCCGGCTACTCAACCCAGCTCTCAACCCATGACCGCGCGGGCGCGCTTGCCATGAAAATACTGCCTCAGCCAGGGATGCTGCGAGGCCTGCATGTCGGCGATCGACCCTGCCGCAATGATCTTACCGTTCCCTAAAACGGCGATGCGGTCACATGCTGTGTATAGGCTGTCGAGGTCGTGGGTTACCATGAAAACCGTCAGCCCCAAAGTGCGCTGCAGGGTCCGAACCAGCTCGTCGAAGTCGCCCGCGCCGATCGGATCGAGGCCGGAGGTCGGCTCGTCCAGGAAGACGAGGTCGGGATCGAGCGACAGCGCACGCGCCAGCGCCACGCGCTTGATCATGCCGCCGGAGAGTTCGGACGGGAAACGCTCGGCGACCTCGGGCTTGAGGCCGACCATGGTGAGCTTGGCCATGGTGATCTCGTCCATCAGCCGCTGCGAGACGCGCAGATATTCGCGCATCGGAAACTGGATGTTCTGCCGCACGGTCAGCGAGGAGAACAGCGCGCCCTGCTGGAACAGGACGCCCCAGCGCCGCTCGACATTGCGCCGTTGCGACGCGCTCGAGGAATCGAGGTCAACGCCGAACACTTCGATTGAGCCCGCGACCTTCGGCACCAGGCCGATGATGGTGCGCGTCAGCACCGACTTGCCCGCGCCCGAGGGGCCGACAAATCCCAAAATCTCGCCGCGCTTGACGTCGAGGTTGAGCCCGTCCAGCACGCGCGTGGCGCCGAACTGCACGGTGATGTCGCGGACGCGGATGATCGGATCCTGAATCTCGCCTGCCATCGTCACATCCCGATCGAGGCGAAGAAGATGGCGAAGATGCCGTCCATGACGATGACGAAGAAGATGCCCTTCACCACCGACGCGGTGGTGTGCTGACCCAGCGATTCCGCGCTGCCCTGCACGGCGAGCCCTTCGACGCAGGCGACGATGCCGATCACGGCGGCCATCACCGGCGCCTTGACGATGCCGACGATGAAATGGTCGATCGAGATGGCGTCGCGCAGGCGCAGCAGGAAGGCCTCGGGCTGAACGCCGCCATAGAGCCAGGCCACCAGACCGCCGCCATAGAGCGCAGCCATGGCGCCGAGGAATGCGAGGATCGGCAGCGCCAGCACCAGCGCCATCATGCGCGGCAGCACCAGGACCTCGATCGGATCGAACCCCATGGTGCGCAACGCGTCGATCTCCTCGCGCATCTTCATCGAGCCGAGTTCTGCGGTGTAGGCGCTGCCCGAACGGCCCGCGACCATGATCGCGACCAGCAGCACGCCGATCTCGCGCAGCACCAGCACGCCGAGCATGTCGACGACGAAGATGTCGGCGCCGAAGCGGCGGAAATGGAAAATGCCCTGCTGCGCGATGATGCAGCCGATCAGGAAGGTGATCAGCACGATGATCGGCACCGCGCGCCAGCAGACCTGCTCCATGTGATGCACGGTCGAGGTCAGGCGGAACGAGCGCGGATGAATCAGGACGCGAAACCACGCCGCGAGCACGGCGCCCAGCATGTCGACGAGGCTTGCCACCGTACCGGCGACGCCGGCCACGGTCCGGCCGATCTGCTCCAGCATGCCGGAGATGGTGATCGGGTCGCTGTCGACCACCGCCGCCCCCCTGACCCGCCGCACCTCGTCCACGAGGCTGGAATAATTGGCGGAGAGCCCCGCGATCTGGGCCTCGACAGGTCCCTTGGTCAGGCTGCGGCGCAGCCGCTCGATCAGCCAGGCGCCGAACGTGTCGAGCTTGGCGACCTCGGAGACGTCGATGAAGATGCTTTGCGGGGTGTCTGCAAGCTTCTCGGCGTCGGCGACCATCCGCTCCAGGACCGGCGCAAAGCTCGCGGTCCAGGTGCCGGTGGCGCACAGTGCCAGGGCGTTGCCCTTGGCAATCCGTTCCAGCTTCGGATCGCCACTCATGTCCGCTCCCGCGCCGGGGCGGAGAAAATCAGATGGTTGCGCACGCGCCCTTACCCAGAGAAGGTATCCCCAAGGGTTAATGTTAGTTGCTAGAGGTAACTAGCAGGTTCAGATTTCGCCAGAGTTCAAAATGACTTCCATGAAATTTGCAGCTCTGGCGACGCGAATCGAGCGCTTCCCGATCGCCGGCAGCTTTACCATCAGCCGGGGCGCCAAAACCGAGGCCGTCACGGTCGTGGCGGAGGTCAGCCGGGGCGGCCTGACCGGACGCGGCGAGTGCGTGCCCTATCCCCGCTACGGCGAGACGCCGGAGGCGACGCTGGCTGCGATCCAGGCCATGCAGGAGGCCGTCGCGGGCGGGCTGACGCGAGAGACCCTCCAGGCCGCAATGCCATCAGGTGCGGCCCGCAACGCCCTGGATTGCGCCCTGATCGACCTCGAGGCCAAGGCGGCCGGCTTGCGCGCCTGGAACCTGCTGGGCCGCCCGGCCCCGGAAGAGCGCACCACGGCTTACACGATCTCGTTAGCGACCCCAGAGGCCATGGCAGCCGCGACCGCCAAAGCGGCGCACCGTCCGCTGCTCAAGATCAAGCTCGGCGGCGACGGCGATCCGGAGCGCATCGCGGCCGTGCGCAAGGCCGCCCCTGAGGCCGAGCTGATCGTCGATGCCAACGAGGCATGGACCGAGGCCGATCTGGAGGCCAATCTCGCCGCCTGCGCCGCTTCGGGCGTCACCCTGGTGGAGCAGCCGCTGCCGGCAGGCCGCGACGAAGCGCTGGCGCGCATCAAGCGCCCCCTCGCCGTCTGCGCCGACGAGAGCGTGCATGACCGCTCTTCGCTTGCGCCCTTGCGCGAACGCTACGACGCCGTGAACATCAAGCTCGACAAGACGGGCGGCCTCACCGAGGCGCTGGCCATGGCCGATGCTGCCCGGGCGCTCGGCTTCGAGATCATGATCGGCTGCATGGTCGCGACCTCGCTGTCGATGGCGCCTGCAATGCTGGTGACGCCGCAGGCGCGCTTCGTCGATCTCGACGGCCCCTTGCTGCTGGCGCGCGACCGCGACCACGGCCTGCGTTATGACGGCAGCCTGGTCTACCCGCCGGACGCTTCGCTCTGGGGCTGAGCCGTGAGGCGATGCCGCGCCGACCAGATCAGAATGGCACCGGCAGCGGCCATCGCCGCCATGACGTAATAGACATTGTCGCCGATGCGGGCGTAGATCGCGCCTGATGCGATCGACGTCGCCGCCCCCAGGAGCCCGTTGCAGGCGGCGTAATAGCCCTGCCCGCGCGCGATCTGATGCGAAGGCACGCGCTGCACCAAAAGGTTCATGGTGCCGACGATGGTCAGGCCGAAGCTGAAGCCGTGGCCGAGCTGGGCGATCGCGAGCAGCACGAGCGGCGGCTCGCTCGCGGTGACGATCCAGCGCAGCACGGCGATCACGCCGCCGATCGCCATCAGCGTGGACGGCTGCAGCGAGAAGCGCGGCGACAGCGCGAACACGACGATCTCTGCCATGATGCCGAGCGTCCACAGCACCGCGATGGTCAGCCCGCTGATGCCTTGCAGCTGCCAGTTGATGGCCGAGAAGGTGTAGAAGGCGATGTGGCTGCTCTGGATCAGCGCCGCCGACCCGATCACGGCCCAGAAGTCTGCATCGCGCAGCAGCGGCTTGCCGGCATGCCGCTCCGGCGTCCTCCGCCTGAGATCGTCGAGCGGCTGCAGCAGCAGGCTGGCTGCGACCGCGACGACGGCCCAGGCGACGATGACCCAGATCAGGTCGCGCGGAGCGACGACGTCGACGAGATAGCCGCAGGCGAGCGAGCCGGCGGCAAACGCCGCCGACCCCCACAGCCGCAGGGGTCCGTAATCGAGCCCGTAGCGAGCGACACCGCGCAACGCATAGGCATCGGTCAGCGGCATCGTCGGCGTCCACACCATGCAGGTCAGCGCATAGATCAGGAACAGCGCCAGCGGCTGCTGCTGCAGGCCGACCATCGTAAATCCGATCGCGGTGGCCAGCGCCGACACCATGATGGCGGCGCGAATGGCCTGCCGCTTTTCGGCAAAAGCGGTCACTTGCGGCAGCGTGGTGAAGCGCGTGATCGCCGGCAGCGCGGCGATGATGCCGATCCAGACAGCGTCGATGCCGATCGCCTTCAGCCAGACCGGGAAGAACGGCACATGCGTGCCCAGAACCGCAAAGAAGGCCGAATAGAACACGGCGAGGCTCACGGCGAATCGCCGCTTCGTCGCTGCCGCGATGGGGATTTGTGATTCGGATTGCATCAAACCAATTGCGATTCGGTCGATATCGTGGTGATCGTTACAGTAACGCGCACTGATTTGCGCGACGAGATTGTCATGGCCAACGAAGCATTCGCCCTCTCGCCCATGTCTGCCCGCGCGGCCGCGCCGAACGAGCAGGATTACGACGCGATCCGCGAAGCCTTCATGGAGACCGCGCGCGGCCGCTGGTTCCTCGGCGAATATGCCAAGCGCAACCGCAATGCCGACACGCGCATGGTGCTGGATGCGGTTGCCAAAATCGAGGAAACCCTTGCGGCACAGCGGCAACCAGTCGTCGAAGACCGCCTGCCCGAGGCGCTGGTCGATATCCGCCGCGCCATCCGCGAGGCCGAGACGATCGCGCTCGCCGCGTTCGATCCCGGCGCGATCGAGGCGAGTCTCGCGCCGATCCCGCGCGGGGTGCGCATCATCAAGGAGATCTCCTGGCGCTGGCGCGAGATCGGCGCCGACGGGCGAATCTGCGACCTCATTGATTCGCAGCTCGCCTCGATCGAGGCCGCCTGCGGGCAGATCTCGACTCTCGATCCCCGGATCGAGCTCAAGGCTGCGTTCGATCTGCTGAAGGACCGCGTCGAGCAGCTCGACGGCGACGCAACGCCACAGGCCGCTCCGGCTCCGACGCAGGAGGCGCCGTCATCAGTCGCAGCAGCCTCGCCCGTCGAGACGGCGGCGATGGCGGGCGATGCACCCGTGGCTTTTACGGAGACGCGCGAAGAGATCGCAGCAGCTCCGGAACTCGATGCGGCCGTCGAAGCAGCGGCCGTCGCTGAAACCGCCGCCATGGCCGGGCAGGCGATGGACGCGGCTGCCGCACAGGAGATCGCGGCCGAAAGCCAGATCCCTGCCGAAATCGCGGCGCTCGAAAACGGCGCGCCTGATGATGCCGAGCTCGAAGCCGTCGCGTTTGAAGAGCCGGCCGCTCAGCCGGAGGTCTTGACGGAAGCAAGCGAGGAGTTCGCACGCGAGGAGTTCGCACTCGACGCCGCAGCCGAGGCCGAGGACGAAGCCATCCTCGAGGCCATCGCGATGGAGATGGCCGCGCCCGATCCCGACTTCGACGAGATCATCGAGCCGGTGGAGATGGCAGCCGCGACGCCGGAGCCGGCGCTCTCGGATGTCGTGGCGCCCATTGCCACCGAACAGCCGGAGCCGGTCGCAGCTGAGCCTGTCCTCGCAGCCATCGCCGAAGAGCCCGCGGACGCGCCGATCGCGCTGGACTCGCTCGCGCGCCTCACCGACGCCATCGCGGAAGCCGCCGCCGAGGTGATGGAGCAGCAGGCGCCGGCCATGGCGGCTACCGCATCAATGGCGGCAGCCCCGACCGCGACGCTGCCGATGCCCTCGCCCCTGCCCGCGTCCATGTCCGACGCCTCGCTCGGCGCCACCATCCTCGCCAGCGGCATCTTGCAAAAACCCCGCGCATCGGCCAACGACCCCCTCGCCCCGATCCGCCGCATGACCCAGGCCGAGAAGATCGCGTTCTTTTCGTAAGGGGCGCGCACTCCCCCCACACCGTCATTGCGAGCGCAGCGAAGCAATCCAGGCTGTCTCCGCGGAGGATTCTGGATTGCTTCGCTGCGCTCGCGACGACGACGCTCGATCTTGGACCTCACGCCCATGTCCCCCACCGAAGACACCCTCACCCTCTAGCGGCCCGTCGGTCCAAAAGAGCTGGAATTGATCCAGCAATCCGGCATGCGCGCGTTTCCGCCGCGCCTGCCCGACCAGCCGATCTTCTATCCGGTGCTGACCGAAGACTACGCCATCAAGATCGCGCGGGACTGGAATGTCCCGGCGAGCGGATCGGGCTTCGTGACCCGTTTTGCAATCAAGCGCAGCTTCATCGAAAAATACGATGCGCAGGAAGCGGGCGGACGCTCACATCTGGAGTATTGGATTCCGGCCGAGGACCTCGATGCGTTCAATGCCGCAATCGTCGGCTTGATCGAGGTCGTCCGCAGCTTTCCCTGACTGTCAGCGCCTCACCCGCAATTCCAGATCGGACCGATCGGCGTGCGCGTCCAGCACGGGCCAAAGCTGCCGCCGTTGTAGCGGCCGCCGTTGAATCCGGGGCGGCCGAAATAGTGCCACTCGCCGTCCCAGCGGTAATATTGCGGAACCGGATCGATGTACCAATGGCGCCGGTCGGCGCGCGACAGGCGGCGCATGGCGTCTTTCTGCTTGTAGAGCGGGATGCTGTTGCTGAGCGGCTGCCGATAGCCCGGCAGAAAGCCGTAGCCCTTCCAGACCGGCTTGGGGCGCTTTTGCACGGGCTCGGCGGGTGCGACGGCGGGCAGCAGCGACAGGACGACAGCAACGAAGAGACACAGAAGGCGAGACATGAATCGACGATAGACAGGCGGATGAAAGAAGGCCACTCAAATTCGAGTGCGAGGTGCACTCCCTCTCCCGCTTGCGGGAGAGGGCTGGGGAGAGGGTGTTTCCGCAATGGGATAGCCCCCTAGAGGAGAAAGCCCTCACCCGCGCCTTCGGCGCGACCTCTCCCGCAAGCGGGAGAGGTTGCACCGAGCCCGTGGCAATCGATTCAACCTTAAGCCATTCTGCTGTAGCCGATCTTGTCGCGCACATGCGCTTCAACGCGGTCCAGAACATGATCGAGCGAACTCTCGGCCGTATCGAGCACCAAGTGCTCCCGATCCCACGGCTCGTAAGTCAGGCTCACGACGTCATCCCAGGTTGGAACCTTGTGACCGTCAATGTCGGGCAGCCGGTTTTCCAAGCGCTGCCGGTGTAACGCCGGTTCGCTGCAAATCAGTTCAATCTCGACGATGCCTGCGCCGGTTCGCAAGGCAGTCTGCCGCCATCCGGCGCGGCTTGCCAGCACGGGATTGACGCAGTCCGCGATGACGATGCGCCCGAGCTTGAGGTTTTCGGCGGCGAGCGTGTTGGCAACGGCATAGCCGGCTGCGCCGACGATGAAACCCTGCGTCCCGCAATGGCTGCTCGATCGCATCGATACGAAGATAGGTCGCCGCCAGCCTGGCGGTGAGTTCGCGAGCGATCGTCGTCTTACCGGTACCTGGAAGGCCGCCGAACACGATCAGTGAGGATGGATGCTTCATGATATTCCTAACCGATCACGCCCTTCCTGATCAGGAAGCAGCCATAGCCCCTGCTGTCACCGACCTGCACGACGCCAAAGCCTGCCGCTGCCGCGCGATAGAAGTCGGGACGCGCGAGCTTGCCGGGGTGACCGGCCGGCCAGCGGCACGTGCGATCTCCGCGAGCACCGCGCGCTGCACCTCGGGCACGCGGTCGGGATCGTCGACCGGCATCATCACACGCACCGGATCGGGATCGAAATCGTCGAGCGGATAGACCGACATGATGGCTCGGATGGCAGTTTCCATCGTCATGCCCGGCAATTGGATCAGGCGCTGCGACGAGGTGCTCTGCGCGATCCGGGTGGCGGGGTGATTGGCGTCGACGAACACGAGGTCGTCGCCATGGCCCATCGCGGCGAGCAGCCAGAGCAAATCGGGGGTCAGGATCGGATCGATCGATTTCAGCATGTGGCGGACGTCCTCCCAATCGATTGCTAACCATAACAGGTTCCGAGCGTGATTCAGATCACGGAGGCGAGCATGGTGACAGGGATCACGGACCGCAACGCTCGAACGCGGCCAAGCTTGCGCGCAACCAATCTCGCATCGAGATGAGTGCCAAAGGAGCACGCCATGTTCCGCCTAAAGCCCTTTTTCATGACGGCGAGCCTGTTGGGAAGCCTGTTCGGCTTCGCCTGCGGGCCCGTTTCCGCGCAAGTCGCCCCGGTGCAGCCCGCCCCAACCGCGCTGCAAGGCCCGGAGCAGCGGGTGGCGCTGGTGATCGGCAATGCCAACTACCAGAACGCGCCGCAGCTTGCGAACCCCGACGATGACGCCCAGTCGATGGCGCAGTTCCTGAACTCCGCCGGCTTCGAAGTGGTCGCCGCGACCGACTTGACCCAGAACGACATGCTTCGCGTCGTCCAGGACTTCTCCGCCAAGGTCGCCTCGCGCGGTCCGAACACGGTGGCGATGGTCTATTACGCCGGTCACGGCGTGCAGCTCGCCGGCGAGAACTATCTCGTTCCGGTCGACGCCAAGGTTTCCAGCCCGACCGAGCTGGTCAACAATTCGCTGCGCCTCGTCGACGTGATGTCGACGCTGGAGACGATCCCGAGCCGCATGCGCATCGTCATCCTCGATGCCTGCCGCAACAACCCTTTCCCTGAAATCAACGACGCCGGCCGTGGCTTGGCAATCGTCGATGCGCCGAACGGCTCGATCGTCGGCTACTCGACCGCGCCAGGTGCCGAGGCGCTCGACGGCACCAATGGCCACAGCCCGTACACACAGGCGTTCCTGAACGTCGCGCGCGAGCCCAACGTGCCGATCGAGCAGCTGTTCAAGCGCGTGCGCCTGCAGGTCAACCAGACCACCAGCGGCGCGCAGATTCCGTGGGAGAGCTCGTCATTGACGAGCGACTTCACCTTCTTCGGTGACACCGCCGTTGCCGCCAACCGCGCGCCGGTGAAAGCGCCGGTCGTGCAGATGGCCTCCAACCTGCCGAGCCGCTCCACCCGCCAGGCCTATGACTACGTCGTGTCCGAGGGCCGGCCGGAGTACTATCAGGAGTTCATCCGGATGTACCCGCACGACCCGCTGTGCGACCACATCCGCTGGCTGCTCAACAACATCCTGATCTCGCAGGCCTGGCACAAGGCGGTGCTCGCCAACTCGCCGCTCGCCTACAAGAGCTTCTATGACAGCTACGGCAACAGCCCCTATGCGCAGGTCGCGCTGAAGCTGCAGACGCAGCCGAAGCAGATCCCCCTGATGCAGGCGACCAAGTTCCTGGCGCCGCAGACCATTGCTCCGACGATCAAGATCGGCAATCTCGGCCAGCCCAAATACATGCCGCTGATGCAGCAGGGCAATGGCGCGCAGGTGAACGGCAATCTGCCGGTCGTGCAGAAGCCGCTCGACGGCAATGTCGTCGGCAAGCTCGGCAATGGCGGACAGATCGTCACCCTGCCTGCCGGCAACAACCAGCCGAACCCGCAGAACGGCACGCCGCCGCAGACCCCGAGCAAGATCGTCACGCTGCCTGCGCCGACCAACACGATCAACGGCAAGGTCGGCATCGGCAAGATCGTGACCCTGCCTGCGACCAGCACCATGCCGAATGGCGGCACCGTCAAGCCGGGCAAGATCGTGACCATGCCGGTGAATGTCGGCAAGGGTGGCCCGAACATCGAGTCGAAGCCGGTCAACGTGCAGACTCCGAACCGCCCGATCCGGCTCAACAACGGCAACACCGGCATCGTTAAGCTCAACAATAACCCGTTGAATAAGGGGCAGGTGCAGACCAACGTGCAGAACACCCGCCCGCAGATCAACACGATGCCGAGCCGCATGGTCAGCAGCAACAACAACTTCCGGCAGTCGATGAACCAAGCGCCGAGCATGAACAATGGCGGCAACCGTCGCGGCGGCTTCACGCACTGATTGCGGCGAGCGAGACGACAAAGGGGCAGAGCGAAAACGCTCTGCCCCTTCTTCATGTCTGTTCTTGGTCATTCCGGGATGCGCCGTAAGGCGCAGGCCCGGAATCCATACTCCCGATCGTGGTTATGGATTCTCAGATGCGCAATTGCGCATCATAGCTCTCGCTGCGCGAGCCCCGGAATGACGATCAGGCCACCAGCTCCGCGAATAGATCCGCATCGACATTGCCGCCTGACAGCACGATGACGACGTTCTTGCCGGCCACATCAAGGCGGCCCGCGAGTAGCGCAGCAAGCCCCACCGCGCCGCCGGGCTCCACCACCAGCTTCAGCTCGCGATAGGCAAAGGCGACCGCCGCGCCGACTTCCTTGTCCGACGCCGTGACGCCGCGCGCCAAGAGCTTGCTGTTGATCGCAAACGTCATCTCGCCCGGCATCAGGGCCATTAGCGCATCGCAGATGGTGCGGCCGGCCGGCGGATGCGGCTCGCGATGGCCTGCGCTGAGTGAAATGCCGTGATCGTCGAAGGCCTCGGGCTCGGCGACCACGATCTCGGCTTGCGGATAGCGCGCCTTCACGGCGGTCGCGACACCCGCGATCAAGCCGCCGCCGGAGGCCGGCGCCACCACGATGTCGGGGCCGAGGCCGAGCGTTGCCATGTCCTCGCCGATCTCGCGGCCGGCGGTGCCCTGCCCTGCGATCACGAACGGATCGTCGTAGGGTTTGACCAGCGTCGCGCCGCGCTTCTCGGCAATGCCGCGCGAGATCGCCTCGCGGTCGTCCTTGTCGCGGTCGTACAGCACGACCTCGGCGCCGTAGGATTTGGTGCGCTCGCGCTTCGACAGCGGGGCGTCCGCTGGCATCACGATGGTGGCCTGCATGTCGAGGATCTTTGCCGCCGCCGCCACGCCTTGGGCGTGGTTGCCGGAGGAGAACGCGACGACGCCGCCGGCGCGCTTGTCCTGCGGGATCGAGAACACCTTGTTGAACGCACCGCGGAACTTGAACGAGCCGGTGCGCTGAAGCATCTCCGGCTTCAGGAACACTTTCGCACCGACGCGCTCGTTGAGCACGGGGAAGGACAACAGCGGGGTGCGGATGGCGTAAGGCGCGATCACGCGCGCTGCGGCATCGATGTCGGCAGGGCCGACCGGAAGGGCCTGTTCGGTCATGGCGGAATGCTATCGCGGCCAATCAGGCCCGGGCAAGACACCTCCGCGAGAGGATTTCTTGCCTCAAGCCACGAAACGCGGCTGTTCCGCGCCGGTCCGGCCGGGCAGCACCGCCCCGACCGCCAAAATGCTGTCGATAAAGACCGTTGCCGAGGCCTCCCAGGTGTAGTTGGCGGCGAACGCGACGCAGTCCTGCCGGGAGATATCGAGCGCCGCGAAGCAGGCATTGCGCAGATCGTGATCGAGCGCGCCGACCGGCGCATCGCCGATCACGTCGCGGGGACCCTTCACGGGGAAGGCCGCGACCGGCAGGCCGCTCGCGAGCGCCTCCAGCAGGACCAGGCCGAAGGTGTCGGTCTTGCTCGGGAACACGAACACGTCGGCGGCCGCGTAGATATCCGCCAGTTCCTCGCCGTGCTTCTCGCCGAGGAAGATCGCATCGGGGTAGACCTCTTCCAGCGAGGCGCGCGCCGGGCCGTCGCCGACGACCACCTTGGTGCCGGGTAGGTCGAGGTCGAGGAACGCCTCGAGATTCTTCTCGACTGCGACGCGGCCGACCGACAGGAACACGGGTGCCGGCAGGCAGAGATCGATGACGCGCGGGTGGAACAACGTGGTGTCCACGCCGCGCGGCCACAGCACGACATTGTCGAAGCCGCGCTCGGTCAGTTCGCGCGCGAGCGCCGGCGTCGCCGCCATCACGGCGCGGCTGGCGCTGTGGAAGCGCCGCAGCGCCCGCCAGATCAGCGAGCCCGGCACTGGCACGCGGGCGCGGACATATTCGGGAAGGCGGGTATGGAAGCTGGTCGTGAACGGCAGCTTGCGCTGGCGGCAATAGCGGCGGACCATCAGGCCGATCGGCCCTTCGGTCGCGATGTGGATGCTGTCGGGACGTGCCTCCTCGATCAGCCTTGCGATCCGGGCCGGGCGCGGCATGGCGAGGCGCACGTCGCGATAGCTCGGCATCGCGAAGGTGCGGAACGATTGCGGCGTCAGGAACGTGAACTCGACGCCGAGCGCTTTTGCAGCGTCAGCGAGCTTGGTCAGCGTCCGAACCACACCGTTGACTTGCGGGTGCCAGGCGTCGGTCGCGACCAGGATGCGCATCAAGTGGTCCTTGTTATGCAGCTCTGGCTGCGACCTGTGGCACCTGCTCCGGCTTCCGCAACTGATCCGCCCAGGTGATGATCTCGAAATGGCCGTCGTCATGCTCGACCAGGGCGGTGCAGCTCTCCACCCAGTCGCCGCAATTCATGTAGCGGATGCCGGCCTCGTCGCGGATCACGGCGTAGTGGATGTGGCCGCAGATCACGCCGTCGGCCTGGTGACGCCGCGCCTCGGCGGCGAGCGCCTGCTCGAAGGCGCCGATATAGTTGACGGCGTTCTTGACCTTCTGCTTCGCCCATTGCGACAGCGACCAATAGGGCACGCCGAACATGCGGCGGAAGAAGTTGACCAGGCGGTTCATCTGGATCGCGAAGTCGTAGGCCTTGTCTCCGAGATGGGCGAGCCAGCGCGCGTTCTGCACCACGAGATCGAAGATGTCGCCGTGAATGACGAGATAGCGCTTGCCGTCGGCGCCGGTGTGAACCGTGTTCTCGACCACGTCGATGCCGCCGAAATGCGTACCGTAATAGTTGCGCAGGAACTCGTCGTGATTGCCGGGAATGTAGATGACCTTGGCGCCCTTGCGCGCCTTGCGCAAAAGCTTCTGGACGAGGTCGTTATGCGATTGCGGCCAGTGCCAGCTCGATTTCAGCGCCCAGCCGTCGACGATGTCGCCGACGAGATAGATCGTATCGGCATCATGGTAGCGCAGGAAGTCGAGCAGAAGATCGGCTTGTGAACCGCGGGCCCCGAGATGGACGTCGGAGATGAACAACGTGCGAAAGCGCCGCTCCGGGCTCTCGTCACTCACATCGTAACTTCCCATGCGCCAGCCTGTAACAATGTCCCGTGACAGGGGGATGACCGATTGAACCCTTGAGGCACCTTCAAATACGAATCACGCCTTGCCTCGCCCTCCCCGCGAATATCAGTCGCATGCGACAATCAGGCGACATGGCGCCGCAGGGGCGCAAGCCCCCGCTCTTCTCTGAGGCAAACCTCCCCGCGGCACATCCTTCGAGACGCCCGCCCTTGGCGGGCCCTCAGGATGAGGACCGAGTGTGCGGCCCTAGCTTCAACGGGCACAGTGCTGCTTAGCCTCATCCTGAGGAGACCGCTGGAAGCGGTCGTCTCGAAGGATGGGGCGCGCGTTCAGGTGCCCGCCTCAGTAGAACTTGTGGAAATGATGGATCGGCCCGTGGCCGTGGCCGACGCTGAAGCGGTCGGCGGCGGCGATCGCGGCGCTGATCCAGGCCTTGGCGTTGCGCACGGCGGCCTCGAGGTCCTCGCCCCTGGCCAGCCCGGCCGCGATGGCGGAGGACAGCGAGCAGCCGGTGCCATGGGTGTTACGGGTGGCCACACGCGGCGCGGCGAGCGCGATCGCGGTCTCGGCAGTGACGAGATAGTCGGTGCTCTCGGCGCCCTCCCCGTGCCCGCCCTTGATCAGGACGGCGCGGCAGCCCAGCGCCAGCAGGCGGCGTCCCTGGCTTTCGATGTCGGCCTCGCTCGCCGCCACCGGCGCATCGAGCAGGGCCGCAGCCTCCGGCAGGTTCGGCGTGATCACGGCAGCCAGCGGCATCAGCCTGGTGCGCAGGGCGTCGACGGCTTCAGCGGCGAGCAGGCGGTCGCCGGAGGTCGCCACCATGACGGGATCGAGCACGACATGCCGCGGCGCCCAGCGCGAAAGCGCGGCCGCGATGGCATCGATGCTGGCGGCTTGGGCCACCATGCCGATCTTCACCGCACCGATGTCGAGGTCGGAGAACACCGCGTCGATCTGCTCGGTGACGAACCCGGCCGGCACCGCGTGAATGCCGGTCACGCCGCGCGTGTTCTGCGCCGTCAACGCCGTGATCACGGAGGCGCCATAGACGCCGAGCGCGGCAAAGGTCTTCAGGTCCGCCTGGATGCCGGCGCCGCCGCTCGAATCGGAACCGGCGATGGTGAGTGCGACCGGGGTCGTCATCGCGGGAGACATGTGCTTGAGGAGGCCACCATGGCCTCTCGTAGCGCGACCGTGGAACGTCAGCAAGCGCGCCGGGCCGCCGCCAGGCGTGATTCGCGAATCGATTGCGCGCCTTGCGAATCAGTCGGACACCGCGCGGACCAAGGCCCGCAATGATGCGGGCTTGAAAATGCAACGGCGCCGGACCCTTGCTATAGTCGCGTACCTTAGCGTGCTTCGCCGGTTACGCGAGACGTCAGGTGGTGGAACCGTCCAGCGCCCCCATGTTGCGGGCCGCCGGCCCTGCAAGCCACCTGAACAAGACTCCTTGGGGTGGAACGATGTGGGCCTTCTTCGAACGTCTCCTCGACTCGTCCATGCTGTCGCCGCACGGCATCTGCCTGTTGTGGGAGCCTCAGCTGATCTGGCTTCACGTCGTTTCCGACGCCAGCATTGCCGCCGCCTATTTCTCGATCCCGTTCGCCCTCGCTATCCTCGTCACCAAGCGGCGCGACCTCAAGTTCGGCTGGGTCTACTGGGCGTTCGCGATCTTCATCATGGCGTGCGGCCTGACCCACGTGCTGTCGATCTATACGCTCTGGGTTCCGATCTACGGCATCGAGGGCATGCTCAAGGCCGCCACGGCGGTCGCGTCGGTCTTCACCGCCGCCGCGCTCTGGCCGCTGCTGCCGAAGATCCTCACGATCCCCTCGCCGTTCGAGCTGCGCCAGGTCCAGGCCGCGCTCGAGGAGGAGGAAATCAAGAGCCGCGACGCCACGCTGCTGCTGCAGCAGGTCCGCGACGCCCAGCGCGCGATGCGCGAGAGCGTGGCGCGCCTCACCGCGATCGTCGAGACCGCGGTCGACGGCGTCATCCTGCTCGATGCGCAGGACCGCATCCTGCTGTTCAATCCGGCCTGCGAGCGCTTGTTCGGCTACCGTGCCGACGAGGTGATGAACCGCAACGTCGGCATGCTGATGCCCGAGGCGGATGCAGCATCCGAGCGCCAGGCGCGGCATTTCGCGACCGGCGGCGAGGCCGTCGGCCTGCGCAAGGACGGCACGACGTTTCCGATGGAGCTGTCGGTCGGCCAGGCGCGGCAGGACGGCGAATTGATCTTCGTCGGCATCGTCCACGACCTCACCGCGCGCAAGCTGACCGAGCAGCAGCTTCAGCAGGCGCAGAAGATGGAGACGGTCGGTCAGCTCTCCGGCGGCATCGCGCACGACTTCAACAATCTGCTGACCGTCATCATCGGCAATGCCGAGCACCTGAGCGAGCAGCTAAAGGCGAGGCCCGACCTCGGGCGCTTTGCCGACGACATCTGCCAATCGGGCGAACGGGGTGCCGAGCTGACGCAGCGCCTGCTCGCCTTCAGCCGCCGCCAATTGCTGCGGCCTCAGACGATCGATTGCCGGAGCCTGCTCGATTCCATGTTCAAGCTGCTCAAGCGCACCTTGCGCGAAGACATCGAGATCAGGACGACCTCCGGGCCCGGCACGATCCTGGCCTTTGCCGACCGCGCCCAGCTCGAATCCGCCGTGCTCAATCTCGCGCTCAACGCGCAGGATGCCATGCCATCGGGAGGCCACCTCACGCTGGCCACGGAGCTGGTCACGATCGAGGATGATGACGGTGCCGTTCACCGGGAGGTCGCACCCGGCAGCTACGCCCTGATCGTGGTTACCGATGACGGCGAAGGCATGACGCCCGAGGTCGCCGCACGCGCGTTCGAGCCGTTCTTCACCACCAAGGAGGTCGGCAAGGGCTCGGGCCTCGGCCTCAGCATGGTCTACGGCTTTGCCAAGCAATCAGGCGGCCATGTCTCGATCTACAGCGAGGCTGGCCTTGGGACCACGGCCAGGATCTACCTGCCGCGCGCGAGCACCGGTAGGTCGCAAGCCGATCTTCCCGACGGCGAGGACACGGCGCCGCGAGGCTACGAGACGGTCCTGATCGTCGAGGACGATCCGTTCGTCCGCTCCTCCGTCATTCGCAGGGTGGAAGCGCTCGGATATCGCGTCGTCGCCGCGGTCAACGGCAAGGATGCCTTGCAGCAGCTGCAGGGCGATCCCGGCATCGACTTGCTGTTCACCGATATCGTGATGCCGGGCGGCATGAGCGGCTGGGAGCTCGCCGATCAGGCGCGGCGGGTGCGTCCCGGCCTGCCGGTCCTGTTCACCTCGGGCTACGCGCTGGAGACCTTGGTCGAGCAGGGCCGCGCGCAGGCGCGAGCGGTCGTGCTGACCAAGCCCTACCGCAAGGTCGAGCTCGCCCAGCGCCTGAGGGATGCATTGGCCGCCGCAGTGGTCCCATCCTAGCATCGCGCCCGAATGCACCTCGGATGATCCAGCAAGTTCGCTTGCTAAATCCAGCCGGTTTTGGCCTATTAGCCGGAAGAATACGCTTTCGGAGTGCCCGCGATGGTTCCTTTTTTCGTTCAGATCAAGTGCAAGCTCGGCCAGTCCTATACGGTGGCCAATGCGCTTGCCGAAGCCGAGATCGCCTCCGAGATCTACTCCACGGCCGGCCAATACGACCTCCTGGTGAAGTTCTACGTCGACAAGGATACCGACATCGGCCACTTCGTGAATGAGAAGGTGCAGGTGCTGCCGGGCATCCAGGACACTCTCACCATCATCACCTTCAAGGCGTTCGGCACCGGCTAAAGCATGATCCGGAAAAGTGCGAAGCGGTTTTCCGGAAAGATCATGCGTAAACAACAACCTAAAGCGCGATGATGATTCATCCCAATCTCATCGCGCTTTAGATCACGCGCAAAACAACGGCCGAAGCGCCGGCAGCGCTAGCCGCCCTCCTTGCGCTTGGGCGGTGTCGGTCCCTGCACCGGCGGCAGCGACTTCAGATAGGCGGCCATCGCGGCGCGGTCTTCCGCGGTAAGTTGCGCCAGATTCTTGATCACCGCCCGCATCGCGCCCGAAGCGCTGTCGCCCTCGGGCAGGTCGCCGGTCTCGAGAAAATCCGCGATATCCTTCTCGCTCCAGTTGCCGATGCCCTGCTGCGTGATGTTGGGCACCCAGCCCTTCCCTTCGGGATTGGGCCCACCGGCAAAGCGCTGGCTGGCGATGATGCCGCCGAGCGCATTGCGCGGGCTGTGGCATTCGGCGCAATGGCCGAAAGCGTTCACGAGATAGGCTCCGCGATTCCATTGCGGCGAGCGCGCGGCGTCCGCGACGAACGGCGCGGTGTCCATGAACAGCAGCTTCCAGATGCCGACATTGCGGCGGATGTTGAACGGAAACGGCAGCGCGTGGTCGCCCACTGTGCCGGACACCGGCGGAAGCGTCTTCAGATAGGCAAAGAGATCGCGGACGTCGTCGACACTGGCCAGATGATAGGACGTGTAGGGAAAGGCGGGGAAATAGTGCGTGCCCGTGGGCGAGATGCCGCGCATCACGGCGTTGACGAAATCGGCCTCGCTCCAGCGGCCGATCCCGTAGGCGGGATCGGGGGAAATATTGGGGACGTAGAACGTCCCGAACGGCGAGCCCAGCGCCAGCCCGCCGCCGAGCCGCAGGCGATCGGGCTGATTGGGGGTGGCATGACAGGACGAGCAGCCGCCGGCGTTGAACAGCTCCTGCCCGTTGGCGAGATCGGCGTTGCGTGTCGGCGCCGGCAAGGCCAGCACGGCCGGGGCGGTCAACCACCAATAGAGTGCGAACGCCGCGGCGGCGGCGATCAGGGCGGCAAGGAGCGTTCGTCGCAACATTCGATCATTCCATCGTGAACGCGCGAACTTAAGGGTCATGCCGCGCTCGATCCAACCACGAATATTTTAGACGGCCCGGATGTAATGCCGGAATAAACCGCATGACGCACTGTTTGAAAAGCAATCAGGCGTCAACAGGAGAAAGCCATGACCAAAGCCGTTTTTGCCACACTGGTATTCGGAGCCGCCGTTGCATTCGCCGCCCCGGCCAGCGCGGAGAAACTGAAGGCGACGCTGGACGGCAAATCCGAAGTCCCCGCCAACACCAGCAGCGCGACCGGAACGGCCGATCTGGACTACGACGCTGCCAGCAAGAAGCTGTCCTGGACCGTCACCTATTCCGGCCTCTCGGGCCCCGCCACCGCCGCGCATTTCCACGGGCCTGCCGAAGCCGGCAAGAACGCCGGCGTCGCGGTCCCGATCCCGAATGCAGCCTCGAGCCCGGTCAAGGGCGAAGCCACGCTCACCGACGCGCAGGCCGCCGATCTGCTCGGCGGCAAGTACTACATCAACATCCATACCGCGGCGAACCCGGCCGGCGAGATCCGCGGTCAGGTGACGAAGTAAAGCGAAAACGCGGGCTTCGTCGCGGAAAGGCCGGACGCAAGGAGGGAGCGTCCGGCCTTTTCGATTCCAAGCAACTTCGTAGCCCGGATGGAGCCAACGGTCGGCGCGAAGCGCCGCCCGTTGGTGCAATCCGGGAGCCCTGCGCGTTGCGGACAGGTCCCCGGATTTCGCTGCGCCCCATCCGGGCTACGACGCTACGACTCTGACCGTGCTCAAGCCGCGTTCAGCGCCTGCGCGAGGTCGGCGATCAGGTCCGACGGGTTCTCGATGCCGATCGACAGCCGGATCGTGGAATCGAGCACGCCGATCTTTTGGCGGATGTCGGCGGGAACGCCGGAATGGGTCATCGTCGCCGGCAGGCTTGCGAGCGATTCCGTGCCGCCAAGGCTCACCGCCAGCTTGAGGATCTGCAGCGCGTTGAGGAATTTCACCGCCGCCTCCTTGCCGCCGACGATGTCGAACGAGAACGTCGAGCCCGCGCCCAGGCATTGCCGCGCGAACACACGGCCGGACAGCGAGCCCTGCTCGTGGTGACCGAGGTAGTGCACCCTGGCGACCTTCGGATGGTCGCGCAGGAAGTCTGCCACGAGCCGCGCATTCGCATCGGCCTTCTCCATCCGCAGGCTGAGCGTCTCGAGCGAGCGGTTGATCATCCAGCACGAATGCGGATCGAGCTGGGTGCCGATGGCGCCGCGCAGCGCCTTGATGCCTTTCATGATCGCCTTCGATCCGAGCGCGGCGCCCGCGATCAGGTCGGAATGACCGCCGACATACTTTGTCAGCGAATACAGCGACAGATCCGCGCCGTGCTCGATCGGCCGCTGAAACACCGGCCCGAGCAGCGTGTTGTCGCAGGCGATGACCGGCGTATGTCCCTGGGCCTTGCCGATGGAATCGGCGATGCGGCGGATCATTGCGATGTCGACGAGGCCGTTGGTCGGATTGGCCGGCGTCTCGATCAGGATCATCGAAACCCGCCCCTTGCCCATGGCCTCCTCCGAGGCCTGCTTGACCGCCGTCTCGTCGATGCCGTCGGCAAAGCCGACGGCGCCGATCGACAGGCGCGCGAGCGTGTTCGTCAGCAGCGTCTCCGTCCCGCCATAGAGCGGCTGCGAGTGCAGGATGACATCGCCCGGGCGAACAAAGGCCAGAATCGTGGTTGCGATCGCTGCCATGCCGGACGAGAACAGCGCGCAACTCTCCGTGCGCTCGTAGATCGCGAGCCGATCCTCGACGATCTCGCTGTTGGGATGATTGAAGCGCGAATAGACCAGGCCCGCGCCCATGCCTTCCGGCGGCTCGCGCCGTCCGGCGACGTAGTCGAAGAAGTCCTGGCCATCCTCGGCGGTCTTGAACACGAAGGTGGAGGTCAGGAACACCGGCGGCTTGATGGCGCCCTCCGACAATTGCGGATCATAGCCATAGGTCAGCATCAGGGTTTCCGGATGCAGCATATGATTGCCGATATGGGTCTTGGAGGGGAACGGTTTTGCCATGGCCTGTCTCGCGGTTGATCGAGGTGCTCGCCGCGCGCTGGGAATCCCGACGTGAGGATGCCGGGAGGAGACTCGTGTGAGCGCACGGCCGTTGGCGCAAGGATAGCCGCTCTCGCGGCAATCCGTCAGGCCTTGCGGACGGAAGTTCCTGCGGGCCGCGGTCAAGAGAAAGGCGGTTGCTTTCGCAACCGCCCTTCTGAAGTCCTTGGTAGCCCGTTAACTGCGCCCGCTATTTCAATTTCACGCGATAGGTTTCGTGACAATCATTGCAGCGGTCGTTGATCGCCGTGTAGGCCGCCTTCAGGCCCGCGACATTGGTGATCTTGCCTTTGGCGTCGGCGATCGCCTTCTGCACCGGCGGGATCTTGGCATCGAAATCGGCCTTGTTCTGCCAGACCTTCGGCGAGGAACCATAGGTCGCGTTGACGACATCCTGCTTGGGATTGATCTCGAAGGTCTTGGCGATCTTGGCAACATCGGCCTCGATGCTGGCGATGGCCTCATCGGCAGCCTTCTTGTCGAAGGGAATATCGCCCTTGCTCATCTTCTGAAGCACGCCATACTGATTCTTGGCGATCGCTCGCATCAGATTGTCCTGCTGGACGGCAATCTCCTGTTGCGCCATGACGGCGCCCGCGCCCAGCACGAGGGCGCCCGCGACAATCATCGTCCGTTTCATTGGTTCGTTTCTCCGGCTCTCGAGACGTTCGGGGAATGAGACTGTCACCGGCTTCGCGCGAAGCCGGGACCCATCATGGGTAGAACCCCGCGCGGCGGGTTTATTCCCGTGCGCGCGGGAAGCGCGGCTTCACAAGCTGTGACGGCGGTGATGCTCGCTGATCGCAACCCACACCCGCTCGGGCGTTGCCGGCATGTCGATGTGGTCGATCTTGTACTCGCGCCAGAGCGCATCGACGATGGCGTTGACCACGGCCGGACAGGAGCCGATCGCGCCGGCCTCGCCGGCCCCCTTCACGCCCATCGGATTGGTCTTGCAGGGCACGTTGTGGGTCTCGAAAACGAAGGCCGGCCCGTCCGCCGCGCGCGGCAGCGCATAGTCCATGAAGGTCGCGGTGATGAGCTGGCCGTCGGTCGGTCCATACACCACCTGCTCCATCAAGGCCTGGCCGATGCCCTGCATGGCGCCGCCATGCACCTGGCCGGCCAAGAGCAGCGGATTGAGCGTCTTGCCGAAATCGTCGACGATCACGTAGTTGACGATTTTGATGATGCCGGTCGCCGGATCGATCTCGACCTCCGCAACATGGGTGCCGTTGGGATAAGTGCCGTCGGCGCTGGCAAAGGTCGCGCTACCGTTCAGCTTCGATGGATCGACGCCGGGCCGCTTGGCCAGGTCGGCAAACGAGATCGAGCGGTCGGTGCCGGCGATCCGCACCACGCCTTCGGAGATTTCGAGGTCGCCCGCGCTGGCTTCCAGCGCCTGTGCCGCGATCTCCTTCAGCCTCGAACCGAGCTCGCGCGTGGCGCGCTCGACGCTGACGCCGCCGGAGGGGATCGAGGCCGAGCCGCCGGTGCCGAGGCCGGTCGCGATCTCGTCTGTGTCGCCCTGGCGAACATGCACGCGCTCGGGCGCCACGCCGAACTGTTCGGCGACGATCTGCGCATAGGCGGTCTGATGGCCCTGCCCGCTCGATTGCGTGCCGATCAGCACGGTGACGTCGCCATTGGCATCGAGGCGGACGTTGGCCGTCTCTTCACCCATCACGCCGCAAATCTCGACATAGCTCGCAAGCCCGATGCCGCGGATCAGGCCGCCCTTCTTGGCCGCCTTGGCGCGCTTGGGGAATTCCTTCCATTCCGCGATCTCCATCGCGCGCTTCAGGTGCGCGGCGAAGTCGCCGGAATCGTAGACCTTGCCGGTCGCGGTCTTGTAGGGCAGCGCCTTCGGAGGGATGAAATTCTTGCGGCGGATGGCATCCGGCGTCATGTCGAGCTTTCGCGCGCAGGCATCGACGAGGCGCTCGATGACATAGGCGGCTTCGGGCCGGCCCGCGCCGCGATAGGCATCGACCGGCACGCTGTGGGTGAAGATCGTGCGCACCCGGCAATGGAAGGCCTGGATGTCGTAGAGGCCGGGCAGCATGCCGGCGCCGCCATGCGGGATGTAGGGCCCGAAGGTCGACAGATACGCGCCCATGTCGCCCATGAGGTCGCAATCCATCGCGAGGAACTTGCCGTCTTCAGCCAGCGCCATCTTGGCAGTGGTGACGTTGTCGCGGCCCTGCGCATCGCCCATGAAATGCTCGGAGCGGTCGGCCGCCCACTTCACCGCCTTCTTCAGTTTGCGCGCAGCGACGGCCATCAGGGCATATTCCCGATACGGAAACAGCTTTGTGCCGAACCCGCCGCCGACGTCGGGGCAGATCACCCGCATCTTGTCGGTGGGGATGTTGAGCACGTTCTGGCAGAGGATGTCGCGCAGACGGTGGCTGCCCTGGCTGCCGACCGTCAGCGTCAGATGGTCGCGCTTGGAATCGTATTCGCAGACCGCCGCACGGGTCTCCAAGAAGCTTGCAACCACGCGCGGATTGACGATGGAGATCTCGGCCACTGCATGCGCTTTCGCGAAGGCAGCTTCCGTCGCCGCCTTGTCGCCGATCGAGACGTCGAACAGCACGTTGCCGGGCTTGTCGGGCCAGACCAAGGCTGCGCCTTTCTTCACGGCGTTGACGACGCCGGTCACCGCGGGCAGCGGCGACCATTTGACCTCGATCGCCTCGATCGCGTCGCGAGCCTGGTCGATGGTCTCGGCGACCACGAAGGCGATGGCGTCGCCGACGTGGCGCACCTCGTCCTTGGCCAGGATCGGGTAAGGCGGGCCGGTGAACGGATCGGTCTCGAGGTTGAACAGGCAGGGCAGATTGCCGAGATCCCCGACGTCGTCGGCCGTCAGGATCAGCGCAACGCCCGGCAGGCCGCGCGCGCGGCTCGCATCGATGCTGTATTTGGCATGCGCATGCGGCGAGCGCAGCACCAGGCAGCGGAGCGCGGCCTGCGGCGCGTAATCGTCGGTATAGCGGCCCTTGCCGCGGATGAGCGCGTCATCCTCCTTGCGCAGCACGCTTTGGCCAACGCCGAACTTGATGGGAGCCGCCATTTTATCTTCCCGTTCTCATGGTTGTTTTGTGGGCATATTGCCGTGGAAAAACTGGCAAGGCAAACGGGTTTAGGCGGGCGCAGGGGTCGCAGGTTCAATCGCGCCACGCGTGCCTCACGGGAATGCTCGGCAAGGTCCCAGCGTGATCGTGTGACGTTGACCGCGAGAGCCAAGCGCTCCCACTTAGCTGTTCTCGTGCTCACCCCCGAGCTTCAAATAGCTGATGAGCATCGGAGGCCGTGAGCGTCAGCCCGTACAAATCTTTCAGCGTCGAAATGCGTTGCAGCGTCGCAGGCTCGAACGGAGTCTTGCCTTCGAACGAATGCAGGAGAACGCCCTCCAGCAAATCACCGAGGCTCATATCCAGGTATTCGGCGAGGCCCTTCGCGACCTTGAGAATGCGCTTCTCGATCCGAACTCCCGTCTGTACGCGTTGGACTGAATGCTTGTGAGCTTCTGAGTTCATAATGTGTGACCTCGAAGACGGGGGTTTAGTCGCATCATGCCATTGCCGGACTTGCTCGGGCATCGGTCTCCAGCCCTGCAACTCACGTCCTCAGAGACCAGGTGAATCTTGGATTCGTTCGGACGCCTGCGGGGGTCGACGCTCTGACCAGGAACGATTGTTGTCACACAGGCAGAGCCTGGGCGGCCGAGTTGACCGATCCCAATTTGCCTTTTCCGTTCTAGAATGTTACCTTGGTACCACGGTAACATAGGACGCCGCCATGAGCAACAGACGTAGCTGCACGGATGCTGCAGAGGTCGCCGAACTGAGCGAGGGCTTCCTCGCGCGTACACTTCCGGGGGCACGTTTCAGCCATCGTGAACATCTGATCGTGACGAGCTACTTGCTCGCCACTGATCCGGCTCGGGACTGGCGGGTCGAACTCCCCGAGATGATCCGCGCCTACAATGTTGCCGCTGGCGGCGTGAACGACGATGTGCGTGGCTATCACCACACGATGACGATGGCTTTCTTGATGATCATCGAAGGAATTCTTGCGGAGGTCGGCCGCCGCGACATTGTCGCCGCCTGCAACGCGGTGCTGGCGTCCCCGGCAACCGAAAAGGATGTACTCTTACGTTTCTGGAGCCGCGAAGCGCTGTTCTCGCGGGAGGCCCGGCACGGCTGGATTGAGCCAGACCTTGCCGAGTTCAAGCTGCGCGCGTCAGGTCATATGCCAGCGTGAGGATCGTCGATTACTCACATCCCGCGGCTGAACAGATACCTCGTACTATCTCTGAGCGCATCGATCGCCCGCCCAAGTGCGAGATAGTTGATCTCGGCGCGCGTCAGGCCGATGTCCATCAGTTCCCTGTCGCTCAGATCCAGCAAACTGACCCGCGGGTGCAGGCGCCACTTCCCAAAAGCAGACCAATATCGCTTGAGCAGGCCCAGGAGGCGTTGCGCCGGCGCGGCTGCGGCAGCTTCTCTCCCCGACAAGGCTTGGCCCGGCGTTGCAACGGACACATTGAGGCGAGCCGCTGCCGCCAGAACCTCGTCCATGGCCTGCTTCGCGAGCGCAATGGATCGGTCGAGGCGAAGCACCGCGGCGTCGTGCTCGGCCTCGGATGAGATGTTCGTCAGTTGTGGTGGCATCGGACGCTCCTGCTGTTGAGCCGGCAGGGAGCGTGGCCAATGAAAAGGCCCCGTCCGATGCCGGCGGGGCCTGGTGGAAAAGATGTCGTCGAAATCCTAGCGCACGACTCCTCCCACCGCCCAGCCGAAGCGGGTGATGTGGTTGCGGGAGACTTTGCGCGACGATTTGATCATGACGCGCTGATATCACGGCAACCGCGCAAAATCAAGAGATGTAGGAATACCGGTTGCAGCCTGGAGGCGAACGCCGTGCTTACTAGCCGCGCAGCAGCGAGACCAGCCACTTGCGGCCGAACAGCACGAGGATCGCGAGCGCGTAGACGATCGTGCCTCCGACGGCGAGCAGGACAAGTGTCAACTCGTCGTGGAAGTGCATCGCGCCAAGCCAAGGGCCGCTGAAACGTGCAATCAGCCAGAACGCGGCGGCGAGGATGAGGCCGCTTAGCAAGAACTTGGCGAGCGACAGCAGCCAGGCACGGTCGAGCACGAGAAAGCCGCGCCGCACAGCGAAGAACAGCACCAGCAAGAGATTGGTCCAGACGCCGACGGCGGTCGCCAGCGCGAGACCGATCTGGGCGAGCGATCCCATCAAGGCAACCTTCAGCGCGACGTTGACGGCGATGCCGGTCAGCGACGCGCGGACCGGCGTTGCGGTATCCTTGCGGGCATAGAAGGTCGCGACCGCACTGCGGATCAGCACGAACGGGATGAGGCCGATGGCATAGGCCGCGAGCGTCGCACCGGCGGCGGCGGCATCGGCCTTGGAGAACGCACCGCGGGCGAACAGTGCGCGCATGATCGCATCGGGCACGGTGAGGAAGGCCGCGACGAACGGGATCGAGAATAGCAGCGTGAAATCGAAGGCACGGCGCTGCGCGCTCAGCGCACCGTCGTGGTCGTTTGCGGTGATCCGCCGCGACATCTCCGGCAGCAGCACCGTGCCGATGGCGATGCCGATGACGCCGATCGGCAGCTGGTTGAGCCGGTCGGCATAATAGAGCGCCGACAGCGCACCGGCGGGCAGGAACGTCGCAATGATGGTGTCGGCGAACAGCGCGAGCTGCGTGCCCATCGAGCCCAGCGTCGCAGGTCCGAGCGCTTTGAAGAAGCCGCGAACGTCCTCATCAAGCTTCAAGGGCGCAAAGCGCGGCAGGCCGCCATGGCGGGCGAGATCGCCCGCGAGCAGGAAATATTGCAGGAAGCCGGAGATCAGCACGCCCCAGGCCGCGGCATGGCCTGCGGTCGGAAACCAGACGGCAACCGCCAGCGTCATCATCATCGCGACGTTGAGGAAGATCGAAGCGGCCGCGGCGCTGGCAAAGCGCTGCATCACGTTGAGCATGCCGCCATAGAGCGTCACCAGCGTGATCAAGAGCAGATAGGGAAAGGTGATGCGGGTCAACTCGATCGCGAGCTTGCGCTGCTCGGCATCCTCACCGAAGCCTGGCGCCAGGATGCTCATGGCCTGCGGCATGAACAGCCAGGCGGCGATCAGCAGCACCACCTGCGAGGCCAGGAGCAGCGTGAAGATGCGGTCGGCGAACAAATGTGCGGCCGCCTCCCCCTTCTCGCCATGGACATGGGCATAGGCCGGCACCCAGGCGGCGTTGAAGGCGCCCTCGGCGAAGATCGCGCGGAAATGGTTGGGAAGCCGCAGCGCCACGAAAAAGGCGTCGGCCACCGGCCCGGCACCGAGGATCGCCGCGAGCATGATGTCGCGGGCAAACCCCGTCAGCCGCGACAGCAGCGTGTAACCACCGACCGTGAAGATGCGTCCGAGCATGCGGATTGTTGTAGAGACTTATCGGACGGAGGTCGATGCATCTTGCGATGCGCATTACTGCGCCCTCTCCCCTTGCGGGAGAGGGCAGCACCGCAGGCAGATACAGACTCAATCGGGTGAGGGGTATCTCTCAGCGCATGCCGTACGGAGGGAGACCCCTCACCCGGCTTCGCTTCGCGAAGCCAACCTCTCCCGCAAGGGGAGAGGGAAGAACTCAGCCCGCCAGCGCGCCGCGGACGGCGGCGATGATTCGCTCCTGATCGGCCTCGGTCAGGTAGGCATGCATCGGCAGGCTGACGACGTCCTGCGACAGGCTCTCGCAACCCGGCAATCCGCCCTCGGCGACCGGGTACTGTTTGTAGGCGGTCTGCTGGTGCATCGACTTGCCGTAATAGATCGCGGTCGGCACTCCCTGGGCTTTTAGCGCGGCAGCGAAGCCGTCGCGGTCGATACCCTTGGGAAGACGAATGGTGTACTGCGCCCAGACCGAGGTGTTGCCGGGCGCAAGCCGCGGCACGGTGACGACATTGGACAGGCCGCGCGCATAGCGCTCCGCGACCTTGTTGCGGGCGGCGATCTCGTCGTCAAAGATCTTCAGCTTCTCGATCAGAACCGCGGCCTGCATCGTGTCGAGCCGGCCGGTGAGACCGAGGCGGACGTTGTCGTACTTGTCGACGCCCTGCCCGTGCACGCGGATGCTGCGCAAGGTGGCGGCGAGCTCGTCGTCATCGGTGAAGATCGCGCCGCCGTCGCCGAAGCAGCCGAGCGGCTTTGCCGGGAAGAAGCTGGTCGCAGTGGCGTGGCCGAGGGTGCCGAGCTTGCGGCCCTTGTAGCTCGCGCCAAAGGCTTGCGCGGCGTCGTCGAGCACGAACAGGCCTTCGGCCCTGGCGATCTCGGCGATGGCGTCGTGATCGGCGGGCTGGCCGAACAAATCGACCGGAATCACCGCGACGGGCTTGAGACCGGCCTTGCGGGCGGTGGCGATGCCGCGCTTGAGCGATTCCGGGCTCATGTTGAAGGTGGTCTCGTCGACGTCGACATAGACCGGCGTCGCGCCGGTCCGCGCCACCGGCGAAGCGGTCGCGATGAAGGTGAAGGACGGACACAGCACGGCATCGCCGGGCCCGACATTCCTGGCCATCATCACCATCAGGATGGCGTCGGTGCCGCTGGCGCAGCCGATCACGTGCTTGGCGCCTGAGTAGGCCGCAAGCTGCTTCTCGAGCTCGAAGACCTCCGGCCCGTTGACGAACTGGCAATGGTCCATCACGCGCTTCACGGCCGCATCGAGCGAGGCGCCGAGCCGGCGGCGCTGCGAGGCGACGTCGATGAAGGGAATGGGTTCGGAACGTAAGTGCTGGTTCATGACGCCTTGTGACGTTTGAGCGGTCGACATGGAAGGGATCAGCCGGCGACGCGGCGCGGCCCCTTGCGCGCGGGTGACGTCGCCGCAGGACGCGAGGGCCTCTCCAGGCATTGCGTGGCGATCTCGAGGCTGGCGACGCCCTCGTCGCCCGTCACTGCCGGCGTCTCGCCGTTGCGCACCGCCTTGAGGAACGCGATCAGCTCGGCGCGAAGCGGCTCGTCATGGCCGACCGGCAGATGCCGCATCGAGTAGCTGCCGTCCGGCTTGAAGCCGAAGCATTCGGTGACCTGGCGCGTCAAGAGATCGCCCATCACGTATTTGCCGCGCGTTGCGACCGTGACGCTGCGCGCCTTGAACGGCGTCAGCCAGTTGGTGTTGATGTGGGCGAGCACGCCGCTCTCGGTCCGGAACTGCAAGAGCGCGATGTCCTCGCGCTCGGCGACCGCGCTCGACAATTGCGGCTGCACCTCGACGATGTCGGATTCGGTGAACCAGCGGATCAAATCGATGTCGTGCACGGCAAGATCGATGACGACGCCGACATTGGACATGCGCGGCGGGAACGGGCCGACGCGGGTGATCGCGATGGAGAGAATGTCCTCGCCCGCGATCGCCTGCTTGACCGCGGCGACCGCCGGATTGAAGCGCTCGACATGGCCGATCATCAGCGTGACGCCCGCCTTGTGCGCGGCGGCGACGATCTCGCGGCCCTCTTCCACCGTGGATGCGATCGGCTTCTCGACCAGCACGTGGATGTTCTTGGCGATGCATGCGAGCGCGACCTCGTGATGCAGATGGGTCGGTGCCGCGATGGTGACGGCATCGACGCCTTCGGCGAACAGCTGGTCGAGCGTCTCGAAGCTTTCGCAATTGGCGAGCTCCGTGGCCCGCGCACGATGTGCCGGCGAGGGATCGACGACGCCGACGAGGCTGACGCCGGGCAGGCCGCTGAGCACGCGCGCATGGTTGCTGCCCATCACGCCGGCGCCAATGACACCGACGCGCAAGCCGGCCTTTGCCGGTGCAGATCCCCTGGAAGTCATCTGAGCAAACCCCGATTCAACGCAAATCCCCGGGCCGCTTCTAGCACGGACGCCACATTTGTGGCGAATGCCGCCCTGGCGGGCCGGACACGATTTGATTCAAAAAGTTACACGTTCCCCGGGCCTTAGGCCGAAAAAGATACCGCTTCTCGGCCCGGGTCGCGTGATTCGGAGTTTGCTGGTTACGACCTTTGATAGTCGTCTTCAATCCGGATGATGTCGTCTTCCCCCAGATAGCTTCCAGTCTGGACCTCGATCAGCTCCAGCTGGATCTTGCCGGGATTCTCCATCCGGTGGACGGCGCCCATCGGGATGTAGATCGACTCGTTCTCGTGCACCGTCTTCACGGTCTCGTTGACGGTCACCTGCGCCGTGCCGCGGACCACGATCCAGTGCTCGGCACGATGATGGTGCTTCTGCAGCGACAGCCGCCCGCCCGGCTTCACCACGATGCGCTTGACCTGGTGGCGCTCGCCATTGTCGACGGATTGATAGCTGCCCCAGGGCCGGTGCACCTTGAGATGCTCTTCGGTGACTTTCGGCGCGACCGACTTCAATTTCGTCACGAGGCGCTTCAGCCCGTTGGCATCCTTCTGCCGCGAGACCAGCACCGCGTCCGCGGTCGCGACCACGACGAGATCGTCGACGCCTTCGAGCGCGACCAGCGCGGAATCCGTGGTGACGTTGCAATTGCGGGAATCCTCGAACACGGCGGTGCCGTGCGCGGCATTGCCCTGCGCGTCCTTCTCCGACAGCTCCCATACCGCATGCCAGGAGCCGACGTCGGACCAGCCGCACGACACCGGCACCACGGCGGCGCGCGAGGTCTTCTCCATCACTGCATAGTCGATCGAGATCGCCTTGGCCGCGCCGAACGCCTCGGGCTCCAGCGTGACGAAGCCGAGATCGCGGCCGGCATTGTTGACGGCATTGGTGACGGCCTCGACGCTTGCCGCATCGACCCTGCGATATTCGTCGAGCAGCACGCTCGCCGGGAACATGAAGTTGCCGCTGTTCCAGAGATAGCCCGAATTGACGTAGTCGGAGGCCTTCACCGCGTCCGGCTTCTCGACGAAGCGCGCAACCGCCTGCACCTCGCCCGCGATCACGTCGCCCGGATTGATGTAGCCATATTCCGTTGCCGGCCGCTCCGGCTTGACGCCGAAGGTGACGATGCGCCCGGCATTCGCGGCGGTGAGGCCCTCGCGACAGGCGGCGACGAAGGCGGCATTATTCTGCACGACGTGATCGGCGGCGAGCGCGAGCACGATCGCCTCGCTGGCGCGGTTCTGCGCAAACACCGCGCCGGCTGCGATGGCAGGGCCGGAATCGCGCCGCATCGGCTCGAGGATCACGTCGGCCTCAATGCCGATCTCGGCGAGCTGCTCCAGCACCATGAAGCGGTAGGAGGCGTTGGTGATGACGATCGGCCGGTCGAACAAAGAGGGATCGGACACGCGCAGCAGCGTGTCCTGGAACGTCGAGCGCGTGCCGAACAGCGGCAGGAACTGCTTGGGCCGAACCTCGCGCGAAGCGGGCCACAGCCGCGTGCCGGCACCGCCGCACATGATCAGGGGGATTATGCGTTTGTCCATCGTGATCTCAAACCTTGAAATGGTCCCGATACCAGGTGACGAAGTTATGAACCCCATGCTCGATCGGCGTTGACGGTGCAAAGCCGGTGTCGCGCGAGAGATCCTCGACATCCGCGAACGTTTCCAGCACATCTCCCGGCTGCATCGGCAGCAATTCTTTGATCGCCGTCCGGCCCAGCTCCCGCTCCAGAAGACCGACGACGTGCATCAGTTCCTCCGGATGATGATTGCCGACATTGTAGAGCTTTGACGGCGCATTTGCGGCAGCCGGATCGTCCGCAGGCACGAGATCGATTAGCTTGGACACGACGCGCGTCACATCGTCGATATAGGTGAAATCGCGGCGCATTTTGCCATGGTTGAAGAGCCGGATCGGCTTGCCGGCCATGATGGCGCTCGCGAACAGAAACATGGCCATGTCGGGGCGGCCCCATGGCCCGTAGATGGTGAAGAACCGCAGCCCCGTGACCGGCAGGCGATAAAGATGGCTGTAGGACTGCGCCATCACCTCGTTCGCCTTCTTGGTCGCGGCGTAGAAGCTGACCGGATGGTCGGTGCGGTCCGCAACCGCAAATGGCAGTTTTGTGTTGGCGCCGTAAACGGAGGATGACGAGGCGTAGACCAGATGACCGCAGCCATTGTTGCGGCAGCCCTCCAGCACGTTGAGAAAGCCGACGAGATTGGAATCGGCGTAGGTCTGCGGCTGCTCGATCGAGTAGCGCACGCCGGCCTGCGCGGCCAGATGCACGACTTTGGCAAAACGATGTTGCGCGAACAGCGTCGCCATGGTCTCGCGGTCGGCGAGATCGGCCTCGATGAACGAGAAGCGCGGCTGGTCCCGGAGCAGAGCAAGGCGCGCTTTCTTCAGCGCCGGATCGTAATAGCTGTTGAGATTGTCGAGCCCGACGACGGCGCGACCTTCGCCCAGGAGCTGCCGGGCGACGTGGAAGCCGATGAAGCCGGCCGCACCCGTGACCAAAATCGCCCGATCCGTCATCCTGTTCCCTGGGTGATCCCTCGCCCGATCCTGTCTAGCCGCCACCTCGACGGGGTCGCAATAGGCTCCCCGCTCCTTCACGCGATCTCCTCATGGCGTCCTTAACGACGCCTCCTTAACGACGCCTCCTTAACGACGGCTATTGCAAGATCGGCGCCAAAACCATACCAAAGCGGCCGAATTCGGCGCCTCGCGTCGGGTTGCCTCCAAATCTTAGCAAACCCTGTTCATGCGGACGAGATGCGCCGAATCCTGTTGTCGACGGCCAAGATCCTGATTTCCGCGGCGCTGCTCTATCTGGCGCTGCGCAAGGTCGACCTATCCGAGCTGTTTTCCCGATTCACCCTGACCAGCCTGTTCTGGCTCGGTGTCGCGATCGCGGTCACGTTCCTGCAGATCTTCGTCGGCGTGCTGCGCTGGCGCGAGATCAGCGCCGCCTGCGGCGCGCCGCTCGAGCTCGGCCGCGCCATGCGATACAACGTGATCGGCTCGTTCTTCAACCAGACGCTGCCGTCGGCGATCGGCGGCGATGCGGTGCGCCTGTGGCTCGTCGCCCGCGCCGGCGCCGGCTGGCGCACGGCGACCTACTCGATCTTTGTCGACCGCGCCATTGGCCTGGTCGCGCTCGCGATCTTGATCGTCGCCAGCCTGCCCTGGAGCTACACCCTCATCACCGATCCGCACGGTCGCTCGGCGCTGCTGCTCATCGACCTCCTGGCGCTCGCCGGCGGCCTCGGCTTCCTGATCTTCGGCGCGCTGAAATGGCGCTGGCTGAAGACCTGGTGGGCAACGCATCACATCCACGCCTGCGCCGTCATCGCCAATCGCGTGATCTTCAGCGGCACCCGCGGCCCCGTCGTCGCGATCCTGTCGGTCCTCGTTCACGTGCTCGCCGTCGTCATCGCCTGGTGCGTCGTGCAGTCGATTGGGGCCCCGGTTCGCTTCAGCGACGTCTTTCTGCTCGTGCCGCCGGTGATGCTGATCACGATGATGCCGATCTCGATCGCCGGCTGGGGCGTGCGTGAGGCCACGATGAGCCTTGCGTTCGGCTTCGCGGGACTTTCCGCCAACGAGGGCGTCAACGTCTCGCTGCTGTTCGGCGCCGTGTTCTTCCTGGTCGGGGCAGTCGGCGGCCTGGTCTGGATCCTCAGCGCCGAGAAAGCCGCGCAAGGGTCGGCCGCGATCGGAGTGCCGGAGTGAATTCGGCTGCCGATGCGCTCGCCGGCGCGGCCCTGCTGCTTGCCGTTGCGGCGGCCGTGCTGATCTCGGCGCTCGTGACCTGGACCAGCCGCCCCCTGCTGCAGCGCTACGCGCTGGCGCGGCCGAATGCGCGGTCCTCCCATCGCGTGCCGACCCCGCAGGGCGCCGGCATCGCGGTGATCGCCGCGACGCTGATCGTTGCCTCGCTGTGGGGGGTCTCCGCCAATGTCGCGATCCCGCCGGCGCTGGTCGCTGCGACAATCGTGATCGCGCTGGTCGGCTTCGTCGACGACATCGTATCGCTGCCCGTGCTGGTGCGCCTGGTGCTGCAGGCCGCCTGCGTCGGCGCCGTGGTGTTCACCGCCCCCGACACCGCGCGCATCGTGCCGGCGCTGCCGCTCGCGCTGGAGCGCGGCCTCATCGTCCTTGCCGGCGTCTGGTTCGTGAACCTCGTCAACTTCATGGACGGGCTCGACCTGATGACGGTGGCGGAAGTCGTTCCGGTCACCGCTGCGCTGCTGCTGCTGGGAATGCTCGGGGATCTCCCATGGCCGGCCGTGCTGATCGCCACCGCGCTGTGCGGCGCCATGCTCGGCTTCGCGCCGTTCAACCGTCCTGTCGCAAAAGTCTTCCTGGGCGATGTCGGCAGCCTGCCGATCGGCCTCCTGCTCGGCTGGTGCCTGCTCGAGCTCGCCTTGCACGGACAAGCGGCTGCGGCGCTGCTGCTGCCGGCCTACTACCTCGCCGATGCCACCATCACGCTGTTTCGGCGCATCGCGCGCCGCGAGCCGTTCTGGTCGGCGCACCGTTCGCATTTCTATCAGCGCGCGACCGACAACGGTTTCTCGGTGTCCCGGGTGAGCGGCGAAGTCTTCCTGCTTAACCTCGTGCTCGCAGGGCTGGCGATCCTCGCCGTTCGCGCCGCGACGGTGGCCGTCACGCTGCCCGCGCTGATCGCCGGCGCCATCGCGGTCGCCCTCCTGCTGCGCCGCTTCTCCCGGCCTCAGGCGTCCTGAGCCGACACGGCGAGCCGCAGCCCCTCGTCGAGCGAAACCTCCGGCCGCCAGCCGGTCGCGAGCGCCTTGGAGACGTCGAGCTCGAGCGAGCCGATCAGGCTGTCATGCATGTCCTGCCGGCCGATCATTCGGAAAAGCGCGCTGAGCAAGCCCGGCGGCAAGCCGAATAGTCGTGGGCTCTTGCCGGACGCCTTCGCCAGACGCGCGATGAATTCGGGCGTCGAGAACTGCTCGCTGTCGGCGAGCAGGAATATCTCGAAATGGCCGGCCGCATCTGGATGAGCGAGCCGGTGCAGGATGAAGGACGACAGGTTCTGCACGGCAAGGAAGGCGCGGCGATTGCGGATCGCGGCGAACGGCAACGGCACCCCAAGGTTCATCGCGCGCGTCAACAGAGCGAAACTTCCCTTGGCGCTCGCGCCATAGACCATGGGCGGCCTGATCACGGAGATCTTCATGTCGCTCTCGCCCGCGAGCGTCCTCAGGCCTGCCTCGGCCGCCGCCTTGGACGTCCCGTAGAGGCCGCGCGGCGTCGGGACGTCGTTCTCGTTGAACGGGGCCCTGCCCTCGTTGCTGCGGCCATGCACCAGCACGGTGCTGATGAAGATGAAATGGCGCACGCCCGCCTTCGCCGCAGCGCGCGCCAGGTGCACCGTGCCGGCGGTGTTGACGTCCTGGTAGAGCTGGGCTGCATGCTCCTCGCGCCTGTGATGCACGCGCGCGGCAAGGTGGACGACCGCCTCCACCCCCTCGAGCGCGGCCCGCCAGTCGGTGTCGGGGCCGATCGATTCGACCACGACCTCGCCGTCGATGCCCTGCCGCTTGCGGACGACGGGGCGGACCGACCATCCCTTGCGCACCAGCGCCTGCCCGAGGTGACGGCCGATGAAGCCGCTCGCTCCCGTCACCAGCACGACCGGTTTGCGTTCGCTCATCGTCGCTCCCCGAGCGCTGGATTGCGCAACAATGGTCAGGCCGCCGTGGATCCAAATTCCGGCACGGCATCCTTCAGGATGGTCCTGATGGTGGCGCGATCGTCGCGCGCGATCGCCTGCTCAAGCGCCGCATTCCATTTGCGCAGCGTCTGCATCGGAGGCTCGTTCGGCTGCGCGGCCATGATGCCGGGCACGCCGATCTCGCGGGTCGGCTCCTCCGAGGCAAACAGGATCTCGTGCAGGCGCTCGCCCGGCCGCATGCCGGTGAACACGATTTCGATGTCGTAGCCCGGCTGCAGCCCGGACAGGCGGATCATGCGCTCGGCGAGATCGACGATCTTCACCGGCTGGCCCATGTTGAGCACGTAGACCGAGACGTCGGGACGCTGCGTCCCAAGCGCATGCGTCGCCGCGGTGATGACGAGATCGCAGGCCTCGCGGATGGTCATGAAGTAACGGACCATGTCGGGATGAGTTACCGTCACCGGCCCGCCGGCCTCGATCTGGGCCTTGAACTTCGGCACCACCGACCCGTTCGAGGCCAGCACGTTGCCAAACCGGACCGAGATCAGCCGCATCGGCGGCTTGCTGCCGCTCGCTCCGGCTGCGAGGTCGCGATCGAGCGCCTGGCAGTACATTTCGGCAAAGCGCTTGGTGAGGCCGAGCATCGACACCGGCTCGATTGCCTTGTCGGTAGAGATCATCACCATCGCCTCGGCGCCGGCGGCAACGGCGGCGTCCGCGACGTTGATGGAACCGAAGATGTTGGTTTTGACGCCCTCACTCCAATCGCGCTCGAGGATCGGCACGTGCTTGAGCGCCGCGGCATGGAAGACGATGTCGGGCTTGAACTCGGCCATCAGGCGCATGACGCGCTCGCGGTCGCGAATGTCGGCAATCCGGCCTTCGATCTGTGCGGTGGCACCACGCGCGGCCAGCGCCTCGGTGACCGCGTAGAGAGCCGGCTCGGAATTTTCCACGATCAAGAGACGTGCCGCGCCGAAGGCGACGACACGCTCGCAGATCTCGGATCCGATCGAGCCGCCGCCGCCGGTGATGATCACGGCCTTGCTCCTGATCAAGGCCTCCAGGCGCGCATAGTCGATCTTCTCGCTCGGACGCAGCAGGAGGTCCTCGACCGCAACCGCCGTGAGCCTTGGCGTATCGCCGCTCTCCAGCGAGGGCATCCGGCTCACGATCACACCCAGTTTGCGCGCCCGCATCAGGATCGATTCCGGATGCGACTCCGGCTCGAAAGCCGATGGTGTCATGATGAGGCGCGCGATGGGCTTGTCGCGCTTGGCGAAATCCGAGATCACATCCTCGACGTCGTCGATGCCGCCCAGCACCGGCACGTTGCGAATGAGCTGGCCCCGATCGGCAGGCGATGGTGACAAGACGCCGATCGGCCAGATGCGCTTGATCGCTCCGCTCTCAATGCCGCGCAGCAGCACTTCGGCATCCGCGGCGCGGCCGATCAGCAGCGTCGGCGCGGCCTCCCCGCCCCTCGCGTGACGCCGCACCCGCGTATAGCGGAAGTAGCGGTACGCCATGCGCAGCGCGCTGAGGAAGAAGATCTCGAGAAACCAGTAGAGGACGATCGTCACCTTGCCGAGAAAGAAGGCGCCGCGAACGTTGGGGGCAACGAGGATGTAGTCGAGCACGAGCAGCGCAACCGTGAGCACGGTCGCCGCGCGAATGATGTTCAGCGCGTCAGGCAGCGAGATGAAACGCCATTTCGTCGTGGTCAGATTGCAGAGGAAGAACACGACCACGCTGAAGGCGAGGAAGTAGGGCAGGATCTGGAACAGCAGCGGCAATCGAGCGTAGAAATCGTCGCCACCCTCGAATCGCAGATAGAAGGCGGCAAAAAGCGCCGCCGTGGTTGCCAGCAGGTCGTGGAGCGCGATCAGGAAATTGCGCGAGGTGAGATGCGAAAGTCGCGTCATCCGCCGACCGATGAAAACCCAGTTAAATGCAACTTGACCGCGCTGATAGCCCATCTCGACAAGACTTGCCAGCCGCGTGGCCCCTCAGGAACCGGCTTCCCTCATCTTCGCCCCGAGCTGTTGTTCCCGGATCACCATTCCGCCGGCGACGCCGACGCCAATGACGTACATCCAGCCCTCGTGGAAGTCGAACAAATGCGAGTTGAACAGCGAGGTGAAGACGTTCTGCACCACGACTAGGAGTCCGATCCAATTGGCAAGCCCGTCGCCGCGAAACAACCGCAGATGCAATATCCAAATCGCGTAGAGAATGGCGACGCCGATCGCGCCCCATTGCACCGCAACGTTCAGCGTCTGGTTGTGCGGGTTGCCGATCACCTCGGCTGACGCCCGCCCCTGACCGGCGGGCGTCGCGACGCGTTCGAACAACCCGCGGGTCGAACCGGTGCCGTGCCCCAGGATCGGCGCCTCCGCGAAGAAGCCGAGCGACTTCCGCCAGAACTCGAGCCGCATGCCCATGGAGGTTGCCTCGCCCCGTTCCACATAGCCGGTGTAATCGGTGGTAAACCTCTCGGCGGTGTGGCGCAATTGCGGCGAGGCCTGCCAGGCGAGAACGGCGCCGACGAGCAGCGCGCCGGAGATGATCGCGATGCTGCGCCATTTGAGGTGAAGCAGTGCAAACACGCCGAACATGATCGGAATGGTGACGAGCGCGGTGCGCGACACCACCACGAAGGTCATATTGATGAAGAAGCTAAGCGCCAGCGCCGTCAGCAACGCGGCGAACCAGTATCGCTTCTCGCGCAACAGCATCACGATCGGATAGGCGAGCGCCACCGCGCAAAGCGCGAATTCCTGGCTCTGGTCAATGTAGTTCTTGACGAAGATGCCGCGCTCGGGCGGATCGGTCTTGAGCGCGAGGTTCGGGTAGAAGGCGACCAGCCAGGACATCACCGACAGCAAGGCGCAGGACACCAGGAAGGCGATGAATATCCAGTGGCCACGCGGCGAGCGCTCGAAATGATAGAGCAGGACCGGCAGCACGAGCAGCTTGACGGTCGGATTAACCGCATAGAAGCGCGCGCCCCACGGGGCATCCGACCACAGCGTCCCCAGCAGCGCGAGAACGACCAGCGCGATCGGCGCAATGCAGATCGGACGCTTCAAGGACTGCAGGAAATCGCGTAGATCGAGGAACGGCACCATGCAGATCAGCATCAGCGCGTTGAATATCCCCGCAAGCGATGTCGACCAGGGCAGCGAGGCCGCGGTCAGGATCGCAAACAGATCGACGGTCTCGCGCCAGGCAGCGGGGCTGCGCAGACGGCGATGCAACATCTCGCTGGTCGTTTCGCGGGCGAGCGCCGTCACTTGCTCCCTCCCCTGGCGCGATGCACCAGCGCCGTCGTGCTGAAGCCCTGGAGAATGTCGACCAGCACGACCGCCCCGCCCGCGGCCTCGACCACCTCATGGCCGACGACCTGTTCGCGTGTGTAATCGCCGCCCTTCACCAGCACGCCGGGCTTGATCCTGGTGATCAGGTCGATCGGCGTGTCCTCAGTGAAGATGACGACGAGATCGACGGCCTCCAGTGCGGCGAGCACCTCGGCACGCGCGCGCTCGTCCTGGACCGGACGATCGGCACCTTTCAGCCGCCGCACCGAGGCGTCGCTGTTGAGCCCCACGATCAGGCGGTCGCAGGCGGCGCGCGCCGCGGTCAGCACCTTGACGTGGCCGGGATGAAGGATGTCGAAACAGCCGTTGGTGAAGCCGACGCGCAGGCCCTGCCTTTTCCATTCGGCGAGCTGCGCGTCGAGTGCTGCCGGGTCGAGCACGATCTTCTCTTCGGCCGCGAGCGTGGCATGCGGCAGGATCTTGCGTCGCAGCTCGGCCGCGCTGACGCTGGCGGTGCCCTGCTTGCCGACCGCGACGGCGGCGGCGGCGTTGGCCATGCGCAGTGCCGTGTCCCAGTCCGCGCCGGCCGCGAGCGACACCGCAACCGCAGCGGCGACGGTGTCACCGGCGCCCGAGACGTCGCGCACCTTCACCGGGACGGCCGGCACGTGGACGGCCCCGCCATTCCGCGGCACCATGGTCATGCCGTGCTCGCCCTGGGTGACCAGGATCGCCTCGCAGTCGGCGAGCCGCATCACGTCCTCGCTGGCCTCGACGATGCTCTGCACCGTGTCGGCGCGGCTGCGGGTCGCTTCCGAAAATTCCTTGCGGTTGGGCGTGAGCAGCGTGGCGCCGCGATAGATCGCCCAGTTCAGGCTCTTGGGATCGACGATGACGGGCTTGCCTAGCTTGCGCGCGGCATCGATGGTGTGGCGGATCACGCGCGCCGTCAGCACGCCCTTGGCATAATCGGACAGCAGCACGATATCGGCGCGCGCGATCTGCGGCAGGATCGCGTCGATCAACTTCGTTTCGATCTCGTCGGACGCAGCCAGCGCCTGCTCCCAATCCGCGCGCAGCATGTGCGTGGAAAAATGTTCGGAGACGAAGCGGACCTTTCGCGTGGTCGGCCGCGAGGCGTCGCGCACCAGCACGCTCTCGATGCCGGCTTGATCATTGAGCGCGGCCTCGAGCCGCGCACCGGCGTCGTCCTCGCCGACGAGGCCGACGAAGATGCAGCGCGCGCCCAGCGAAGCGACGTTGCGCGCGACGTTGCCGGCGCCGCCGACGTGGATCTCGCTGCGCTGGGCGGCGATGACGGGCGCCGGCGCTTCCGGCGAGATCCGCGACACCTCGCCGTAGACGAACTCGTCCAGCATGATGTCGCCGATGCACAGCACCGTACGGCCTGAGATGGCTTGCGCGAGGGCATCGAAATCGAGAATGGGCGTCGGCATGGTCGAAAGGGCCTCAGCGAAAGCGGTCGGGCCGGTCGAGATAATCCCCGACATAGGCCTTCACCGCGTCCTCGAGCGTCGTGAAGCCGCCGTTATAGCCGGCGCGGAGCAGACGATCGACCTCGCTCTGGGTGAAATACTGGTAAGCGCCGCGGATCTGCTCGGGCATGTCGATATATTCGATGTTGGGCTTGGCGCCGAGCGCGGCATAGGCAGCCAGCATCAGGTCCTTGAAGCTGCGCGCCTTGCCGGTGCCGACGTTGAACAGGCCGGACACCGACGGCGTCGCGAGCAGCCACAGGACGACGCGCACGACGTCGTCGACATAGATGAAATCACGGCGCTGGTCGCCGTCGGCGATGCCCTCGCGATGCGACTTGAACAGCTGCACGACGCGGCCTGCCCTCACGTCGTCAAAGCGCCGCGCGAGCACGCTCATCATCGAGCCCTTGTGATATTCGTTGGGGCCGAACACGTTGAAGAATTTCAGGCCGGCCCATTGCGGCGGGAGCCGATCGCCGCGCGCCACACGTTCGGCGACAGCGAGATCGAACAGGTGCTTGCTCCAGCCGTAGAGATTCATCGGCCGCAACTTCTTCAGCGCCGGCAGCGAGGAATCGTCGTCGAAGCCTTCCGTGCCGTCGCCATAGGTCGCCGCCGAGGACGCGTAGATGAACGGCACGGCATTCATCGTGCACCAGTCCAGCAGGCGCATCGACAGGCGGAAATTGGTCTCGACGACGAGATCACCGTCGGTCGCCGTGGTCGCGGAAATCGCCCCGAGATGGATCATGGCCTCCAGCTTGCGGCAATTCAGCCAGTCAATCAGCTCGGTCGGGGGAACGATATCCACAAGCTGCCGCTTGGCGAGATTGCGCCACTTGCCTTCGGCTCCGAGGAGATCACAGATCACGACGTCGCTGCGACCGGCCTCGTTCAGCGCGGCGACGACGTTCGATCCGATAAAACCGGCCCCGCCGGTCACCAGCAACATTCCACCTACCTGCCCGATTTTAGGTGCCCGATCCTGCCCTAGCGCATGATCCGCCAAAGTGTAAGCTGTTTTGGGATTGCTCTTCTGCCGCCTTTACCTGCCGGCCCGGAGCGGCTAACCGAGCCGCCATATCGGCACGTGTTCGGCCCTCATAACGAATGAATATTGATTCGCAACTTGGCAGTGATGCAGATCGGAGCGACACACGCCCGATCCTGATCGTCCCCTACATGTGGATCGGCGATTTCGTGCGGAATCACACCGTCGTGCGGGTCCTTAAGGAGCGCTGGCCGAACCGGCCGGTCGATCTCCTCACCACCTCCCTGTGCGCCCCGCTGGTCGATTACATGCCCGGGGTCCGCGCCGGCATCGTGTGGGACATGCCGCGCAGCCGGCTCGCCGTCGCACGCCAGTTCGGTCTGGCGGGGCTGCTGCGGAAGCGGAACTACGGCACTGCCCTGGTGCTGCCCCGGACCTGGAAGGCGGCCATCGCGCCGGCACTCGCCGGTATTCCTGAACGGATCGGCTTCGTCGGCGAGCTCCGGTTCGGCCTGCTCAACCGCTGGCGCTGGGGTGAGAAGAAGCTGCCCCGCTTCATCGACAAGAACGCCGCCCTAGCCCAGCCAGACGGCGCGCCCTTGCCGGCGGAATGGCCGGTGCCGCAACTGCGCGTCCCGGCCGAACAGATCGCCCGCTGGCGCGAGGCCAATGGTCTCGGCGCCGGCGCTGCGGTGGCGCTCGCCCCGGGCTCGGTCGGCGTCTCCAAGCGCTGGACCTCTTATCCCGAAGCCGCTCGCCTGCTGGTCGAGCGCGGCCTCGAGGTCTGGGTGGTCGGCGGTCCCGCCGAAAAGGAGCTCGCCCAGGAGATCGTCGCCGCCGGCGGCCCGGGCGTCCGCGATCTCACCGGCTCGGACTTGCGCAATGGCATCCTCGCCATGGCCGCCGCCGGCGTTGCCATCTCCAACGATTCCGGCCTGATGCACATCGCAGCCGCCCTGGGCACGCCGACCATGGGCATCTTCGGTCCCACCAGCCCCTATCTCTGGGCCCCGCTGAACGGCCTCGCCGCGACACTGGTGCAGGACAAGGAAAAGCTGTCCTGCCAGCCCTGCCAGAGCACGGTCTGCAAGGTGAACGACCACCGCTGCATGCGGAATATTGCGGCAAGCGAGGTGGTGGGGATTGCGGAGAGGGTGCTGGGGGAAGCGGGAAGCGGGTGACGAACTGAGGCGATCGTGGCTCGCGCCGATGATGACATCCTGCCACTGTTTTGCCCGACGAGTCAAAATTCGTTCGAAAAATCCGCAATGTCTCGAACTCTCCGCCAACTCCTTGATTTTGCTGACCCCGGCTACTGTGCATGGGGTTGTTTTCGCGGTTTTGTTTGCGACAGGCGAAAACGGCCTCAGAGCAGCGGCCGATAGACCGCGCCGATCCGCGCCGCCTCGGCATCGAGGCTGAACTTCTTGAGCACCCGCGCCCGCCCGCGCTCGCCCATCGCGGTCGCCACGGCCACATCGCGCATCAGCGGCTCCAGCGCTGCCGCCAGTGCGTCGGCATCTCCCGTCGGGATGAGCACTCCGGTGACACCATCCTCGACGACGAGCTCGGCCGCGCCGGCGCGCGCGGCCACGAGCGCGCTGCCCGCCGCCATCGCCTCGATCAGCGTCAGCCCAAAGCCTTCGTTGCGCGAGGTGAAGGCGTAGATGGTCAGGCGCTGATACCAGCGCTGCACTGCTTCGATCGGCAGCTCGCCGGTGATGACGACGCGCGATTGCAGGTTTGCTGCTTCGATGCGCTTCTTCAGGTCGTTGGCAAAGGGCGTCTGCTCGGCCGTGACCTGCCCGACGATGACAGCAGTGAAATCCGGATAACGCGGCAGCAGACGGCACATCGCATCGACGAACAGATCGGTGCCCTTCTGCGCACGGACGCGACCGAAGCAGCCGATGGCGTAACGGCCGGGCAGCGCGGCTTCCGCGAAAGCCGCAGCGCGATCGGCGGGCGGCGCGTAGACGTCGGTGTCGACGCCGTGCGGGATCACCGTCGCCTTCACCTTCAGGAACGAGGCCGAGAGATCTGACGTTGCGATGATCGCGTCCATGCGCCGGATCAGCCAGCGCGTGATCCAGCTGTGATGCCGCTGCGCCGCCGAGGTGAACACGAGCTTGAGCGGCCAGCCGAGCGCGCGCAAGCCAACGCCCGCGATCATCTCGTTGTTGCGGCGCGCATGCCAGATCACAGGCCGCTTGCGGCGCCAGAGCTTGAGGAGATCTCCGATGCTCAGGCGCGCGATCCCCGCCGGCGCGTCCGAGCCGAACCAGGCGGCGCGGTACAGCTTTGCCAGCCGCGGCGCCACCATCCGGTTGGTCGCGGTGACCCCGGAATAGCGCCTGTGCAGATTTGGCACGATCAATTCGAGATCGCCGGGGAAACCCGCCACGTCACACTCCATTTCGCAAAGTCCCTATACGCAACATTAAGCATAGTGACCAGTTCAGCCGCTCCGATACCCCCTCTTCACCACGCAAGCGCTAGCCTTGCGCGTTGATCGAAGACGGGTGAGATCATGACTGTGCTAGTCACCGGCGGCGCCGGCTATATCGGAAGTCATACGGTTCTCGCGCTGGCGGAAGCCGGCGAGGACGTCGTCGTGATCGACGATCTCTCCACCGGTTTCTCGGCCTACCTGCCCGAAGGCGTGCCGCTGTTCATCGGCGATGCCGGCGACGAGAACCTGCTCGAAGGCGTGATCGCCCAGCACGACATCGAGAGCATCATCCATTTCGCAGGCTCGGTCGTCGTGCCGGATTCGATGCGCGATCCGCTCGGCTATTACCGCAACAACTTCACCACTGCGCGTAACCTGCTCAACGTGGCGGTCAAGCGCGGCATCGGCCGCTTCATCTTTTCCTCGACCGCTGCGGTCTACGGCAATCCGGATCAGGTGCCGGTGCCCGAGCATGCGCCGACGCGGCCGCTGTCGCCTTACGGCTCCTCGAAGCTGATGACCGAGATCATGCTGCACGACGTCGCTGCCGCCTACGGCATGCAATACGTGACCTTGCGTTACTTCAACGTCGCCGGCGCCGATCCCCAGGCGCGCATTGGGCTAGCCACCGTCGGCGCCACGCACCTGCTCAAGATTGCGGTTGAGGCCGCCACCGGCCAGCGCGCCAAGATTGACGTGTTCGGCACCGACTATCCGACCCCGGACGGCAGCTGCATCCGCGACTTCATCCACGTCACCGACCTGTCGCAGGCCCATCGCTCGGCACTCGCTTATCTGCGCAATGGCGGCGCCTCGTCCACGCTCAATTGCGGCTATGGCCGCGGCTATTCGGTGCTGGAGACCATCGACGCGGTGCGCCGGGTTTCGGGCCGCAGCTTCGCCGTGCAATACGCCCCGCGCCGGCCCGGCGACATCATGACCATGGTCGCCGACACCAGCCGCATCCGCAGCCTGCTCGACTGGCGGCCGCAATACGACGACCTCGAGACCATCGCAGCCCATGCGCTGGCCTGGGAGGACAAGTTGTTCCGCGAGCGCCACGGCGAGCTCCGCCACGCCGCCTCCGCCTAGAATCATCCCAAGCGCAAGCCCTTAATTGGGCTTGAAAAACCCGGCTTGAGCGGGCACAGAGGCCCATCGATCCCTGACGCGCGGGCAGGCTTTTGTCCTGCGCCGTCAATGGACACCGGATGGCCCAGTTTCCAAAGAAAATCACCGACGATCCCTACGCGGCAGCGGTCCTGATTCGCCGCCTGATCACGGAACAGGGAATCATCTACTGGCGGCGCTACCTCGTGGCCTTCGCGCTGATGGCGCTGGCGGCCGGTGCGACCGCAGGCGCGACCTACGTGCTCGGCCAGGTCATCAACCAGGCCTATGTCGACAAGAACATCCCGGGCATCGCGATGTTTTCGGGGATCACGGTCGTTCTGCTCTTCATCAAAGGCGTGGCGACCTACGGCCACATGGTGATCCTGACCAAGATCAGCAACGCCATCCTCGCCACCAACCAGCGCCAGCTGTTCGCCAAGCTGATGCGCGAGAGCGTCGGCTTCTTTTCCGAGCGGCACTCCTCCGAATTCCTGGCGCGGCTGACCGCCGGCGCCAAGTCGATCACCGACGTCCTCAACATGCTGGTCAACGCCGTCGGGCGCGACCTCCTGATGCTGCTCGCCATGATCGGCGTGATGGTGTGGCAGGATCCGCTGATGTCGTTCATCGGCCTCGTCGCAGTGCCCCCGGCGATGCTGGTGCTGCGCAAGCTGGTCAAGCGCATCAAGGGCCTCGCCTTCAACCAGTTCACCGGCACCGCCGACATCATGGAGACGATGCAGGAATCGCTTCAGGGCATCCGCACCGTCAAGGCGTTCACGCTCGAAGAGACCATGCAGAGGCGCATCGACGAGAACATCGCGGTCGTCGAGCGCAACGCCAACAAGATGGCCCGCGTCGCCAACCGCTCCAACCCGCTGATGGAGATGCTGGGCGGCTTCGCCGTCGCGGGCTGCCTGATGTATGGCGGCTATGCCGTGGTCGCGCTGAACGCCACGCCCGGCGCGTTCTTCTCCTTCATGACCGCATTCCTGATGGCGACCGAGCCGGCCAAGCGGCTGGCCCGGCTCAACATCGATCTCAACAGCCAGCTCGTCGGCGCCCGTATGCTGCTCGAGGTCGTCGACAGCCCCGCGAGCGAGCAGTCCGACGATGACAAGCCGGCGCTGAAGCTGACAGATGCCCGTATCGAGCTGCGCGATGTCAGTTTCTCCTATCGCTCGGGCGAGACGGTGCTCAACCGGATGAGCTTCGTCGCGGAGCCCGGCAAGGTGACTGCGCTGGTCGGCCCCTCCGGCGGCGGCAAGTCGACCGTGCTGGGCCTGCTCCTGCGCTTCTACGAGGTGACGCAGGGCGACATCGTGATCGACGGCCAGCCGATCTCGTCGGTCTCGCGCAAATCGCTGCGCGCCCAGACCGCCTATGTCGGCCAGGACGTCTATCTGTTCCGCGACACCATCCGCAACAACATCGCCTTCGGCAAGCCGGACGCCAGCGAGGACGAGATCGTCGAGGCGGCGAAGGCGGCCTGCGCGCACGACTTCATCACGGGCTTTCCGCTCGGCTACGACACGCCCGTCGGCGAGCACGGCACCCAGCTCTCGGGCGGACAGCGCCAGCGCATTGCGGTCGCGCGCGCGCTGCTCAAGAACGCGCCGATCATCCTCCTGGACGAAGCCACTGCCGCGCTCGATTCCGAATCCGAGCGGCAGGTGCAGGAGGCGATCGAGCATCTCTGCCAGAACCGCACCACCATCGTGATCGCGCACCGCCTGCACACCATCATGCACGCAGACAGCATCCTGGTGGTCGAAGGCGGCGAGATCGTCGAGCAGGGCCGCCATGACGAGCTGCTCCGTCGCGGCGGCCGCTATGCCTCGTTCTTCCGCCTGCAGCATCACGACGCCGGCGCTCTGGCGCCGATCAGCGCAACCGCATAGAGTTCGTTCCACCTCAAGAGCAGCGAGACCCGCATGAACGCCGCCTCCTACGTCATCCCGCTTCCGCCCCAGGCTTCGCTTCCCGTCGTCGGCGAGAGCGGCCGTTATCCGGTACGCCGCATCTGGTGCGTCGGCCGCAACTATCTCGAGCACATCCGCGAGATGGGCAATGACGAGCGCGCCCCGCCGTTCTTCTTCGCCAAGCATGCCGACATGCTGGTGCCCGACGGCGCCACCATTCCCTATCCGCCTCTGACCAAGGATCTGCATCACGAGGTCGAGCTGGTCGTCGCGATGAAGAGCGGTGGACTGAACATTCCCGCCGACAAGGCTCTGGACCACGTCTACGGCTACGCCGTCGGCATCGACCTCACCCGGCGCGATCTCCAGATCGCCTCGCGCAAGAAGGAGCGCCCGTGGGAGATCGGCAAGTCGTTCGACTATTCGGCGCCCTGCTCCGCGCTGCAGCCGGCCTCGAAGATCGGCCATCCCTCCAAGGGCAAGATCTGGCTGACGGTCGACGGCAAGGAAGCGCAGAAGGGCGACCTCACCGAGTTGATCTGGAACGTGCCCGAGATCATCTGGCAGCTCTCCCAGCAGGTGAAGCTCGCCGCCGGCGACATCATCATGACCGGCACGCCCGCCGGCGTGTCGCAGCTCCAGCCTGGCGACAAGCTCGAATGCGGCGTCGACGGCATCGGCACGCTGAAGGTCAGCATCGGCCAGCCGGAATAAGGCTCGCTGCAGCTCGAACTCAAAAGGCCCCGGAATGGGGCCTTTTGCATGTCGATCGTGCACGCGGTCGAGCTACCAGGCCTTTACCGGCCGATTGGCGTGGCTCGCCTGCGGCACACCGCGATTGAGCGACATATGCGAATGCACGCACAGCCAGCCATCGCCGTTCCTCGAAAACACCATCGTCGCGCGGCCTGGGCGCGCGAACGTGCTGCCATCGGGATGATAGCCCGTGCTCGTCCACGGCGCGACGACGGTTGCCATCATACCGTCCGGTGATGCCAGAACGGAGGTCTGATCGAGGACGAAACGGAAGTCGGTCGTCTTCGGCCAGACATTGTCCCATTGGGTTTTGACCCATTGATCGAGGCCGGGGATGACGTCGCTATGGGTGCCGAAGGCGAGCACGTCCGGATCGAAGAGCGGCCGCGCCGAGGCGTAATCGACCTCTCGGACATAACCCGCGAAGGTGTCCAGCCATCGGCGGAAGAACTGCGTGATCTCAGTATTCGCGGTCGGCAAAGAGGCCATCACCTGCTCCACATTCGGCAACTCAATCACGACGATCTTTGTTGCCATGGGCCGGACGATCCAGCAAGATTTGTGCTCCGGGATCACTCGATCGCGACAGGTGTCACGTCACAGCCGGGTTCGATGCTTCGACATCGGCCGGCTCCATTTTGTGGGAGCCAGATTCATGAACCGCGTCCTTCTGCTTGCAGCCTCCCTCCTCCTCACGGGCAGCACAGCCGGCGCGCAGTCCAGTCAACCCTATGCCGGCCTTGAGAAGCGCCCCATCAAGGCGCTGTCACAGCAACAGATCGACGATCTCCGCGCCGGACGCGGTATGGGCCTGGCTCTCGCTGCGGAGCTCAATGGATATCCCGGTCCCAGCCACGTCCTCGAGCTCAGTGATCGTCTCGGCCTGACCGCCGATCAGCGCGCCGAGGTTCAACGGCTGTTCGATGCCATGAAACAGGAAGCCGTTCCGCTGGGTAACAAGCTCGTCGAGCAAGAGAGAGCGCTGGAAGACCTCTTCTCTTCCCGTAGGGTCACATCGGAAGCGCTCAAGACCAGCATTGGCGCCATTGCCGAAACTCAGGGGCAGCTCCGCGAGAGCCACCTCAAATACCACCTCTCAACCGCTGCCGTGCTCGATCAGAGCCAGATGCAGCGATATGCAGAGTTACGGGGCTATCAGCGTCCCGACGGCTCCGCAGGGCACAAGCACAAGCACCATCACTAGACAATGCCGACCGAGATCAGACGATCGCGCTAGGGCGGATCGAGATGAGGCAACGGCCGACCAAGCTTCGCTGATCCGCCCCGCGCATTTGCCTCAGTTCAGTGCCGAATACACGATGAGGCCGAGGATCAGCGCCGCCAGCGCGTATTTCAGCGTGTAGTAGACGTTGCGGTTCCACTCCTTCACCTTGCGGCTGGCGAGGTGGATCTCGTAGAGCTTGCCGAACACCTTGTTGAGCACGCCGACGTGCTCACCGTCGACATTCTGGGTCGCCGACGCCTTGACGATGTGATGGCTGACCCAGCGGTTGATCGCGGTCATGAAGCCGTACTTCATCGGGCGCTCGACGTCGCAGAACAGGATGATGCGGTTGACGTCGGTCGCATTCTCGGCGCTGTGGATGAAGGTCTCGTCGAACATGAAGGCCTCGCCATCACGCCAGACGCATTCGACGCCATCGACGAGGATCCGGCACTTGTTCGAGTTCGGCGTGACCAGGCCGAGGTGATAGCGCAGAGACCCGGCGAAGGGATCACGGTGAGCGCCGAGCTTGCCGCCGGGCGGCAGCATCGCGAACATCGCGCCATGCACGCTCGGGATCGATTTGAGTAGCTCCACCGTCTTCGGGCACAGCGTGTTCGCCGACGGCAGGAAGTCGTCGTACCATTTCAGGTAGAACCGCTTCCAGCCGCTCTTGAAGAACGAGTAGAAGCCCCAATCGTTGTTCTTCGCCGCCGCGCGGATAAAACCTTCATCGAACAGGCGCACAGCTTCGTCGCGGATGGTCTCCCAGTTCTCGCGGAGGGGCTTCAGCTCCGGAAACTGATCGACCGAGATCACCGGCTTGTTCGGCACCGCCGAGCCCGCATACATCAGCACATTGTAAGGTGCGAGATAGGTCGAGTGATCGCCGAGCTGGCGCGCGAAGCGCAGCCGCTGCTTGCCGCGGAAGTGGACGTAAATCGTCGAAGCCGCAAGCACGTACAAAATGACGAGCTGCGGCGCAAAAAGCTGTTTCAACATTTCCCCAATCCCCAAGTGACCCAGCCGGGGTGTCGTGTAGCCCGACCCGGCCGGAGCGGCAAGATATTCACCGCTGGGTTGCAATCACGCCGGGGAGAGCAAGGGGATGGACTGGGGTCCAAACCGGCCGAAACGAGCCGAATCAAGCCCGCGACAGCGCCTGCAGCCCCTTGAAGGTCAGGCGCTTGGGGTCGGTGACGCCGGCGAGATAGAGGCGGCGGATGAAGGCGATGACGGCGTCGCGGTCGCAATCGGTCAGCGCGACGACGGCGTCGACCGCTATTCTCTGGGCTTCCATTGGGCTCACCTCGGCCTTGCGAGTAACCCCGGCCGAGACAGGGTAGGACTCATCCGTTAAATCGGCGTTAACCGTTCAGGAACCATCGCCGATTCAGCCGCCCCGCCGTATACGCGAAAACGCGCATTGCGGGGGCATGAAGCGGCTCAACGCGCCTTGGTGCTCTGCTTCAGCAGCGCAAACTGCTTCTTCAGCCGGGGCACGGCGAAGTCGGTGAAGGCGCGCACCTTGGGCACCGAAAGCCGGCCCTGCGGGCAGATCAGATGCGCCGGCATCTCCGGATCCTCGTCGTCCGCCAGCACGATCTCGAGCTCGCGGCGCGCGACCTGCTCGGCCACTTGGTACGAATACATCCGCGCCACGCCGCGCCCGGCCACAGTGGAGGCCACTGCCGCATAGGTGCTGTTGACGACGAGCCGCGGGGTGAACTGCACGGTGCGCGGCGCCGATGAGCCCGGCTGCGGCGCAAAGGTCCAGGAATTGGGCAGATGCGCCATCGCGACGATCTGGTGTTTGGCGAGATCGCCCGGCTCGGCGATGCGCGGATGTTGTTTCAGGTAGCGGGGAGCTGCCACCACGACGCGGCTGATCCCGCCGACCCGCATCGCCACCATCGCCGAATCCGCCAGCGGACCGATGCGAAGCGCGATATCGACGCCTTCCTCGATCAGATTGACCGCACGGTCGAACAGCAGGAGTTTTGCCGATACGGTCGGATAGGCGTCGAGAAACGCGTCGAGGATCGGCCGCAGTACCATCTCGCCGGAGACCACCGGAGCGGTGATCGTGAGCAGACCACGCGGAGCCGTGCGCGGTCCGGCCGCGATGTCCTCGGCCTCCTCCAGATCGGTGAGCACGCGGCGGCAGATCGCGACATAACGCTCGCCTTCCTCGCTCAGCTTGATCGAGCGTGTCGTCCGGTGCAGCAGCTCGGCGCCGACCCGCTGCTCCAGAAAGGCGATGGCGCGGCTCACCGCAGCCGGCGATCGGCCGAGCTTGCGTCCTGCGGCAGCCAAGCTGCCCTCGTCCACCGCAAGGACAAACACCTTCATCGCGTCCAGACGATCCATGCGCTCGCCGCAGCCCCCTGAGATTTCGGCTGAAAGCTAGGCGTTTGCGCCGGCTGCGACAACCTCCGCAAGGATCGATCCGGCATTCGTTCGCGTCGCGAAAGAGTGTCTGCCGGGCAGCGGATATTCGCAAGCAAGCCGCCGCAGCGTACCTCAACGCCCAAGCCAGCCGCCGCTGGCGCAGGTTTTCAAGCCAACAACAGGAGCCCGTCATGGGTATCGAGCAGAAGGTCGCCATCATCACCGGTGCATCGCAGGGTATCGGCGCCGCCCTGGTCCAGGGTTTTCGCGATCGCAACTATCGCGTCGTCGCAACGGCGCGCTCCATCAAGCCGTCGGGTGACGACGACGTCCTCGCCGTTGCAGGCGACATCGCCGAGCGGTCCACCGCAGAGCGCGTGGTGTCGCAAGCGATCGCCCGCTTCGGCCGAGTCGACACGCTGGTCAACAACGCGGGCATCTTCGTCGCAAAACCGTTCACCCAGTACACGGCCGAGGACTATGCCGCAGTTATGGGCACCAATGTCGCGGGCTTCTTCAACATCACGCAGCTTGCCATCGCCGAAATGGAGAAGCAGGGGTCTGGCCACGTCGTCCAAATCACGACGACGCTGGTCGATCAGGCCAATTCGAATGTGCCCTCGGTGCTGGCCTCGCTGAGCAAGGGTGGGCTGAACGCCGCGACCAAGTCGCTCGCGATCGAATACGCCAGGCGCGGCATCCGCGTGAATGCGGTGTCGCCCGGCATCATCAAGTCGCCGATGCACCCGGTCGCGACGCATGCCCAGCTCGACGCACTGCACCCGGTCGGCCATATGGGGGAGATGTCTGACATCGTCGATGCCGTGCTCTATCTCGAGGGCGCCTCCTTTGTCACCGGCGAAATTCTGCATGTCGACGGCGGCCAGAGCGCCGGCCACTGAGAGGAGGAGAACCACGATGCCCATCGTCACCATTAAAGTGACCCGCGAGGGAACGGCGCCGGGTGCGGCGTCGCTCACGGCGGAGGAGAAGGCCGCACTGATCAAGGGGTCGAGCGAGCTGCTGCGCGACGTGCTCGGCAAGCCGCTCGAGTCCACCTTCGTCGTGATCGAGGAAGTCGACACCGACAATTGGGGCTGGGGCGGCGTGCCCGTGCAGGAATTCCGCCGCCGCCGCGCCACGCAGACAGGATGATCTGCACGCCATCGCGCGCAAGAGGATGACATGACCTCGGCACGATCGTCGGCCCGCTCGTCGCCGACCATCTCGGCGACCGCTCGGGTTTTGGTCCCGCCCTTCGCGCAGGCGAGCTGCATCACCTGGCACTGGGCTTTGTCATGCTTTGAGCAAGCGACCTCAGCAACTCGGTTTGCTTCAGGACCAACTCACATTGCTTTCGCGCATGCGTGCCCGACAGCTCAACCAACTCTGCCAGAGTCTTTGCACGCCCTAGCTCCCGCGCATACTCCAAGGTCGCGCCCGCATTAACCTTCATCAGTTCGAGCACGACGGTGCGACACTCGGCTGCAGTCCCAATCGCGTCGATGAGATCGCTTTCCACGACGACGGTTTCATTGGCCTCTGATGTCACACTGGCCAGCCGTGATTTTGCGAGGTCGTTGGCGAAGTTGAGCGTAGCGCTCATGCCGTCCAAAGCGCAGGCTTGATATCCCTTAGCCATGGCCACGATGAGATCAGTGCTGCTCGAACGTTCAGGTCTTGCAACGATGACGCTGGCCGCTTCTTGTACCGGAACAGTCATCGGAGCAGGCGCTTCTTGCGCAATATGCGGCGCATCTTGGGGGAAGACGGCGACTGAGCCCTGCGGCATGGCCAAGCCCTCGTCGACCGCACGGCTCACTTCCTCCGCCAGTTCCAGCAGCGAGCGACGCCTGGTGCGTGCAACGTCAGCAGGCAGCTTTGAGCGCGCCTTTCCCATAATCATCCGACTCCTCGGCCAAGTGCGCCGCGATCCAACCCCACAAACTTACAATTTCGTCCGAAGCTTTGCCCGCCGGTGCGAACTCCGTCACGCCCAACCCTGCTCCGAGTGCATCCTGGTGATCGTTACGCTGCGCAATAAACGGGAGTGCAAGCACGCCGAGCGAGCTTAGCGATGTGGCAGCTTCGCTCAGCCGGCACCCTCGCGTCGGTGTCTGATTGAGGATAAAGGCAAATCGGCGGTTGAGCCTGCGAATGGCGATCAGTGTAGGAATTGCGGCTTCGATATCGGCCGGGCTCGGGCGCGCCGGGATGAGACAGAGATCGGCGCAGGCGATGACGCGCATCGCCAAGCCGTTGGTCGTGGCAGCTGTGTCGATGATGGCAAGCGAGACGCCTTCGGCCTTCAGCCGCGCGATCAACGGTTCGATCTCGGCAGGATCGGCAACGCGCTCGACGCGGGGATAGGGAAGATCGCGGCGCTCTTTCCATTTCGAGATCGTACCTTGCGCGTCCGCCTCAATGAGAACGACACGCTCAGCGCGCTCCATTGCTGCCACCGCCAGTCCAACGGACAGCGTACTCTTGCCGCTTCCGCCTTTTTGCGTGACCAGGGCAAGGACGTGCATGTCCTGCGCTCCCCTTAAGACGGCGACTACGCGAAACTCAGACGTTGTCGGAACTAAACTTCTTGCAGCGCAAAAATACTACCGCAAGTCGCGATTCGTCTCAAGCGAACGCGGGGCTATCCCGGTATCCTACGTAGCAAGATCAGGAATACTGCATCACGCCATCATCGATCCGACCGAAGCGCAACGAGACGATGTCGAGCGCGTAGTTCTGGTGGAGCCGCCAGGGCCGCTTCGAGCCCTGCTTCGGCATCTTGGCGATCGAGCGCTGCACGTAGCCCGAGGTGAAATCGAGCGAAGGCTGCGCGGTGATAGTGGGATCATCGTTGTGCGGCATGCACTGGCGGAAATTGTGCCGGTCCATGTAATTGATGAGGCGACAGACATATTCGCAGGTGAGGTCGCATTTCAGCGTCCAGGACGCGTTGGTGTAGCCGAAGGCCGAGGCCATGTTCGGCACGTCGGCATACATCATGCCCTTGTAGGTCAGCGTGTTGGCGAAATCGACGGAGCGGCCGTCGACGCTGACCTCGAGGCCACCGGCGACCTGGAGCACCAGCCCGGTCGCCGTCACGATGATGTCGGCCGCCAGCTCGCGGCCGTCCTTCAGACGGATGCCATCATGCGTGAAGGTCTCGATCTCGCTGGTGACGACGCTGGCGCGCTGCTCGCGGATCGCCTTGAAGAGGTCGCCATCGGGCACGAGGCACAGCCGCTGGTCCCACGGATTGTAGCGCGGCGTGAAGTGGGTCGCGACGTCGTAGTCCGGGCCGAGCGCCATCTGCACGCCCTTGAGGATCAGATCCTTCACCTTCGCCGGCCTGCGCCGGCTGAGCTGGAAGAAGAACATCCCCCACATCACGTTGCGCCAGCGGATCAGGTGATAGGCGAACTTCGCCGGCAGGTTGCGGCGCAGCTTGTTGGCGAGGATATCCTGCGCCGGCCGCGACACCACATAGGTCGGCGAGCGCTGCAGCATGGTGACCTGCTCCGCCTGCTTGGCGAGCTCCGGCACCAGCGTTACCGCTGTCGCGCCCGAGCCGATCACGACGACACGCTTGCCCGCGTAGTCGATGTCCTCAGTCCATTTCTGCGGATGCACGATGCGGCCGGCGAAATCAGCGGCGCCCTTGAACTCCGGCGTATAGCCCGCTTCGTATTTGTAATAGCCTGAGCACATGAATAGAAAGTTGCAGGTGAAGCGCACCAGCTCGGTCGCGCCCTCGCCCGTGATGCGCTCGGCCTCGACGGTCCAGCGCGCATCCGGCGTCGACCACGCCGCGCGCTTGACGCGGTGGTGGAAGCGGATGTGCTTGTCGATGCCGTTCTCGCTAGCAGTCTCGCGCACGTAGTTCAGGATCTGCGGCCCGTCGGCGATCGCCTTCGGATCGGTCCACGGCTTGAACGAATAGCCGAGCGTGAACATGTCGCTGTCAGAGCGGATGCCGGGATAGCGGAAGAGGTCCCAGGTGCCGCCGATGCAATCGCGTCCCTCGAGGATGACGTAGCTCTTGGCCGGACACTTGGTCTGCAGATGATAGCCGGCGCCGATGCCTGATAGCCCGGCGCCGACGATCAGCACGTCGAAATGTTCTTGTTGCATGGTTTCCTCCGCCGGGGGCGGATTGTCCGCCTGCCGCTGCTGGCCGTCAATCGGCAATCAACGGGCCGCAACTGCAAAGCGAGTTGAATTCCATGCCCCGAAACAACAAAGCCCCGGATCGCTCCGGGGCTTTGCGTCGATGGTTTGTCGAACCGGTGGCTTAGTAGCGGTAGTGGTCCGATTTGTACGGGCCTTCCTGCTTCACGCCGATATAGTCGGCCTGGTCCTTGCGGAGCTCGGTGAGCTTGACGCCGATCTTGGAGAGGTGCAGGCGGGCGACCTTCTCGTCGAGCGTCTTGGGCAGCACGTAGACCTTCTTCTCGTACTTGCCGTCCTTGTTGTTGGCGAACAGCTCGATCTGCGCCAGCGTCTGGTTGGTGAAGGACGCCGACATCACGAAGGACGGATGGCCCATCGCGTTGCCGAGGTTCACGAGGCGGCCCTCCGACAGCAGGATGATGCGGTGCTTGTCGGGGAACTCGATCTCGTCGACCTGCGGCTTGATGTTGGTCCACTTCAGATTGCGCAGAGACGCGATCTGGATCTCGTTGTCAAAGTGGCCGATGTTGCAGACGATGGCGCGATCCTTCATCGCGCGCATGTGCTCGATGGTGATGATGTCCTTGTTGCCGGTGGCGGTGACGAAGATGTCGGCCCGCGGCGCGGCGTCTTCCATGGTCACGACCTCGTAGCCTTCCATCGCCGCCTGCAGCGCGCAGATCGGATCAACCTCGGAGACCATAACGCGGCAGCCGGCCTGGCGCAGCGAGGCGGCCGAGCCCTTGCCGACGTCGCCGAAGCCGGCGACCATCGCGACCTTGCCCGACAGCATCACGTCGGTGCCGCGGCGGATGCCGTCGACCAGCGATTCACGGCAGCCATAGAGGTTGTCGAACTTCGACTTGGTGACGCTGTCGTTGACGTTGATGGCCGGCCACAGCAGCGTGCCCGCTTTCTGCATGTCATAGAGACGATGCACGCCGGTGGTGGTCTCTTCGGAGACGCCCTTGATGCTGTTGGCGATCCCCGCGAAGTAGCCCTTCGGCTTTTCCTTGAGCTGCTTCTTCAGAAGCGCGAAGAATACTTCCTCCTCCTCGGAGCCGGGCTTGTCGAGGAAGGCGGTGTCGCCGTTCTCCGCGCGCAGACCGAGATGGACATACATGGTGGCGTCACCGCCGTCATCGAGGATCATGTTCGGGTGACCGCCGCCGTGCCAGTCGAACAGCTTGGCGGTGTAGTCCCAGTACTCGGTCAGCGTCTCGCCCTTGACGGCGAAGACGGGAATGCCGGCGGCGGCGATCGCAGCGGCAGCGTGATCCTGCGTCGAATAGATGTTGCAGGAGACCCAGCGGATGTCGGCGCCGAGCGCGGCGAGCGTCTCGATCAACACGCCGGTCTGGATCGTCATGTGCAGCGAGCCGGCGATGCGTGCGCCCTTCAGCGGCTGCTTCGGGCCGTACTCCTCGCGGGTGGCCATCAGGCCGGGCATCTCGGTCTCGGCGAGCGAGAGCTCCTTGCGGCCGAAATCGGCGAGCGAAATGTCCTTGACGATGTAATCGGTGAAGCCGGGCTTCGCGTTCATAGGGGGTTCCTGTCTGTTTGGTTCGTCATTCCGGGGCGCTCGTGGAACGAGCGAACCCGGAATCCGCAAGGTGCGAAATTCCGGGTTCGCCGCTGTTGCGGCGCCCCGGAATGAGGCAAGAGAGCTAGAGCGCGCGCTTGAGCTGCTCGACGAGGTCGGTCTTCTCCCAGGAGAAGCCGCCCTCGTTGTCGGGCGTGCGGCCGAAATGGCCGTAGGCCGAGGTGCGCGCGTAGATCGGCCGGTTGAGGTCGAGATGAGTGCGGATGCCGCGCGGGGTGAGGTCCATCGCCTTGGCGGCGGCCTTCTCGAGCTGATCTTCCGAAACCTTACCGGTGCCGTGGGTGTCGATGTAGATCGACAGCGGACGCGCCACGCCGATGGCGTAGGCGAGCTGCAGCGTGCAGCGGTCGGCAAGACCGGCGGCGACGATGTTCTTGGCGACGTAGCGCGCAGCATAGGCCGCGGAGCGGTCGACCTTGGTCGGATCCTTGCCGGAGAACGCGCCGCCGCCATGCGGGGCGGCGCCGCCATAGGTGTCGACGATGATCTTGCGGCCGGTCAGGCCGGAATCGCCGTCGGGACCGCCGATGTAGAACTTGCCGGTGGGGTTGATGTGCCAGATTGTCTTCGCGGTGATCCAGTCCTTCGGCAGCGCCTCGCGCACATAGGGCTCGACGATCTCGCGAACCTGGTTCGAGCTGAGGTCGGGAACCAGATGCTGGTGCGACACGACGATCTCGCGCACGCCGACCGGCTTGCCGTTCTCGTACTGCACGGTGACCTGGCTCTTGGAGTCCGGACCCAGCACCTTCTCCTTGCCGGAGTGGCGGGCTTCCGAGATCAGGCGCAGGATCTTGTGGGCGTAGAAGATCGGCGCCGGCATCAGATCGGGCGTCTCGTTGGTGGCGTAGCCGAACATGATGCCCTGGTCGCCCGCGCCTTCTTCCTTGACCTCGCCCGGCTGCAGCGCATCGACGCCCTGGGCGATGTCGGCCGATTGCGGATGCAGGAGGATCTCGATGTCGCAGGTCTTCCAGTGGAAGCCTTCCTGCTCGTAGCCGATGTCCTTGATCGCGCCGCGGACGACGCCCTCGATCTGCTCGTTGGTCACCGACTTCGGGCCGCGGGTCTCGCCGGCGATCACCACCTTGTTGGTGGTCGCGAGCGTCTCGCAGGCGGCGCGGATTTGCCAGGGGTCGATGCCCGCCTTAGGCCCTTCACGGTAGAACAGGTCGACGATCTCATCGGAGATCCGGTCACAGACCTTGTCCGGATGGCCCTCGGACACGGACTCGCTGGTGAAGAGATAGGACGCGCGCATCAGTAACCCCTTGTTCCGCCGCTAGCCGGCGGGCGTTTGCGATGTTTACTTTTGATGATGTCAATCACGCCGGCGCGAGATGACGTAGGATTCGTCGAGAAACCAGAGCCCGTTGTACTTCCGCAGCACATCCCTGGCGGCATCCAGAGTGCGGCCGTTTTGAGTCATTTCTGTCAATCGGTCGTCCTCAATCTGAGCGACATACACCGCCGCATTCCACGCTGCAAAGGCCGTCGAGGTTCCGATGGTGCCGGTGACCTCGTTGGGCAGAGCTTCCATATCATACCTGAAGATCGAACGATTGTCCGCGTATGCATTAAAATTTAAGTCGCGGCCCACCGATCCAAGTTCATACTTAACGGCACGCAGTAGCTCATGACGGCTGACTGAGAAAGGATTTTCTCCCGGCCAGATCGCCTGGATCATTTCCATGCCCGGATCCTGCCCATGGGAGTGGATACCGATCAGCCTGCCGCCCGGCCGCAGCGCCCGCGCCAGAGGTGCAATGATCCGCTTGGCCCGGAAATTGACCGATGACAGGGCCCGGTACGGCTGGGATGCGATGACGAGGTCGAAATTGGCCTCAGTCTGACCTGGCCGCGGAATGGTCGAATCCAGCAGGAACCTGTGGTCCTCGCGATAGAGCACGAGGACGACCGGCCGCTCGTAGAGCGGCATGGCTGTGCGTGGGCTGATCGCAGCGCGCCAGTTCTGCTCCAGAAACGGCCTCAGCTCCGCGATCTGCTGCTCGAACTCGCCCGACGAAGCGCCGCGGAGCGGCACCTCGTGCCAGACGGTGGCGGCCGCCGCGGCGGGCGACGCTGGCGTCAGCCAGGGCGCCTCGGCGTAGAACATGTTGGTGAACACGAACACCGATGCCGGGTGCTCGAAAATGCGGTCCGGCACCTTCTCCAGCGTCAGGCGCAAATCCTCCAGGCTGAGTTCCTTGCCCGCGACGTAGAACGGCATGTGCGGAAAGCGCTGGTGCGTGGCGCGCAGCACCCGCGCCAGCACCGTTCCGTCGCCGACGCCGGCGTCGAACAGGCGCAGCGCCGGCGGGCGCGGATGGATGGAGGCAAGCTCCAGCGCGACGCGGTCCGCGATCACCCGCTTTTCGCTGCAGGTGTGGACGAACAGCAGATATTTCTGGCGGTTCTCGAAGAAGCGGAAATTGCCGCGCGGATCGCGCTTCTCGGGGGGCACCTGAAGTCCCCGCGGCGGCGGCACGCCGCCGGCCATCGAGGCCGCCATATAGGCCTGGATCCGCTCCAGCGTGTCGATGGTGATGCGCTTTCCCTCGCGCAGGCGATGCACCAGCTTCCCATCGTTCACTGCGCGCCGGCCGAACGTCGATTCCGCCATGTCCGCCTTGCGGCAGAAGTCGGTGATCTGGCTCAGGATTTCGTCGTTCTTCATGAGTGGGAAATCGGTGGGCAGACGGATTGGGACCAATCTCCTAGCAAAATCTGCCCACTGAGGGAATAGCGGATCCAAGCGCCTCCTTCACAGTTTGCTCCGGCCGCGAGCCGCGCCCCACTCTGGCCCCGCCGAGCAACAACTGGCGCTTCTCCTCTGATCGCCTCCTGACCGTGCGCGCCTGCCCGGTCGCCCTGCTCGCCGCGCTCCTGTGGTCCGCCCGCGGTCGCGCAGGCACGCGCAATCAGCTCGAGCCGAGCTGCACGGCGGACACGACGCCGCAGACAAGATGATCAATGCCTGCGAAGGAATCATCGCGTGGGAGGTGCAGGGGCACGGCCCGCCGAGCGGCACGAGCTCAATCGCGGCAAGGCCAGGCGCGGCAAGGTGATCTCGACCCCGAAGAACAAGCATGTGCCCATGGTCGAACTCCTCTCTGTGGGGGTCTATCTGGCGGAGAAGTGACTCGTGCCCGGACGCAGCGCAGCGCTTCTCAGCGGTGCTCTGCAGAGCTGAGGCCTATAGCTCCGCGCAGCAAGTCGAGCAGCATGGGTCCCGGCTCTGCGCAGCAACGCTGGAGCGTTGCTGCGCGTCCGGGACACGGGTGAGCCTTAACGGCGGAGCCTTACTGCCCCCACACTTCCTTCGCGATCTCGACCGCGAGGCTGAGCTTGGCCCACTGCTCCTCCTCGGAGAGGATGTTGCCCTCTTCCGTCGAGGCAAAGCCACATTGCGGCGACAGCGCGAGCTGCTCCAAGGGCGCGAACTTGGCGGCTTCTTCCAGGCGGCGCTTGATGTCGTCCTTCTTCTCGAGCTCGCCGAACTTCGAGGTGATGACGCCGACCACGACGACCTTGTTGCCCTTGGGCAGGAAGCGCAGCGGCTCGAAACCGCCGGCGCGGTCGCTGTCGTACTCCAGGAAGTAGCCGTCGTAATTGGTGCCGGCGAGCATGGTCTCGGCCACCGGCTCGTAGCCACCCGAGGAAATCCAGGTCGAGCGGAAATTACCGCGGCAGACGTGGGTCGTCACCACCATGTCGGCCGGCTTCTCCGCCAGCGCGTAGTTGATGATGCGCGCATAGATCTGTTGCAGCCCATCCGGATTATCGCCGCGCTCGCGTGCCTTCTGCAATTCGTCCTGCGAGCAGAGATAGGCCCAGACGGTGTCGTCGAACTGGAGATAGCGGCAGCCGGCGTCGTAGAACGCCTTCACGGCCTTGCGGTAGGTCTTGCCGAGATCTTCGTAGAAGGCGTCGAGATCGGGATAGACGTCCTTGGAGATCGACTTGCGTCCGCCGCGGAAGTGGAGCACTGCCGGCGAAGGGATCGTCATCTTGGCGGTGACGTGAGCCTGGTCGGCGACCTTCTTCAGGAAGCGGAAGTGGTCCAGCATCGGGTGGCTGTCTGGAAAGTCGAGCTTGCCGATGACGCGGACCGCATCGTGACGGGTCTGCACGCCCGTGAACTGGATGCCGGTGTCGGGGTGAAACAGCTCGCAGCCGGTGAGCTTGGCCAGGAAGTCGAAATGCCACCAGGAGCGGCGGAATTCGCCGTCGGTCGCGAGCTTCAGCCCGATCGAGGCCTGCTTGTGCACGACCTTCTCGATCTCCATGTCCTCGATCTTGCGCAGATCGTCGGCCGAGATCTCGCCCTTCTCCAGCCGGCTACGGGCTTCCTTGATCTTGAGCGGACGCAGGAGGCTGCCGACCTCGTCGGCGCGGAAGGGGGCTGTGGTTCGCTGCATGTGTTACTCCCTGGACATCTTAGTGGGCCGCCGCCCCGGCGACGCCGAGATGGCGCTCCAGGACAGAGGGGTCGGTCTTCAGCGCGGCGCTCGGAGCGTCGTGGACGATCGTTCCGCGCTCCAATATCACAACGCGATCGGCGAGCCCCAGAATCTTTTGGGCATTCTGCTCTACGATGATCGAGCAGATACCTCCGGACCGGGTGATGATCCCGATCGCCTTCAAGAGTTCCTCGACGATGATGGGCGCAAGGCCCTCCATCGGCTCGTCCAGCAGCAGGACTTTCGGATTGAGGGTAAGTGCGCGACCGATCGCCAGCATCTGCTGCTCGCCGCCGGAGAGCTGGTTGCCGAAATTGCTCCGCCGCTCCTTCAGCCGCGGAAACATCTCGTACACCTTCTCGACCGTCCAGGGACCGGGCTGCGCTACGGCGGTCATGTTCTCTTCCACCGTCAGCGAGCGGAAGATGTTGCGCTCCTGCGGCACCCAGCCGATGCCGGCGCGCGCCCGCTGGTCGGGCCGCATCGCCGTCACATCGGTGCCGGCCAGCGCAATGGAGCCTGCGAAGCGGCGCGTGACGCCGACGATGGAGTTGATCAGCGTGGTCTTGCCGGTGCCGTTGCGCCCGAGCAGCGCCAGCACCTGTCCTTCGGCGAGGCGGAGCGTCATCTTCGGCAGCACCACCGCCTCGCCGTAGCCGGCGCGAAGCGAATCGATCGCGAGCAGGTCAGACATCGACCGCCTCCTCGCCGAGATAGACCGCCTTCACCTGCGGATCGCGCGCGACCTCTTCGGGCGGGCCTTCGGTCAGCAGCGCGCCCGAGACCAGCACCGAGATGCGATCAGCAAAGGAGAACACGAGGTCCATGTCGTGCTCGATCAGGAGCACGGTGACGTCCCGCGGCAGGCTGCCCACGACGGCGAGAATGTCGTGGCGCTCGCTCTCGGGCACGCCGGCGGCGGGCTCGTCGAGCAGCAGCACACGCGGCTTGGCCGCAATGGCCACCGCGATCTCGAGCAGGCGCTGCTTACCGTAGGGCAGCGTCACGGTCTCTTCGTTCATGACGTCGAGCAGATGGAAGCGGGAGAGCAGATCGGCGGTCTCGCCATTGACGTCACTGCGCGTGCCCATCCGTCGCCACCAGTCGCCGCCATGGCCGAGGCGCTCGGAGACCGCGAGCCCGATGGTCTCCAGGGGAGTCAGGTCCGGGTAGAGCTGGTTGATCTGGAACGTGCGCGACAACCCGCGCAGCACGCGCTTGTGCACCGGCAGATCGGTGATGTCCTGGCCTTCGAGCAGGATGCGGCCCGAGTTCGGCTTCAGCACGCCCGTGAGCTGGTTGATGACCGTGGTCTTGCCGGCACCGTTCGGACCGATCAGCGCGTGGCGGGCGCCCTGCTCGACCTTCAAGGACAGATCGCGGGTGACGCGCAGGCCGCCGAACTGCTTTTCGAGATTCTGGGTTTCGAGCGCGATGGTCATGAATCGCTCTCCGGCACGGCAACGATCGCCTTGCGCCCCGCAATCCGCCTGATGATCAGGTTCGGCACATACAGCACCCAGCGATGCAGGCGCTGGCGGCCGACCAGCACGATCACGACCAGCACGAGGCCGATCCAGAACTGCCAGTATTGCGGCGTGATGGTCGAGAACAATTCCTGGAGCAGGCGGAAGATCACCGCGCCGACCAGCCCGCCGTAGAGATAGCCGGTACCGCCGATCACCAGCACCAGCATCAGGTCCGCGGAGCGCTCGAAGGCGAACACGTCGAGCGAGGCGATCGCGGTCGTCTGGGTGAACAGCGCGCCCGCAATGCCGGAATAGAACGCAGCCAGCGTATAGATCGCGATCAGGCGGCGGTTGACCGGAATGCCAATGGCGGCGGCGCGGAGGGGATTGTTCTTGATGGCGCGCAGCGACAGGCCGAACGGGGAATGCACGACGCGGCGGGCGAACAGGAACAGCAGGAACAACACGGCCAGCGAATAGAAGAAGCCGGCCTTGCCGAACATGTCGAACGGGATCTCGCCGAAGATCGGCTGCATCTCGATGCCCTGCAGGCCGTCGGTCCCACCGGTGATATTGGAGAAGCGCTCGGCGAGCGCTTCCAGCAGCAACGCAATGCCGAGCGTCACCATCAGGCGCGTCAGGTCGACGCCGCGGATCACCAGAAAGCTGGTGGCAAAGCCGAGCACCATGGCGGCAAGGCCGGCGACGATCAGCGCCAGCACGGGCTCCTTGACGATGCCGTGCAGCGCCAGCAGCCCCGCGGCATAGGCGCCGACGCCGAAGAAGGCGGCATGGCCCAGCGAAACGATGCCGGCATAGCCGAGGATGAGATCGAGCGACATCGCGAACAGCGCGAGGCGCAGGATGTCGGTCATGATCAGATAGCGCGACGGAAATGCGAAGCCGCAGGCCAGCACGATCAGCCAGAAGGCGATTTCGCCGTAGTGCCAGCGCGCCTGGCGCTGGGCATGGTAGCCGACGTCGGAAGCAGCGCTCATCGGTGAACTCAACGCGCGGCCGTGCGGCCGAACAGGCCGTTCGGACGCCAGATCAGGATCACGATCATGATGGTGTAGATCACGAAGGGGCCCATCTTCGGCACGTAATATTTGCCGGCGACGTCGCCGATGCCGAGCAGCAGCGAGGCGAGGAACGGGCCCGTTATCGAGGAGGAGCCGCCGACGGTGACCACGATCAGGAAGTAGATCATGAACTTCAGCGGGAAATACGGATCGAGGCCGAGGATCTCGGCGCTGAGCGCGCCGCCGAGGCCGGCGAGCCCGCAACCGAAGGCAAATGTGAAGGCGAATACCTGCGGCACGTTGATGCCGAGACCGCTCGCGGCGCGGGGGTCATCGACCGCCGCCCGCAGGCGGCTGCCGAAACGCGTCTTCGCCAGCACCATTTGAAGCGCGATGGTCAGCAGGCCGCAGATCACGATGATCATCAGCCGGTAGCGGCCGATGCCGACGCCGAACAGATCGAACTGGCCTTGGAGCGCGGCGGGCAAATTGATGAAGACGCGCGAGGATCCCTGGATGTAATCGACGGCTGCCACCGACATGAAGGTCAGGCCGATCGTGAACAGCACCTGGTCGAGATGGCTGCGGGCGTAGAGATGACGGTACAGCGTCCGTTCGAGCGCGATGCCGATTGCAGCCGAGGATACGAAAGCGAGCGGCAAAGCGGCGAAGAACGGCCAACCCATCCGGTTGACCAGCACCATGCAGATATAGCCCCCCGCCATCGCGAAGGCGCCGTGGGCGAGATTGACGAAGTTCATCAGGCCCAGCGTGACCGCGAGCCCGCAGGCGAGCACGAACAGCAGCATGCCGTAAGCGACGCCATCGAACAGGTTGGTGAGGATTGCGGTCATCAGCAGTCGAGGGTCATCTCAAGTGTGGCCAAGGGCCGTGCTGCACTCCCTCTCCCGCTTGCGGGAGAGGGTTGGGGAGAGGGTCTTTCCACTTGGAGGATTCCCGACGACGAGAGAACCCTCACCCGGCGCTCCGCGTCGACCTCTCCCGCAGGGCAGGCGGGAGAGGTGAGGAGAGCCCCGGGATGACGCGCTTTCGCGCGTCACTTCTTGGTCTTGCCGAGATCTTTGACAGCCTCGAAGGTCGCGAACTCGACATTGTAGAGTTCGCCATCCACTTTCTCGACCTTGCGGATGTAGATGTTCTGCACGATGTCGCGGGTCTCGGGGTCGATCGAGATCGGACCGCGCGGGCTCTCCCACTTCTGGCCCTTCATGGCCTCGATCAGCTTGTCGCCGTTGGTGTCGCCACCTGTCTTCTTCAGCGCCTCGTAGATCAGGTGGATGCCGTCATAGCCGCCCACGGCCATGAAGCCCGGACGGTTGCCGAAGGCCTTCTTGTAGGCCGCGACGAAATCCTTGTTCATCTGCGAGGGGTGCGCCGCGGAATAGAGATGCGCGGTGACCGTGCCGAGCACGGCGTCGCCCATGTTGTTGAGCAGATCGTCGTCGGTGACGTCGCCCGGCCCGATCACCTTGATGCCGGCCTTGTCGAGGCCACGCTCGGCATATTGCTTCATGAAGTTGCCGCCCTGGCCCGCCGGCACGAACACGAAGATCGCGTCCGGCTTTGCGTCCTTCATGCGCTGCAGGAACGGAGCAAAGTCGGGGTTCTGCAGCGGCACCTTGACTTCTTCGACCACCTCACCGCCGCCGGCCGTAAAATGTTGCTTGAAGAAGTTGAGGGCGTCATTGCCCGGCGCGTAGTCCGAGGTCAGCGTCGCGACCTTCTTGATGCCGTTCTTCACCGCCCAATCGCCGATGATGGTCGAGGACTGCGCCAGCGTGAAGCTGGTGCGCACGATATAGGGCGAACGTTCGGTGATAATGGAGGTGCCGGCCGCCATCACGACTTCAGGAATCTTGGCCTGGGTAGCCAGCGGCGCGGCGGCGAGCGCGGCCGGCGTCACGCCGAAGCCGGCGATGAAGTTGACCTTGTCGTTGACGATCAGCTCCTGCGCGGCAGTCTTGGTCTTATCCGGGATCGCCGCGTCGTCCTTGACGATGATTTCGATCTTCTTGCCGGCGACGGTGTCGCCCTTCTGCTGCATGTAGAGCTTGATCGCGTTCTCGATCTGCTTGCCGGTCGAGGCCTGGCCGCCGGTCATCGGCAGGATCAGCCCGATCTTGACCGTGTCTTGCGCCTTGGCAGGCGCGACGGCCGCGAGGCCCGCGATCGCAACGACCGCTGCGGTGCGTAAAAAAATCCTGCGTTCGAACATCAGATGTCCCTCCCCTTCATTCCTCACCTCTTGTGCGGCGGACCGAGTACCCGGTCCTTGCCGCGCTTCACTCACGGACAAGCCATGCCGTGCGGCCACATGGCGTCCTCTGTAACCCCGTTGTCAATCGAACGTTGGGCGACCATTCGGCGCAAGCCGCGCAATCTGCCTCAACAACGGCGGAGAGCTATTTGTACGATTGTACAAATGAAATGGTCCTGTCAACGAAAAAGCCCTGTGACACTGGGCCGGAGGGCGATGGCTTTGCCACCCTACGAGGCCGCACCACACCGGGGATGGAGGATTCAGTCTCTCATTTGCAGAATCCGGACATCTTAAGTGCGTCCGTGGCATGCCCCGTCCTACGATCCGTCCAATGACAAATACCCGGTGTATACCGTACCAACAGCGGCGACCTCATCAAGTGCAAAATATGCCTATTATAATACCTTCTCTGTATACAGCTTTGCCCTCCCTCGAATAGGCCAATTTTACCTATTGAGAGATATGGTTGCCGCTAACGCCTATGGCGCTCCACCATCCGCGCCCCGTCGGGGGCACGACCAGAGATATTCATGCGTTCTCGCTCGCTTTCGATCGCCGCCGCACTCGCCCTGCTCAATCTCGCAGGCTGCGGGACGGTCAACGAGAAGCTCTCCGCCGGGATGGGCGACTACGTCCCGCAATGGGCCGGCGGCCTGCCCGCTGATGCGCCGCCGCGGCCCGGCACGCCGCAATACGATGCCTACATGAAGGAGCGCGAGCGCAAGCGGCTGATGCCGGCGACCGATCGCGAGAAGGAAGAACAGGCCCAGAAGGGCGCGACGGGGACGACGTCGGCTGGCGCGGGGCGCTGAGGAAGCGAATGGCGAACAGGGAGTAGCGAATAGGGCGCGCTCCCCCTCCACTCACCATTCGTCCCCCATTCGCTAATCCACGAACACCACGGTCTTGCGGCCGTTGAGGATGACGCGGTCGTCGAGATGGTAGCGGATGGCCCGGGCCAACACGCGGCGCTCGATGTCACGGCCTTTGCGGACCAGATCTTCCGGCGTGTCGCGATGGCTGATGCGCTCGACGTCCTGGTCGATGATCGGGCCCTCGTCGAGGTCGCGCGTGACGTAATGCGCGGTGGCGCCGATCAGCTTGACGCCGCGCTCATGGGCCTGGTGATAGGGCTTGGCACCCTTGAAGCCCGGCAGGAATGAGTGGTGGATGTTGATGCAGCGCCCCGACAGCTTTGCCGAGAGATCGTCGGACAGGATCTGCATGTAACGGGCGAGCACCACCAGATCGGTCTTCGTCTTGCCGACGAGGTCCATGATCTGTGTCTCCTGCTCGCGCTTGGTCTCCTTGGTGACGGGCAAATGGTGGAAGGGGATGCCGCCGAAATCGAGCCCGGCATAGACCTCGCGCGGGTGATTGGAGACGATCGCGGTCGGAATCATCGGCAATTCGCCGGTTCGCCAGCGATAGAGGATGTCGACCAGGCAGTGATCGGACTTCGAGACCAGCAGCATCACCTTGCGATGCGCAGCGCGGTCGCGCATCTGCCATTCCATGCCGAAACGCTCGGCGATCGCGGCGAAGCCGGTCTGCAGTGCCGCGAGTTCCACGGCAAGATCGGCCGCTGTGAACACCACCCGCATGAAGAACTTCTTGGTCTCGACGTCGTCGAACTGCTGGGCGTCGAGGATGTTCTGTCCGTTATGAGCGAGAAACGTCGAGACCGCCGAGACGATGCCTGGGCGATCCGGACAGGACAGGGTCAGGACGTATTGATGGTCGGGCAAGGCTCGGCTCTTGATGAAGGTTTGTGCAGCGGAACGATCCAGCGGATTGCGCCCTGCTCTAGCACCGACCCGCCCTTGCGCCAATCCCAACCGCGGAGTCAGGATGAACGGACAATTGCGAATTCTCAACGGAGCATACCCATGGCCGACCGCTTGAACGGCTACCGCATCCTGATCCTGGAAACGCGCGAGGAGGCGCAGTTTTCCAAGCTTCTGGCCGAGCAAGGCGCCGAGGTCGTGCAATGCCCGATGTTCACCATCCATGATGCGCCGGACCCGGCTCCAGTCGAGGCCTGGATCCGCCGCGCCATCGACAAGCCCTTCGACGATCTCGTGCTGATGACCGGCGAAGGCCTGCGCCGCATCATGAAGCTCGCCCGTGCCCGCGGCCTCGACGCTGCCCTTGTCGCGGCGCTCGCCCAGGCGCGCAAGTTCACCCGAGGCCCGAAGCCGGGCAAGGCGTTGCGCGAGATCGGCCTCGAGACGCAGCAGACCACGGAGAAGCCGACCACCGAAGGCGTGATCGAGATGCTGGCCAGACTCGACCTGAAGGGGCGGCGCCTCGGTCTGCAGCTCTATCCCGACAAGGATCATAGCGCGCTGACCGGCGCGCTGGCCGCGCAAGGCGCCGACGTCGATACGGTGCTGCCCTACGTCTACGATTCCAAGGCTGCCGATGCCAACATCGTCGCCGCCATTGACGACATGGCAGAGGGACGCATCGACTCGATCGCCCTGACCAATCTCGGCCAGGTCCGCCGGCTGATCGAGGTTGCCAAGGCGCGCGGCAGCGAGACGAAGCTGCGCGCAGGTCTCGAACGCACGCTGATCGCATCGGTCGGCCCGGCCGTTTCCGGCGAGCTCGCAGCGCATGGCTTGCGCACGGACGTCTCGCCCGCCGACGAAGCCTATTTCATGCGTCCTCTGATCTCGGCCATGGCAAGTGCGTTGGCCGACAGGAAAGCGGCCAGCGCGGCGAGGTAAGAGCCGAGCGCGGGGGCGGCCTGCGGCGACTGCGATTGACACCGGCATCGCCAGCGTTAGGTTGCGCCACAGCAAGAAGAAACAACAAGGTTAAGGAAATCGCCGTGACACGCGTCATCGCGTCGTGAGCGCCACTGCACGACCTTCGGCGCTCGCGCCATTCCGCATCCGCAACTACCGCTTCCAGTGGCCGTCCGATCTGCTCACCTCCTGGGCCTTCGAGGTCGAGACGCTGGTGCTCGGCTGGTACGTCATCGTCGAGACCGGCTCGGTGCTGCTGCTCACGCTGCTGGCTTCACTCCAGTTCGTCGGAACATTGGTCGCGCCCGTGTTCGGCATGATCGGCGACCGGATCGGTCATCGCGATCTCCTGGTCGTCATGCGCCTTGCGTATACGGCGCTGTCGTCGACCATCATGGTCCTCGCGCTGAGCGGTCATCTGTCGCCGCTGAGCGTCATGATCATCGTCACGATCATGGGCTTGATCCGCCCCTCCGATCTCGGCGTTCGCGGCGCGCTGCTCGCCGATATCATGCCGGCCGAGCAGCTGGTGGGCGCCATCAGTGTTGCGCGCACGACCCAGGACAGCGCGCGCATTGCCGGAGCGTTGACGGGGGCCGGGCTGTTCGCCGTGCTCGGTATCGGCCTCGTTTATGTGGCGATCGCCTGCCTTTACTTCACGGCAGCGCTTCTCATGCTCTGCCTGACCCAGCCGAAAAGGACCGTCACCACGAGCGATCTTCCCGCAAGCAGCCACACCGTTTCGCGGCTGCTTGGCGACCTCAAAGAGGGGATCGTCTATGCCTGGAACGGGCCGGCAATGCGCGCGGCGCTGTGCGTCGCTTTTCTGGCGAATCTCACCGCATTTCCTTTCACGGGCGGATTGTTGCCCTACATCGCGCGGGAGATCTTTCACACTGATCAGACCGGCCTCGGATATCTCTCGGCGAGCTTCGCCGTCGGCTCGCTAATCGGCTCCATCACGCTCAGCCTGGTCAGTGGCGTACGCATTGCCCGGCTCCTGATCGGCGCAACGCTGGCCTGGTACGCCATGCTGCTGGTGTTCGTCGAGGTCAGGACGATGCCGGTGGCGATGGCCTGCCTCGTCCTCGCCGGTATCGCCCAGAGCATGTCGATGATCTCGGCTGCCGTCATCCTGATGCGCACCGCGAGCGCACATCTGCGCGGCCGTGTCATGGGCGTGCGCATGATGGTGATCTATGGCTTGCCGATCGGACTGCTCGCGGCCGGCAGCCTGATCGACGTCATCGGCTATTCCGCGACGGGCTCGCTTTATGCCGGCGCAGGATTCGTCGCGATGGTGGCAATCGCGATCCGCTGGCGCGCCGATCTGTGGCCGGCGCACGCGCCGGCCAATGCGCGATGACGGCGTCGCCGTAACGACGTCAGACCTCCACCGGCGGCGATCTCAGAGGAAGCAACGCCGCCACCCGCGAATCGCGCAAATAGAGACCGCCCCAGGCAAGACCAGCAAGATAGACGCCGAACAGCATATGGCTGAAGAGCGGGTTGCCGACCCGCAAGTGAACAGCCACCGTGCCGCCCATATAGGCGGTCAGCAGGATCGCACCGAGCACGGCCGTTCGCGGGAGGCCGTAGAGCGCGGTGCAGGCCAGCGCCACCACGCCCAGCGCGCGGGCCAGATCGGCCGACGGGGGATAGCCGAGCTCGGCGGTCGCGTTGATCACGACGTCCAGCGGGACGAGCTTCATCCCGGCATCAAACAGCATGAAGGCAATCACGAGCCCGCTCATGACGGAGCCGGCCACATGTCTCGACTTGGACATCGTCATCACCTACGACGCCTTCCCCTTGAGAAGCGCGACGATGGCCATCGCATGGCCATGGCCAAGGCCGAACTCGTCCTTGAGCGCGGCCACGATGGCACCCGCTTTCACGCCGGCCGCCAGTCCCGCTCCGGTCGAAAAACCCCGGTCCTTGCCCCATTTGCGAAATTGGTCCGGGCTTTTGCCGGTCTTGGCCTGGATATTGTCGAGATAGGCCTTGAAACTCACCGCAGCGCTCCTCCGATGTTCGCTCCACCAGCGCGGCCGGAGCGATCCAGGCATATTGCGGTCAGGACGTGGTCGTCTTGTATGAAAACGACAATTGCGGCCGCTCGCGCGAGAGGCGCGCAGGCGTCATGCCGATCAGTTGCCTGACCGAGCGGGTAAGATGGGCCTGATCGAAATAGCCGGCGCCCGATGTCGCGTCGAGAACGGAGCTGCCGCTCACCAGCAAGGCCGCGGCGCGACGCGCCCGCTGGATCTGCTGATGGCTGCTGAACGTCATGCCCGTAACGCGGCGAAAGTGGCGCTGAACCGAACGCCGGCTCATCCAGTCGACGTCGCCGTCGATCGCCGCATCGGTCGCGTGGCTGCGTGCGATGACACCCGCGCGCGCCATGCGAGCGACGAGACTCTCCGCATCGTCGTAGCCTGGAATGTCCCAGCTTAGACCCGAAAACAGAAAACGGCCGTTGAGCAGCACCGGCAACTGCATGTTTTGATGGTCGATCAGTGCGCTCGTCGGTATCTCCGGCAGGTAGGTTCCCAGCCGAAACCGGATCGCGAGCCATTCGCCGTTCGCGGGACATTCGACGAGTGTCCCGCGGGTGACCGGCCCTCGGAGCGTCACCGCCAGAAACTCCGGGAGCCTAGTGACCACAAGCTCGATATTTCCCTCGGCCATCGACAGGAACGAGCCGCCACGCCGGCTCCGGCTGCGCCATACCCGCTCGACGTAAGGCGAGTCCGACGCGCGATGGTCGAACTCTATGAGCACGGAAGCACCGGGAATGCGCAGATCATCGCTCCTCCCCGTAGCTCCCGAGCCGCGCGATATCGAGGATCGTGACCCCGCCATATTCCAGCCGCAGCAGCCCCTCCTTCTCCAGCCGGTTCAGCGCGCGGTTGGCGTTCTGGCGGGACATGCCGGAGAGCGCGCCGATCTCCTCTTGGGTGATCTCCAGATGCGCGGTCGATTCCGGATAGAGGATCGGGTTGAACAGCGAGGCGATGCTGCGGGCGAGGCGCGCGGTGGCATCGAGCGTGCGGTTGACCTCGAGCATGCCGATGAACTGGCCCAGCCGCTCGTTGAGCTGGCGCACCAGGAAGCGGTTGAAGCCGACGCTGTTCTCGAACAGCCACATGAAGGCGCTGCGTTCCATCAGCGCGATGCGGCTGTCGCGCAGCGCGACCACGTCGTAGCGGCGCGGCTCGTTCTTGAGCACGCTGCCCTCGCCGAACCAGGCCCCTGCCGTCAGCCCGGCAAGGCTGGTCTCCTTGCCGTCGCGCGAGACCCCGCCCATACGGGCAAGGCCGCCCACCATGCCGGCCCAATAGGCAAAAATATCACCGCGCATGAACACGCTCTCGCCGGTGCCGTAGGACCGTTCCGTGATTCCGGCGCGCGCAACCTCGATCTCGGCTGGTGTGAGCTCACGCGACCAGGCGGCAATGCGCTTCAGATGATCCTCTGAAATCATGATCTCGAAGCCAGCCGCACCGTTCTGTCACCCCATGCTCCTGTTGCACTGCAACAGAATCGCTTCGGTCATCCATCCGACGAAAGATGAAGACCCGCTCGGCCCGACAACTTTGTCGCAGAATTGTCAGGCCGGAGACATTTCAAAATAGCGCTTTCCCCTATTGAGGACCACCTCGGGCGATGCGGCTTTTGATCCCTCACGGGAACGAAGGTGGCGCCGGTGCGGTCGAGACCAATAGCTGCATGGTCTGGCCGGCACGACCGTACTAGGATCGCCTGACAGGAACGGAAGAGCGCCAATCAAGCGCCATCACCGGGAGGGATTCGTTTGGTGGCTACCAGTCTCGAAGTGCGCGGCGTGTCCTTACGATTCGGCGGCGTCCGCGCGCTGACCGACGTCAGCTTCGCCATCAGGGAAGGCGAGCTGTTCTCGATCATCGGCCCCAACGGCGCCGGCAAGACCTCGATCGTGAACTGTATTTCCGGTCGCTATAAGCCGACCGAAGGCCAGCTGTTCTATCAGGACCGCGACATCACCGGCTTGACGCCGAATGCCCGCGCCTCACTCGGCGTCGGCCGCACCTTCCAGAATCTCGCGCTATTCCACCACATGAGCGTGCTCGACAACATCATGGTCGGCCGCCATCACCTCTTGAAGAACAATTTCCTCACGGGCTCGCTGTACTGGCTCACCGGCGCGCGCAAGGAGGAGCTCGAGCACCGTCGCAAGGTGGAAGAGATCATCGACTTCCTCGATCTGCAGCCGGTGCGCAAGGCCACCGCCGGCACCCTCCCCTACGGCCTGCGCAAGCGCGTGGAGCTCGCCCGCGCTATGGCGCTGGAGCCGCGCCTGATCCTCCTCGACGAACCGATGGCCGGCATGAATTTCGAGGAGAAGGAAGACATGGCCCGCTACATCGTCGATCTCAACGAGGAGTTCGGGATGACGGTGGTGATGATCGAGCACGACATGGGCGTGGTGATGGATATCTCGCATCGCGTCATGGTGCTGGATTTCGGCAAGAAGATCGCCGAGGGCGATCCGGCGACAGTGCTCGCCGATCCTCACGTCAGGCGCGCCTATCTCGGCGAGGAGGACGAGGTGCTGGTCGATGCGGATGATGCGTCTCCGGCGCAGGAGAGCGCGGCATGATGGATTATGCAGGCCGCGTCGCGCAGGCCGACACCTATCCGAAGATGCTCCGGCTCAATGCCAGGGAGCACGGCAACGAGATCGCGATGCGCGAGAAGGATCTCGGGCTCTGGCGCATCTTCACCTGGAACGACTATCAGTCGCGCGTGCGCGACTTCGCGCTCGGGCTCGTCGAACTCGGGCTCGGCCGTGGCGATGTTATCGGCATTATCGGCGACAATCGGCCAGACTGGGTCGCGGCGGAAGTGGCGACACACGCCATTGGCGGCCTCAGCCTCGGGCTCTATCGCGACGTGCTGGACGAGGAAGCCTCCTATCTCCTCAACTATGGCGAGGCGCAGCTGGTCTTCGCCGAGGACGAGGAGCAAGTCGACAAGCTGCTCATCCTCGCCGAGCGCGTGCCGAAGCTGAAGCACATCATCTATTCCGATCCGCGCGGGATGCGAAAATACGACGACCCGCGCCTGATGTCGGCGGAGAAGCTTGCCGCGCTCGGCCGTGCCCGCGCCGCGCGCGAGCCGGAGCTCTACGACAAGCTGGTCGATGCCACCCAGGGCGAGGACGTCGCGATCCTCTGCACCACGTCCGGCACCACCTCGCATCCGAAACTCGCGATGCTCGCCGCCGGCCGCGTGCTCGGCCATTGCGCGACCTATCTCGCCTTCGACCCTAAGGGTCCCGACGACGAATATGTCTCGGTGCTGCCGCTGCCCTGGATCATGGAACAGGTCTACGTGCTCGGCAAAGGTCTGCTCTGCCGGATGAAGATCAATTTCGTCGAAGAGCCCGACACGATGATGAATGATCTGCGCGAGATCGCACCGACCTTCGTACTGTTCGCCCCTCGGGTCTGGGAATCCATTGCCGCCGACGTCCGTGCCAGGGTGATGGACGCAACGCCCTTCAAGCAGCGCCTGTTCGACATCGGCATGAAGTCGGGCCTCGCCGCGCTGGAACAGGGCAAACGCTCCGGCTTTGCCGATGCGATCCTGTTTCGCGCGCTGCGCGATCGCCTCGGCTTCACCCGGTTGCGCTCGGCCGCGACCGGCGGTGCGGCGCTCGGGCCTGACACCTTCAAGTTCTTCCAGGCCATGGGCGTGCCGCTGCGCACGCTCTACGGTCAGACCGAGCTGCTCGGGGCCTACACGCTGCATCCCGAGGGCAAGGTCGATCCTGATACCACCGGCGTACCGATGGCCGACAATGTCGAGATCCGTATCGACAATGCCGACGTCCACGGCGTCGGCGAGATCGTCGTGCGGCACCCCAACATGTTCCTCGGCTACTACAAGAACCCCGAGGCCAGCGTCGCCGACATCAAGGACGGCTGGATGTGCTCGGGCGACGCCGGCTATTTCAACGCCAACCACCAGCTCGTCGTGATCGACCGCATCAAGGATCTCGCCGAGACCTCCCGCGGCGAGCGCTTCTCGCCGCAATTCATCGAGAACAAGCTGAAATTCTCGCCCTATATCGCCGAAGCTGTGGTGCTTGGGGCCGGCCGCGACGCGCTCGCGGCAATGATCTGCATCCGCTACTCCATCATCTCGAAATGGGCGGAAAAGAACCGCCTCTCCTTCACGACCTACAGCGACCTCGCCTCACGGCCGGAGGTCTACGCGCTGCTGCAGAAGGAGGTCGAGACCGTCAACGCCACGCTGCCGCCGGCCCAGCGCATCTCGCGCTTCCTGCTGCTCTACAAGGAGCTCGACGCCGACGACGGCGAGCTCACCCGGACGCGAAAGGTGCGCCGCGGCGTCATCAACGAGAAATACGCCGGCATCATCGATGCCATCTACCGCGGCGATTCCGACATCCCCGTCGACACCGTGATCCGCTTCCAGGACGGCACCACGCAGCGGGTGCGAACGACGCTGCGCGTGGTGGACCTCGGCGGGCACGGGCACATGGCGGAGGCTGCGGAGTGATACAGATCCTCGTCATGCGCGGGCTTGACCCGCACATCCATCCTCTTCCGAACAGTCTTCCTTCCTCATCGATGGATTGCCGGGTCAAGCCCGGCAATGACGGGCTGAGTCACCCAACATGAACACCGCCTTCCTCATCCAGCTCCTGGTCAACGGCCTCGTGGTCGGCACGCTCTATGGCGTAGTCGCGATGTCGTTCGTGCTGATCTACAAGGCGACGCAGGTCGTCAACTTCGCGCAAGGTGAATTGCTGCTGGTCGGCGCCTGGGTGTGCTGGGCCTTGCTGGCGAAATACCAGGTGCCGTTCTGGATCGGCATGCCGATCACGCTGGTGTTCATGTTCGTGTTCGGCATCGCGGTGCAGGTGCTGATCCTGCGGCCGATGATCGGCGAGCCCATCATCTCGGTGATCATGGTGACGATCGGCCTCTCCACCGTGCTGCAGGCGACGCTGAAATGGATGTTCGGCGTCAATCCGCAGCCGTTCCCGCGCGTGTTCGAGAGCCAGTCGGTCAGCCTGTTCGGACTGCAGATCCAGACCGTCTACGTCATGAGCCTCGTGGTGTCGGTCGCGATGATGATCGGCATGGCCTGGTTCTTCCGCGCGTCGAAGTACGGCCTTGCGATGCGCGCCACCGCGTTCAACCAGCAGGTGGCGCAGTCGCTCGGCATTTCCGTCAAGAGCGTGTTCGCGATGGCCTGGGCGATCTCGGCGACCGTCTCGGCGGTCGCCGGCGTCGTCGTCGCCGTCGTCAATGGCGTGTCCTCGGGCCTTGCTGCCTACGGCATCAAGGTGTTTCCGGCGGCGATCCTCGGCGGGCTCGATTCCGTCGGCGGCGCGGTGCTCGGCGGCATCATCATCGGGCTTTTGGAGAACGTCGCCCAATATGTCGACAGCGAGTATCTGCACTGGGGCAATCTCTACGAGATCGCGCCGTTCTACGTTCTCATCATCGTGCTGATGATCAAGCCCTACGGCCTGTTCGGCACCCACGACATCGAGCGGATCTGATCCATGGCCGGCCCTGCCCTCATTCCCGCTGGTGATTTCCGCACCACTTACGCCGCGGACACCACGATCTTCCCGACCACCACCAGCCGCAACTTCGCGATTCTGGGCGTCGCGCTGCTCTGCCTCGCGCCGCAACTCTTCAGCGGCTACTGGCTCAGCATTCTGATCCAGATCGGCATCTTCTCGATCGCGGCGCTCGGCCTCAATATCCTGGTCGGCTTCACCGGCCAGATCTCGATCGGACACGCGGCCTTCTTCCTGCTCGGCGCCTTCACCTCGGCCTACATCTCCAATAATGCGCCGATCCCGGTGTTCTTCGCGATCCCGCTCGCGGGACTCGTGACGGCGCTGGTTGGGTTGATCTTCGGCATCCCCGCGGCGCGGCTGAAGGGACTCTACCTCGTCATTGCAACGCTGGCCGCTCAATACATCCTGCTCGACTTCTTCTCGCGCGCCGAGTGGTTCTCCGGCGGCTCGGTGCCGGCGAGCGCCGAGCCGTTCTCGATCTTCGGCTACACGCTGCGGGGCGACAGGCAATATTTCTACGTCGTGCTGGCCTATGTGCTCTTGAGCTACATCCTCGTCACCAACCTGATGCGCACGCGCGATGGCCGCGCGCTGGTGGCGATCCGCGACCATTATCTCTCCGCCGAGATCATGGGCATCAACCTCACCAGGTACCGCACGCTGTCGTTCGGTCTCGCCGCCTTCTTCGCCGGCATCGCGGGCGCGCTCTACGCGCACTATCAGCTCGTGGTCTCCCAGGAAGGCTTCGGCATCGAGCGCTCAATACTGTTCCTGGCCATGATCATCATCGGCGGCACCGGCTCGATCATGGGCACGCTGATGGGCACCGCCTTCGTGGTGCTGCTGCCCGAGGCGATGGAGTTCATCAGCCATCATTTGAAGGGCGGCGCGATCGACAAGGCGCTCTCGCTTAACACCAACATCACCTTTCTGCGCGAGATCGCGATCGGGGTGATCATCATCGCATTCCTGATGTTCGAGCCCGATGGGCTCGCGCATCGCTGGCGACAGATCAAGGCGTATTGGAAACTCTACCCGTTCTCGCATTGAGCACGGCTACTTCACTTAAACGATAACAGGAGGAACCAACCCATGAAGACCAAATCGCTTTTAAGCACCGCGTCGCTCGCGTTTGCGATCGCTGGTTTTGCGGCCAGTGCGCAGGCCCAGATCGCCGTCGGCCATCTCGCCGACTACTCCGGTGCGACGTCGGACGTTGGCACGCCCTACGGCCAAGCCGTCGCCGACACCTTTGCCTGGATCAACAAGAACGGCGGTATCGGCGGCAAGCAGGTCAACCTCGATACCAACGACTACGGCTATCAGGTGCCGCGCGCGATCGCGCTCTACAAGAAGTGGTCGGCGCCGGATGGCAAGGTTGCAACGATCATGGGCTGGGGTACCGCAGATACCGAAGCGCTGACCGGCTTTGTTGCGCAGGACAAGATTCCCTATATCTCCGCCTCCTACGCGGCGGCGCTGACCGATCCGGAAGGCGTGAGCGGCAAGGCCAAACCCGCGCCCTACAACTTCTTCTACGGCCCGAGCTATTCGGACGCGATGCGGGCATTGGTGACCTGGGCGGCGGAAGACTGGAAGGCCAAGGGCAAGAGCGGTAAGCCGAAATTCGTCCATATGGGCGGCAATCATCCGTACCCGAACGCGCCGAAGGCCGCCGGCGAGGCGATCGCCAATGAGCTCGGCTTCGAAGTGCTGCCGCCGATCGTGTTCGCGCTGACGCCCGGCGATTACTCCGCGCAATGCCTCAGCCTGAAGAGCTCCGGCGCCAACTATGCCTATCTCGGCAACACCGCAGCCTCGAACATCTCCGTGCTCAAGGCCTGCAAGACCGCCGGCGTGGACGTGCAGTTCCTCGGCAATGTCTGGGGCATGGACGAGAACGCCGCCAAGACCGCGGCTGACGCCGCCGACGGCGTCGTCTTCCCGCTACGCACGGCCGTAACCTGGGGCGGCAACGCGCCAGGCATGAAGACGGTGATGGAAATCTCGAAAATATCGGATGCAAGCGGCAAGGCCTATCGCCCGGTGCACTATATCGCAGGCGTCTGTAGCGCTCTCTACGCCAGGGAAGCGCTCGACTGGGCCGCCAAGAACGGAGGTGCCACCGGTGAGAACGTCGCCAAGGGCTTCTACCAGAAGAAGGACTGGGTGCCGGCCGGCATGGACGGCGTCTGCAATCCCTCGACCTGGACCAACAAGGACCATCGCGGCACCCTCAAGGTCGATCTCTATCGCACCAAGGTCTCCGGTTCGACCAATGCCGACCTGAACGACCTGATGGCCAACGGCACGATCAAGCTCGAGAAGGTCAAGACCGTCGAGCTGCCGCGCAAGCCGGAATGGCTGGGGTGGTGAGCCCTGCTTTCACCACGCGAACACTGTCATCCCTCGCGTCGTGCGCAATTGCGCACCCGGGCGGGGGATCCAGTACGCTGCGGCTTCTCGATGAATCTCAGGCGCCTCTGGAATACTGGGTCGCCCGGTCAAGCCGGGCGACGACAGCGGAGTTTTGAAGCATGACCGACACCCTCGAAGCATCCCGCGCCAAGCCAACCGCCATGGCACCCGCTCCCCTCCTCGCCGTGCGCAACATCGAGGTCGTCTATGACGATGTGATCCTGGTGCTGCGCGGCCTCAGCCTCGACGTGCCCAAGGGCGCGATCGTGGCGCTGCTCGGGGCCAACGGCGCCGGCAAGTCGACGACGCTCAAGGCAATCTCGGGGCTGCTCAAGACCGAGGACGGCGAGGTGACGCGCGGCGAGATCCTGTTCGAGGGCGAGCGGATCAACGGCATCGATCCCGACAAGATCGTCCGCCGCGGCATCTTCCAGGTGATGGAGGGCCGGCGCATCGTCGCCGACATGACCTCGCTCGAGAATCTCAAGCTCGGCGCCTTCACGCGCCGGGACCGCGAGGTCGACGCCGACCTCGACATGGTCTTCAGCTATTTCCCGCGCTTGAAGGAGCGCACCGGCCTTGCCGGTTATCTCTCCGGCGGAGAGCAGCAGATGCTCGCAATCGGCCGCGCGCTGATGGCGCGCCCGAAAATGATCCTGATGGACGAGCCTTCGATGGGCCTCTCGCCGCTGCTGGTGAAAGAGGTGTTCTCGATCATCCAGAAGATCAACCGCGATCTCGGCGTCACCATCCTCCTGGTCGAGCAGAATGCGCGCGCGGCGCTCTCCGTGGCGAGCCACGGCTACATCATGGAGCAGGGCAAGGTCGTGCTCGACGGCAGCGCCGACGCATTGCGTGACAATGAGGACGTCAAGGAATTCTACCTCGGCGGCGCCGGCGACCAGCGCAAGAGCTTCAAGAACCTCAAGAGCTTCAAGCGGCGCAAGCGCTGGCTGTGATCCACAAGGAGCCTAGCCGAGCACCTGCTCGGCTTCCGTGACCGCGCAGAGAACATGATAGAACGACGACGCAGGAATGGTGTCGATCAGCGATTTGCCGTCGCGATCGAACTGGTCGTACCAGCCGCCCTTGACGGGATGGCTGAGATAATGCCGTTCGAGCCGCACCAGCGCCGCGCGCGCCTCGTCCGCCGCACCCGCCTCGCCGGATTCGGCCTGCGCGATCCACGCCTTCGCGATCTCGGTTTGCGGCCACAGCCGGCGCGTGCTGCGGCGGATGCTGCCGCTTGCATCGCCCTCGTCGACGAGGCAGCCCGTCGCCTCGTCACGATAGCGCAGCGAGGTCTCCAGCAATTCCGCACGCCGCTGGCTGGTCGGGCATCCCGTGATGCGTTCAAAACTCTTCAGCAGCCAGACCCATTCCGCCTGGTGACCCGGCTCGACGCTGACCGGCTCGATCTTCGACCAGTCCTCCTCGAAATATTCCGACAATACGTGCCTCTGCTTGTCGTAGAGGTTGGCGAGGAACAATGCGAAGAATTCTCCGGCACGGTTCTGGAACGACAGATCGTGGGTCGCCTCGAAGCACGCGATCATCGCCTCGAACAGATGCATATGCGGGTTCTGCCGGCGCGGCAGCGAGACCGGAAGGCCTTCGTGAACGCCGCCATGCGGCGAGCGCAGGTGTCCGTCGAGGAAGGCGAGCAGCGCATCGATCTCGGCGCGGACCTGCGTATCCTGGTCGAGCGCATAGACGCTGGCGAGCGCAAACAGGATGAAGGCGTGGTCATAAGCATCACGCCGGGCATCCAGCACCGATCCGTCCGGCGTCAGCCGGTGCACATAGCCAGGCCGGCCATCGGGCGCCTTCGCTTTGGCCAGCAGGTGCTCCAGCCCCTTCAGCGCAATCGCGCGCCCCTCGGGATACCAGCCCATCTGTGCCGCCTTGGCGTAGCACCAGATCTGGCGGGCCTGCACGAACACGCGCCGGGGCGCGGCGGCATCCGCCGCACCGTCGCGGTGCAGCCGGTCGATGAAGCCGCCTGCGGCGTGATCCCAGCCGACCGTCGACCACAGCGGCAGCGCCTCGTCGATCATACGGCGCTTCAGGCGCGCAACGACGTTCGACGCCTCGTCCGCCGCAATGATTCCTTCGTCCGCCATCGGGTCCCTTTCAAGCCTCGCCACTGGCGGTCTGATAGCCATGCCGGTGGCGGCGCGCAACGGATGCCAACACGGAAAGAACAGCCATGACCGCCCATTACGACGCCCGCGAGACGCGTGAGCAAGCCGCGCGCGAGGCCGACCTGTTCGCCCGCCTGCCGGAGGTGCTGCGAGCCGCGATGGCCGCCCCGGCCTATGCCGAGCGGCTGAAAGGCTTCGATCCCGCCGCCGTGACCTCCAGGGCGGCTCTGGCGGATTTGCCGGTGTTGCGCAAGTCGGAACTGCCCGCCCTGCACAAGGCCTCCGCGCCCTTCGGAGGCTTCGTGGCGGCGGCGCCTGGCTCGTTCGCCCGCCTGTTCACCTCCCCCGGTCCGATCTTCGAGCCGGAAGGGCGACAAGCCGATCCCTGGCGCGGCGCAAGGGCGCTGTTCGCAGCCGGGTTCCGCCCCGACGACATCGTCCTCAATACCTTCAGCTACCATCTCACCCCCGGGGGATTCATCTTCGATGCGTCGGCGCGGGCGCTAGGGTGCGCGGTGATCCCCGCCGGCCCCGGCAACACAGAGCAGCAGTTCGAGCTGATCGAGGCCTACCGGCCGGTCGGCTACAGCGGCACGCCGGACTTCTTGAAGATCCTGCTCGATGCCGCCGCAAGCTCGGGGCGTGACGTTTCCTCGATCAAGCGCGCGCTGGTCTCGGGCGCAGCGTTTCCGCCCTCGCTGCAGGCCGAGATCAAGGGGCGCGGCATCGATGCCTACCAGGCCTTCGGTACCGCCGATCTCGGCCTCATCGCCTTCGAGACCGAGGCCCGCGAAGGCATGGTCGTGAACGAGGACCTGATCCTGGAGATCGTCAAGCCCGGCACTGGCGATCCGGTCGCACCAGGTGACGTCGGCGAGATTGTCGTGACTTCGCTCGACCCGCACCATCCCTGGATCCGGCTCGCGCTCGGCGACCTCACCGCGGCCCTGCCCGGCACGAGCCCGTGCGGGCGCACCAACATGCGCATCAAGGGCTGGATGGGCCGCGCCGACCAGACCACCAAGATCAAGGGCATGTTCGTCCGTCCCGAGCAGATCGCCGAGATCGGCAAGCGCCACGCGGGGCTCGGAAGACTTCGCCTCATCGTCACGCGCCAAGGCGAGACCGACGCCATGACGTTGAGAGCGGAAGCCACGACTGCTGGCGACTCGCTCCGCGACGAGATCGCGGCGAGCTTGCGCGCCGTCACGAAGCTCGGCGGAGCCGTCGAGCTGGTCGGTCCCGGCACGCTGCCGAATGACGGCAAGATCATCGTGGACGAGCGCTAACGTCCGTTCGATTTCGACAGCAGGTCATTGCCGGGGCTGAGCACATCCCTCCGCGAATGCGGGAGCGCGGAACGAACTCGCGGCACGACGAAGATGACGAGCGTAGAGCCCGACCTTCGGGCCATGGCTGCGATGCCGCCGGGCGCAGGAACCTTGCATCGTCCGGGCTGCTCCCGTATTACCAGACCACGCTGCGATATGGCCGGAATCGGCCCTTTCTGGACCCCAAACGTGCTTGACCGAACCCTCGTCACGATCGCCGAGACGGAGACCATTGAGGAAGCCTTCCGGCGCCTGAACGCGAACATGCTCGGCATCCTGTTCGCGCAAGACGCGAGCGGGCGAATCGTCGGCGCCGTAACGGACGGCGACATCCGCAGGCGCATGCTCACCGGTATCACGATCCAAGACCGGGTTGTGTCCTGCATCAACCGCAAATTCGTCTGGGCACCGACCGGCGGGCCACGCGAGCAGATCCTCAAGCTGCTCGACCAGCGCGTCCACGTCGTGCCGATCCTCGATGGCGAGGGACGGCTGGTCGACGTGTTCAGCCGCGAACTGTTCAACCTGTCGGAAGAGAGCGAGGTGTTCGCGCGCGCCCGCTCGCCGGTGCGGATCAGCTTCTCCGGCGGCGGCACCGACCTGACGCACTACTTCGTGGCGAATGACGGCGGCGCGGTCATCAGCGCCACGATCAAGATGTACGCTCACGCGACGCTGCGGCGCCGGAGCGATCCCGGCATCCGGATCTACTCGCACGACTTCCGCCGCACGGTCGAGGCCGACAATCTCACCGAGCTCGGAACGGGCGGAGATCTCGCACTGATCAAGTCGGTCGTGCGCCTGATCAAGCCGACTTACGGCTTCGAGCTCGAAGTGTCCGCCGACTTCCCGGTCGGTTCCGGCCTCGGCGGCTCCGCGGTGGTTTCGTCGGCGATCATCGGCTGCTTCAACGAATTTCGCAGCGACCAGTGGGACCGCCACGAGATCGCGGAGATGGCCTTCCAGGCCGAGCGGCTGATGCTCAACATCCCCGGCGGCTGGCAGGATCAGTACGCCACCGTGTTCGGCGGATTCAATCACATGGAATTCTTCTCCGACCAGAACACCATCGTGCCGCTTCGCCTCGATCCCAACATCATCGCCGAGCTCGAGGAGAGCCTGGTGCTCTGCTACGTCGGCTCGGGGCGCGATTCCGGCGCCATTCATCGCGACCAGAAGGCTCAGCACGAGACCAGCGACGCGGTGGCCGCAGCTGCCAAGCAGAAGGAAGTGACGCGCGACATCAGGCGGCATCTGCTGCGCGGTCAACTGCTGGAATGCGGCCGGCTGATCGACGAGGCCTGGCACGCCAAGCGGAAGCTGAGCTCCAAGATCTCGTCGGACGCGATCGACGCGATCTATGATTTTGCCAAGCAGCATGGCGCGGTCGGCGGCAAGTTGCTTGGCGCGGGCGGCGGCGGTTACTTCATGTTCTTCGTCCGCCCGTTCGAGCGCTATCAGCTGATCGCGGCGCTGGAACAGCAGGGGCACAGCTGTTCGCGCATCATGTTCGAGGAGAACGGGCTGCGGACGTGGAAGTCCCGTGTTCCCGCCCAGCTAGCATGACGCATATGAGACGAGAATGTTGATGACATCGCCCAAACAGCCTGCTCCGGTCCGCATCGGCAACCGTCTTCTGGGCGATGGCGAACCCTGCTACGTCATCGCCGAGATCGGCAACAACCATAATGGCGACTTCGACCGCGCCATTGCGCTGGTCGATGCCGCGGTCGCCGCCGGAGCTGATTGCGCCAAATTCCAGATGCGCAAGCTCGACGAGGTCTATCGCGCCTCGAGCCTGTCCGGGAAAGACGACGACCTCGCCGTCGAATATACGCTCGATCTTCTGCGCCGCTTCGAGCTGCCGACCGCACAGCAGAAGAAGATCGCCGAATATTGCGCAGCCAAGGGCATCGAGTACCTCTGCACGCCCTGGGACGCCAAGAGCGTCGCCGTGCTCGAAGGCTTCGGCGTGGAGGCCTACAAGGTCGCGTCCGCCGACCTCACCAATCTGCCGCTGCTCGCCCGCCTCACCGCCACCGACAAGACGTTGATCGTCTCGACCGGCATGAGCACGACGGACGAGATCAAGGCCGCGGCGAAGTTCCTCGACGACCGGAATGCCAGCTACGTGCTGCTGCATTGCCAGAGCACCTACCCGGCCGCGCTCCACAACATTCATTTGCGTTTCATGGAAACGCTGCGCGAGATCCATCCGGTCGTCGGCTATTCCGGCCACGAGCGCGGCATTGCCGTTTCGACGGCCGCCGTCGCGCTCGGCGCCGTCGTCATCGAACGCCACATCACGCTCGATCGCGAGATGGAAGGTCCCGACCATGCCGCAAGTCTCGAGCCGGAGGAATTCAAGGCACTCGTCTCCGGCATTCGCGAGGTGGAAGCGGCCCGCGGCGAGGAGCTCGCCGAGCGCGCGCTGAGCCAGGGTGAGCTGATCAACCGCGAAAACCTCGCCAAGAGCCTGGTGGCCGCGCGCGACCTGTCGGCCGGCACCGTGATCTCCGAAAGCGACATCGCCGTGAAGAGCCCGGGACAGGGCCTGTCGCCGCTCAAGATGCCGGCGCTGCTCGGCCGCAAGCTGACGCGAACGATGGCGGCCGACGACTATTTCTTCCAGAGCGACCTCAATGAAGGCGCCGCGAAGGCGCGGCGCTACCGCTTCGACCGCCCCTGGGGCGTGCCGGTGCGCTATCACGATACCGAACGCTTCTTGGAAATCTGCGAGCCCGACATCATCGAATTCCATCTCAGCTACAGCGACATGGAGCGCGATCCGGCGGCCTATCTGTCGGGCCCCTATGATCTCGGTTTCGTGGTGCATGCGCCGGAGCTGTTTGCCGGCTCCAAGCTGATGGACCTCGCAACGCCCGACGAGGCGCTGCGGCGCTACTCGCTGGAGCAGACTCAGGCGGTGATCGACATCACCCGCGGCCTGAAGAAATTCTTCCCCAAGACCAAGCGTCCGCCCATCGTCGCCAATATCGGCGGCTTCACCATGGACGAGCCGCTGCCGCCGGAGGACAAAGCCGAGCGCTACCGCATCTTTGCGCAGAGCTTGACCGAGCTCGACATGGAGGGTGTCGAGCTGACGCCGCAGACCATGGCGCCGTTTCCCTGGCATTTCGGCGGCCAGCGCCACCAGAACATCTTCATCTTCCCGGAGGAATCGGCCGCGTTCTGCGCCAAGCATGATTTGCGCATGTGCGTCGATATCTCCCACACCAAGCTCGCCGCCAATCATTTCGGCTTCGACTTCGCGCAGGGCCTCGCCCAGCTCGGGCCGCACACCGCGCATCTGCATTTCGGCGACGCCAAGGGCCTCGACGGCGAAGGTCTTCAGATCGGCGAAGGCGAGATCGATTTCGACGAGATCGGACAGGTGTTGCGCAAGCATGCACCGACGGCATCGTTCATTCCCGAAATATGGCAGGGTCACAAGAACATGGGCGAAGGCTTCTGGACCGCGCTCGAGCGTCTGGAGGGACACATCTGATGGCGCGCAAGACCCTGGCCGTGATCGCCGCGCGCGGCGGCTCCAAGGGCATCCCGCACAAGAACCTGCTCGATCTCTGCGGCAAGCCCCTGATCGCCTGGACGGTCGAACAGGCCCGCGCGGCGCGCGGCGTCGACGTCGTGGCGGTCTCGTCGGACAGCGAGGCGATCCTCGCCGCGGCCGAGGCCGCCGGCGCCGTCGGCGTGCGGCGTCCGGACGACATTTCGGGCGACCTCGCCTCCTCCGAATCCGCCTGGCTCCATGCCCTCGATGCGACCGAGGCGCGACTGGGCCGGTTCGAGCGCGTGGTCGCGCTTCAGGCCACATCGCCGATCCGCGAGCCCGGCGACATCGAGAACGCACTTGAGACCTTCGATCGCGACCATCTCGACAGCCTGCTGTCGGTCTGCGAGGTCGAGGACTACTTCAACTGGCGGATCGGCGCGAACGGCCCGGAGCCGATCAATTACGACTATCGCAACCGCCGCATGCGCCAGCAGATCGAGAAGCGCTACCTCGAGAACGGCTCGTTCTACGTCCTGATCCCATCCCTCCTGCGCGAGCAGAACAATCGTCTCGGCGGCAAGATCGGCTTCCACGTCATGGATCGTCACAAGATGTTCCAGATCGACCGCCCCGAGGACGTCAAGCTTTGCGCCGCCATCATGCGCAGTTACGGCTATGCCTGATCTCAGCGCCTTCTCGCTCGCAGGCAAGATCGCGGTGGTCACCGGCGCCTCGCGCGGCATTGGCGCGGCGATCGCGAGCGGCCTCAAGGTTGCCGGAGCCACCGTGTTCGGCCTCAGCCGGTCCGGAACCGCGCCGCAGGGCGTCACCGCCATGGCCTGCGACCTCTCCGACGACAGCGCGATCGAAGGCGCATTCCGCGCCATTGCGGCAAAAGGCAATCGCATCGACGCACTCGTGAACGCCGCCGGCATCAGTCTTCCGGCCCAAGGCGGCGAAAGCGAGCTCGCACGCTTCCGTGCCACGGTCGCAACCGATCTCACCGGCGTCTACGCCACCATCCTCGCCGCCTATCCGCTCCTGAAGAACGCGGGCTCGGCGGCGATCGTCAACGTCACCAGCATCAATTCGGTGCGCGGCTTCCCCGGCAATCCCGGCTACGTCGCGGCAAAGGCGGGGCTTGCCGGGCTGACGCGGGCACTCGCCGCCGACTACGCACCGGACGGCATCCGCGTCAACGCACTTGCGCCGGGCTACGTCGCGACCGAGATGACCGCGAAGAGCTATGCCGACCCCGTCATGCACGAGGATCGGCGCCGCCACACCATGCTCGGCCGCTGGGGGCAACCCGCCGACATGGTGGGTGCCGCCGTCTTTCTCGCGTCGGAAGCCTCCGCCTATGTGACCGGCCAGGAGATCTTTGTCGACGGCGGCTGGATCGCCAAGGGCCTCGCCATCAGTTCGGATAGCACATCGTGACCGCAACGCTCGAACGCATCGGCTTCATGCAGGGACGCCTGTCGGCCCTGGTCGACGGCAAGATCCAGGCGTTCCCGTGGAACGAATGGCGCGAGGAATTTCCCCGCGCCAAGGCGCTCGGCCTGACGCGGATGGAATGGACCATCGACCAGGAGCGGCTGCGCGAGAACCCGCTGATGACCGAGCCGGGACAACAGGAGATTCTGACGCTGGCACGCGAAAATGGCGTGCGCATCCCGAGCCTGACCGGCGATTGCTTCATGCAAGCGCCGTTCTGGAAGGTCGATGCGGTCGTGCGCGATGCCCTCGTCAACGATCTCGATCTCCTGATTGCCGCCTGCAGCCGCATCGGCATCGCGTTCATCGTGGTCCCGCTGGTCGACAACGGCAAGATCGAGCGCGAGAGCGAGAGCGACACGCTCAAGCGGGTGCTGATCGCCCGCCGCGAGCAGCTCATAAGACAGAACGTCAAGATCGTCTTCGAGTCCGATCTGCCGCCGCGCGACCTCGCCCGCTTCATGGAGGCGTTTCCGGCGGAGGTCTTCGGCATCAACTACGACAGCGGCAACAGCGCCTCGCTGGGCTACGACAGCGCCGAGGAGATCGAGGCCTACGCGCCCCGCATTCTCAACGTCCATGTCAAGGACCGCGTGCGCGGCGGCACCACCGTGCCGCTCGGCACCGGCAACGCTGATCTCGCGAAGACGATCCGGCTGATCGAGCGCTCCGGCTATAGGGGACAATACATCCTGCAAACCGCGCGGGCCGGCGACGGCGATCACGCCGGCGCGCTGGCGACATATCGCGACATGACGGTTCGCTGGATCGAGGATGCCGCGCGATGAAGCTCGAGCTGGATGATCGCGTCGCGCTCGTCACCGGCGCCAGCCGCGGCATCGGGCTCGCGATCGCGACGACGCTCGCCGCAGAAGGCGCCAGAGTCGCGCTCGCGGCGCGCGGCGCAGATGCGCTCGATGCCGCGCGGGCTACGGTCGGCGGCAGCACATCGGTTCACGTGGCCGATGTCACCGATCCGGCTGCGGCAGCGAGGCTGCTGAACGAGGTCGAACGGCAGTGGGGGCGCCTCGACATCCTCGTCTGCAACGTCGGCAGCGGCGCTTCCGTGCCGCCCGGGCAGGAGAATGCAGCGGAATGGTCGCGGGTGATGGATCTCAATTTCTTCGCCACGACCAACATGATCGAGGCCGCACGGCCGCTGATGGCGCGCGGCAGCGGCGACCGGTCGATCGTCTGTATCTCCTCGATCGCCGGCATGGCGGCGCTGGGCGCACCCGTCACCTACTATGCCGCGAAGGCGGCGCTGAACGCCACCGTGCGCGGGCTGGCACGCCCGCTGGCGCTCGAGGGCATCCGCATCAATGCGGTCGCGCCCGGCAACATCCTCGCCGCCGACGGCACCTGGGCACGCAAGCTCGCCGAGAACAGGGCCGCGGTCGAGGACATGCTTGTGCGCGAGGTGGCGCTGCGCCGGCTCGGCAAGCCGGAAGAGGTCGCCGACCTCGTCGCATTCCTCGCCTCGCCGCGCGCGGCGTTCATTACCGGCAGCGTCATGGTCGCCGACGGCGGCCAATTGCGCGGCTGAACAGGAGCTCCCGATGGCAAGCCCGTCCTCACGCTATGACCTGACCGGCCGTACCGCTCTCGTGACCGGTGCAGGCGGCCTGCTCGGCCGGCAGCATGTCGCCGCGCTCTCCGAGGCGGGGGCGCGCGTCGTCGTGACCGACGTCGGGCTTGCGCAGGCCGAAGCCGCCGTTGCCGCGCTCAAGCAGAATGCGCCGTCCGCCGACCTGATCGCGCTTGCGATCGACGTCACCACACTCGATTCGGTGCGCGCTGCGCACGAGCAGCTTTCCGGCCGCGGCGTCTCCGTCGACATCCTCGTCAACAACGCGGCCATCGATCCCAAGGTGACCTCCGCACCCGGCGTGATGCATTCCTCCCGCTTCGAGGCGTTTCCGGTGCCGCAATGGCAGACCGAGATCGCCGTGGGCCTGACCGGCGCGATGCTATGCGCTCAGGTGTTCGGCGGTGCAATGGCATCGCGGGGCCGCGGTGTGATCCTCAACATCGCCTCCGATCTCGGCGTGATCGCGCCGGACCAGCGGCTCTATCGCCAACCGCAGGTGACGCGCGAGGAGGAGCAGCCGGTGAAGCCGGTGACCTACTCCGTGATCAAGCACGGCTTGATCGGGCTGACGAAATATCTGGCGACGTACTGGGCCGATCACGGCGTCCGCGTCAACGCGATCTCGCCGGGCGGGGTCTTCAACAACCAGGATCCCGCCTTCGTCGAGCGACTGACGCGCCTGATCCCGATGGGCCGCATGGCCGAGGTCGACGAGTACCGCGCCGCGGTGCAGTTCCTGTGCTCGGATGCCTCGAGCTACATGACCGGGCAGAACCTGGTGATGGATGGCGGTCGAAGCGTGTGGTAGCCGCGGCGCGCCGCTCACGACGAGAGCGACACCGCTCTGCGCTGCTCGCCGGACGTAGCTCCTAAACTTTGGAAACCGCAGAGCGGCGAAACAAGCGAGTTTTGTCGGCGAGCACCCACGGGAGAACGGGACGGCCCAACATCTGCCAACGCTCCTCCAGAATGATCGCGGCGAACAGCGCGGCAATTTTGATCCAATATGTCGGCGTCGCCGCAAAGTTCAGCATGCCCCCGATGTACATGACGTAGAAGCCATACAGCACATAGAACGACAGCATTGCCGTCAGATATCGCCCGGCAACGATTGAGCGGATCATGATCGCGGAAATGAGCGCCGTGAGCCAGCCGGCACCCAGCAGAAAGAACCAGCTCAAATAGGGACCAAACAGCTCGAAAAAGATTTCAGGAAATCCACCTGCGAATTGAAACCCGCCCGTGATGTGCTCCGTCGTCCGTGGCTCACCGATCGTTTCGGACATCAGGAACTGCGGTGTCGTGTTTCGTCCCGCAACGATGGGACGCCCGAACAGGGCATCGAAGGCACGGCGTGCATCCCAATCTCCGTTGACCAGAACACGCTGATAGGACGCCCATCCTATCTCTGACGGCTGCACGAGAGCGCGCTCCACGAAAGCGCCCCGCGCGGCCTCTCCTTCGTATCCTCTGACCCTGGTCAGATTCCAGTAGAGCGCGAATGCAATCATCGCGACCGTCGCCGCTATGATGCCGGTGCCCGCCAGCACGATGCGGCGATCGGCGATCCGAGGCAGCAAGCTTAACGAACGTCCGCCTGCAAAGCCTCGCGCCTGAACGAGCAAAGCCGCCGAGAACGGTATGATAAAGAATCCACAATATCGGTAGAAGGGCGAGAAGCGCCCGCCTACGAGAAACATGTAGAAGATCATTGCAGCCAGCAAAACCAGAAAGCGATAATCGTATCGCCGCCGTCGCAACCACTCAGCGACGAACATGGTCCCCCACCAGAAGCAGACCATGTCGCCTCGCTCGATCACAAAGCGATGAAGAAAATTGGCCTGCTCGTTGAAGGTCCAACGCTCGATCTTGGCGAACAGTGGAATGACGCCCCCCTGGATCAGAGCGCCGAAAAGCAGGATCAAGAAAAGGACCGACACGTAGAATGTGACGTCCGACAGAGTCAGTTGAGATTGGCTCGGATGCGGCTCGGGAACTGGAGCCGACCGAGCCCAATCATCCAGCGCCTGCGCATTGAAAACCCAGAGGAATGGAAGAAGCGTCAGAAAATAGGCGATCGACTGGAACACAGTCATGACGCCGGGACCAATGAACATCTGAAGCTGGGACGAAAGGATTGGCCCCGAGAGATCGATGTAGAACGAGGAGATCGTCCGCCACACAAAGGTAAACAAAAGAAAGGCGAGGCACAGGAAAATTGTCGATCTGAAGCGCAACAACCAAACGATGAAGAGCAGTATCGAGACACCAGCCAAAAGGGTCATGGCCAGCTCTACCCGACGCGGACCGATCGCTTCAGAAGGAAAGTCAAAAGGCCAATGAAGAGGACGATGCCCAAGCCCGCCAGAATGGCTCTTTGCACGAGATTGACCTCCCTGGGGCCTTCCATCACAGGAGATGATCCATCCTGCAGGCCTGTCATCCTCACGGTGCGCTCGCTATAGGTCAGTAACGCAATGCGCGTTTCGACGTTGAGAATTCCATCAACTGAGCCCCCGGGGCTCGACATCAAGGCCGTGCCATCCGGCCGAGCCGGCGTAACGTATATGTCGCCCTTCTTGAGCGAATCGCTCAGGCGCACCTTTGCATCTTGAAGGCTGTCGCGCACGGAACGCAACAATTCCATTCTGGGTTCAAGCAATTTCTGATGAACGGCCTGGATTGCGGCAACGGCCTGTTGAAGCAGGATCAGCGCCTCCTCCTTCGAGGCGGAACTTGCCTCCAGACGGATGATGGAATCGTCTATGACGATCCCGCGCAACGAAGCTCCGGCGAACGCCCCCCGGCGGTCGTGAAGTGCCTTGCGAGCATCGGCAAGTACGCTGTCTTGGAACTGAATCCCTCCGATCCGTGTCACCAGCTCACGGGCACTCTCTACGCGTTCGACGGTCATCGCAGACCGGCCGAGAAGGCCGTCAAGGCTGGGCATTGTACCAAGTGCAATCGTCGCGCTTGCGGTCCAGGATTCCACCTTTCGGCCGACGTCCAGGGAACCGAGAGCAGCCAACAACATGGCTCCGATGGCGAGCGAAAGAACCCAATGCTTCCGTACTGTTCGGATAGCGACATCGGACCACCTCGCAAGCTGCGGACGAACTGAAGCTTGGGGCGCACGCTCGATCATGGGCATGTACTCTTGTCCCGGACACAATATGAACGGAAAGCTCCATACCGTGAATGGGGCGCCCGGTCGACATCATACTAAGCAATCTATGGTTGATTAATCGGCTCCTGTGCCAAATTCTCGAGGAACCATTGTGGCCCTGGCCGCCCTCGGTCCGTCCTGCCGTCTGATCCACCAAAGGTGACCCGCGACTTTCGTCAGGCTCAAGCCTTGGTCGCCCAAGCGGCCGCTGGACATGAGGGCGCTCTTGCTACCGGAACGAGTGCCGCCATCTCTGTGCTCCAGTCCTTGCATTGGGGCTGCGGCTCCCGTATGACCGAAACTAGCTATGTGAGTTGGTATCTGCCTCAAACAGGCAGAACATCGGCCTTTCTTGGACCTACACCGTGCTTCAACCACCGCTCGTCAGCATCACTCCGATCGTGGCCATTCCGGCGAGGAAATGCTGACGTGCGCTGGCAAACAAAGGCGCGGGCGTTCTCCGTATTGTCGAACATTCCCTGGGGCGAAGACCTGCATTACGCCCTGCAGCGCTACGTCACACGACGGCTGCCGCGCCCCGAACGACAGGTCAGGTCCATCTATACGCTTGCGCAGCGGCTGCTGGGCGTCCACGACAGGTACAGCATCCGACCGTTACAGGATTCGACTTTTTACGAGTTCGGCGCCGGGCGGGATCTGATCATTCCTCTCGCCTTCAGTGCACATGGGGCGCGACGTTTCATCACCGTCGACATCGAGCGCTTGGCCAAGCTGGAACTGATCCGCGCCAACGCAGCCGTGATTTCTCGACTGAGCGGGACCGACCACCCCGACTTGAAGTCCGTAGAGGACCTCGAACGTTACTGGCACATCGACTACCGCGCACCGGCCGATGCCCGAACGACAGGCCTGCCAGCCGGTTCGATCGACTGCGCGGTCTCGGTCGAAACGCTCGAGCACATTCCCAAGAGCGACATCGCGGCGATCCTGAAGGAGTTGCGACGCATCATGCGCCCTGACGGGCTTATCCTCATGCAAATCGACTACGGCGACCACTTCAAAGGCTTCGATCCGTCCATCAGCTCATTCAATTTCCTGACCTATTCCGACGAGGATTGGGCGCCCTTCCAGTCTCGCTTCCAATACGTCAATCGTTTGCGCCATAGCGAATATCTGCAGCTGTTCAGAGAGGCCGGGTTTGAACTTCTCAGCGACCAACCAGACCGCCGGCCACCTGAGCAGCAGATCCTGGAACGGTTGGCACCGCGCTTTCGAAATTTCTCTCCGGAGGATCTGTTCACGCTAGGCTCCCTGATCGTTGGCCGCCCGACTGACCTGCCGAAAGGAAATTGAAGATCGCCAATTCTCGGCTGCTGCGACGGGCCCCATCCAAGAGATCTCGCGATGTGCACGATCACATTTGTCCTGACCTTGCTGTTCTTCCTGATCCAGCTCGGCACAGTTGGCTCCGCCAGAACCTACATCCTCTCGGACCCGTATACGATCGGCATCGTCCGGGCGACCAACGGCGCGCCGGCCGCCCATCTGTTCTCCAGTCTGGACACCGTGAACGAAATGATCGCAACAGGTGCAAAATCGGTCGTACGCACGACTCTGCAGCCGGCCGAAGGAGATCAGCGGCTTGCAGATACTTGCAGCCTGATCGCCCCTCTGATGCGCGTCGTGTTGCATCACTCATGCCATCGGAGGGACAAATCATGCTGAGACAAGCCGTCATCCTCGTCGGTGGGCTCGGCACCCGCCTTGGCGAACGCACCAAATCCGTGCCGAAGCCGATGCTCGAGATCGGCGGCCGGCCGTTTCTCGACACGCTGATCGATGAACTCGCCCGCTATCAGGCCTTCGATGAGATCCTGTTGCTTGCCGGCCACAAGGCCGACATCGTCGAGAGCCACTACGCCGGAGCGGCGCGGGGCCGGGCAAAGATCGTCGTGTCGCGCGAAACCGAGCCGCTCGGTACCGGCGGCGCGCTCGTGAACGCGCGCGATCTGCTGCACGACCGTTTCCTGCTGCTCAACGGCGACTCGCTGTTCGACTTCAACCTGCTTGATCTGATCGCGCGTGCGCGGGACGGTCGGATTCACATGGCATTGCGCGACGGCGTCGTCGGGGACCGCTACGGGCGCGTCGCGCTCGAGGGCAGCGTGGTGCGCGATTTCATCGCCCCGGGTGCGGGCGCCACGGGGCCGGTCAATGCCGGGATCTACGTCGTCGACAAGTCCGTTCTCGCCGATATCGCGAAGCTTCCCGCCTCCCTCGAACAGGACGTGTTTCCCGACCTTGCCGCGCGCGGCGAGCTGCGCGGCACCGCCTATCGCGGCTATTTCATCGACATCGGCATTCCCGACGATTTCGCGCGCGCCGATCGCGAGCTGCGCGAGAAGCTGCGGCGTCCCGCCGTGTTCTTCGATCGCGACGGCGTGCTCAACCATGATTCCGGCTACACATTCGAGACGCACAAGCTCGAATGGATCGACGGGGCACGCGAGGCCGTGAAGACCGTCAACGACGCCGGCTATTTCGCCTTCGTCATCACCAATCAATCCGGCGTCGCGCGCGGCTATTACGAGGAGCATCACGTCGTCACCCTGCACCGCTGGATGGCGGAGCAGATGGCGCTGGTCGGCGCGCATATCGACGCCTTCGAATATTGCCCCGATCATCCCGAGGGAACCGTGGCCCGCTATTGCCGCGTCAGCGACCGTCGCAAGCCGGCGCCGGGCATGATCGCCGACCTGGCGCAGCGTTTCCCCATCGACATGGCGCGCAGCATGGTGATCGGCGACAAGCCGAGCGACCTCGAGGCCGCGCAGGCTGCCGGACTTCCCGGCCATTTGTTCCAGGGCGGCAATCTCGAGGCGTTCGTAAGAGCGCGCCTGAACGCGGCCGGCAAGACTTAGATCGCCGGTCAAAAACTGCTGCATCCCCGGGCATTTGACAGCTTTCACACCGCTGCTCTGTTGCGCGCGACCGCCAGTATGCTATAGCGCCATCTTGTTGCGAAGACTGGCTTAATCGCCTTTTGGGGTCCGGCATGGCAGATCTGAGGGACGCCCGCGTCCTCGTTACCGGCAGCGACGGCTTCATCGGTTCGCATGTCGTCGAGGAGCTGGTGAAAGCCGGGGCCCGCGTCAAGGCGATCGTCTACTACAACTCCTTCAACTCCTGGGGCTGGCTGGACACCGTTCCCGCCGACATCATGACGTCCGTGGAGGTGGTTGCCGGCGACATCCGCGATCCGCATTTCATGATCGCAGCCGCCAGCGGCTGCACCGACGTTCTGCACCTGGCGGCGTTGATCGCGATCCCCTTCTCCTATGTCGCGCCCGATTCCTATGTCGAGACCAATGTGCGCGGCACCGTGAACGTGCTCCAGGCCGCGCGCATGGCCGGCGTGCGGCGCTTCGTGCAGACCTCGACCAGCGAGGTCTATGGCACGGCGCAGACCGTTCCGATCAAGGAGAGTCATCCGCTGGTCGGCCAGTCGCCCTACTCGGCCTCGAAGATCGCCTCCGATCAGATGGCGCTATCGTTCCACGCCTCGTTCGACCTGCCGGTCGTGGTGATCAGGCCGTTCAACACCTATGGACCGCGGCAATCGGCGCGCGCGGTGATCCCCACGATCATCAGCCAGATCGCGACCGGCAAGCGAAGGATTCGTCTCGGCGCCGTCAGCCCGACGCGTGACTTCTCCTTCGTCACCGACACCGCGCGCGGCCTGATTGCGGGACTCACCGCACCGGCCGAGCAGACCGTCGGCCAGACCATCAATCTCGGCAGCGGCTTCGAGATTTCGGTCGGCGCCACCGCGCAGATGATCGCCGACGTGATGGGGATCACGATCGAGATCGAGACCGACGAGGCGCGGCTGCGCCCCGCCAATAGCGAGGTCGAGCGGCTCTGGGCCGACAATTCCAGGGCGCGCCAGCAGCTTGGCTGGGCCCCGGAATTCGGCGGGATCGAAGGCATGCGCCAGGGCATCGTGAAGACGGTGAAGTGGTTCACCAATCCCGTCAATCTCGGCCGCTACAAGGCGGACGTCTACAATGTCTGAGGCAATTGTGGGAACGGCCGCGACCAGATCCGACATCTCTACGCGCACCTTCGATCCGAAGGCCGTGGTCGATGCCGTCCGGCGCGCCGCAGGCACGCCCAACGGCATCCTCGGTCTGCACGAGCCGGTGTTCGCCGGAAACGAGGTCGCCTATCTCGAAGAATGCATCAAGAGCACCTTCGTCTCCTCGGTCGGCCCGTTCGTCGACCGCTTCGAGCGGATGCTGGAGGAGGTGACCGGCGCCAGGCGGGCGGTCGCCGTCGTCAACGGCACGGCGGCACTGCACGCCTGCTTCCGCCTGGCCGGCGTCGAGCCCGGCGACGAGGTCATCTCGCCGGCGCTGACCTTCATCGCGACCACCAACGCGATCGCCTACTGCGGGGCGGTGCCGCATTTCGTCGATAGCTCCTTCGTCACGCTCGGCATGGATCCGCGCGCCCTCGCCGCGCGGCTCGAGAGGATTGCCGAGCGGACGCCGAAGGGCACGATCAATCGCGAGACCGGGCGCCGCATCGCCGCGATCTCGCCGATGCACACGTTCGGGCATCCCGTCGAGCTCGACGAGATCGCCGCGATCGCCCGCGACTGGGGCATCGCGCTGGTGGAGGACGCCGCGGAATCCTTGGGCTCGACCTACAAGGGCCACGCCGTCGGATCGCAGGCGCGGCTGGCGGCGCTGAGCTTCAACGGCAACAAGATCGTCACCACAGGCGGCGGCGGCGCTATCCTCACCAACGACGAGGAGCTGGGACGCCGCGCCAAGCATCTCACCACCACCGCGAAGCTGCCACACAAATGGGCCTTCGTGCACGACGAGATCGGCTTCAACTACCGCCTGCCCAACCTGAACGCCGCGCTCGGCTGTGCCCAGCTCGAGCAGCTCGACGGCTTCCTGGCGAGCAAGCGCCGGCTGGCTGCAGCCTATGAGCGCGTCTTTGCGGACGTTCCCGGCGTGAGCTTCTCGCGCGAGCCCGAGGGCACCACGAGCAATTACTGGCTGAACGCGATCCTGCTCGACGAGGCCCATGCCGGACGGCGGGACGACCTGCTGACGGCGCTGAACGAAGCCGGCTTCGGCGCGCGGCCGGCCTGGACCCTGATGCACCGCCTGCCGATGTTCTCGGACAGCCCGCGCGGCGATCTCGCCACCGCCGAGTCGATCGAGCGCCGCCTGATCAACCTGCCGAGCAGCGCCAGCATCAGAGCCCGCGATGAATAGCGGAACGCGAAAGATCTGCTTCGTCACCGGCAGCCGGGCCGATTTCGGGCTGCTGGTCTGGCCGATGCGCGCGATCCGCGAGACGTCAGGCTTGAGGCTCCAGCTCATCGCCACCGGTATGCATCTCGCGCCCGAGTTCGGCTACACCTTCAACGCCATCCGCGACGAGGGCTTCGAGGTCGACGAGCGCGTCGAGACGCTGCTTGCCAGCGACACCGGCGCGGGCGTTGCAAAATCGGTCGGGCTCGGCGTGATCGGCTTTGCCGACGCGTTCACGCGGCTGCAACCGGATCTCGTCGTCGTGCTCGGCGACCGCTTCGAGATGTTCGCGGCCGCCCAGGCCGCGATGTTCATGCGGCTGCCGATGGCGCATCTGTTCGGCGGCGACGTCACCGAAGGCGCGGTCGACGAATCCGTCCGCCACGCCATCAGCAAGATGTCGCATCTGCATTTCACCAGCAATCAGGACTCGACGCGGCGCTTGATGCAGCTTGGCGAGCACCCAACCCGTGTCCACACCATCGGCTCGGTCGGCATCGACGCCATCAAGCATCTCGATCTGATGAACCGCAACGACATCGGCAACGCGATCGGGATGCCGCTCGGCGAGCGCAATGCGCTCGTGACGTTCCATCCGGTGACGGTCGAGGCCGGACGCTCGGTGGCCGAGCTGGATGAGCTGTTCGCGGCGCTGTCGAGGCTCGATCCCGGCTTTCGCCTCATCTTCACGCTCGCCAATGCCGATGCCGAAGGGCGCGCGCTGAACGACCGGACCAAGGCCTTCGCGACCGGCCGGCCGAACACGATCGCGGTCGCCTCGCTCGGGCAGCTCCGCTATCTCAGCCTGATGAGCCAGGTGGACGTCGTGATCGGCAATTCGTCGAGCGGCATCCTCGAAGCGCCGTCATTCGGTGTTCCGACGGTGGATATCGGCGACCGTCAGAAGGGGCGCGAGCGCGCCGACTCGGTATTTCACGCCACGCCCGAGCGCGGCGCGATCGCCGCGGCGATCTCGCAAGCGCTTGAGCGGGGCCGCAAGGACACCGTCAATCCCTATGGCGACGGCGATTCCAGCCGGCGCTTTGCCGACATCATCGCGGCCATCCCGGATTTCGGCCAGCTCCTGAAGAAGGGCTTCTACGAAGCTCCCGCAAACGGAGCGCGGCCATGACGAGACACACGCTGATCATCGCGGAGGCCGGCGTCAATCACGACGGCAGCCTGGACAAGGCATTGGCCCTCGTCGATGCTGCGGCCGATGCTGGTGCCGACATCGTCAAGTTCCAGACCTTCAATGCAAAGGCGCTGGCGGGCGGAGCGGCGAAGAAGGCCGGCTACCAGCAGCGCACGACGGACGCCGCCGAGAGCCAGCTCGCCATGCTGGAACGTCTCGAGCTGCCGCAGGCTGCACATCACACACTGATCGCGCGCGCCGAGGAGCGCGGTATCGAGTTCCTGTCGACACCCTTCGACGACGCTTCACTCGCCTTTCTGCTGTCGCTCGAACTGCCGCGCATCAAGATCGGATCGGGCGATCTCACCAATGCCCCGCTGCTGCACGCTGCAGCGAGGGCCGGTGCGACGCTGATCCTCTCGACCGGCATGGCGACGCTCAGCGAGATCGAGGAAGCCCTCGGCGTATTGGCGCACGGCTACGCGCAGCGCAACGATGCTGCGGGCCTCGCATCTTTCCGCGCGGCGTGGCGCGATCCGGCAGCGCGCGCCGCGCTGGCGCGGCACGTCAGCCTGCTCCATTGCACGACCGAATATCCCTGCCCCATCGCCGATGTGAACCTCGCTGCGATGGCGACGATGCGGTCGGCGTTCCAGCTTCCGGTCGGCTATTCCGATCACACTGACGGTTTCGAGGTTTCGGTCGCCGCGGTCGCGCTCGGCGCGGCGGTCATCGAGAAGCACCTGACGCTGGATCGCAGCGCGCCCGGTCCCGACCACGCGGCCTCGCTCGAACCTGATGATTTCAAGCGGATGGTCGGCGCCATCCGCAATGTTGAGGCCGCGCTCGGCGACGGCGTTAAGGCACCGAGGGAGTCCGAGGTCGGCAATGTGCCGGTCGCGCGCAAGAGCATCGTGGCGGCACGCGCACTGAAGGCCGGCGAGATCATCGGCCCGGCCGACATCACCGCCAAGCGGCCGGGCACGGGGCGGTCGCCGATCGAGTACTGGTCCCTGATCGGGACCGCGGCACCGCGGGCGCTCGAGCCGGATGATCCGGTCTAGCGGCGAGGCTTGGCAGGAACCCCGCGCAGCACCGAGCCGGACGGCCATGAGCCGGTGACGACAGAGCCCATCGCGACCAGCGTATCGTTGCCGATGGAAATGTGATCGCGGACACGGCTGCCGAGCCCGACGAAGCAATTGTCGCCGATCTCGGCGCCACCGCCGACCACCGTTCCCGGCGAGAGATGGGTGTAGTGTCCAATGCGCACGTCGTGCTCGACGACCGCGCCCGAATTGATGATGCAGTGATGGCCGATCATGCTTCGCGCATTGACGATCGCGCCCGGCATGATGACGCAGCCCAGACCGATCGTTGCCGACGGCGAGACGAACGCGCGCGGATGGATCACCGACGCCCAGCGCGTCAGCTGCAGCCGGCCGATCATCTGCCGGCGCGCGGGCCCCGCCTGCATCGTTCCGACCCCGACCACGAAGGCGGCATCGGGATAGTTCGGCGCAACATCATCGGTTCCGAGATAGCGCGCATCGCCCAACGTTCCCGGCTGGCGATCGAGGAAACCGATGACGTTGAACTGGCCCGACAGAAGCGCTGCCTCGTAGACCATGAAGGCATGTTCGCCGCCGCCGATGATGATCAGATCGTCCATCGCGATTCCCCTGAGCTGCACCGATCTTAGCGGCCGGGCCCGGGCGCTTCAAACCGACCGATTGCGCCTGAAAACGCTTGAATTAACAAGGACAAGCCCGGGTCCCCTGACGGGGTTGACGCCGCCTCTCGCAGCCGCGATATAGCAGGCTCAGCCGTGGGCTGCCCACAAATCCGGCGTGTACGAGGCAGAATTGCCATGAAATCCTGGCGCAAGGCCATCGTCGGTACCCAGGCCAGTGTGGGCGAGGCCATTGCCGCGATCGAGAGCGGAAGCATCCAGATTGCGCTGGTGCTCGACGACCAGAACCGGCTGCTCGGCGTGGTCACCGACGGCGACGTCAGACGCGGACTGCTGCGCGGCATCGCCCTCACCGGGCTTGCGACCGACATCATGAACCGGACGCCGGTGTCGGCCCCTGCGACCTTGCCCCGTGAGGATCGCCTGCATTTGATGCGGCAGAGGTCGATCAAGCAGCTCCCGCTCGTCGACGAGGGCGGCCATCTCGTCGTGGTCGAGACGCTCGATGAGCTGCTCGAGCCGCGCCAGTATCAGAATCCGGTGCTGATCATGGCCGGCGGCCTCGGCGAGCGCCTGGGTGCGCTGACGCGCGACGTTCCGAAGCCGATGCTCAATGTCGGCGGCCGCCCGCTGCTCGAGACGATCGTCCGCAACGTCGTCCAGCAAGGCTTCGGCAACATCTTCATTTCGGTGAACTACAAGGCCCAGACGATCAAGGATTACTTTGCCGATGGCGTCGCCTTTGGCGCCAACATCCAGTACGTGCACGAGACCGAGCGCCTCGGCACTGCCGGTGCGCTCGGGCTGTTTGCAACACCGCCGGATCTGCCGATGATCGTCACCAACGGCGACATCCTCACCACGATCAACTACGGAGCGCTTCTCGACTTCCACAACGGAGCGCCGGCAGAAGCGACGATGGCTGTCCGCGAGCACAAGGTGCACGTCCCCTATGGGGTGGTGTCCACCACGGACGGATTTCTCCAGACCATTCGCGAGAAGCCGACCGAGAGCTGGTTCGTCAGTGCGGGCATCTATGTGATCGGCAGGTCGGTCTTCCGCCACGTCACGCGGGGCGTCAGCATCGATATGCCGACCGTGCTCGAGCGCGTGATCGCCGACAAGGGACGCGTCGCGGTCTATCCAATTCGCGAGTACTGGCTCGACATCGGCCGGCTGGAGGATTTCGAGCAGGCGCATGCGGAGTTTCACGAGGTCTTCCCGTGATCTCGACAACAGCCGTCGTGGTTGGCCTCGGCTCGATCGGCACAAGGCATGCGCGCGTCCTGCGCGAGCTCGGCCTTCGGGTCGCAACGGTCAGCCGGCGCGAAGGTGGCGACTACGGTTCGATCGCGCAGGCCGTTGCGGCGGCGCATCCGGACTACGTGGTGATTGCCACCGAGACGGCGCGCCATGCGGACAATCTGCAAGAGCTGGCGCAAACCGGCTTCCGTGGCAATGTCCTCGTCGAAAAGCCGCTTTTCGCAACGCCGGCACCGGCCCCGAAATATCCGTTTGCCCATGTCAGCGTCGGATACAATCTGCGCTTTCACCCAGTGATGACGGCGCTGGCGGACATGCTGCGCGGACGCGACGTGATCACGGTCGGCGCCTATGTCGGCCAGGACATCAGGGACTGGCGACCGGACCGCGATCACCGCACAACCGCCTCCGCCACGGCTGATGCCGGGGGCGGCGTGCTGCGGGATCTCAGCCACGAGCTGGACTATCTGCTCTGGCTGTTCGGGCCATGGCATCGCGTCGCTGCGCTTGGCGGCGCCTCCGGTGCGCGCGACATCGACGTCGACGACCACCTTGACCTGCTGCTCGATATGCAGCGGGCGCCGTCCGTCCACGTCCACATGGACTATCTCGACCGTCAGGGCGTCCGCCGCATTCGCGTCAATGTCGAGGACGACACCATCGAGGCCGATCTCGTCGGCGGCCGCCTCGCCGTCAACGGCAAGGCAAGGGAGATTCCCAGCGAGCGCGACCAGACCTACCGCGACATGCATGTCGCCGCGATGCAAGGCGCCAGTCCGGCCTGCTCCCTGCCGGAGGCCCTCGGCGTCATGCATCTGATCGACGCCAGCGAGCGCGCGTTGCGCAGCAAGACCTGGGTGTCGCCATGAGCCTTGTCTGTACCATCTGCGCGCGAGGCGGCTCGAAAGGTGTCGTCGGCAAGAACGCGCGCGATCTCCTGGGTAGGCCCGTGCTCGCGTGGAGCATCGAGCAGGCGCGCGAGACCGGCCTGTTCGACGCGATCGCGTTCAGCAGCGATTCGGACGCCTTGCTCGATGCGGCGGTGAAGGCCGGCGCCGATATCGCGGTCAAACGCCCCGACGAGATGGCGACCGACACCGCGCCGAAGCTGCCGGCGATCCGGCACTGCCTCGAGCAGGCCATAGCGCAAATGGGTCGGACGCCGGAAATTTTCGTCGATCTCGACGTCACTTCCCCGCTCAGGCTGGCCTCGGACATCACCGGTGCAGTGGCGTTGCTGCGCGAGAGCGGCGCGCGCAATGTCATCACCGGTGCGCCGGCGCGGCGCTCGCCGTATTTCAACCTCGTCGAGCAGCGCGCCGACGGCAGCGTCGGCCTCTCGAAATCCGCCAATCCGCCCATCACCCGACGGCAGGACGCCCCGCGCTGCTTCGACATGAACGCGTCGATCTATGTCTGGCGGGTCGCACCGTTCCTGGAGCACCCCGCGGTGTTCTATCCGGATACGCGCCTGTTCGAGATGCCGGAAGAGCGTTCGATCGACATCGATTCGGATCTCGATTTTGCATTGGTGGAACTATTGCTCCGCCAGCGGCTGCCGGCCTGAGGAGGCGCAAGCGATGACCGCGAGCTTCAAGGCTCTGTTCGATCTGACTGGGCGGACGGCCGTCGTCACCGGCGGCTGCGGCATTCTCGGACGTCGATTTGCCGAGGGGCTTGCCGAGTTCGGCGCCAATGTCGCGATCGTGGATCTCGATCAGGCTGCGACCGACGCGGCGGCGGCCGACGTCGCCTCACGCCATGCCGTCCGGGCCAAGGGCTACGGTTGCGACATCACCAATCCCGATGCGGTGCGCAAGACGGCCGATGCAATCGAATCCGACCTCGGAGTGGTCTCGATCCTGCTCAACAACGCCGCCAGCAAGACCCGCGATGTGGACGCCTTCTTCGCCCCGGTCGAGACGTTCTCGCAGGATACCTGGCGCGAGATCATGTCGGTCAATCTCGACGGTATGTTCACCGTCGCGCAGGTGCTCGGCGGCCGGATGGCCGAGCGCGGCTATGGTGCGATCGTGCAGACCGCCTCGATCTACGGCCTGATGGCACCCGACCAGCGCATCTACGACGGCTCCGAATATCTCGGCCGCGCCATCAACACGCCGGCGGTCTATACGGCGTCCAAAGCCGGCGTCATCGGCCTGACCAAGCACCTCGCGACTTACTGGGCTGCGAAGGGCGTTCGGGTCAACACGCTCACCCCGGGCGGGGTGGAGAGCGGCCAGAACGAGACCTTCAAGGCGCGCTACGGTGCTCGCGTCCCGCTTGGCCGCATGGCGCGGGCGGATGAGATGGTGGGGACAATGCTGTTCCTGGTGTCCGACGCGGCCTCCTATGTGACCGGGCAGAACATCGCCGTCGATGGCGGATTGAGCGCCTGGTAACCAAACACCGATGATCAAGCGCCTAATCCAGAACACGGTGATTTCGGCGTTTGCCTTCGGCGTGGCCGCCTTGCTGGGCCTCGCAGTCATTCCGCTGATCATCGGTACCTGGGGGGTGACCGAGTTCGGCCTCATCGTCATCTCGCGACTGCTGCTTCCCAGTGGCATGATGGCGGTGCTGGACCTCGGCCTGTCCGAAGTCGCCACCCAGGTCGTCGCGCGCGCGCGCGAGCACCGTAACTGGACCCAGGCCAGCCGCCAGATCGCCTTCCTGGCCGCGGCCTCCATCGCTCTTGCCTTGATCCTCAGCGCCGCGATCTGGCTCGCGACGCCGCTGTTCGTCATCGCGATGAAAGTTGACGCCGCACACCTCGATACGTTCGCCCGCATCATGCATTACACGGCCCTCGCGAATCTGATCTTCGTTCCGGCGCTGGTGTGGGAAGGCATTGTCAAAGGCTTCGAGCGCTACAACCTGCTCCGCGCCGCCGAGGTCACGTCGACGGCGGCCTATGTCGGCCTGACATTCGCAGCATCGTGGGCGGCGGCAGGCTTCGAGGTGGTCGCCTACATCTATCTCGCCACCCTGGTGGCCCGCGCCGTCGTCATCGGTATTGCCGCCTTCGTCGCCCTGCGGCACAAGCACGTGCGATTGCTGCCCTGGACCCGGGACATCCGAAAGGACATTCTGCATCGTTGCCTGCTGCTGCTGCAAGGCAAGCTGATGGGCGGCATTTCCGGACCGTTTCAACCGTTCCTGATCGGATTGCTGTTCGGCCCCAGGGCCGTCGGCACCTACGACGCGCTGGTACGATTGTCGCGGCTCTCCAAGGTTGTGGTCAGTCTCCTGACTTCCGCTCTGCTTCCGGTTGCCAGTCGGCTCGACGAGCGCGGCAGCGCCGCGTCGTTCCAGCGCCTCGGCGACCTCGGCGTCGTCATGATGCCGATGTTCGTCGTACCGCCGCTCGCCAGCACCGCTATCCTTTCGCCTCAAATCATGGAGATCTGGATCGGCCCGCTTCTTGCGCCCTACGCGTTCTGGATGGGCCTCAGCTTCCTGGTTCCGATCTGCGCGCAATATGTGGCAACCGGCAGCCTGATCTTCCTGACGCGGCCCGAGGTGCAGGCCAAGCTCAACCGGCTGGTGGCCGTTCAGCTTCTGATCTGGGCGGCGATCTCCGCCGCGACACTGCATTTGTTCGCGGAACGCGCCCTGATACTTGGCCAGGTCATCGGCAGTATCGCCGTGCTTCCCTTGCAGTTGAGAGAGTTGCGCAGTGCACTCGAGCTCGATCGCAATCAGTTCGCGAAGATGATCGGAACCCAGTTCGCAATCCTCCTCCTGGCAAGCGTTTTTCTAGCAACAATTGCAGGTTACATTCGGTTCGACAGCGTGCTAAAGCTCGCGCTCGGTTCCATGGTTTTCTGTCTGGTGACCTGGGTGCTCCAATACTTCCTGGTGCTGGAGAAGCGGCACCGGAGTGTATTTCCCGCCGTCGGGCAATTGATGGGACTGACATCCAAAAGCAGTTGAATGAACATCCACGCGACAGATACGAAAGCGGTCACTCCAGGGTTCGCTCCGGCGTCTTTGTCGGACAAGGCCATGAGCTATGCTATCGACGCAGCAAGGAGCATTGGCCGTCTTGCCTTGCGCCGCGTGAAGCGCACGGCCGACATCGTCGATTCCGAGTATAATCTGACGCATTGGCAGCGGATGCTGTCAGAAAAGAAATGGACCAAGGCTGCCAACGTCGACGAGTTCCTGATACAGAAGAACCCCGCGCTGGGTCTTCGCAAGGTGGACAATCAGATTTGCAGGACCGCGGCTGACGACTACTATCGCTATCGCGCCAGAGCCCTCGCCGACCTGCTGGCACGGCATACTGGTGGCGCCACGGAGGTCATCGAACTCGGCGCGGGCTGCGGCATCAATCTGCTGTCGCTTCACCTCAGTCATCCCGACTGGAGGCTCCGCGGGTTCGACATCGCGCCGAACGGCATTGCTGCGGGCCGGGAGATCGCAGCACATTTTGGCCTTTCGGACCGGATATCGCTCGACAAAATCGACCTGACCGACAGCAACGACCCGAACTATTCCGCCATCAAGGATCAGGTCGTCTTCACGTACTTCTGCATCGAGCAAATCCCTTATGACGTGCGCAAGGTGGTGGACAACATCATTGCTGCGAGGCCAAAGCGCGTCATCAACATCGAGCCGACGACGGAGCTACTGAATCTCTCGAGCCCCCGAGATATCGTCAGCTTCCTCTACATCCGTTCGGTCGACTACCAGACGCAGCTGTTCTCGACGCTCGACGATTACGAGCGGCAGGGCCGCCTCCGCGTCCTGGCGCGCGAACGAATGCCGTTCGCGCCGACGATCCACAATGATGGTTTTTTGTATTGCTGGGAGCCCACATGACAGCCATCGACACGACGACTGATCGGCCCGCCCCGAGCAAGCCAAAGGTCAGCCAATTCCGTCGCCTCCTGTGGCATGTCAATCGCACTGATCTTGGATGGGCGATAAAGGCAGCTCTGACCACCTTGCAGTTGCCAGCGCGCGCCAAACGCATCGAGCTCCTCAATCGGCTTCCCTCGAAGCCCGAATGGTCCGAGGCGAGCCGCAAGCTGGCGGCGGACGGGTATGTCGACGTGTCCGAGCTCGTGGACCGCAGCCTCGCTGAAGCGGTCGCTGCGGTGGGCGAGGCCAAGGTGAGCCGGCTGAACGAACTTACCGGCAAGCAGCAGCTCGGGCATAAGTCCTTCTGGGTCAGTCTGCTGGACGAAGACCTCGTCAACGGCGCATTCGCGACCGACCATCCTTTCGTGCGCTACGCCCTACAACCGGCTGCACTGCGCATCATCGGCGACTTCATGCACGATCTGCCACAATTGTCGGACGTATTGCTGACGCTGTCGCAACCCACTCCGAACCAAGCACTGAGTTACTCTCAGCTGTGGCATCTGGATCACGACGACAAGCGCGTGTGCAAGCTCTTCATCTATCTCACCGATGTAAGGGACACGGCCGACGGTCCGTTCACGTTCATCCCGGCCGGCCCGTCGAGGCCTTTCCGCAACACGCTGAAGAGCCACATGAGCGACGCACAGGTGTTCGCCAAGACCGGTCCTGACGCGGTCAAGGAAATGATCGCGCCGCGCCTGTCTTCCTTCATTGTGAACACGGCCCGCTGCCTGCACATGGGAAGCCGAATTCAGTCGGATCACAACCGCCTCCTCTACACGGCAACCTACATCCAACAGCCGCGCATCTTCCCCGAGCCGCCGCCGCGCTTCCGAGCGGCCGGCGCGCTGACGGAGCTCGAGCGCGCAGTAATGCGGCTCTGACGCGGCCGGCCGGGAGTCACATCTTGCGCATAGGCCTGGTGGTCGATCACCCCAAGCGTGACTTGCCGGGGGCGGTCATGCTCGGTTATCAACTCGCGCGACGCGGGGTCTCGGTCGTGCTGGTGCCGATGTACGAGCAGGCCGTCGATGTCCCACGGCTCGGGCTGGACGCACTGGTCGTCAACTACGCGCGTGCCGTCAATCTCGACCTGATGCGCAGCTTCGCCAAGGCGGGCCTCGCGCTTTACGTGCTCGATACCGAGGGCGGCGTGCTCGCCGAGAAAGGCGGCAATTCGCCACCGGCTATGGCGGCCCACATCAAGGGCAGCGGCTACGCGGACATCCTGACGGGCTATTTCTTCTGGGGCAGCCGGCTGCACGACGCCTTTCTCGCCGCCGAAACGATGAAGCCGGAGCAGCTTCACCTCACCGGATGCCCGCGCTTCGACTTTGCAGCCCCACGCTGGCGCACGCTGCTCGACGGCGAGCCGCGCGGCTACCTGCTCGTCAACGCCAACTTTCCGCTGGTCAATTCACGCTTCACCGGCAGGCCGGGCGGCGAGCGCGAAGCGATGGTGCGGGCCGGCTGGGACGGCACCTATGTCGATCGCTTCATCGCGGACCTGAAGCAGGTCTTCGCGAGCTATCTCGGCGAGATCGACCGGCTTGCCGCAGCGCGCCCCGACCGCAACATTCTCGTGCGACCGCACCCCTTCGAGAGAGAAGACGTCTACCGCAGCGCGCTCTCGCGCCACGCCAACGTCCTGATCGACGGCACCGGCAGCGTGCTCGACCGCATCCGCAATGCGGCCGCCGTCATTCATCTCAATTGTGGAACGGCCGTGGAATCGGTCCTGCTCGGCAAGCTCCCGCTCCAGCTCGAATACCTGAACACGCCAACGACCGCCGGCCATGCCGCGCTGCCCGCACGCGTGAGCCGGCCGGTCGCCTCGTTCGACGAGCTGCTTAGCGCCATCGACCATATCGAGCGCGAGACCGAGGCCTTCGATTTCGCCCGCGTTCACGCCGCCGATATCGAGGCATTCTTTCACCTGAACGACGGGCAAGCCGCCGAACGCGTCGCCGACGTCCTGACGCGCGCGCTGAACGCGCGCCGGCCCTACGTATCGCTGCTTGCCACCATGAAGGGCACGCGCGACAAGCCGAGCATCGGCCAGATCATCAAGGGCGCCGCCAGCGCCGCGCTCGGCTCGGCCGTCACCGAGCGGCTTCGCAGCCAATTCAATCCGGCCCGTCGCGACAAGCGGATCGCACCGTCCATCGTCCAGCCCCTGCTTCAGCGCATTGCCGCGCACGATCAGGCGAGCCCGTCGCAATATACGGCAAGGCGCGCACATTGCGCGATGACGGGCTTGCCGCTCGCGAGCATTGCGATCGAACACGCCCAATAGAGCCATGACAGCATCTGCGAAGACCATTCTCATCACCACGCTTGCCGAATACCAGACGCGGTTCTGGATTCCGGTGGCGCAACGCTTGCGCGCGGCAGGCCATGACGTGGAGCTGCTTGCCTTCGACGATCGCAGTGCCGAGATGTCGGTAGCCGAGGGCGTGCCGGTCACAAACATGTATCGCGAAGGCCTCAAGGCCGGCTCCTCGCCCGACGATCGCGGCGCCTTCGATACGCGCGTCGCATCTTACGGGTTGGACGGAACGAACTTCCTGTTCAGCCATGAGCGCTTCACCTTCGGGATCCGCGATAGCGCCGCCTTGCGCCGCCGCTTCATGATCTACGCCAACGCGATGGAGACGGTGCTCGACCGGCTGGAGCGGCAAGGCAAGCACGCGGAGCTGGTGCAGGAGCTCGGCGGCTTTCTCTCGGTGATCGCGAGCTTCTACGCCGCAAGGCGCCGCAACATCCGCAACTGGTTCATCGAGCCGTCGTTCTTTCGCGGCCGCATGTATTTCACGCCCGACACGCTCGGCGCGCCCGACGTGATGCCGACGCCGGCGGACACGGTTTCATCAGAGGTCCGCGCCTATCTCGACGACACGCTGACGCAGCGCGCGATCGTCATTCCCAAGAAGGACCAGCATCATTATTCGGCGGCCTTCAAGAAGATCGTCAATTTGCGCAACGCCAATCGTCTCGTCGAAAAGCTCTGGGACCAGTTCGCGCTCGGCAAGCACCAGGAATTCGGGCACAATCTGCGTCACGCTCAGGTGCATGCCGCGATGGCGCTTAACGCGATGCGGTTGCGCAAGCTCTACCAGCCGCTTCCCCAAACGCCCTTCGTCTACTATCCGTTCCACGTTCCGGCAGATATGGCGCTGACGCTTCGCTCGCCGGACTATCTCGACCAGGTCGCGACCGTCGACTTCCTGCTGCGCACGATCCCGGATTCGCATGTGCTGGTGGTGAAGGAGCATCCTGCCCAGATCGGGGCAATCTCGGCCGCCCGCCTGTTCGAGCTCGCGCACCGGTTCGACAATTTCGTGCTGTTGCCGCCGCAGACCAACAATTACACGGTGCTCGATCGCGCCGCTGCCGTCGTCTCCGTCAACAGCAAGTCGGGCGCCGAAGCGCTACTGCTCGGCAAGCCGGTGGTGGTGATGGGCGACGCATTCTACCGCTCCTGTCCGCTGGTCTATGCGGTCGATCGTCTGGCCGACGTACCCGCACGGTTGCGCGCGGCGCTCGCCGCCGGGCCGTTCGATCCCGCCAAGGGCGCGCCCTATTTCGAGTCGGCCTGGCGACGGTCTTATCCGGGCGAGCTCTATGTCAGCGACACCAAGCTGCTCGACACCTTTGCGGCCTCCTTGCGTACCGCAATCGCCGCGCCTGACCGCGCGAACTGAACGGACCCGTCATGCCGCTCGTTTCGATCATCACTCCATCCTGGAACGTCGAAGGCCTGATCGAGGAGACGATCCGCTCGGTGCAGAGCCAGACATTCACAGATTGGGAGCTCTTGATCGCCGACGACTGCTCGACGGACAAGACCCCGCAAATCATCGCCGGCATCGGCGAGCGCGATCCGCGCGTCAAGCTGATCCGGCAGGCGAAGAATGGCGGCCCGGCGCTGGCGCGACAGGCCGCGATCGACCAGGCGAAGGGCCGCTATCTCGCCTTCCTCGACAGCGACGATCTGTGGCTGCCCGAGAAGCTCGAGCGGCAGCTCGCCTTCGCGAAGGCAAAGCAGGCCGCACTCAGCTACACCGCCTTTCGCCGCATCAACGACACCAACACGGTGACTGGCCGGCTGATCGAGGTGCCGGCCTCGCTCGCCTATGGGCAGCTCCTGAAGAACACTGCGATCGCGACGCTGACCGCGATGGTCGACCGCGAGATCGCAGGTCCCGTCGCTATGAAGAACGAGGGCTACGACGATTTCTGCCTGTGGCTCTCGATCCTCAAGCGCGGCCATACCGCACACGGCCTCAACGAGGATCTGGCCCGTTACCGGGTCAGAGGCTCCTCGGTCTCCAGTCGTCCGCTGCGTTCGGCCAAATGGGTCTGGCAGATCTATCGCAACGTCGAGCAGCTCTCCTTGCCCCGGTCCGCCTGGTGCTTTGCCCATTGGGGGGCGCGGGCCTGGCTGAAACGGCGGGAATTCTAGAGGTATGGCGGGACCCGGCTGGAAAGAAATGCCAAAACAACCCCATGCACAGTAGGGATACTATAACACCTCCATCCAAACCCATTTGGCTATTGGCGAGTCCGGCCGTTGCCGATACCACTCAGCCTGCTCCCCGCGGACAATCTGGAACCGATCATGCCGTTTGAAAACTACAGGAACAGCCGCATCCTCGTGACCGGGGGCGCCGGGTTCATCGGTTCGCACCTCTGCGAGCGGCTGCTGGATGCCGGCGCCGAGGTGGTGTCCGCGGACAATTATTTCACCGGCAGCCGACGCAACATCGCCCATCTGATCGCAAATCCGCTGTTCGAGGCGGTCCGGCACGACGTCACCTTCCCGCTCTACATCGAGGTCGATGCGATCTTCAACCTGGCCTGTCCGGCCTCACCGATCCACTACCAGCGCGATCCCGTGCAGACCACCAAGACCTCGGTGCACGGCGCCATCAACATGCTGGGACTCGCCAAGCGCCTCAAGGCGCGCATCTTCCAGGCTTCGACCAGCGAGGTCTATGGCGATCCGCTGATCCACCCGCAGACCGAGGATTACTGGGGCAACGTCAACCCGATCGGCATCCGTTCCTGCTACGACGAGGGCAAGCGCTGCGCCGAAACGCTGTTCTTCGACTACTGGCGCCAGCACAGCCTGCCGATCAAGGTCGCGCGCATCTTTAACACCTACGGCCCGCGCATGCAGCCAAATGACGGTCGCGTGGTCTCGTCCTTCATCGTCCAGGCGCTGAAGGGCGAGCCGATCAGCGTGTTCGGCGACGGCGGCCAGACCCGCTCGTTCTGCTATGTCGACGATCTCGTCGAGGCCATCATGCGGTTGATGGTGACTGGGGAAGACGTCACCGGCCCGATCAATCTCGGCAACAATTCCGAGTTCACGATTCGCGAGCTCGCCGAAAAGGTCATCGAGCTCACCGGCTCGCGCTCCAAGCTCGAGTTCAAGCCGCTGCCGCAGGACGACCCGCGTCAGCGCCAGCCCGACCTCGCCAAGGCGAAGGCCGTGCTGAACTGGGAGCCGAAGGTTGCGCTCGAAGACGGGCTGAAGGAGACGATCGCTTACTTCAAGCACTCGCTCGAAATCGCCTGATCCCGCTCGCGGGCCATTCCCGTCACTGCGGATAGCTGCAATTTAGTCGCCAGGATGGGACATCGGCGAACCAAGACAGAGATGTTTGCCGGAGAAGCCTCACGGAAACGACATCGCCTTCAGGTCAGCTGGAAATCGAAATCGTGACGGGCCTGGAGAAAGTCGGCCAGAATGTCGATTGCAGCCGTACCGTGACTGTCCGCCGGTGAAGTCCACTGATCCGACGCGGTCCACGGATCGGCTGGTGCCGGGATAAAGTCCGGCGGCTCGGATGGAGCAGTCAGCGACGCCCCGCTTTGGGTGAAATCGAACGCGAAACCATCACCGGATGTCGGCGCAGCGCCCACCGTGCCGTCGCCGTTGAGGTCCTGCTGGAGCGTCGGCTCCAACGCTTTCAGAGACGGATCGGACCCGAGCACTTCCGGAGCCGCGGCAAGGGTGGTCAGGAAGTTGCCGTTCGCGTCCGTGCTCCAGACGGAATAATGGGCGTTCGCCGAATTCTTCCAGACCACGTCGTAGCCACCGCCCGACACCTTCTCGGCGCCGATCACCGACCAGGTGCCCCAGTTCGCTGTGATCACCGCAGAGCCTGCATACTTCAAGGTCGGCCCGGTACCCGTCGCGATGCTCTCGAGATGGTAGTTGCCGGTGGATGAAACAACGCGGGTCGATCCAAGCGCCTCGATCGTGGTGCTGACGGCAGCAGCGACGCCGATCGTCCCGTCACCGTTCAGATCTTGCTGCAGCGTCGGCTCCAGCGTCATCAGCGATGGATCGGTTCCCAGCATTTGGGGGGCCGAACCCAGCGTGGTCAGGAAGTTGCCGTTGCTGTCCGTGCTCCAGACGGAATATTGCCCGCCTGCCGAATCCTTCCAGACCACGTCATAGCTGCCGCCCGACACCTGCTCGGCGCCGATCACCGACCAGGTGCCCCAGTTCGCTGCGATTACCGCAGAGCCGGCATATTTCAAGGTCGGCCCCGTACCCGTGGCGATGCTCTCGAGATGGTAGTTGCCGCCGGATGAAACCAGACGCGTCGATCCAAGCGCCTCGATCGTGGCGGTGACGGCAGCAGGGACGCCGATCAGACCGTCACCGTTCAGATCTTGCTGCAGCGACGGCTCGAGCGTCTTCAGGGACGGATCGGTTCCCGACATTTGGGGGGCCGAACCCAGCGTGGTCAGGAAGTTGCCGTTGCTGTCCGTGCTCCACACGGAATATTGCCCGCTCGCTGAATCCTTCCAGACCACGTCATAGCCGCCGCCCGACACCTGCTCGGCGCCGATCACCGACCAGGTGCCCCAGTTCGCTGCGATCACCGCAGCGCCCGCATATTTCAAGGTCGGTCCGGTACCCGTCGCGATGCTCTCGAGATGGTAGTTGCCGCCAGATGAAACGAGGCGCGTCGATCCAAGCGCCTCGATCGTGACGGCAACAGGGAAGCCGATCAGACCGTCACCGTTCAGATCTTGCTGCAGCGTCGGCTCGAGCGCCTTCAGGGATGGATCCGTTCCCAGCATTTGGGAGGCCGAACCCAGCGTGGTCACGAAGTTGCCGTTGCTGTCCGTGCTCCACACGGAGTATTGCCCGGTGGCCCCTTCCTTCCAGACCACGTCATAGCCGCCGCCCGACACCTGCTCGGCGCCGATCACCGACCAGGTGCCCCAATTCGCTGCGATCACCGCAGAGCCCGCATATTTCAAGGTCGGTCCGGTACCCGTCGCGATGCTCTCGAGATGATAGTTGCCGCCGGAGAGAACGAGACGCGTCGATCCAAGCGCCTCGATCGTGGTTGTCACCAAGCCGGAGCTTGCGAAGGTACCATCGGTGAATTGGAAGTACTCCACACCCACGGCAGTGTCGGTGCCGTCGGACAAGCCGGAACGTTGATCGACGATCGTGAATGTCTGCGTCGCCACGTCGTACGAAATCAGGTAGTTGGCCCGGCTGCCCGAATATACCGCCGTGTCCGTGCCGGTGCCGCCATTGATACTATCGTTGCCCGCACCGCCCGTTATGGTGTCGTTGCCGCCGGCGCCGTTCAGCGTGTTGGCGACGACGTTGCCGATGATCGCGTCGTTGCCGGACCCGCCGATGGAGTTGTCGATGTAGGAGCGCGCGTCGCCGTTGTAGAGATAGGCGTTGTAGACGTTGCCCGATGCATAATGGCCATTGCCGAGATAGGCCAGCTGCACGGAGGAGAACACCGACGAGGCGCCGGGATTGAGGTTGATGCTCAGGTTGGTCGTGTAGTTCGACAGGTCGTAGGTATCGACGCCGCCGCCGTCCCAGACGGTCTCGTAGATGCGATTGGCCGAGCCGCCGACGCCGCCGCCCGGCGCGAGCTGCCCGACGCCATTGATGAACTGCTGCCCCGTGGTCGGATTCCAGGTGTAGACGGTGTTGCTGCTCTGCGTCGTGTAATCGGCGCCGTACATCGTCTGGAGCGCGAGGATATCGTTCGCCATGTAGGTCTGCGAATATCCGTAGGCTTCGTTGGTGTAGCCGCCCGTGGTCGAAGCGCCGACATAGCTGCGATAGCTCATGACGGTGTATTCGCTGCTGTCATGCGCGCTCGGCACCGCAACGTTACCGGGGCCGCCGGCCTCCTGGCTGTGCTTGAGGCCGATCGCGTGTCCGAGCTCGTGCAGCGCAGTGGTGAAGTAGTAATTGCCGAGCTTGGCCAGCGAGAAATTGTATTGAGTCCCGAACCAGATGTCGCCGCCGGGCGCATAATTGCCGGGATAGTAGGCGTAGGCAGTCGGATTGGCGGCCGGCGACTGCGCAATCATGAGGTCGGCGCCGTTCGTGCCCGCATATTGGATGTTGGCGTTGGTGTAGCTCAGGATCAATCCGACGGCGTAGTTGATCGCCGCCTGGATCTGCGTGGGCACCGAGGCAAAGCCCGAGGTGGTTGGCTCCCCGCTGCCGCCGGAATAAGGATTCGAATAGTCGCTCGGCGCGTCAGGAAAGCTGTAGGTGATCGTGCCCGACCATTTGACGCCGGACAGCAGGCCGTCAATCTCGGCATTGTTGGTGGCACTGACATAAACGGCGGTGGCCAATGGACTCTCCAAGCAACGCGTCGTGTGATTCGCCGCGGGGGCACATGATTCTAGCTAGAGAGTTAAACGTTTGGTTTAAATGGGGCAGCGGCGTTTGCGCTGCTCCCATAAGGCCGTGTTAGCCATTAAATCCCGTAGTCATACGGAACGGCAGCATAGAGTTTCGTTCCCGGAACACCCGTGATTTGCAGGGTTTAATGAAACGACGCACACTCCCGGCCGGCCTGCTGGGCGCCTTGATTGCGCTTGCTGGACTGTCCCATCAACCTCTCGGAGGACTGCCCGTGATGGTGGAGAAGGCCAAGGCAGACGACAGCAGCAAGCGAGGGCGCGCGCCCTCCATGCCGATGGCGCGAGATCCTGCCGCTGCGGTGGCAGAGGAATATGAAGCTGCCCGCCGGAAGGGAACGCGGGAGGCCCTTGAACTCTTCATTGCGCGCCATGGCGATGATCCCCTTGCCGCGCAGGCGCGGGCCGAATTGAAGCGCCTGTCGCGCTGATCTCGCAGACAGCGCCTCAGGCAAGGCATTTCAGCAGGCGGCATCGGCGCCGGCCCGGCTTGTCGCGTGATCTCTGGGCACTATGGTAGGCGCCCAATCTGTCCCGGAGCCTTTCACGATGCCCTTCCCGCATGCCTCGGAAGCCCTGTCGCGCTTCACCGTGCTCGATCTGACCCGTGTTCGCTCCGGGCCGACCTGCGTGCGGCAGCTCGCCGACTGGGGCGCCAACGTCGTCAAGATCGACGCGCTGACCGAGGATGCCGGCGGCGAGCAGCCGGGCGGGCCGCGGCGCGGTTCCGACTTTCAGAATTTGCACCGCAACAAGCGGGCAATGACGCTGAACCTGAAGGACGAGCGCGGGCTCGCGGTGTTCAAGCGCCTCGCCGTCAAGGCCGACGTCGTGGTCGAGAATTTCCGGCCCGACGTGAAGAAGAAGCTCGGCATCGACTACGACAGCCTCGCCGCGATCAACCCGCGCATCGTCTATGGCAGCATCTCCGGCTTCGGCCAGGACGGCCCCTACCACAAGCGGCCGGGCTTCGATCAGATCGCGCAAGGCATGGGCGGGCTGATGTCGATCACCGGCGCGCCGGGCGAAGGCCCGATGCGGGTCGGCATCCCCGTCGCCGACCTCAGTGCCGGTCTGTTTTGCGCGATGGGCATCCTCACCGCCCTGCTCGAGCGCGAGGTCTCGGGCAAGGGCCAGTGGGTGCAGACCTCGCTGCTGCAGGCCCAGATCTTCATGCTCGACTTCCAGGCCGCGCGCTGGCTGATGGAGAAGGAGGTCGCCAAACAGGCCGGCAACAACCATCCGACCAGCATTCCGACCGGCGTGTTCAAGACCTCCGACGGCTACATCAACATTGCCACCACGGGCGGACGGATCTGGGAGCGCTGTGCGCAGGCGATCGGCGCGCCCGAGCTCTACACTCATCCCGACTATGCGACGGCTCCCGCCCGCTCCAGGAATCGCGATGCGCTCAACGCCGAGATCGAGAAGCGCACCGTGACGAAGTCGACCGAGACCTGGGTCCGCGAGCTCAACGAGGCCGGCGTGCCCTGCGGGCCGATCTACGCCATCGACCAGATGTTCGAGGACGCGCAGGTCAGGCATCTCGGCATTGCGCAGGACGTGCCGAACGATGAAGGCCGGGATATCCGCCTGGTCGGCCAGCCCGTGACGCTGTCGCGCACGCCGAGCAGGATGGTGGCGCGGCCGCCGGAATTCGGCGAGCAGACCGACGAAGTGCTGAAGGAGTTCGGCTTCGGCGCGGACGAGATCGCAGGGCTCAGAGACGCGAAGGTGGTGTGAATCTCGCGCGCCCCGTCTGCAACGACAAAGCCCGGCGCGAGCCGGGCTTTGCTTCTTATTGACGCCTTCTTGATCTCAGTACTTCGCTTAGTACTTCGCGACCACCGGGCCACCAAATTGATAGTTGATGCCGGCGCGCAGGATGTGGTCGGTGAAGCGGGAGGAAGCACTGGCCGCAATCGTGGGCAACGGCGCCAGCGAGAACGGACCTGACGAGAACCGGCCGAGATCCACATAGAGATATTCGAGCTTGGCGCTCCAGTTCTGAGTGATCTTGCCTTCCACACCCGCACCCACGGTCCAGCCGACGCGGGTATCCGACGAAGAGCTGGTCGAGGCGACCGCGACACCAGCCGGCGTGAAGCCGGAGATGGTGCCCGTGGTCTTGATCTCGCCGAAGGCCACGCCGCCGGTGCCATAGAACAGCACTTTCGGTGTCGCCAGAAAGCCGACGCGGCCGCGCACCGTGCCGAACCATTGCAGATGCTGGTCGAGCGTCAGAGTGGTGCCGACAGCAGCGCCGGGGGGCAGAAAGGTCAGGCCCGGAAGACAGGCGCCGCCTGCAATGCTGGTGGGGGCGCAGTTGAAGCCGGCGCGGCCCTTCTCGTCCGACCAATTCAGGTCGCCCTCGATGCCGAACACCCAATTCGTGCTCTGCCAGTTGTAGCCGGCCTGGCCACCGGCGACGGCACCGTTCATGTCGAACGAGGCGCTGGTGACGGATCCGGCCGGCGGCACGATCACCGCACCGGTCGCCGTGTTGGTGTAGGTGACGTCGGTGCGCGAACGGCCCCAGCTGTAGCCGCCGTTGGCGCCGACATAGAAGCCCGTCCAGCTCCAGACCGGATCGACCATAGGCGCCTTGACATACGGCTTTGCCGCGAGATCGGCGGCTAGCGCGCCCGTGGCAAACAGCGACATCGCAGCCGCCATTCCAATCACTATCCGCTTCATGGAGAATTCCCCCTTGCACGATCTTGTGATCGGAATATACGCGCATCCTCACCCAAGAGCTGTGCCGCCGCGGCAACATTCGGAAACAATCGGAGGTCGCGCTGGCATCCCGACTAGAAAGCTACCTTCGACATAAGCTATTGATTTCATAGAAAATTTCTCCACCATCCTAAGGCGATGTCGCCCTGGTCCCATGCGTCAACCCGACACGGGCGAGGAGATTGTCGATCACCGGCCAGAACAGCAGCAGAATCGCCAGGGTCGTGATCGAGCCGACCAGGCCGTTCGACCAGAACACCTTCAGGGTGCCGCCGGAGCCGATCATCGACAGCCGGAAGGCATCCTCGGCACGGTTGCCGAGCACGAGCGCCAGGGTGAACGGCGCCAGCGGAATGCCGATCTTCTTGAAGACGTAACCGACCACGCCGAAGCCCAGCATCAGCCAGATGTCGAACATCGCGTTCTGGATGGCATAGGCGCCGATCGCGCAGGACACCACGATCATCGGCGCCACCGCCGCGAACGGCACGCGCAGGATCGAGGCGAAGATCGGCACCGTCGTCAGCACCAGCACGAGGCCGACGACGTTGCCGAGATACATCGAGGCGATCAGGCCCCAGACGAAATCCTTGTGCTCGACGAACAGCAGCGGCCCCGGATTGAGACCCCACACCATCAGCCCGCCGAGCAGAATCGCGGCCGTGCCCGAGCCGGGAATGCCGAGCGCCAGCATCGGCAGCAGCGCCGAGGTGCCGGAGGCATGCGCCGCCGTCTCCGGCGCGAACACGCCTTCGATGCGGCCCTTGCCGAAGCCCTCGGGCTCCTTGGCGAAGCGCTTTGCCAGATTGTAGCCCATGAAGGAGGCCGCGATCGCACCGCCAGGGGTGATGCCGAGCCAGCAACCGATGAAAGAGGAGCGCAGCAGCGTCACCCAGTATTTCGGCAGATCCTTCCAGACGCCGAGCACGACGCGCAGCGAGATGCTAGCCGCATGCCCGCGCAGCGCAAGGCGCTCCTCCATCGTCAGCAGGATCTCGCTGATGCCGAACAGGCCGATGACGGCGACCAGGAAGTTGATGCCGCGCAAGAGCTCCGGCGAGCCGAAGGTCATGCGCAGACTGCCGGACACCGTATCCATGCCGATGCCGGCCAGCAGCAGGCCCAGCGACATCGAGATGACGGTCTTGTGCTTGGCTTCGCGCCCGAGGCCGACGAAGGAGCAGAAGGTGAGGAGATACACCGCGAAGAACTCGGGCGGGCCGAATTTCAGCGCAAAGGACGAGATCATCGGCGCGAGGAAGGTGATCAGGAGCACCGCGACCAGCGAGCCGACGAAGGAGGAGGTGAACGCCGCAGTCAGCGCCTCCGCCGCCCTGCCCTGCTGCGCCATCGGATAGCCGTCGAACGTGGTCGCGACCGACCAGGCTTCGCCCGGGATGTTGAACAGGATCGAGGTGATGGCACCGCCGAACAACGCGCCCCAATAGATGCAGGACAGCATCACGATGGCCGAGGTCGGGTCCATCGTGAAGGTCAGCGGCAACAGGATCGCAACGCCGTTGGGACCGCCGAGCCCGGGCAGCACGCCGACGAAGATGCCGAGCACCAGCCCGACCATCATCAGCACGAGCGTCTTCCACGTCAGCAGGACGGCAAAGCCGTGGAGCAGGAGACCGAGAGCTTCCATCGCGCGCGGCTCCGCCTAGCGGCCGAGGGCCGCTTCGAGCGGCCCCTTCGGCATGATGACGTCGAACGCGACATCGAAGGTAATGAACATGATGGCCGTGAACGCAAACGCAGTGAGCAGCGACTTCCACAGCGCGATCCGGCCGACCAGCCGCATGAAGCCCGCGATCAGGAGAAAGCTCGCGACATACAGGCCGAGGAACTGCGTCGCCAGACAGAACAGCGACGTCGGCACGAACACCGCCAGCACGCGCCGGCCTTGCGCACGCGTGACGAAGGTTCCGGGCGAGACGCGCCGCGCCAGCAGCGCGGCGATCAGACCGTAGAGGCTGCCGCCGGCGAGAATGACGGACAGATAGAATGGGAAATAGCCGGGCTCCGGCCCGGTCGCATCCCAGGACGCGCCGGTGCGCCAATTGTCGTAGCCGAGCGTGACCGCGAGCGCGAGCAGCAGCAGGCAGACGACGATCTCGATCGTGCCGGAAGAGACGACGGAAGGGGAATCGTCTTCGGGCGCGGTGGGATCCTCGACGACGATTTCGATATCGGTTTGGGACATGGGCTCAGATGCGAGGCTGGAGATTGTGCATCTCTCCCCGTGCTTACGGGGAGAGGCAGAGGCCGAATCTGTGGCCGTTTTCTAGAACGCCGAAGCGAAGCTTTGGCTACGGCAAAGCGCCGGGTGAGAGGCTCTCTCCACGAGCTCAACTCGTGGAGAGAGCCCCTCACCCTGCCCTCTCCCCGTCAGAACAGGGCGAGGGAGAAGAAGAGAGAGCTACTTCGCGACGAAGCCGGCTTCCGTCATCAGCGACTTGTTCAGCGCATCGTCCTCCTCGAGGAACTGCACCATGTCCTTGCCGGAGAGGAAGATCGGCTTCAAGGCCTGCTTCTCCATGTAGTCCTTGTACTCCGCGGTCTGCGTCACCTTGTGGAACAGATCGACGTAGAACGCCTGCTGCTCCGGCGTGACCTTGCCGGGCAGGAACATCGCGCGCAGCATCAGATATTGCACGTCGACGCCCTCCTCCTTGCAGGTCGGGATGTCGGCCCAGGACTGGGTGTCGGTCACCTTGGTCGTATAGGCAATGCGCTCCCTGTCGAACACGCAGAGCGGACGCACCTGGCCGGCGCGCCAGACCTCGAGATTTTCGGATGGGTTGTTGACGTTGGCTTCGGTGTGGTTGCCGACCAGCTGGGTCGCGGCCTCGCCGCCGGATTTGTAGGGCAGATAGGAGAATTTCGCGCCGGTCTTCTGCTCCAGGAACACGGTGAGCACGTGGTCCTCGCGCTTGGAGCCGGTGCCGCCCATCTTGAACGGCGCGCTCGCAGCCTTGGCGGCCGCGACGAAGTCCTTCAACGTCTTGGGGCCCGCGCTGTTGTCCCACAGCACGAACTGGTCGAGCGCCACCACGGAGACCGGCGTCAGCTCGCGCCAGTTGAACGGGATCTTCGCCGACAGCGGCAGCATGTAGATCAGCGAATAGGCGATCAGCACCTTGTTGGGGTCGCCCTCGCTGGACTTCATGTACATCAGCGCTTCCGCGCCGGAGGCGCCGCCCTTGAGCGAGACCACCATCGGCTGCTTCATCAGATTGTTCTTCTGGATCGCGGCCTGCATCATCCGCGCCATCTGGTCGGAGGCGCCACCCGCGCCCGCCGCCACCACGATCTCCACCGGTTTCGTCGGCTCCCAGGCCGCAACGGCCGGCGTGCTCAACAACAGCGCCGTCGCAGCGCCGAGGGCTTTCACTGGAATTCGCACGAGTTTCGTCCCCTGATGTTTTTTGAGTTGTAGTTGCGGAAAATTCTATCCCTGCATAGTGCGGATTAATCCTGTAGAGTTCAAGCAGACGGGCAATTGCGCGCATATGACTTTCGACTGACGGAGCCGAAAGCCCGTGAGACTTATTTGCCCTTCCAGACCGGCGCCCGCTTGTTGAGGAAGGCATCCATGCCCTCGCGGAAATCCTCGCTCATATAGGCTTTCAGGATCAGGTCCTCGCCTTCCTCGCGCGAGAGCGTGCGGCGGATGCGGCGCACCGCTTCCTTGGTCGCTTCCAGCGTCAGCGGCGCGTGGCTGGCGACGAGCTTTGCAGTCTCGTCGGCACGGCGCTGCAGCGTCTCGACGTCAGGCACGACCTCGTTGAGCAGGCCGAGCGCCAGCGCCTCCGGCGCGTCGACCAGACGCGCCTTGAAGATCATGTCCTTGGTGCGGGCGGGACCGACCAGCGCGACGACGCGGCTGATGTTCGACATCGACAGGCAGTTGCCGAGCGTGCGCGCAATCGGAAAGCCCATCCGCGTCGTCTCGGTGCCGATGCGAAGATCGCAGCAGGCCGCGATCCCCGCGCCGCCGCCGGTGCAGGCGCCGGCGATCGCCGCGATCACCGGCACGCGGCACTGCTCGAGCGTGCCGAGCACGCGATCGATGCGCGCCTCGTAGTCGAGCGCATCCTGCGCGGTCTTGAAGGCACGGAATTGCGAGATGTCCGTGCCGGAGGCGAACGCCTTGTCGCCCGCGCCGGTCAGGATCAGCGCCTTGATCGAACGGTCGACGTTGATCTCCTGGCATATCTCCGCCATGCGGTCATACATGGCGAAGGTCATGGCGTTGCGCGCCTGCGGGCGGTTGAAGGTGATCCGCGCGATGCCGTCCGTGACGGAGTAGAGCAGGTCTTCGTTGGCAGTCGTCGGTGCGTTCATCGCGCGCTCACTTTCTTCACTACAGTTCAGTCAGGCCGCCCCGGCAACCTGAGCCTTAGGCGACTTGAGCCTTGGTCATCGGCACCACGTCGCGTCCCTTCAGCACATCCATCGCCGCGAGCACGCCGCCGCTCCGGTGCGGGATCTTTGCGAGGTCGAGGCCCATCTCGACGCCTGCAAGCGTGCCCATCAGCATCAGATCGTTGAAGTGGCCGATATGACCGATGCGGAACACCTTGCCCTTGACCTTGTTCAGGCCGGTGCCGAGCGACATGTCGAAGTTTTCCAGCACGACCTTGCGGAAGGCGTCGGCATCAAAGCCCTCGGGCACGCGCACGCCGGTCAGCGCCGGCGAATGCGCGGCGGGATCGGCACACTGCGTCTCGAGGCCCCAGACCTTGACCGCAGCACGCGTCGCGGCGCTGTGGCGCTTGTGGCGGGTCCAGACGTTCTCCAGCCCCTCCTCCTCCAGCATCTTCACCGCTTCGCGCAGGCCGTAGAGCAGGTTCGTTGCGGGCGTGTAGGGGAAGGTGCCGAGCTTGTTGAAGCTGATGACCTCCTGCCAGTCCCAGTATGAGCGCATGCCGGGGTTGGCCTTGGCGACCGCGAGCGCCTTCTCCGAGACCGCGTTGAAGCCGAGGCCCGGCGGCAGCATCAGGCCCTTCTGCGAGCCGGCGACCGAAACGTCGATGCCCCAGGCGTCGTGCTCATATTCCATCGAGCCGAGGCCGGAGATGGTGTCGACCATCAGCAGCGCCGGATGCTTGGTGCGGTCGAGGATCTTGCGCACCTCCAGCGGCGGCGTCACGCAGCCGGTCGAGGTCTCGTTGTGCACGACGCAGACCGCCTTGATGGCGTGCTGCTTGTCGGCGGCAAGACGCTTCTCGATCTCGCCAAGATCGGCGCCATGGCGCCAGTCGCTCGGGATGAAGTCGACATCGAGCTTGAACTTGTCGGCGATGCCGCGCCAGAGCACGGCGAACTGGCCGGTCTCGCACATCAAGACCTTGTCGCCGGGCGCGAACACGTTGACCATCGCCGCTTCCCAGGCGCCGGTACCGGACGAGGGGAAGATGATCACGGGCTGCTTGGTGCGGAATACGCGCTGCATTGCGGCAAGCACGGCAAAACCGAGCTCGGCGAACTCCGGACCGCGATGGTCCAAAGTCGGCATATCCATCGCCCGCAGCACCCGATCGGGCACGTTGGTCGGTCCTGGAATCTGTAAGAAATGCCTTCCAGTATGCACGGTCATCGGCGTCCTTCCCGGTCTTGCCTTGGTTTGGTGGGCGCCGAATAGCACCATTTGACCGGCTTGTCCTCTCCTCCAAAGGGCCCCTCGCGCATAGCGGGCCGGCCTGCCCTCGGCCGCTCCGTCGCGACCATCTTCGCGGGCCGACCTTTACGTGCCGACGATCTTCAGATGCGGCGCGGCATTGCCCTGAGGGCGCTGCTCCAGCAGCTTCATCGCGACGTCCACGCCGCCGGCGCGGTGCGGCACGCCGGCCACCGACAGACCCATCTCGATGCCGGTGAGCGCGCCGAGCAGCGTCAGCGCGTTGCATTCGCCGAGATGGCCGATGCGGAAAACCTTGCCGGCGACCTTCGACAGGCCCGAGCCGAGCGACATGTTGTAATTGTCGAGCACGACTTTCCGGAACTGATCGGCATCATGGCCCGGAGGCATCAGCACAGCAGTGAGCACCGGCGAGAACTCCGAAGGCTCCTGGCACAGCACTTCGAGACCCCAATGGTTGACCGCGGCCCGCGTCGCGGCCGCCAAGCGCTGATGCCGCGCAAAAACATTGTCGAGCCCCTCCTCGAGCAGCATCGCGATCGCCTCGCGCAGGCCGTAGAGCAGATTGGTCGCGGGCGTATAGGGGAAGAAGCCCTTGGCGTTGGGCTTGAGCATCTCCTCCCAGTCGAAATAGGAGCGCGGCATCTTGTTGGTCCTGGACGCAGCCAGCGCCTTCTCCGAGATCGCGTTGAAGCCGAGACCGGGCGGCAGCATGAAACCCTTCTGCGAGCAGCTGACGCTGACATCGACCTTCCACGCGTCGTGACGATAGTCGACCGAGCCGAGCGAGGAGATGGTGTCGACCATCAAGAGTGCCGGATGCGAGGCGCGGTCGATCGCGGCGCGGATCTCGGCGATGCGGCTGGTCGCGCCGGTCGAGGTCTCGTTGTGCACGACCATCACCGCCTTGATGGTGCGCGCGGCGTCTTCGGAGAGCTTGGCCTCGATCACCGTGGGATCGGCGCCGCGGCGCCAGTCGCCCGGGACGAAATCGACCTCGATGCCGAAGCGGGCGGCCATCTGCCGCCACATCGTGGCGAAGTGGCCGGTCTCGACCATCAGCACCTTGTCGCCCGGCGACAGCGTGTTGACGATCGCGGCTTCCCAGGCGCCGGTCCCCGACGAGGGGAAGATCACGACCGGCCCCCTGGTCTGGAAGATCTGCTGGCTGCCTTCGAGCACGGTGCGGCCGAGCTCGCCGAATTCGGCGCTGCGGTGGTCGATGACAGGCATGTCCATCGCGCGCAGGACGCGCTCGGGGACCGGGCTCGGGCCCGGAATCTGTAGGAAATGGCGTCCCTGAGGCATGCAAAGCTCCCTTTCGGCGGGTTATGGCCGGCTGTGCCGGCTATTTTGCATTCATTTTTTGTCCTTTCAATCGAAATCTGGTATTCGATTGCGAGCGTCGACGCGATCAACCGGGCAAACTACTGTGCTGCAAATGAAATCCACGATTCCCGACACCGGGGTTCCGATCACCCCGTCCCCCGGCAATGGCGATCGCCAGGAAAACCGTCACGAGGCCTCGCTGCATGGCGAGATCCTGCTGCGGCTGCGCGATTACGTGGTCGAAGGCAATATTCCCGAAGGCGCGCGCATTCCCGAGCGGCAACTCTGCGAGATGCTCGGCATCTCCCGCACGCCGTTGCGCGAGGCGCTCAAGGTGCTCGCCGCCGAGGGCCTGATCGAGCTACTGCCCAACCGCGGCGCTCGGGTGCGCCAGCTCAGCCAGCGCGATCTCGAGGAACTGTTCGACGTCATGGCAGGCCTGGAAAGCCTGGCAGGGCGCCTCGCCTGCGAAGCCATAACGGATGCGGAAATCACGGCGATCGAGCAGCTGCACTACGAGATGTACGGCCATTACCTGCATCGCGACATGCACGGCTATTTCCAGGCCAACCAGCGCATCCACGAGAGCATCGTCGATGCCGCGCGCAACGATACGCTGAAGATTGCCTACGCCAATTTCGCCGGCCGGATCCGACGCGTCCGCTACTCCGCCAATTTCGCCCGCAAGCGGCAGCGCTGGGCCGAGGCCATGCGCGAGCATGAGGCCATGCTGGATGCGCTACGCCGCCGCGCCGGCAGCGAACTCAGCGACATCCTGTTCCAGCATCTGCGCAACAAGCGCACGGCCGCGATCGAGCACCTGACCGAACCCCAAGAGGGCGCGCCGGCATCGCCTTAAAGGCGCCAGGCTTGCTCATTTTGCATTCACAATATAGCGGTCAGGAACCACAATGAATATCCCAGCAAGGCTGAGCCTCGCCGGGTCAGTCCGGGATCAGGGATGACGAACGCCTCCTCGCTCGAACGGCGCCTGCGGTCGGAATTGACCGGCGACGTGCTGTTCGACGGCTTCAGCCGCGGCCGCTACGCCACCGACGCCTCGTTCTACCAGATCATGCCGGCTGGCGTGGTGGTCCCCAAGACCATGGACGAGGCCTTGCGGGCGCTGGCGATTGCGCACGACGAGGGGCTGAAGGTCACCCCGCGCGGCGGCGGCACCTCGCAATGCGGCCAGACCGTCAATGACGGCCTCGTGGTCGATCTCTCCAAGCACCTCAACCGGATCCTGTCGCTCGATGTCGAAGGCCGCACCTGCGTAGTCGAGCCCGGCATCGTGCTCGACGACCTCAACCGTCAGCTTAGGAAGCACGGCTTGTGGTTTCCTGTCGACGTCTCCACGGCCTCCCGCGCCACCATCGGCGGCATGGCCGGCAACAATTCCTGCGGCGGCCGCTCGCTGCGCTACGGCACCATGCGCGACAACACGCTGTCGATGGAGGCCTCGCTCGCCGACGGCACGCTGAGCCGTTTTGGCGAGGTCGCGCGCGATCTCTCCGACCTCGAGGCCGGCGACAGCACCCGCGCCCTGTTCCGCGACATGCTCGACCTCGGCACCCGCGAGGCCGACGAGATCGCCGCGCGCTTCCCAAAAGTGCAGCGCCGCGTCGGCGGCTACAATCTCGATGCGCTCGTGCCGCGCAATGCGCCGAACAACATGGCGCATCTGTTGGTCGGCTCCGAAGGCACCCTCGCCTTCACCACCAAGGTCGAGCTGAAGCTGTGGCCCGTGATCCGCAACAAGGCGCTCGGCGTCTGCCATTTCGGCAGCTTCTACGAGGCCATGGATGCGGCCCAGCACCTCGTCAAGCTCAAGCCGATTGCGGTCGAGCTGGTCGACCGCACCATGATCGCGCTCGGCCGCGACATTGCGATGTTCGCACCCGTCATCTCCGCGGCCATCAAGGGCGATCCGGACGCCGTGCTGGTGGTCGAATTCGCCGAAGAGGACCAAGCCGACAACCTCGTGCGCCTCAAGCAGCTCGGTGAGCTGATGGCGGATCTCGGCTTCGGCTGGAACAACGACACGCGCAAATGGGGCGGCGTGGTCGAGATCACCGAACCCGCGCTGCAGAGCGGCATCGCCGATTTCCGCGCGGCCGGCCTCAACGTGATGATGTCGATGAAGCAGGAGGGCAAGCCGGTCTCCTTCGTCGAAGACTGCGCGGTGCCGCTGCCGCACCTCGCCGACTACACCGCGCGGCTGAACGAAGTCTTCGCCAAGCACGGCACCAGCGGCACGATGTACGCGCACGCCTCCGAAGGCTGCCTGCATGTGCGCCCCGTTCTGAACCTGAAGCTGGAGAAGGACGTCAAGGCGATGCGCGCCATCGCCGAAGAGGCCTTCGCCCTGGTGCGCGAGTACAAGGGCTCGCATTCCGGCGAGCACGGCGACGGGCTGGTGCGCTCCGAATTCCACGAGGCCATGTTCGGCGAGCGCCTCGTCGCCGACTTCAGGGAGGTGAAGCAGCGCTTCGATCCTGCCGGCCTGCTCAATCCCGGCAAGATCGTCGATGCGCCCAGGATGGACGACCGCTCGCTGTTCCGCTTCAAGCCCGACTATCGGGTCGGCGAGCTGAAGACGAAGCTCGACTGGTCGGCTTATCCCGGCGCCGGCGGCGGTTTCCAGGGCGCGGTCGAGATGTGCAACAACAACGGCGCCTGCCGCAAGCTCGAGGGCGGTGTGATGTGCCCGTCCTATCGCGCCACGCGCGACGAGAAGGACGTTACCCGCGGCCGCGCCAATACGCTGCGGCTTGCGATCTCCGGCCAGCTCGGCCCGGATGCGCTCTCTTCCGACGAGATGATGGAGACGCTCAAACTCTGCGTCTCCTGCAAGGCCTGCCGCCATGAATGCCCGACCGGCGTCGACATGGCCAAGATGAAGATCGAGGTGCTCGCGGCGCGCGCCGCCAGCCGCGGCCTGACGCTGCGCGACCGGCTGGTTGCATATCTGCCGCGCTATGCCGGTCTTGCGTCGCGCTTGGCGCCGCTGGCGAATTTGCGCAACGGCAGCCCGCTGCTGCGAAGGCTGTTCGAGCGGTTTGCCGGCATCAGCGCGCGCCGGGCCCTCCCCGCCTTTCGCCGCGATGTGTTCGTGCCGCCGTCCGAAAGCGTCGGGCCTACGGACGGTCGCGAGGTCGTGCTGTTCACTGATACCTTCAACCGCATCTATGAGCGCGAGAATCTCGACGCCGCGCTGCGCGTGCTCACGGCCGGCGGCTATCGCGTGCATCTGCCGAAGCCGGTGAGCGGGTGCCGTCCGCTGTGCTGCGGCCGCACATTCCTGTCAGCTGGCCTCGTCGACGAAGCCAAGGTCGAGCTCGACCGGCTGGTCTCGGCCTTCGCGCCATACGCGGCGCGCGGCGTGCCGATCGTCGGCCTTGAGCCGAGCTGCCTCCTGACGCTGCGCGACGAGCTCGCTTCACTGCGCAAGGACGACGAAGCCAAGGCGGTGGGCGCCCACGCGCTGACCTTCGAGGAGTTTCTGGCGCGCGAGGCAGAGGCCGGAAGGCTGCAACTGCCGCTCGGCATCGTCGCGGACAAGGCCGTGGTGCACGGCCATTGCCATCAAAAATCCTTCGGCGCCTTCAAGCCTGTCGAGCAGGTGCTGCGCCTCATCCCAGGCCTTGAGGTTAAGACCATCGAGTCGAGCTGCTGCGGCATGGCCGGCGCCTTCGGCTATGGCGCGGACACCTATGATGCCTCGATCGAGATGGCCGAGCTGTCACTGCTGCCGGCCGTGCGGAAGGCTGACCGGAATACGCTCGTCGTCGCCGACGGCACCTCATGCCGGCACCAGATCCACGACGGCGCCCAGCGCGAAGCACTTCACGTCGCCCGCGTGCTGGCCATGAGCCTCGATCGCGCCAAATCCAACGCCACCTCTCCAGCTGCAAAGGAAACCAGCCATGGCTGATCTCACCCTCGACACCGCCCGAAAAATCCTCGAAGCCGCCTTCGCGAAAGCCGGCGAGCTCAAGCTGAAGCCGCTGGTCGTCACCATCCTGGACGCGCGCGGCGTGCTCAAGCTCGCGGCGGCGCAGGACGGAACCAGCCTGATGCGCGCCGAGATCGCGCATGGCAAGGCCTATGGCGCGCTCGCCATGGGCATGGGCTCGCGTGCTCTGTTCCAGCGCGCGCAGGAGCAGGCCTATTTCGTCGATGCCGTGAACACGATCGCGAAGGGCGCGCTGGTACCGGTCCCCGGCGGCGTGCTGATCATGGATGGCACCACCCTGCTCGGCGCGGTCGGCGTCTCCGGCGATACGTCCGACAATGACGAAGCCTGCGCGGTGGCGGGGATTCAGGCGGCGGGACTGAAGGCGAACGCGGGGTGAGATTGTCTTTCCGGGGCGCGCCCCTTGGCGCGAGCCCGGAATCCATTTCTCCGCATCACTTGCTGCACGATGGATTCCGGGCTCGCGCTACGCGCGCCCCGGAATGACGGCGGAGGATGCGGCTACATTCTCGTTCGTGCCGCCCTGGGTCCCGGCTCTGCGCAGCGACGCCGACGCGTTGCGGCGCGTCCGGGATGCGAGAGCGGATCCCCTCACCTCCCCGTCCAGACCGGCTTCCGCTTCTCGCTGAACGCCTTCAACCCTTCCTTGGCGTCCTCGGTCATCGCGAGCAGTGCGATCTGGCTTTCGGTATAGGCGATGCTCTCGTCGAACGACATCGAGGCGATCGCGCGCATGGCGTATTTGCCGCGGCGGATCGCGGTCGGGGATTTGTCGACGATGCGGGCGATCAGCCAGTCAACCTTGGCATCTAACTCAGCGGCCGGCACGATGTAGTTGAGCAGGCCAGCGGCCTGCGCGGCCCTGGCGTCGAACGGCTCGCCCGTGAGCGCCCATTCGTTGACGAGACGGGGCGGAGCGATGCGCTGCAGCAGGCTCAGCACCTGCATCGGGAACACGCCGACCTTCACCTCCGGCAGGCCGAAGACGACGTGATCGGCCGCAACCGCCATGTCGGTCATGCACAGAAGGCCCATGCCGCCGGCCATGCAGACGCCACTGAGGCGCGCAATCGCCGGCTTCGTGGCGTTCTGTGACAAACGTAACAGATCGGCATAGTCGACATTTGGTTTGGAATGATCCATCGCGAAAGCCGCGCCGGAATTCTGCAAGTCGGCGCCCGCGCAGAACGCCTTGTCGCCCGCGCCCGTCAGCACGATGACGCGGACGTCCTTGTCCTCATGCGCGTCGCGATAGGCTCTTGTGATCCCGGCGATGACCTCGCCGTTCAGCGCGTTGCGTTTCTCCGGCCGGTTGATGGTGATCCAGAACGCCTGCCCGCGCTTCTCGGTGATGACGGCTGTGGTGTCGGTCATGACATGCTCGCTCGCTTGGTCCCGTTTTGCAGCCATTTGCGGCAGGACCGGCGGCGCGCGCAAGGGCAATCTGCAGGGTCGCCTCACCATAGCGTGTGGGCGCAACTTCGCTTCGCGATTGAACTGGGGCTTGCGCGCGCTATCCTGACCGGAGATTTGATCACCGATGAGCCATTTCATGCGCGCCGCATTGATGTTGTTGCTGGCAGGATTGGTCGTGCTGAGCGGCGGCGCCGCATGCCGTGCGGCCGACGCCGCGAAGATCGCGCTGGTGATCGGCAACGCGAAATATCCCGACAATGAGTTCGTCCTGAGCGAGGTCGCCAACGATGCCCAGGACGTCGCCGAGGAATTGAAGCGCGGCGGCTTCGTCGTCGACAGGCAGAGCAATCTCACCGGCGATGCCATGCGGCAGGTGCTGGGCCGCTTCTACGACCGCATCGAGCGCGGCGCGGTGGCGCTGATCTTCTTCGACGGCTTTGCCATCCAGTCCAACCGTCAGACCTATCTGCTGCCGGTCGACGCCCAGATCTGGACCGAGCCGGACGTCTCGCGCGACGGCTTCGGCCTCGACGCCATCCTCGCCGAGATGAACACGCGCGGTGCCGCGATCAAGATCGCGCTGATCGACGCCTCCCGCCGCAACCCGTTCGAGCGGCGCTTCCGCCGCTATTCGGCCGGCCTGGCACCGGCGATCGCACCGAGCAATACGCTGGTGCTCTACTCCGCCGCGCTCGGCGCGGTCACGGCGACCGGCAAGACCGATCGCAGCCTCTTTGTCGCCGAGCTGCTGCGCGAAATGCGCGCGCCGAACATCAGCGCCGAGCAGGCCCTGACCAACACCAAGAACGGCGTGGTTGCCGCCACCAACCGCGAACAGGTGCCCTGGCTGTCCTCCTCGCTGACGACGGAGTTCTCGTTCGCAAGCCCGGCGACGCGGCCGCGGGACGACGCGGCCAAGCCACAGGTGCAGACACCCGAGCCGCAAAAGCCGGTCTGCGAGGTACCGCAGGCGGAGCCCGCCCCGAATGCGGACGAGCTGGCACGAGATCCTGTCATCGCCGATCTCAGCCGCAAGATCACCGCAAACGCCAACGATGTCACCTCGCGCTACAAACGCGGCCAGGTCTACGCGATCAAGCGCGCCTATGCGCTCGCGATACAGGAATTCGACGCAGTGCTCCGCCGCGCGCCCAAGGACGCGGAAGCCCTGAACAACCGCTGCTGGAGCCGGGCTGCGACGAGCGACCCGCAAGGCGCGCTGGCCGACTGCAATCTGGCGCTCCAGATCAACCCGGGCTTGAGCGATGCACTCGACAGCCGCGGGCTCGTCAACCTCAAGCTCGGGCGCAATGGCGAGGCAATCAAGGATTATACCGACGCGATCCAGCGCAACCCGCGCTCCTCATCTTCGCTGTTCGGCCGCGGTATCGCCGCGCGCAGAAGCGGCGGCGACGGCGCCACCGATATCGCGCAAGCGAAGTCGATGAACCCAAACATTGCGAAGGAATTCGCAGGCTACGGCGTCACGGAATGCACGCCTTGAGCTGAGGCGGCCTTCCTGATCCAAACCTTGTTGTCGTGGAACGCCGCGCCGCCGATCGGCGCGATCGTGTCTGCGCCCGTCAGCGTGTTGATACCGCGGCCGCCGATATGGTTGCTGTTGGGATGAACGGATTCGGCGATCAGGACACCGCGCCGCACGCCCTCGAACAGCGTCGCGATCAGCGTGGTCTCGCCGCGGCCGTTGCCGAGCGTCACCGCATCGCCATCGGCGATGCCGAGCGCGGCGGCATCTAACGGGTGGATCATCACGCTGGCCCGGCCCTCACGCGCCTGCGAGGACGGCGTCTCGTTGAAAGTGGTGTTGAGGAAGCTGCGCGACGGGCTGGTCGCTAGCCGGAACGGATGGGCCCGGTCGGCGTGCTCGATCACTGCCCAATGATCCGGCAGACCAGGCATCTTGTCGTAGTCGCCCATGGTGACGCCGAACGGCGGATGCGCCCAATCGGCTTTGAAATGGAACTTGCCGTCGGCGTGAGCGAAGCCGTCGAGATAATGCGAGGTGCGGAAATCCGGCTGCAGGTCGCGCCAGATGTCGGCTTCGAGGCCCGCGATGTCGCCGTGATTGCTCAGCCTCAAGGTCGCGTCGATCAATTCGCGCGGGCTCATCTCGAAGCCCGGATGCCTGGCGCCCAGCCGCGGCGCCAGCGCCTGCAACACCTCGTGGTTGGAGCGGCACTCGCCCGGCGGGTCGATCAGCTTCGGCCCGACCGAGATGTGCTGATGACCGCCGCCGTAATAGAGGTCGTCATGCTCCATGAACATGGTCGCCGGCAGCACGATGTCAGCCATCTGCGCCGTCTCGGTCATGAACTGCTCGTGCACCGCCACGAACAGATCCTCGCGCGCGAAGCCCTGCCGGACCAGCGCCTGCTCCGGCGCCACCGTCATCGGATTGGTGTTCTGGATCAGCATCGCCTTGACCGGACCCCTACCCTGCAGAGCTTCGGCATCGCCGGTGAGGATGCGTCCGATCTGCGACTGGTCGAGCGCGCGGGTGGCCTTGTCGATCGCGTCGTGGCCTTCGATGATGGATTCGTTGAAGTGCCACAGCGCGTAATTGTTGAAGAAGGCGCCGCCGCCTTCATACTGCCAAGCGCCGGTCACCGCGGGAATGCACAGCGCCGCATGCATCTGCGTCGCGCCGTTGCGCGAGCGGGTGAAGCCATAGCCGAGACGGAAGAAGGTCCGCTTGGTCTCGCCGACGACCTTGGCGAAAGCCTCGATTTCCGACACCGGAACGCCGCAAATCGCCGAGGCCCATTCCGGCGTGCGCGACTTCAGATGCGCCTCGAGCTCGGCGGGGCAATCGGTATACTTGTCCATGTAGGCTCGGTCGGCGTAGCCGTCGCGGAACAGGACATGCATGACGCCGCAGGCGAAGGCGCCGTCCGTGCCGGGCCGCAGGATGATCCTGATGTCGGCCTGCTTCATGGTCTCGTTGTCGTAGATGTCGACCGCCGCGATCTTCGCGCCGCGCTCCTTGCGGGCGCGCGAGGCGTGCGTCATCACGTTGACCTGAGTGTTGACGGGATTGGTGCCCCAGATCACGACGAGATCGGACAGCGCCATCTCGCGCGGGTCGACGCCGGCGATCTTGCCGGTGCCGATTGCAAAGCCGATGCGCGCAACATTGGCACAGATGGTCTGGTAGAAGCGCGAATATTTCTTCACATGCGTGAGACGGTTGAGCCCGTCGCGCATCACGAGCCCCATCGTCCCCGCGTAGTAATAGGGCCAGATCGATTCCGCACCGAACTCGCGCTCGGCCGCATTGAATCGGTGCCCGATCTCGTCCAGCGCCTCGTCCCAGGAGATCCGCGCGAACTGACCTGAACCCTTGGGGCCGGTGCGGCGCAGCGGATAGATCAGCCGCTCGGGATGATGGATGCGCTCGGCATAGCGGGCGACCTTGGCGCAGACGACGCCGGCGGTGTAGGTCTGCTTCTTCGAACCGCGGACGCGGCCGATGCTGCGGCCTTCGACCACCTCGACATCGAGGGCGCAGGCCGAGGGGCAATCATGCGGACAGGTCGAATGGCGGATCTCGATCTTCGCGTTGATCTTGGCGTGCTGGTTCATGTCCCAGTTCGTAACACCAAAATACCGGCCAGCCGAGCGCATTTATCCGGCAAGCCCCATGCGATTTGCTCAAGCCGCGCGGGCCGGAGCTTCCTGCTGCGGTTGCGAAGGAGGCCTGCCAGTGAGCCGCGCGACGTGCAAGCGCAACCCGAGCTACATCCTTTGCTATTTGTGCAACTGGGTGAGACCGGTCGGCGGGCCGTCGACGGCGGTCCAGCCGCCGTCGACGAACAGCGTGCTGCCGCTGACATAGCTTGCGGCATCCGAGGCGAGATAGGCGACGGCGGTCGCGACCTCGTCGGCGCTGCTCCAGCGGTTGAACACGGTGTGGCCGGCGTAGAGATTGTAGATGTCGGGGCGCTGCTTGAAAGGGCCGGTCAGCGCGGTCTCGGCGATGCTCGGGGCGATCGCATTGACGCGCACGCCGGCGTGCCCGACCTCTGAGGCAAAGCCCTTCACCAGCAGGCCGATCGCCGCCTTGGTCGAGCCGTAGATGCCGAGGCCGGGCTCGATGGTCACCGCGCGAACCGAGGAGCAGGCGATGATGCTGCCGCCCTTCTGCGCGACCATGATGCGGCCGAAGGCCTGGAAGAAAAAGACCGTGCCCTTGACGTTGAGGTTGAGGACGCGGTCGAGATCCTCCTCGGTGTAGTCGAGGATGGTCTTGCGGATGTTGAGGCCGGGCGTCGTCACGGCGATGTCGAGCCGCGGAAACTTCTGCATCACGGTTTTCGCGAGTGCATTGACATCCGCGGCGCTTGCGGCGTCGCAGCCAGCTGCTTCCGCCCAGCCGCCCTTGTCGCGAATGCCGGCGGCGGTCGCCTCCGCTGCGTCGAGCGCGCGATCGGCGCAGACGACACGGGCGCCGAGATCCGCAAGCGCTTCGGCCGACGACTTGCCGATGCCGGACGCGGCGCCGAGCACGAGCGCGGTCTTGCCGGTGAGATCGAAGAGCTTGCGATAGTCCGTCACTGACAATGTCTCCCTGGTGCTGCTAGCCCTTGTAGCCCATCAGGAGGCGCGGCAGCCACAGCGAGAATGCAGGGACATAGGTCACGAACATCAGTGCTGCGATGAGCGCAGCATAGAACGGCAGGATGGTGCGCATCACCGCGCCGACCGAGATGCCGCCGATGGCGCAGCCGACGAATTGCGTCGTTCCGACCGGCGGCGTGTTGAGCCCGAGGGCGCAATTGATCAGCATCAGCATGCCGAACTGCACCGGGTCCATGCCCGCCTTCATCGCGATCGGCAGGAAGATCGGGGTGCAGATCAGGATCGTCGCCGCCATGTCCATGAACGTGCCGAGCACGAACAGGATGATATTGATGAGCAGGAAGATCACCCAGGGCTGCGTCGACAACTTGTTCATCATCGCGCCGGCGAGATCAGCCACCTCGTAAAGTCCCATCAGGTACTGGAACATGGTGGAGACGCCGATCAGCAGCAGCACCACGCCGGTCGTCTTCACCGCCTTGGCGGCGGCGCGCAGGAAGTTGCCCCAAGTCATGGTGCGATAGATGAAGAACGTCAGCAGGATCGAGTAGGTGACGGCGATGGCCGCCGATTCGGTTGCCGTGAAGACGCCGGACAGGATGCCGGCCAGGATGATGCCGACGATCAGAAGCCCCGGCAGCGCGGCCGCCAGCGAGCGGACCACCTCGGCCCAGCCCGGGAACTTGCCGGCGGGATAACCGCGCCTCACCGCGACCGCGTAGGCGGCAACCAGCATACAGACCATCAGCACCAGCGCCGGCAGGAGACCGGCGGCAATCAGCGCGCCGATCGAGACCTTGCCGCCGGCCGCCAGCGCATAGATGATCATGTTGTGGCTGGTCGGCATCAGGGCTCCGACCAGCGAGGCATGGGTGGTGACGTTGACGGCGTAGTCGGTGTCGTATCCCTCCTTCTTCATCATCGGGATCATCACCGCGCCCATCGCCGACACGTCGGCCACGGGTGAGCCGGAGACGCCGCCGAACAGCGTGCACGCGACCACGTTCGACATGCCGAGCCCGCCGCGGATGTGCCCGACGAGATTCTTGGCGAGTTGCACGATCTTGTCGGCCACGCCGCCATGCAGCATCAACTCACCGCTGAAGACGAAGAACGGAATGGCGAGGAAGGAGAAGATGTTCATCCCCGACATCATCTGCTGGAAGATGACGGCGACCGGCAGGCCTTCGTAGAGGATGGTGCAGATGGCCGACAGGCCGATCGCGAAGGCGACCGGTACGCCGAGGATCAGAAAGCCGAAAAAGGTGGCGCCGAGGATGATCAGTTCCATGAGGGGACGACCTCTTCGCCGCGCAGGAGAGCAATGATGTGCTCGATGGAAAACGAAACGATCAGGACGCCGGAGGCGAACAGCGGCACGTAGCGGATCACCTCGGGCAGGCCGAGATTGGGGATCTTCACGGTGCCCACCGACGCGCCGAGGACCCAGCCATTATAGGCCATGGCGAGGCCGAACACGGCGACCAGAACGTGGATCACGATCTCGATCTTCTCCCGCGCGTGATCGGGGAGCATGACCAGCAGGCTGTCCATGCCGATATGCCCGGCATCACGTACGCCGACGGCGGCGCCGATCAGCGTGACGTAGAGGATCAGGACCAGCGCCAAATTCTCCGTCCAGGTCGGGCTGGAGTTGAGCACGTAGCGTCCGAATACCTGGTAGAAGACGATGGCCACGATGACGAGCAGGCCCGTCACCGACAGGTACATGCCGAGGCGCGCAATGGGGGCATTGACCCGCGACAGCAAGCCGGTGGACGGGCGTGCTGCTACGGCCCCCTGTTCGTGACTTGCGACGTGTGGGTCTGTCATCCCGCGCCTCCTCACGGGATCCGGTGCCGCCTGGCGGCGACGCCGGACCCGGCTTCGAATTGTCTACTTCGTGTCCTGGATGCGCTTGACGAGGCTCTGCAGCTTCTCGTTACCGGCGAACTTCTGGTAGACCGGCTTCATTGCATCGACGAACTCCGCCTTGTTGCCGATCGTGACCACCTGAACGCCGGCGGCCTCGACGGTCTTGCGGGCGGCCTGCTCGCGCGCGTCCCAGAGCTTGCGCATGACGGGCACCGATTCCTTGGCTGCCTTGCGGACCATCGCCTGGTCCTCCTTGCTCAGCGCGTCCCAGACCTTTTTCGAGATCACGAGAACTTCGGGCGCGAGGGAGTGCTCGGTGATGTTGTAGAACTTGGCGGCTTCGAAGTGCCGGGAGGATTCGTAGGACGGCCAGTTGTTCTCGGCAGCGTCGACGAGGCCGGTCTTGAGCGCGGTGTAGACCTCGCCATAGGGCATCGGCGTCGGGTTGGCCCCCAAGCTCTGGATCATGCCGACCCACAGGTCGGATTGCTGGACGCGGATCTTCAGGCCCTTCAGATCGGCCAGCGATTTGACCGGTCCCTTGACGGTATAGACCGAGCGCGCGCCGCTGTCGTAATAGGCAAGGCCGACCAGGCCCGCGGGCTCCATGGCTGCCAGGATCTCATCGCCGATCGGACCGTCGAGGACGGTGCGCATGTGCTGCGTGTCCCTGAAGACGAAGGGCAGACACAACGCGATAGTCTCGGGCACGAAATTGTTCAGCGGCGATGCATTAATCCGCATCATGTCGAGCGCGCCGATCTTGAGTTGCTCGATCGTGTCCTTCTCCGAGCCTAGGGCGCCGTTCGGAAACACCTTCACGCCACGCTTGCCGCCGCTCGCCGCCGCGAGTTGCTGGCCCATGAACTTGACCGCCTCGACGGTCGGATAATCGGCGGGGTGAACGTCAGCCGAGCGGAAATCGCGTGCAGTGGCCAGGGGTGCTGAGACCGCCAGTGCAACGGCTGTGATGATACCGGTGAGCGTCTTCATGTGGGCTTCCTCCTGGGTTGATTGAGATCGATTATATCGTTGTCGGCCCGGCTGCAGGCCGCCTTGGGTCGCTCCGCTTCAGGTATGAAGTCAAGCGCCAATGTCGTCCCTAGGGCGGGCGGCATTCTCTGTCCAAGCCAAATCCGGCATCGATCGATGCAAGACTTGCATCGATCGATTTCTGGCGCAATTCGCACTATGGTGGGTATGGCGGCCTGGCTCGACGTCGCTAGCCCGTGACTTGACGCCTCCAATCGAGGCCCCGCGCGGTCGCCAGCATCGACTGTTAGGCCGACGGCGTCACTCGCCGCCGAGGCCACTCTCGGCGAGCTCGCGCAGCGCGTCCGTATCGAGCACGACGATGGCGCCGTGCTCGAGGCGGACCCAGTTGCGGCCGGCCCAGGCGCGCAATTGCTTGTTGATGCTCTCGCGCGTCATCCCGACCATCTCGCTGATCTCCTGTTGCGTGATGGCGAGCGTGCCGCTGCCGGAATCCAGCTTGCGCTCTTCGGTGAGACCGAGCAGTGCACTGGCAAGCCGGCCCGGCAGATTCTGCAGGATCACCTGCTCGACCTGCTGACTGGTCCAGCGCAGACGCGCGCACAGCAGCTCGATGAACTTCATCGCCAGCGCCGGCTGGCTCTTCACGAACGGCAGGAAGTCCCGGCGATCGATGACGTAGAGCTCGCAATTGGTATTTGCGGTCGCATCCGCCGACCTGGGCGCGCCGTCGAGCACGGCGATCTCGCCGAAGATTTCTCCGGGGCCGATCAGATTGAGAATAGCGTTCCGCCCATCAGGCGATGAGGAGGAAATCTTGACTGTCCCCGCGATCACCGCGAACAGACTGTTGCCGGGATCGCCCTTGGCGGCGATCGTCGCGCCACGCTTGACGGTGGTGTGCTTGGCGTAGCGGCAGAGTTGATCGAGCGCTTCCGGCTCCAGATCCGCGAAGATCGGATGCTTGCGCAGGACCGATAGTTTGTTGCCCGCCGGTTGTCGGGGATCGCCGGTCTTGTCCTGAGGCACGCCGCGGGGCTCCTAAGACTACGAGGCACTGAGTTCCTGCGTAGTCAACGTTACCAGGCATTTCAACCGGAAAGCACGCGCGCGATTTGAGGCAAATGCCACGAAAAGGCCCGTAACGAGGAAGTCAGCAGCCAAAAGCTGCGGCGATGCGTCCTCTTCGACGCAGAGTTGCGGATTACGCAAACCGCGATTGCGTCGAGACGCTGCCGAGGGCCAGCGCCCGCCCAGGCGAGCATCGACCCTGGCGCGCCGGACTCGGACCTAAACCTAGACTTGGACTTGGACTTGGACTTGGACTTGGACTTGGACCTGGACCTGGACCTGCAGAAGGCTTCAGTGCCTGGAATCCGGATCAAGCCGACCCGCCCTGGTTTGCCGGTCAGCCCAGGCCAGAACTGCGGCGAACACGACAAAGATCGCGACGACGACAACGGTCACCAGCAACGCGTCAGCAGGCATCATCCCCTCCCGGATTTGTCTCCGGCATTATTTTGCGGGGCATGGCCGCCGTCATTGATCGGGATCAAATTGCCGAGAGAGTCCCGGAGATGACGTCAGGCTGCGGCCATGGCCTCGACACGGGCCGGATCGAGCAGGCTGATGCCGCCGTGAATGATCTCGATCACGCCGAGACGCTCAAGCTTGGTAAAAGTGCGGCTGACGGTCTCGATGGTCAGGCCGAGATAATCGGCGATGTCCTGACGGCTCATCGGAAGCGCGACCATGTCGGACGGACCGTTGAGCGCGACCAGCCGCTCGCGCCAGCCGAGCAGAAAGGTCGCGACCTTCTCGTCGGCCGAGCGGCGGCCGAGCAGAACCATGTGGTCGCGCGCCTGGCTCAACTCGCGAATGGCCAGTTCGTTGATGCGCCTGAGCAATTGCGGCCGGTCTTCGATGAAACGGCCGAAAGGCCCTTTTGGGAATTGGCACACTTTCACCACGCCGATCGCATCGGCCGAAAAATTGTGCCGGCCGGACAGATTCATCCCGAGGAAGTCACCGGGCAAGGCAAAGCCGACGATCTGCCGCCGGCCGTCAGGCAGCAGCTTGTACAGCCGCATGACGCCTTCGAGGACGTTGTAGAACGAGGTCGTGATGTCCTCCTCGGAAAACACGGTCTCGCCCGAAACGAAATGGACGCGGCGGCCGAGATGCTCGAACTCCCGGAGTTCGGCTGCATCGAGCGACGAGCAGACCGCCGCTCCACGCACGGCACAATCGTCGCAATGATGTCCGTTCGGCTCACTCGTGACCACGGAAGGCCTCATCCATCGCTCCCCACGCCGGCCGCTCCCGACGTCAGGCCGAGTCCACCGCGCGGCTGCATTTTACTGTACCGTGCCGCAGCCGGTTGACCCAGATCAAATTTGGCTGGCATCCCGCTCTTATTCTGCGTCCACGGTTCGACGGGATGATTCCATGCTGCAAAGAGCACTGCGTCACGGCCTGATTGGGCTGCTTCTGATCACGCCTGCGCTCGCGGCCCCGGCCGCCGAACAACGCGGCAAGGCTTTCGCCCGAGCCAATTGCGCACGCTGTCACGCGATCGACCGCGCCTCCAAGAGCCAGCTGGAGATCGCGCCTCCGCTACGCACCCTGCATCGGCGCTATCCGATCAACAGCCTTGGCGAGGCGCTGGCCGAGGGGATCTCCACCGGACATGCCGACATGCCGGCCTTCGCGCTCAGCCCGGACCAGATCCACGACCTGCTGTCCTACCTGAAGACGCTGGAATAGTCGCCCCTCACACCGCCTGCACGGTCCATCCGATCAGCTCCTTGGCGATGCGCGCGAAGGCGGCATCGAAGGCGGCGACTGAAGCGGCCGGTTCGACCTTGTCGAGCTTTTCGCTGGCCTCGATGAGGCGCGATGCGACCACCTTGCCATTCTTGTCGACGATCCGAGCCGACAGTCCGATCTCGGCCCGAGCCTCCCCATCCGTCGCGATCCGAAAGCGCCGGATGTCGAGCAGGAGTTGGTAGTCCGCCGGCCCGAGATCCGTCGTGCGCAGCGGGGCGTGGGCGATGTCGTAGTTCTCGAAACTGTCGATCAGGCGCGCCTGCACCAGTTTCGGAATGCTGTCAGCCCAGAGGAAGTCCGCAAAGCCCGGCCTGTCGCCGCCAGGCGCGAACAGCATGCGCTGAGTCTGCAGCATCGCCACCGCCGTCGGCTCGGGAATGGCCAGTGAGGCCGATAGAGTCTTGCCGGCCGGCCCGAGATTCTGCGGCGTGCGCAGGTCGTAGGTGACCTTCTGCGCGGGCGTACCGCCGCCGGTCATCTTGTCGAGGCCTGCCAGGATGCCGTCGATCTTGCCGGTGTTGCGCGCGAGCCCGTCGGAGAAGGTCTTGAAATTGGCAATGGTGTCCTTCAGCGGACCGGAATTGTCCTGAAGCACCGTGTCGACCCGCCGCAGCGCATCGCGCGCCGCCTGCGTCATGCTCTGGCCTGCGCCGGCCTCCGCGATCAAGGTCGGCAGCTCGCCCGACTTGGCGACGATCACGCCCCCCTCCAATGTCACCACGGGAACGCCGGTCAGGCCCTGGAATTCGAGGCCGACCTTGGTGTCGGCACGCACCGGCGTCGCGGTGGCAACCGAGATCGTCGCATTGACGAAGCGCGGGTTATCAGGCGCGAGTCCGAGCTGGGTCACCTCTCCGACGCGAATGCCGTTGAACAGCACGCCGGCGCCGACCAGCAGGCCGGGCACCGGCCCCTGGAATTGCACGTGGTAGCTGGTGCGCGGCCCGATGCCGCCGGTGTTGTTCAGCCAATAGACGAAGCCGAACACCGCGACGATCGCGGCCAGCACGAAACTGCCGATCAGCACATAGGGAGCGCGGGTTTCCATCTCTCATCTCATCTCGTGTTGCAGCATCTGCGAGCGCTTACCGTGGAAATAGGCGCGCACCCAGGGATGCTCGGATTGCAGCAATTCGCGCATCGGGCCGATCGCCACGATCTTGCCGTCGGCGAGCGCGGCGACGCGGTCGCAGACCGTGGTCAGGCTCGCAAGGTCATGGGTCACCATGAACACGGTGAGCTCCAGGGTCTTTTGCAGCGTCTTGATCAGCGCGTCGAACTCGCCAGCGGCGATGGGGTCGAGGCCCGAGGTCGGCTCGTCCAGGAAAAGGATCGGCGGATCGAGCGCGAGCGCGCGCGCCAGCGCCACGCGCTTGGTCATGCCGCCGGACAGCTCCGCCGGATATTTGTCGGCGTCCTCCGCACGCAGACCGACCATCTCGAGCTTGGCAATCGCGATCTCGTCCATCAGCTCCTGCGACAGGACGAGATTTTCGCGCAAGGGAAACTGGACGTTCTGGCGCACCGTCAGCGAGGAGAACAGCGCGCCCTGCTGGAACAGGATGCCCCAGGCCATCGCTGCGCCGCGGCCGTGGCCGCCGGCGGGTTGTCCCATGACCTCGATGGTCCCGCTCCGGCGCGGGATGAGGCCGATGATGGTCCGCATCAAGACCGATTTGCCGCCGCCGGAGGCACCCACCAGCCCGAGGATCTCGCCGCGGCGGACGTCGAGCGACAGATGGTCGAGCACGGTTTGACGGCCGAAGCCGACCACGAGGTCACGGACGCGGATGGCGAACTCGTCTTGTGGTCCGTCCATCGTCACATTCCGATCGAGGCAAAGAACACGGCGAACAGGCCGTCGAGCACGATCACCAGGAAGATCGATTTCACCACCGACGTCGTGGTCTGCCGCCCCAGCGACTCCGCGCTGCCCTTGACGCGCAATCCCTCGCTGCAGGCCACGATCCCGATCACCAGCGCCATGAACGGCGCCTTCAGGATGCCCACTTCGAAATGTGCGACGGAAATGGCCTCGTGCAGGCGCGCGATGTAGATCGCCGGCCCCATGTCGCCATAGAACTGCGCGACCAGCCCGCCGCCATAGAGCGCGGCGATCGATCCGATGAAGGTGAGGATGGGCAGCGCAACGACCAGGGCCGCAACGCGCGGCAGGATCAGGACGTCGACCGGATCGAGCCCCATGGTCGAGAGCGCGTCGATCTCCTCGCGCATCTTCATCGAGCCGAGCTCGGCCGTGTAGGCGCTCCCCGACCGTCCCGCGACCATGATGGCGACGATCAGCACGCCGAGCTCGCGCAGCACCAGGATGCCGACCATGTCGACCGTGTATGATTCCGCGCCGAATCTACGGAAGTGGAAGAAGCCCTGCTGCGCGATGATGGCGCCGATCAGGAAGGTGATCAGCGTGACGATGGGGATCGCCTGCCATCCGATGCGGTAGAGCTGATACACCAGAGAGGTCAGCCGCAGCGAACGCGGCCGGCGCAGCACGCCGACCACGGCCATGAACAAGGCGCCGAGCATCTGGAGGAAGATCGTGACGTCCTCCCGCGCGCCGACCGCGGACTTGCCGAGATCACCCAGCCGCGCCAGAACCGGATTGGGCGCGGCCGCCGAAGCCGGTGTGCGGCGGTTGACCTGGCGCACCTCGTCCATCAGCCCGCTGAAATGATCGGCGACGCCGACGAATTCGGCTGGCCTGCCTGACGAGGCGGCCCTGCGCGACAGCTTCTCCAGGACCCAGGCGCCGAGCGTATCGAGCGCGCTGATCCCCGACATGTCCAAGGATACGGCGCGCGAACGATCGACGTCGGCCCCGACCGAGCGGGACAAGGTCTCGAGCGTCACCACGTTCGCGGCGGTCCAGGGCCCCTCGGGGCGCAATTTCAGCACGTCGCCGGACGGCGTCGCGTGCAGCAGCGGTTCGTGGTTCACGCTTTCCACCTCATCGGGACAATCGGTCCCCATTCAGCCGGCATTTCTAGGCCAGCATGTGGCGGCCGGATTGACTTGTCTCAAGACCCCGAACGGGCTCCGCCTCTTGACGCAAATCAAGCGCGATCGCACGGGCTGGTCTTAGGCTCGTTTGAATTCAATGAGGACACCAAATCCATGTTCGACAGTGACAGGATGAGCGAGGAATTGCGCACGCTGAAGGTCGACGTCACGCACCTGTTGAGCACCGCCGGCGAGGAGATGTTCGAGAGCTCGAAAGCTCGCACTGATGCGCTCGCCGATCAGATCAGGGCCGCACTCGCCGAGCTCGGCGAGACCGTCGAACAGGAGAGGGAGACGCTCCAGGGCCTCGTTGCGGAGCGTCCAATCACATCGCTCGCCTCTGCCTTCGCGCTGGGCGTGGTTGTCGGCTTCATGCTGAGGAGACACTAGGTGAATACCGAGAATGTCGTCAAACATCTGCGCGTGCTGTGGCGCACCGACAGGATCATCGCCGACATCAGGCTGCGCCATTTGCTGATCGGCCTCGGCCTGCGTGCCTTCGCGGCGCTGATCGCCGCGTTCGGGCTGCTGATGCTGGAGCTGTCGGCCTATTTCGCACTGGTGCAGATCTGGAGCGCGATTACCGCGGCTGCCATCCTCGGCGCCGTCAATTTCGTCATCGCGGCCGCTCTCTTCCTGATCGCCGGCCGCGCTCCGTCGGGGCGTGACATCGAACTCGCCAACGAAATTCACGACACCTCCATCGAAGCCCTCCAGCTCGAGGCCCGTGCGCTCCAGGCCCAGGTGTCGGGCGCGGTGCACCACCCGCTGAGCACGATCGTGCCGGTGCTGCTGCCGCTGATCGCGATCATCATCAAGACTCTGCGGACGACGGCCAGGTCGTCCAATGATGCCAGTTCGGCCGAGGCGCAATCGTAGCCGACACGCTCAGAGCTTGAGCCTGACGTCGCAGATCTCAGGCTCGGCCGGGTCCGGCTTGACCTCGAAGCCGAGCTGCCGGCACATGTCGAGCATCACGGTATTCTCCTGCAGCACGTCGCCCGATATGGTCTTCAATCCTTCCGACCGCGCGTAGTCGATGATCAGCTGCATGAGGGCCCAGCCGAGCCCCCTGCCCTTGAGGTCGGACCGCAGCAGGATCGCGTATTCGCCGGTCTCGTAGATCGAGTCGGAATGGAGCCGGACCACGCCGACCATTTCGCCGCTGGCCTCCTCGAATGCGATGAAGGCCATCGCGCGCGCATAGTCGAGCTGGGTCAGGCGTGCGATGAATTCGTGGGTGAACTCCTTCATCGGGGCGAAGAAGCGCAGGCGAAGGTCGTGCGCCGTGACGTGACGCAGGAATTCGTGGATGGTCGGCTCGTCCTCGGGGCGCATGGGCCGCACGAAGATGCGCCAGTCCTCCTTGAGCTTGAGGCGGCGCTCCCATTGCGATGGATAGGCGCGAACGGCGAAATTGGCCGGGCCGGAGCCGGCGAACTTCCGCTGTGGCGGCCCGACCGCGACGCGGGCATCCACCGCGGTCACGCCGGTTTCGTCGGCCAGCAGCGGGTTGATGTCGAATTCGCGGATCTCGGGAATGTCGGCCGCCATCTGCGCCAGCTTGACCAGCACCATGGCGACGGCGTCGTGCTTCACCGCCGGCACGTCCCGATAGGCCTTCAGCAGCCGCGACACGCGCGTGCGGTCGATCAGATCGCGGGCCAGTTGCAGATCGAGCGGCGGCAGCGCCAGCGCCTTGTCGTTGATGATCTCCACCGCCGTGCCGCCGCGGCCGAAAACCACCACCGTGCCGAAGGTCGGATCGTCGGCAAGGCCGAGGATCAGCTCGCGCGCCTTTGCCTTGACGACCATAGCCTGGACGATGACGCCGCCGATGCGCGCCTCGGGCCGCAGCTTCCGCGCTCGCGCAAGAATGTCCGTCGCCGCCGCACGGACGGCCTCCGGCGACGTCAGATTGAGCACGACGCCGCCGACGTCGGATTTGTGGGTGATGTCCCGCGACATGATCTTCAGCACGACGGTGCCGCCTTGCGCGAAGATGTCCTTTGCATAGGCTACCGCCTGCTCGACATCGGCTGCCGCACAGGTCGGCACCATCGCGATATCGTAGGCTTCGAGCAGGTGCTTGATCTCGACGGGTTCGAGCCACTGGCGGCCGTCCGCGATCGCGGCTGTGACGATCTCTCTCGCCCCGCTGGCATCCGGAACGAACGTATCGGGCATCGCGGGAGGCACCTGGGTCAGCTCCTCCACGACTTCCCGGTGCCGGACCAGATGCATGAAGCCGCGCACGGCGTCGTCCTCGGTCGGATAGTTCGGCACGCCGGCGCTGGAGAGTGCCTGGATGATGTGCTGATCGGCGCCGACCCAGGCCGCCAGCACGGGCTTTGCCCATCGCCGGTGTTGCTCGCGATACTTGGCCACGAGCTCCGTCACGGTCTTGGCGATCTCGACGGCCGATGCGATCGCGGTCTGCACGTTGAGGACGAGGACTGCGTCGTTGTCGCGATCGGCCAGCAGTTCCTCCAGCGCCGCTGCGTAACGCGCAGCGTCGGCGTCGCCCACGATGTCGACGGGGTTTGCACCGGACCAGGTCGGCGGCAGCGCCGCATCAAGCTTCCTGCGCGCGTCAGTCGAGATGGTTGCCGGAATACCGCCGAGCTCGACCAATCGATCGACGGCGAGGACGCCGATGCCACCACCGTTGGTCAGGATGGCGAGACGCTTTCCGGTCGGCGATTCGACGCGGCCGAGTGTCTCGGCACAGTCGAACAGCTCGCGCAGGTCGGACACCCGCAGCACGCCCGCGCGGCGGAACGCCGCGTCATAGACGGCGTCGGCACCGGCGAGCGCCCCGGTATGCGTGGCAGCGGCCTTCGCACCCTGCGCCATGCGGCCGGACTTCACCACGACGACGGGCTTCACCCGCGCGGCGGCGCGCGCCGCCGACATGAACTTGCGCGCGTCCTTGATCGCCTCGATGTAGAGCAGGATCGCGCGGGTCTTGTGATCCATCGCGAAATGGTCGAGCAAATCGGCAATGTCGACGTCGATCTGATCGCCGATCGAGACGATGCCGGAGAAGCCGACGCCGCGCTGCGCGGCCCAATCCACCATGCCGGCGGCAATGGCACCCGATTGCGAGATCAGCGCGAGGTTGCCGGCCCCCGGCATGTGCGCGGCGAAACTGGCATTCAGGCTGACGCCGGGCATCATGATGCCGAGGCAGTTCGGCCCGATCAGCCGCATGCCGTGTTTGCGGGCGGCAGCGCTGGTCGCCTCGTGCAGCGATCCCGGTCCCTGGCCGAGACCGGCCGAGACGATCAGCGCACCCGCAGATCCGCGACGGCCGGCCTGCTCGACGATGCCTGGAATCTCGCCCGCGGGCGCGGTGACGACGACGAGCTCGGGCACGAAGTCCAGCCTGTCCAGGCTCTTCACCGCGGCGAGGCCGCCGATCTCGGCGTGGCGCGGATTGACAAGGCCAAACCGCCCCTTGAATCCCGCTTTCCGAATGTTTTCCAGGACCGCGCGTCCAACGGACGCCGGACGCGCGCTCGCGCCGACGAGCGCAACCGAGCGCGGCGACAGCAGGTTGTTCAGACGATAAGTCGACATGAAAACAAATGCACCGCGCCCGCGGCGGTTCCGATGATTGAACGATCCGGCTGGGAAGAAGACGCCTAGTGCGAGATCATAACCCAGCATGGTGGCTGGCCAATGACGGTCTTTGTCACACCGCCCCACACGATCTCGTTCAGGCGCGAATGATGATAGGCGCCCATCACGATGGCATCGATGCCATGGGAATTCGCCCAGCTTCCCAATACTTTGCCGGTCGAGCGGCCGCCCCCCTTCGTGGTTCCGAACGAGGCAAAGACGCCGTGTTCCCGCAAATGATCGACGAGTGCCGTTCCGGATCGGACGACCGCGTCCGTCTCGTCCTCCGCCACGGTCAGCACACGAACCGAACTGGCAGCCTGAAGAACAGGCAACGCATCGCCGACCGTACGCGCGGCCCGTGCAGAATGATCCCAGGCAATCACGACGTTCTCGAACTCGGGCCTGAGCTCGTCGGCGCGATGTTCGGGACAGAGCAGAAGCGGCCGGCCGGATTCGAACAACAACGCCTCCACGATGGTCTCCGTTCGACTGTCGTGCGACCTCACGGGAACCAGCGTGAGGTCGCTGAAGCGGGCGTGCTCGGCCAGGATCGCTCCGATCTGATCCGCAGGCACCTTGCCCGACCGGCTCTGGGCGCGGACGTTGGCGCGCGAAGCCGCATCGGTGAAGGCATTCAGCAGTTGCTGCGTGTCGCTCGGCTCGAGGCTGGCCTGCGCCAATTCGCGATCGTCAGGCAGCATCACCCTCGGTCGCTCGAAAACATCTTCCTCGAGCGCGAGCGCAGTGATCCTGGCGCCGAGATCGGCGGCCACGGCAACGCATTTCTCGATCGCAACCAGGGCCGGCCCACGCGGCCGGCCGACAAGGGGCAGAAACACATCCTTGATGGGCATCGGAATTCTCCTGAGCCACCATATAGGCTGGTTGTCGTCGAGGCCCTTGATCCTCGTCAACCGCAGGAACCTCCGTCCGATCAGCCGGGGGAACATGCGTTGACTGGCGTCAAGGACTGGCCACCTCTTCATTCTATGGATAGTTCAGTCGGAGCGGTTCGCCCCGGAGACAGACATGCGTGCGATGGTGTTGCCGGCCCCAGGAGCGCGGCTCCAGATGGAGGAGCGGCCTGACCCGATGCCGGGGGCGGGTCAGATCCGGGTGAAGATCAGCGCCTGCGGTGTCTGCCGGACCGATCTTCATCTCGTCGATGCCGAGCTGCCCGGCATCCGCTATCCGATCGTGCCTGGCCACGAGATCGTCGGCCGGGTCGACCTCATCGGTGCGAAGGTGACGACACATGCGCCTGGTGACCGCGTCGGCATTCCCTGGCTTGGCTTCACCTGCGGAAAATGCCGCTTCTGCCGCGAGGGCATGGAAAACCTCTGTGATGCGCCGCTGTTCACCGGTTACACGCGCGACGGCGGCTACGCGACCCACACCATCGCCGACGCACGTTACGCTTTTCCGCTCGGCGAGGCCGGCAGCGACGAGGAGATTGCGCCCCTGCTGTGCGCGGGGTTGATCGGCTGGCGCTCGCTGGTCCTGGCTGGCCCCGCCGAGAGGCTGGGCCTCTATGGCTTCGGCGCCGCCGGCCACATCATTGCGCAAGTCGCGGCTTGGCAGGGACGCTCCGTCCATGCATTCACGCGGGCTGGCGATGCCGCTGCACAAGATCTTGCCCGCCGTCTCGGCTGTGTCTGGGCGGGGTCATCGGACCAGGTGCCCGACGAGCCGCTCGACGCCGCGATCATCTACGCGCCAGCCGGCGAGCTGGTCCCGGCGGCGTTGCGCGCCGTGCGCAAAGGTGGTCGCGTCGTCTGCGCCGGCATCCACATGAGCGACATTCCAAGCTTTCCGTATGGTCTGCTGTGGCAGGAACGGCAGCTGGTCTCGGCCGCCAATCTGACCCGGCAGGATGGCCTCGATTTTCTCAAGGTCGCGCCGCAAGCGGGCGTGCGGACCGAGACGACGGCGTTTCCGCTCGATCAGGCCAATGAGGTCCTGGCCATGCTGCGGAATGGCCAGATCCTCGGCGCGGCCGTGCTGACGCCCTGATGGTGCTTGCCATGCCCGCTTCGATGAAGGATGACACGGCGGCTCAGAAGCGCATCTTTCGGATGCTGACCGACCATCCCGGCGTGATGCGCATCGACACGCATGCCGCCTCGGTGTTCCTGGACGCAAAGCGTGCGCTGAAGATCAAGCGCGCCGTCCGGTTTCCCTTCCTCGACTATTCGACGCTCGAAAAGCGCAAGGCGGCCTGCGAGGAGGAGATCCGGATCAACCGGCCCCTGGCGCCGCAGATCTATCATGGCGTTGTGGCGATCACGGAAGAGCCGGATGGATCGGTGAAGGTCGAGGGCGCCGGCCGGCCGATCGAGTATGCGGTCGACATGTCGCGCTTCGACGAAAGCAGGACGTTGGATCATCTGGCCGAGGCGGGACTGCTGGACGCGAAGCTTGCCTCGGCCGCCGCTGACGCAATCGCCGCTTCGCATGCGGCGGCGACGCGCGCCGACGGAAAGGCATGGGTCTCCTCCATTCCGGCCCTGATCGACGGCAACACGAATGGTCTGCGGGCCGGCGGCCATGTCGGCGCAGACGAAATCGAGCAACTCGGCAAGGCTTCGCATGCGGCCTATCTGCGTATTCGTCCCCTCCTCGCAGAGCGCGGCCGCCGGGGCTTCGTGCGCCGCTGCCACGGCGATCTGCATCTGGCAAACATCGTTCTGATCGATGATCGACCGGTGCTGTTCGACGCGATCGAGTTCGACGCGCAGATGGCGACGGTCGACGTGCTCTACGATCTCGCATTCACGCTGATGGACCTGTTGCAGCACCACCAGCCGAGCGCGGCAAACATAGTGCTGAACCGCTATCTCGCCGCGACGCCGGCCGACAATCTCGATGCGCTCTCGACCCTGCCGCTGTTCATGTCCATCCGGGCGGCGATCCGCGCCCAGGTGGCGCTGGCGCGACTGAAACCGCCGCACTCCGACGATCCCGGCATCGTCGACCAGGCACGGCGTTATTTCGACCTCGCCGGGACGCTGATCCGCCCTCCTGCTCCGCGTCTGATTGCGGTCGGCGGACTGTCCGGCACCGGAAAGACCGCCTTGGCGCACGCGCTCGCGCCGGTCGTGGCACCGGAGCCGGGCGCCGTCATGCTGCGCAGCGATCTCGTCCGCAAGCAGATGTTCGCCGTCGAGGACACCCATCGCCTGCCACCTTCAGCCTATACGCCGGAGGTCACGGCCCGCGTCTACGACACGCTGGTGCAACAGGCCCGGCGGGTGCTGGCGCAGGGCCATTCGGCGATCGTCGACGGCGTATTCGCGCGCGAGGACGAACGCGATGCGATCGCGGCGCTGGCGCGCAAGTGCAACGTGACGTTGAATGGGCTGTTCCTGGTCGCAGACCTTGCGACCCGGCAGGCGCGCATCGGCAGCCGCCGAGGAGACGCATCGGACGCCACGCCGGAGGTTGCCGCGCTGCAAGAGCACTATAATATCGGCCATGTCGGCTGGGCGACCATCGATGCATCCGGGACACAGGAGCAGACGCTTCAGAACTGCCGGAACGTCATCGCTGAGGGGCAAACAAGGCAATCAGACTGATGCGGGCAAGGAAGTCGCGACCCACCACGCGCTCGATAGCGACTGGGGAAGCCAAGCCGGCGACGCGGCGCAATGCGCTGCCCGCCCGCCTCAGCCCCGGCATGGCCTGCGACACGGCCTTCCGCATCATCGCCCGCCGACACCTCGGCGCGGTGATCGCTCAGCACGACGGCACCTGCCGCGGCGATCCGGATGCGCTGCACCAGATCCGGATCGCACTGACTCATCTGCGGACTGCCATCCGCTTCTTCTCGCCAATGGTCGACGATAACGTGCGACCGGAAGTCTGGGCCGAACTGAAATGGCTGAACAGTCAGCTCGGCATGGTGCGGGACCTCGACGTGGCCATCGAGCGGATCGTCGCAGAGAGTAGCGACGAGCTCGCGGTGGTCGCCGAGCTTCAGCGTTGGGACGAGAAACGCGCGGAGAGCCATCGGCTGCTGGCGCGTGCGCTGCAATCGGCGCGGTATCGCCGCCTGGTCGAGCAAACCTCGACGTGGATCGAAAGCGGCCCCTGGTCGACCCGCCGCAGCAAGGAAGCGATGCGGTTGCGCCGCTGCACCCTCGCCGACCATGCGACGGAGCGGCTGACCGAGTGGGAGACGACGCTGCTCAAGAAGGCCCGTAAGCTGAAGAAGCTCGATGTCGAGAAACGTCACAAGCTGCGGCTCCTCAACAAGCGGATGACCTACTCGGTCGAGTCGCTTGCGGATCTGTTCGCCGATGGGGTGGCGACGAAGCAAAAGTCCATCCTCAAGCAATTGCGCAAGGCACAACGGTCGCTCGGTCAATTGAACGACGATGCGCGCGGACAAGCACTGGCGGCGTCGTTGAATGGCGCCGGGATCGAGGCCAGCAATCGCTTCCTCAACCGCAAACGCGAGAAGAAGTTGTTGCGGAAGGCGTCAACGGCCTATCGCAAATTGGACAAGGCCAAACCGTTCCGCTCCTCGGATCTCACGCCGAGATCGGAGCCGGAGGCTTAGGTGTGGACGTAGTCCCCCGGCGCATCCGGCAGGCCGAGGGCGTCGCCAAGTCCGATCTGCGGCGGATCGCAGGGCGCGCCGGAACGTGCCGCCAGCCAAGTGGTCCATTCCGGCCACCATGAGCCCTCGACGCGCGGGGCCAGCTTCAGCCATTCATCCGCACCGATATAGGGCGCATCGGCAGCCTTGGTCAGCACCTGATAAAAGTGGCCCTCCTCCTGCGGAGGCGCCACGACACCGGCATTGTGACCGCCGCTGGTCAACAGGAACGTTACGTCGGCATCGACCTGATAATGGATCTTGTAGACGGATCGCCAGGGCGCCACGTGATCGGCGAGCGTGCCGACCACGAACATCGGGGTATGAATGTCGGACAGGGAGACGCTCCGGCATTCGACCCGATAGCGACCTTCCGCCAGATCGTCGTTCAGGAACAGCTTGCGCAGATACTCCGAGTGCATGCGATAGGGTAGCCGCGTGGCGTCGGCATTCCAGGCCATCAGGTCGCTCGGTGGCGAGCCGTCGCCCATCAGATAATCACGCGAGAGCCGCGACCAGATCAGCTCGTTGGAGCGCAGGAGCTGGAACGCGCCCGCCATCTGTGTCGTGTCGAGATAGCCGCGCTGCCACATCATGTCTTCGAGGAAGGCAACCTGGCTCTCGTTGATGAAGAGCGTCAGTTCGCCGGCCTCGGTGAAATCGGTTTGTGCGGCGAGAAGCGTGACGGTGCCGAGACGGCTATCGCCGTCCCGCGCCATGGCCGCCGCGGCGATCGACAGCAACGTCCCGCCAAGGCAATAGCCGAGCGCATGGATCTTCCGGCCCGGCACGATCTTCCCGATCATGTCCAGCGCGGCCATCACGCCCAGCTTGCGGTAGTCGTCGAAGGCAACATCCCGATCGTTCGCATCCGGATTGCGCCAGGAGATCGCGAAGACGGTGAAGCCCTGAGCGGTCAGGTATTTGACCAGGGAATTCTGCGGCGACAGATCGAGGATGTAGTACTTCATGATCCAGGCCGGCACGATCAGAATCGGCTCCGGCCGCACCTGCGCAGTCGTCGGATGGTACTGGATCAGCTCGATCAGGCTATTGCGGTAGACGACCTTGCCGGGCGACGCCGCCACCGTCTTGCCGACGACGAACTGATCCTCCCCGGCCAGCTTCGAGCCGGAGAGCAGACGCATCAGGTCGCTGCACCAGTTCTGCCAGCCGAACACGAAGTTCTCCCCGCCGCTTTGGAACGCTTTTTCCAGCACCTGCGGATTGGTGGCGGCGAAGTTCGAGGGCGCCAACATATCGAGCATCTGGCGCATCGAGAACTCGACGATGGCCTCATTTGCGTGCGACACGCCGCGTATGCCGGTCGTGGCATCGTGCCACCAACGCTCGGTGAGCAGAAACGCCTGTGCAAGCAGATTGAACGGCGCGGCTTCCCATTGCCGGTCCTTGAAGCGGCGATCCCGCGCCTGCGGCCGAATGACGGACCATGGTTCCTGCGATGTCGCGTGAGCGGCAGCTTCCAGGAAGCGGCCTGAGTCGCGGAAGATATTGCGGGAGAGCTCCATCTGGTGCTGAGGCGCCGCCGCAAGATGCGCGCCCCAATCGAGCCAGGCGAGCGACAAGGCCACAGGCGAGATTCCGCCCGTGAACCGCGCCAGCATGGCATGAAACGCGCGATCGAGTGGATACGAATCCGTTGTTTGCGGGCAAGTGCAGTCAGCCGGCGTGCCCGCGATCCTTTCGTGAATCCCGGCAGCCGGCCTGGTAGCGGGAGCTTGCAGCGGCGCTTCGGCCCGTGGAAATATTTTTACGACGCTCATGGCTCATTGTTCCTGCGGGCTTCCGTTCTACGCCTCCGGCAGGATATGGCGACGCTTCCGCCGCGCGTTGAGCTGCATCAAATCGCGGCACGGATCAAAATCGGCCAATCAAGGCAAGCTTTCTCCGCTTGACCTGAGTCAAACCGCACCCCGATGGATTCACTAGGCTTTGTCCATTGAAATTGACATGCCAGCGGAGTTGTCCATGCGCGCCCACCAGATCATGACCCGGTCGGTCATCTCGGTTACCCCCGACACCAGCATCGTCGAGGCGGCCAACATCATGCTGAAGCGACATGTGAGCGGCCTCACGGTGGTCGACGCTACCGGCAAGCTGGTGGGCGTGGTGTCGGAAGGAGATTTCATCCGCCGCAGCGAGATCGGCACTGGGCGCAAGCGCGGGCGCTGGCTGCGGTTCATCCTCGGTCCGGGCAAATCCGCCAGCGACTTTGTTCACGAACACGGCCGCAAGGTCTCGGAAGTGATGACCGACCTGCCCGTGACCATCACCGAGGATACGGCGCTTGCGGAGATCGTCGATCTCATGGAGCGAAACAACGTCAAGCGGCTGCCGGTGGTGCGCGGCGACAAGGTCGTCGGAATCGTGTCCCGCGCCAACCTGTTACAGGCCGTGGCCGGGCTCGCCCGCGAAGTGCCGGATCCGACCGCGGACGACGACCACATTCGCAGCCGCATCATCGACACCATGGAGAAGAACGACTGGTGCCCGTTCGGGCTGAACGTCATCGTCCGCGACGGTATCGTTCATCTCAGCGGCGTCATCACCGAAGAGCGCGCTCGGCAAGCCGCGATCGTCGCCGCGGAAAACGTCGAGGGCGTGAAGAAGGTGCACGATCATCTCTGCTGGGTCGACACCATATCCGGCGTCTATCTCAACTCGCCCGAAGACGACGAGCTCGCCAAAGCGAGCTGATCGCCGCGGAGTTCAGCTCGGAATGACGGCGGTGGCTTCGATCTCGACGCGCGCCGCCTTCTCGACGAGGCGGACGACCTGTACCAGGGCCATCGCTGGATAGTGCGTTCCGAAGACGTCGCGGTAGATCCTGCCGAGCTCCTTCAGATTGGCCAGGTACTCGTCCATGTCGACGACGTACCAGGTCAGGCGCACGAGGTGCTCGGGCCGGGCACCGGCCTCGGCCAGGATCGCTGCGATGTTGTCCAGGGTCTGGCGCACCTGCGCGACGAAGCCATCGGCGAGACGCTCCTCGGCGTCCCAGCCGATCACCCCGCCGGTGACGACGATGCGTCCTTCGGCAGCCATGCCGTTGGCATAGCCCTTCGGCAGCGGCCAGCCTGACGGCTGCAGGATCTGCGCCTTGGTGCGCGTTCCATCCTCGGCTGCGGTCGGCAGGACCGCGAGTTGCGGGCTTTTCGGCGTCGTCACAGACAATTCTCTATCCTTCTCTCATTCCGCGGCGACGCCTGAGGACGTCACTGCAGCCTGCGCCAGCTGCCGCAGGGCAAAGCGCTTCAGCTTGCCGGTCTCGGTCTTCGGCAATTGCGCGACGAACTCGATGGCGCGCGGATATTTATACGGCGCGATCTCGCGTTTGACGTGCTCTTGCAACTCGGCCACCAGCTGAGCGTCAGGGGTCACGCCGGGCGCGGCAACGACATAGGCTTTGACGATCATGCCCCGCGCCTCGTCGGGCGCACCGACCACACCGCACTCGGCGACCGCCGGATGCGTGAGCAGTGCCGCTTCGACGTCGGTTCCTGCGATGTTGTAGCCAGCCGACACGATCATGTCGTCGGAGCGCGACTGGTACCAGAAATAGCCGTCGCTATCCATCAAATAGGTGTCGCCGGTGATGTTCCAGCCGTTCTGGACGTATTTCCGCTGCCGCTCGTCGGCCAGATAGCGGCAGCCGGTCGGCCCGCGCACGGCGAGAAAGCCCATCGTTCCGGGCGGCACGTCGCGGCCCTCGTCATCGACGATCTTGGCTTCATAGCCCGGCACGGGCTTGCCGGTGGCGCCGGGGCGGATCTCGTCCTCGGTCGCGCTGATGAAGATGTGCAGCATCTCGGTCGAGCCGATGCCGTCCATCAGCTTGATCCCGGTCGCCTTGAGCCAGGCATCGAATGTCGGCTTGGGCAGAGTCTCGCCCGCGGAGACGCATTTGCGGAGCGAAGAAATGTCGCGGCCTGCGAGCTTGCCAAGCATGGCGCGGTATGCGGTCGGCGCCGTGAAGCAGACCGTGGTCTTGTACTGCTCGATCGCATTCAGAATGTCGTCTGGCGTCGTCTTCTCCAGCACGACGAAGGAGGCGCCGATATGCATCGGAAACAGCACGCCGCCGAAGCCGAAGGTGAAGGCGAGCGGCGCCGAGCCGATAAAGCGATCGTTTTGCTCGGCGCGCAGAATGTTGCGCGCATAGCCGTCACAGACCGCGAGCATGTCGCGGTGGAAATGCATGGTGCCCTTGGGATCGCCGGTCGTGCCCGAGGTGAAGGCGATCAGGCAGATGTCGTCGGTGGCGGTATCGACCGCCTCGAACTCCGGACTGGCATCGGCGATCAGCGCTTCGAGCGAATCCGCCGCGCCATTGCCCCAATAGACGGCCCGCTCGAGGCCCGGTGCCGCAGCCTTCGCCTTCTCCATCTCCTCGGCGAGCTTTCCATCGCATAGCGCCAGCGTGATCTCCGCCTTCTGGATCGGATAGGACAGCTCCTTGGCGCGCAGCAGCGGCATCGTCGCCACGCAGATTCCGCCGGCCTTGATCACCGCGAGATAAGTTGCAACCATCATCGGATTGTTGGCCGAGCGCAGCAGCACACGCCCGCCGGTGACGAGGCCGAGCTTGCCAACCAGCACATTGGCGATGCGGTTCACCAGCGCCTGCAGCTCGCGATAGGTGTAGCTGACGCCTGGGCTGATGACGCAAGGGGCATCGCCGTGGCCCTGCTCGACCCAGCGATCGAGGAAATAGCTGACGCAGTTCAGTCGCGGCGGATAGTTCAGCTCCGGCCGCGTGAAGATGAATTCGGGCCAGAGCTCGCGCGGCGGCAGATGTTGCCGCGCGAACGTGTCGACATGGGCCGTCGCGGCGCTGCCGTCAGACGAGCCCGTCACTTGAATCTTGGCGGCGTTGGCCATCGCACGCTCCTTTCAGCATGGATTGCACCCGGCAGCACGATCTGGAAAACATTTTAGGCTTAAAACAATTCGGCGCAATAGGGGATTTTGGGCATCCCGTGCTTTTTCATGCGGCAAAGGGTGTCGGGCTGTCGCGCCCGCAGGCTACGGCCGGCGGCGGGCGGCCGATTTCTGCGCGGACGCCTTGGTCTTGGCGAGGAGGCGCATCAATTCGCGCACATCCTTCGGGGAGAGATCGGCGAACAGATCGGCGATCCAGGTCTCGTGCTCGGCGGCCATCCTGCGGAACTCGGCACGCCCGAGCTTGGTCAGCCGGATCACCTGGACGCGGCGATCGGTGTCTGAGGTCCGCCGGTCGAGATGGCCTGATTCCACCAGGCGCTCCACGAGCCCGGTCACATTGCCGTTCGAGACCATCATGCGCTTGGAGACATCTGACAGGGTCATGCCGTCAGGCGCCTTGTCGAGCTGTGCCATCAAGTCGAAACGCGGCAACGTGACGTCGAACCGCTGCCGCAGCCGGCCGCGCACCTCGCCCTCGATCAGCGTCGTGCACGTCAATAGCCGCAGCCACAGCCGAAGCTCTTCGGCGTGGTCCTCCGGTGTTTCGACGGCCTTGGTCTCAGAATCGAGCATGTCGATGCAGTCACTCACGGCCGGCATTGGCGCGGGCGGATTCCCCCAACGTTTTGAGCTTCAAATAAATCCGAGCCGGCCGCAAGTCCAAAGCTGCAACAATCGACCGCACGCCAATTTCTTTAGGCTTCAAATAATTGGCGCGCAGCTTGCATGCATCGCTGCCCGCAGGATGCGACGCCCCGCGCTCGGCTTGCCGCGGCCGCCGTCATCGGCATAAGCTTTGGATTGGAGTACGTGGCTTGCAGCGCAAGCCAATCGTCACGAGGGACAGATCATGAAGACGAAAATAACCTTGGCCGCAGCTGCGATGCTACTTGGCACCGTGGTGACCCCTGCCCTCGCCCAGGAAAAAATCAAGCTGGGTGTGATCGTGACCCTATCGGGGCCCGCCGCAGCGCTGGGCCAGCAGGTTCGCGACGGCTTCGCCCTCGCCGTGAAGGATCTCGGCAGCAAGATGGGTGGCCGCGATGTCGAGGTCGTCGTCGTCGACGATGAGCTGAAGCCGGATGCTGCGGTGACCAAGGTGAAGGGCCTTCTGGAACGTGAGAAGGTCGACTTCGTGGTCGGGCCGATCTTCTCCAACATCCTGCAGGCCATCCACCGGCCCATCACGGAGTCGAAAACCTTCCTGATCAGCCCCAATGCCGGTCCGTCGACCTTCGCCGGCAAGGATTGCAACCCGTTCTTCTATGTGACCTCGTATCAGAACGATCAGGTGCACGAGATCCTCGGCAAGGTCGCGCAGGACCGCGGCTACAAGCGGATGTACCTGATGGTGCCGAACTATCAGGCGGGCAAGGATTCGGTGGCTGGCTTCAAGCTGGACTACAAGGGCGAGATCGTCGAAGAGTCCTACATGCCGCTGAACACGTTGGATTTCCAGCCGGAGCTCTCCAAGATTTCCTCGCAGAAGCCCGATGCACTGTTCACATTCATGCCGGGCGGCCTCGGCGTCAATCTCGTCAAGCAGTACCGGCAGGCCGGGCTCGCCGATACTATTCCGGTGCTCTCGGCCTTCACGGTCGATGAATCGACCCTGCCGGCACAGCAGGATGCGGCGGTGGGCATGTTCGGTGGCGCGAACTGGGCGCCCAATCTCGACAATCCTCAGAACAAGAAGTTCGTTGCCGCCTATGAGGCCGCCTACAACAGCGTTCCCGGCACCTACGCCTTCCAGGCCTATGATGCCGCGATGCTGATCGACAGCGCAGTGAAGGCCGTGAAGGGCAATCTCTCCAACAAGGAGGCCGTTGGCGCCGCGTTGAAGAAGGCCGACTTCACCTCGCTGCGCGGGGCCTTCAAGTTCAACAACAACAATTATCCGATCCAGGATTTCTACCTGACCAAGGTCGCCAAGCGTCCGGACGGCAAGTTCCAGACCGAGATCGTGCAGAAGGTGTTCGAGAATTACGGCGACCGCTATGCCAAGGACTGCAAGGCGGCGAACTGAGCATGATCCGGACCCGAAGGGCCGCACTAGCGCAAAGTGCGCAGCGGTTTTCCGAAAATGATCATGCTCTAACAATAGCCACGCAGCGCGTTACGGGAGGACTGCAATGAAGAGCGAAATCACCGGCATCACGCGGGCCAATGAGGGAATCCAGGGTATTTCCTGGAACATCCTTGGCCAGACCTACGTGCCGAAGAGCTACGCCGAGAACAGCTTCTCCTGGCACGCGACGCTGCCGCCGGGCACTTTCGTGCCGCCGCACATTCACCCCGACCAGGATGAGTATCTCTACATGCTGGAGGGCAAGCTCGATTTCATGCTGGGCAATTCGGAGGCGCAGGCCAGTGCAGGCGACCTGATCCGCCTCGGCATGGGCGTGCCGCACGGCATCTTCAACAAGTCGGAGCAGACCGCCAAGGTGCTGTTCTGGGTCTCGCCGAGCCGCAAGCTGTTCGACCTGTTCTGGGGTCTCCACAACATGAAGGAGCAGAAGCCCGAGGACGTCGTGGCGATGGCCGCCGAGTTCAACATCCACTTCCTGCCGCCGCCGCCCGGCGGCTAGAGCATGATCCGGAAAAGTGCGTAGCGGTTTTCCGAAAAGATCATGCTCAAACAAGAACCCTAAAGCGCGATGACGATTCCTCCCAATCGCATCACGCTTCAGGCGCGCACCGCCGCGAGTCCGGGCACCGCGGCGAAACCTGCCTTGGTGGCATAGCCGCGCACGATGGCCTCGCGCTGGGAATAGCTCAGGACGTTGTCGACATTGTCGAAGCCGTCGGGCGCGAGCTGCTCGACGGCGTCGATAACGCCCTCCGGCCCGCCGCGCCGGTTGGAGCGGACGATTTCGGCCGTCATCGGCAGACGCTTCTTCTCGTATTCGAGCAAGGCCTGTCGCGGGTGTTCGGCGCGCACCAGCACATCCGCAAGACAGCGCGCGTCGAGAATGGCCTGCGAGGCGCCGTTCGATCCAACCGGATACATCGGATGCGCGGCATCGCCGAGCAGCGTGACCCGGCCCAATGACCAATAGGGCAAGGGATCGCGATCGCAGGTCGGATATTCGTAGAATTCGGGCGTTGCCGAGATCAGGCTCTTCACGTCGATATAGGGCACCGAGAAGCGAGTCACATGCGGCATCAGCTCTTCGCGGCGGCCCGGCCGCGACCAGTCTTCCTTCCGCGGCGGCGGCGCGTTGCCCTCGCCCACCTTCACCAGCACCGCCCAATTGGTCAGGCGGCTCGCCGGGCTCGATCCTTCCGCGATCGGATAGATCACCACCTTGGCATTGAGACCGCCGGCCACGATCATCGATTTGCCGGTGAGAAACAGCGGCCAGTCGCGCGCACCGCGCCACAGCATGAGGCCGTTCCAGCACGGCGGCCCTTCGTTCGGAAACAGCGTCTCGCGGACGCGCGAGTGAATGCCGTCGGCGCCGATCAGGATATCGCCGCGCGCGGTGTGGACATGGGCGCCGGCGCGATCGAAGAAGTAAGCGGTGACGCCGCCCTCGTCCTGCGTGAAGGCGCCGAGCCGGCAGCCGGTGTGAATCGCCTCACGGCCCAACCGCTGCTCGACGGCACGATGGATGACGCCCTGAAGCCGGCCGCGATGGATCGAGAATTGCGGCACATCGTGGCCGGCGTCGATGCCGCGAGCTTCGCGCCAGACCTCCTGGCCATGGCGGTTGAGATAATAGAGCTGATCGGTGCGGATCGCGACCTCGTCGAGCTTCTGCAGCAGGCCGAGGCCGGCCAACTCCCGCATCGCGTGCGGCAGCGTGTTGATGCCGACGCCGAGCTCGCGAATGGTGTCGGCCTGCTCGAAGATCTCGCAATCCAGGCCGCGCGAGCGGAACATCAAAGCCGTCGTGAGACCACCGATACCGCCACCGACGATAATCGCCTTCATCGCCCTAACTCCACTCGAACCGCAGGCAATGGGTTAACGTCGCACGGGCGGTCACTCCGCCGCAAGCGGCTTTGTCGCCTCCGTCTTGAGCTCGGCCCGGGTCTTGGGCTTAGCCTTAATTCTCAGCTCCTGGAGATCCTGCCGGTCGCGCACGCTGTCGCGGAACCCGAATACATGCGCATCGGCGACATCATCGCGCGATTGGCGAGCTTCATCTCACGCAGGCGGCAATGAAATTATTTTAAACCTAAAATAATCCCCCGCCAGTCCCCCTCGCTGGATTGGCTGCAGATAATTACGACCGGCTCAGTCGCCCCTGAAGACCGGTTTGACCTTGCTGGCGAAAGCCTCGAAGGCTCGCTCGAAATCCGCCGTTGTCATGCACAGGGCTTGAGCCACGGCCTCTGCCTCGATCGCCTCCTCGACGGACATCGCCCATTCCATAGCCAGCATCCGCTTGGTCATGGTGTTGGCGAAGGTCGGGCCTTCCGCGACCTGCTTGGCCAGAACCTGCGCCTGGGGCAGCACCTGCTCCCGGGTGACGATACGGCTGAAGAAGCCCCAGCGCTCGCCCTCTTCCGCCGTCATGAACCGGCCGGTGTAGAGCAGCTCGGAGGCGCGGGACTGCCCGATGATCCGCGGCAGGATGGCGCAAGCACCCATGTCGCAACCAGCCAGCCCCACCTTGTTGAACAGGAACGCCACCTTGGCCCCGCTCGCCGCAAGGCGCATATCAGACGCCATCGCGATGATCGCTCCGGCCCCGGCACAGATACCTTCGACCGCGGCTACGATCGGCTGCGGACAGGCCCGCATCGCCTTGACGAGGTCGCCGGTCATGCGCGTGAAGGCGGTCAGACCCTTGGTGTCCATCTTCACCAGCGGGCCGATGATCTCGAACACGTCGCCGCCGGACGAGAAATTGCCGCCGGCACCCGTCACGACGATGGACTTGACCGCGTCGTCGAAGGCGCAGGCGCGGAAGAAGTCGGTCAGTTCCCGATAGCTCTCGAACGTCAGCGGATTCTTTCGTTCGGGACGGTTGAGCGTCACCGTCGCAACGCCGTCGACCACGGCGAGCAGGAAATGCTGCGGTGAGTAATCCGCAAGCGGCACGGTGACGGGATTGGCTGGTCTGCTCATGGGATCTCCTTGGCTTTCTTTTTCCGCGCCTGCCAGGCAGGCTAGACTTCGCCACCGGCCACTGCGATCGCCTGTCCGGTGATCGAGCTCGCGCCCTCCCCGCACAGCCAGAGAACCGCGTCTGCGACCTCCTGAGGCGTGACCAGGCGTCCTTGCGGATTGTGCTTCGCGAGCTCGGCAATTGCCTGCTCGCGGGTCCGGCCCGTCTTCTTCATGATGTTGTCGATGCTGCCGGCAACGAGATCGGTGTCGGTGAAGCCGGGACACACCGCATTCACGGTGACGTTGCTTCCAGCCATCTCGAGGGCAAGGGAACGCACGAGGCCGATCACGGCGTGTTTGGCCGCTGCATACGCGCTGACATAGGCGTAGCCCTTGAGGCCTGCGGTGGACGCTACCGCGACGATGCGCCCGTAGGGACGATCCTTCATGCCCGGCAGCACGGCCTGGACGGCATGCACGACGCCCATGAAATTGACATCCATCATCCGGCTGAAGAGCGCACTGTCCGATTTCGCGAACGGCGCCGATTCAGCGCTGCCCGCATTGGCAATCAGGATGTCGATCGGCTTGCGCGCACTTGCCCCGGCGATCGCGGCTTTCAGAGACGCTTCGTCCGAGACATCAGCGACAGCCGTAAAGTGCGCGGCGCCTGCATTGACCGCCTCGTCGAGAACCGCCGCGTTCCGGCCAAGCACGGTCACGGTCGCACCGGCGCCGACGAGAGCGGACGCGATCGCGCGGCCGATGCCGCGCCCGCCACCGGTGACCAGCGCGTGCGGGGAATGCGGCAATCCGGACATGCGCTGGCTCCCTCGGATATCGTGACCAGTGTTCGATATATTTTAACCTTCAAGTTTTTGCAACGAAAGCGGCGCTTGGTCGGCAAATGATGCGGCATGAGCGACGGCCCGAAAATTGCTTTAAGTATAAAATTATCGCTTTCCATCCTCGAAAGGCCTGTTAGCATCGAGGGGCCAGCAGAAGGATGTCGCGTGTCGCAGCCTGTGCCAATGATAACAAAGGACGGACGCTTCGCCTACGAAGCCGCGGGCGATCCGGACGCGATACCGCTGATCTTCCTGCACGGCATCGGCGGCGCGGCGCGGGCCTGGCGGCGGCAGCTTGCGACATTTGGCGACCGCTTCCGCGCGATCGCATGGGACATGCCCGGTTATGGAGGATCGGCGCCGCTTGCGAGCGTCAGTATCGCTGCCCTGGCGGAGGCGCTCCAGCAGTTCATCGCGCAACTTGGCGTCAGCAGACCTGTTCTGGTCGGCCATTCCATCGGCGGCATGATCGTTCAGAAGTGGCTGGTTCAATCCCCCAAGCTGGCACGCGCAGTCGTGCTGGCGCAGACCAGCCCTGCGTTCGGAAAGGCGGACGGCGACTGGCAGAAATCATTCATCGCAGCGCGACTGGGACCGCTTGATCGCGGGGAGACGATGAAGTCGCTGGCCCCCTCCCTGGTGAAGGAGCTCGTCGGCGACGATCCCGATCCGAACGGGATGGAGGTTGCCCGCGAATGCATGGGGAGCGTGCCCGAAGCGAGCTATCGCGCCATGATGCTGGCTCTCATCGGCTTCGATCAACGCAGCACGCTCGGAAATATCTCCGTTCCCACGCTGTTGCTGTCCGGCTCAAAGGACAACAACGCGCCCGCGCCGATGATGGCAAAGACGGCGACCTATATCCCGGGGGCCGAATATGTCGAGCTGCCTGGCGTCGGCCATCTCGCCAATCTCGAACGCCCCGAGGCCTTCGACGATGCTCTCGGCCGGTTCCTGAACTCGCTCGCGACCAAAGCCTAAGGTAACTGCGCGATGACCATGCAAGTCAGCAAGACGATTGGCGCGACCGACAAGGTCGCGCTGGATGCGCCGATCTTCGATCCCACTGCATTCCGCTTGAACGACGAGCAGGCCGGCATCATCAGCCGCGCGAGAGAGATCGGCCAGACCGTGTTCGCCGGTCGCGCCGCCACTTACGATCGTGAGGCGACTTTCCCGACTGAAAATTACCGCGATTTGCATCGCGTCGGCCTGCTCGGCATCGCCGTGCCCAAGAGGCACGGCGGCCTGGGTGCCAATTACCAGACCTATGCCTTGGCGGCGGCCGAGATCGGCCGCTATTGCGGCGCCACCGCGCTGACCTGGAACATGCATGTCTGCTCGACCCTGTGGTCGGGTCCGCTCGCCGACGATCTGGACATGGACGCGGACACCCGTGCCGAGCACGAGCGGCGGCGCGCGGTGCACTACAAGCGGATCGTCGAGGACGGGGCGATCTATTCGCAACCCTTCTCCGAAGGTGGAGCTGCCGCTGCCGGCGGCGTTGCTTTTGGCACCGAAGCAAGGCCGGTCGCGGGTGGCTGGATCGTCAACGGCAAGAAGATCTTTGCATCGCTCTCGGGCCACGCCGACTATTACGGCGTGCTTTGCACCGAGATCGAGCAAGGCGAGAAGGCGTCGCGCCGCAACACGCTTTACCTGGCGATATCAGCCAAATCAGAAGGCGTCTCGGTCGTCGGTGAATGGGATCCGCTGGGCATGCGCGGCACGGTCTCGCGGACGCTGCTGTTCAAGGACGTGTTCGTTCCGGAAGATTCGGCGCTGATGCCGCGCGGCGTGTATTTCCAGGCAGCTCAGCGCTGGCCGCACATGTTCCTGACGCTGTCGCCGACCTATATGGGCCTGGCGCAAGCCGCCTACGACTTCACCTTGCGTTACTTGCGCGGCGAGGTCCCGGGCATGCCGTCGGTCAAGCGGCGGATGTACCCGACCAAGCAGATCGCGGTGGCGCAGATGCAGATCAAGCTGGAGCAGATCAAGGCAATCTGGTTCCAGGCCGTGACCGAGGCGCGCGCCAATCCGAGCAAGGAGCAGGTGCTGCGCGCCTACGCCGCGCAATATTCGGTGATGGAGGGCGCCAATGAGCTCGCCGCGCTCGCGATCCGCACCTGCGGCGGTCAGGCCATGCTTCGCTCGCTGCCGCTGGAGCGGATCTATCGGGACAGCCGCTGCGGCTCGCTGATGCTGCCCTGGACCGCCGAGCTCTGCCTCGACCGGATCGGGCGCGAAGCACTGTACGAGGCCGGTGAAACGGACGACTGACCGTGGACCTCTGTAGCCTGATCGACCGCAACGCGGCGTTCGCGCCAGACAAGACGGCCATTGCCTTCGAAGGGACGCGGCTGAGTTATGCGGCATTCGCCGCACGCATCGAGCAAACGGCCACGGCCTTGAAACAGGCGCTTGGCGTCGGCCGCGGCGATCGCGTCGCGATTCTAAGCCTGAACCGGCCGGATTATCTGGTTCTGCTTTACGCCTGTGCGCGCCTCGGCGCGATGCTGGTGCCGCTGAACTGGCGACTGGCCGTCGCCGAGCAGCTGTTCATTCTCAGTGATGCCGGCGCCAAGGTCCTGGTGCTCGAGCAGGCGTTTTCCGGAGTGCTTGCCGAGCTGGGGCAGACCGCGGCAGGGACATCCGTCGTCGGCCTCGACTTCACGCCGCCTCGCGGCACGGTATTCGAAGATTTGCTGGTCCGCGGTGACGGCACGAGCCGAAATCCACACACCGACCTCTCCAGCCCGCTGCTCATCGTCTACACGTCAGGCACGACGGGAAGACCCAAGGGCGCGGTGCTGCGCCAGGAGGCGCTGTTCTGGAACGGCGTCATGAGCCAGCACATGCACAACATGACATCCGACGACCACGTGCTGACCGTGCTGCCGTTCTTTCACGTCGGTGGCCTCAACATCCAGACTACGCCGGCGTTGCAGCTGGGCGCGACCGTCACGGTCCATGCGCGCTTCACGCCGGACGCCGCGCTTGCGGCCATTGAAGGGGAACGGCCGACACTCACGGTGATGGTTCCTGCGATCCTTCAGGCGGTGAGTGAGCATCCCGCCTGGGCGACCGCTGATCTTTCCTCACTCAAGGCCGTCGCCACCGGCTCGACCATCGTACCGCCGCACCTGATCGAGCGCTTCGTCGCGCGCGACGTCCCGGTGCTTCAGGTCTATGGCTCGACCGAAACCTGCCCGATCGCCGTCTACACGCGGCTTGGCGGCGATCTTTCGCGCGCGGCATCGACCGGCCTTGCCGGCCTGTGCTGCGAGGCAAAGGTGATCGACCAGGCCGGCGAAGAACTGCCCGCGGGCACGCCGGGCGAAATCGCGGTGCGCGGTCCCAACGTGTTCTTTGAATATTGGGGAAACGACGCCGCAACGCGCGAGGCGCTGCAGGATGGCTGGTATCGCACCGGTGATATCGGCCTGTGCGATGCCGACGGCTATTTCTGGGTCCGCGACCGAAAGAAGAACATGATCATTTCAGGCGGAGAAAACGTCTACCCGGCCGAGGTCGAGCGCGTCCTGCTCGAACACCCCGACGTCAGCGAATGCGCCGTGATCGGCCGGCCGGACCCGCGCTGGGACGAGGTGCCGGTCGCCTATGTCATTGCGAGATCCGGCTGCCGGCTCGAGGCGGACGAATTGAGGGCGCATCTTCAGGCGCAACTCGCGCGCTACAAAATTCCGCGCGAGATCGTCTTCGTCAACGACCTGCCGCGGACGGCCCTGGGCAAGGTCCAGCATTTCCTGCTGAAGCAGCTTGATGCGCAGTCACGGGCGCAAGGAGAAGCATCTTGAAGATCGCAGTTCTGGGTGGGGGAAACGGCTCTTTCGCGGCCGCGGGCGATTTTGCGCTGTCGGGGCACGAGGTGCGGCTCTGGCGCCGCGATGCCGATCAGGTCGCAGCGCATCGCGCCGCCGGCTCGCGCATCCTGGTCAAGGATCACAACGGCCGTCATGACGTGAAGCTGGCGCTGGTCACGACCGACATCGCGGACGCCGTCGAAGGCACGGAGTTGATCCTGTGCCCGGCTCCGGCCTTCGCTCAAGCAGATATCGCTCGCCTGCTCGCGCCGCATTTGCGGGACGGTCAGGTCGTGTTTCTGCCGCCAGCGACGTTCGGCTCGATGATCTTCGCCCAGGCGGCCCGAGATGCCGGCAACAATGCCAAGGCCAGCTTTGCCGAAACGGGCACGCTTCCGTGGCTGACCCGCAAGCACGGACCGTTCGAGGTCGCGATCACCATCCGCGCCAAGCGGCTCCCGGTCGGCGTGTTCCCGCTCGAGCAGGCGCCCCACGCCCTCGCAGTGATCGGGCGCGCTCTCCCAGACGCGATCGAGACATGCGGAGACGCGCTGTCGGGCGCCCTGATGAACGCAGGTCCGATCATTCACCCGCCGTTGATCGTGATGAACGCAGGGCCGATCGAACATTTCGAGCGCTGGGACATTCACAAGGAAGGTACGCAAGCCGCGATCCGCCGGGTCACTGACGCGCTCGACGCAGAACGCATCGCAGTGCGCGAGGCACTCGGCTACGGCGCGCCACATTTCCCGCTGGCTCATCACTACGCGAGGGAAGGCGAGATCTGGATGTATGGCCGCGGCTCGCACGACCGACTGACCGATTCCGGTGATTGGCGCGAGCGGATCGTGCTGACAGAGCACCGTTACATGCGCGAGGATCTGCGGCTTGGGCTGTCGCTGCTGGTGTCCGTCGCGGGCCTCGCTGGCGTGGACACACCGCTGGCCAAAGCGTTTCTGTCAATCGGCGGCGCGGTCTGCGGCGAAGATTTTGCGCGAGGTGGCCGAACGCTCCAGACGCTGGGACTCGGCGAGCTCAGCAAGGCTGAATTGCAGACGCTGCTCCGCAATGGATTCTGATCAATGACCAGTCGCATCAATATCGCCTGTCTCGGCGCTGGCCGCATGGGCCGGGGCATTGCCGTTGCCTTCGCGTATGCAGGGCACATGGTCACGATGATCGATATCAAGGCGCGTTCCGCGGAGGACTTCACCAAGCTGGAAACGGACGCGCTTGGCGAAGTCAGGAAGACCTTCGCCAGCCTGTCAAAACTGGGGCTGCTGACCGACGCGGATGTCGATCCGCTGATCGCGCGGGTCTCGGTGGTGCCGGCGAGCCGGAGCGGCGCAGCGTTGGCCGAAGCCGGAATGATCTTCGAAGGCGTTCCTGAGGTGGTCGAGCTCAAGCGCGAGGTGCTGGGGGCGGCGGCAAAGCAGGTCGGCCCTGAAACGATCATCGCGTCGACGACCTCGACCATCCTCGTCGACGATCTCTCGGGCGCGATCGTGAGCCCGCGCCGCTTTCTAAACGTGCACTGGCTCAACCCGGCCTATCTCATCCCGCTGGTCGAGGTTTCGCCCGGCAAGGCGACAGACCCGGCCGTCATCGACGAGGTCAAGACGCTGCTCGAAGGCATCGGGAAGGTGCCGGTGGTCTGCGCCGCCACACCGGGTTTCATCGTCCCGCGCATCCAGGCGCTGGCAATGAACGAGGCCGCGCGCATGGTCGAGGAAGGCGTCGCCAGCGCCGAAGAGATCGACAAGGCGATCCGTTACGGCTTCGGCTTCCGCTATGCCGTGCTCGGGCTGCTCGAATTCATCGATTGGGGCGGCGGCGATATCCTATACTACGCCAGCCGTTACCTCGAAGGCGCGCTTGGTAGCGACCGCTATCGCGCGCCGGAGGTCATTTCCCGCAACATGCATGAAGGCCGGATCGGCCTGCGCACGGGCGCCGGCTTCCTGGATTACTCCGGGATGGACGTCGATGCTTATCGCGTGAAGCGGTTGCAGGCCATGGTCGACCTGCTCCGGCACTTCGACCTCGCCCGGCCGCCCGTGCTCGATCGCGGCTACCCGAAGACGTCCTGAAGCACGCCTTCGCGGACGACCGCAACGCCGTCGAGCTCGATCGTCGTTCCCATCATCGGCAGGTCGAAATGTCCGGCCGTGTAGCGCCCTGCAAATTCATTCGCACCGGTCGAGAACAGGAAATTGCCGGAAACGGCCCGAATCTCTGTGCCGTTGGTGTCGCGCTGGTCATACATGGATAGTGCCTCATAGCGCGCACCGGGATTCATGCCGAAGCCGACATGCGACACGGCATAGGCTTCGCGATCGCCCCAGGCGGCCAGATAAGCGCGCATCATCGCGGCATCCGTGCCCTCGCCTTCGAGTTCCACGACATAGTCGTCCTTCAGAGTCATCTTCACCGGCGAGGTCAGGTAGCGCTTGAAGGTCAGGTTGATGTCGCCGGGCGCCATCACCAGAGTGCCGTTGATGGTCCCGCTCTTGGGAAAGCTGACGACGATGCCGCCGGGCCAATGCGCGAGCGTGCCGGGCTTGTCGGTCCAGCCCCACACACCGACCGTCGACGCTCCGACCATATCGACATCGAGCGCCGTGCCGGCCTTCGAGGAGACACGCATGCGCTTCGTTCCGCGCAGCATTTTGGCCGCCGCACGAACACGCTTTTCGAGCGCGGAATCCGGCACCATGCGCTCCAGCGCTTCGGGATGCTCGTTAGAGATCACCAGGATCCGCGCGCCGGCTTTGAGAATCTCCGGCGTCTCCACCGCATGCATCAGTCCTTCGATGGTGCAATCCACGACGAAGCCGGCCTGCTGAAGCGCCGTGATCACTGGACCAAGCTTTTGGATCGCCTCGCTCGCCCCGGTGGAGCGGACCGGAACGATATGCCGGTTACGTGGCGTCGGCATCACCACATGAAACGGCCGCGCGCCCATCCGCAGCAGGGCCAGCTCCGCGAGATGGACGTTCAACGCGCGTGACTGGGTCTCCGACAGGATCGCCGCGGTATCGCCGGCCTTGACGGCGCATCGCTCAAAGATCTCGCAAAACGCATCGATCCATTTTGCCTCGATACGATCAGCCAGCATGGTTCTCTCCCGGTCTTCAGGATTCTTGTTAGTTACGCTTCGGGGAAGCCCCGGAGCAAGTACGAGCGCACGGCTCCCAGCAGGCCGTTCAAGATCAAGCCCAGCAGCGAGATCGTGATCAGCGGCACGAACATGTCCACGGCCTGGAAGGTTCTGGCCGCAGTCACGAGGGCGTGCCCCAATCCGTCCGTCGACGTGATCATTTCGGCCAGAAACACCACGATGCAGGAAATGACAAGGCCAATCCGGCACCCGGTCAGGATCGACGGCATCGCTGCCGGCAGCACTACCTTGAAGAGGATTTCGTAGCGTGACGATCCCGCAGCCATAGCCGACCAGATCAGCTTCTGCTCGACGGTCGAGGCACCGTAATAGGTCGACAGCAGGATCGGGAAAAGAGCGTCGGCAGCCACTAATGTGATCTTCGATCCGTGGCCAAATCCGAGCAGCAGCAGCAAGGCCGGATAGAGCGCGACCTTGGGCAAAGGCGCCAATACGCGCACGATGGGCCGAACCACGGCGTTGATCGCCGGATTGGCGGCGGCGGCAATGCCGATGCTGACACCGAGCACGACAGCAATCGCGAAGCCGGCAAACAGCCTGATCAGGGTCGCCGCGATCTCGTGCTGGAACGTCGAGGTTACGAGTTGCTGGAGCAGCCGGCCGAAGACGTAGCCAGGCGGCGGCAGCAGAACTGCCGGCGCGAAGCCGAAAGATACCAAGCCTTGCCACAGCGCGATCACCAGTGCGATCGGAGCAATTCCAAGAACGAAATTAGGGGCGAGAAGCCGCGACATCATGAGAAGCTCAGCGGCATGTCGAACTGCGGCTCGGACCAGCGCACGAGCCTAGCACGAACCTTCTCGAAAATCGCGTCGAGGCAGATTCCCATCGCTCCAACGATGATGATCATCGCAAAGACGGGTTCGTATTGGCCCATGTCGAGCGCGTTGAACAGGATGTTTCCGGCACCGGACTGACGGGCAATCATCTCACTGGTGATCATCGTGATCAGCGCCAACACCAATCCTGTACGACACCCCGTCAGAATTTCCGGCAGCGCCGCCGGCAGCACGATACGCACCAGGCGTTGCACCGGCGAGAGCCCCATCGCAGCGCCCGACCACAGCATCTTCTCTTCGACCGCCTTGGCGCCTTCGAAGCTGTGATAAATCACGGGCAGGCTGACGCCGAGGAAGATCACGAGCGTCTTCGTGATGTCGCCGACGCCGAGCCAGAGCATGATGATCGGCATCAAGGCCGCCTTCGGCACCGGATAGATCACCATCAGCAGCGGATTGAAGAAGGCCGCAATCGCGGCGCTACGTCCCATCAACAGGCCAAGCGGAATCGACACGAGCACGGCCGCGCCAAATCCCATCGCCATGCGCCGGAGCGAGGCCAGAATATTGATCAGGGATTCCCTGTCGCCAAGGATGTCCGGAATCGCTCTCATCGCTCCAATCGCGGTCGGAAAGCTGTCATTCTTCAGCGCCAGTGACGCGACCTGCCACACCACCAGCAATCCGATGCAGGCGAGCACCGGGGCAGCGCGCTTGGTCATGCCGGCCGCCGACATCACGCGGGCGCTCCGGCTTCGTCGCTCTCGTCGAACATGCGCTCGATGTCGACGACGTACTTCTGGTAACGCGGATCGAGCAACAGCTCGTTGCGGCGGCGCGGCCGCGGCAGGTCGATGTCGATGACCTGCCGGATTCGCCCGGGCGATTTCGACATCATGACGACCTTGTCCGAGAGGAAGACGGCTTCGTCGACCGAATGGGTGACGAAAAGCACCGTCTTGCGGTCACGCTCCCAGATGTTCAGAAGATCGTTCTGCAGGCGCGTCCTCGTGTGCGCGTCGAGTGCCCCGAACGGCTCGTCCATCAGCAGCACTTCGGGATGGTAGGCAAGCGTCCGCGCCAGCGCCACGCGCTGCTTCATGCCGCCCGACAGCTCCTTGGGATAGAAGTTCTCGTAGCCCTTGAGGCCGACCATCTCGATCAGGGCCCGGCTCTGCGCTTCGGCCTCGGTGCCGCGAATTCCTTGCTGACGCGGCCCATACATCACGTTGCCGAGCACAGTCTTCCAGGGAAAGAGCGCAAATTCCTGGAATACCGGTCCGCGATCCGGACCGGGCCCCGTGATCGCCTGTCCCTTCATCTTCGCCGCGCCGCTGGTTGGACTGACGAAGCCGCCGACAATGTAGAGCAGTGTCGACTTGCCGCAGCCGGACGGACCAAGGATGGAGACGAAAGCTCCTTCCTCGATCGTCAGCGAAATGTCCGAAAGCGCAACGTGATTCTTGCGTGCCGAGGTTTTAAAGACCTGCGACACGCGGTCGATCTCGATGATTGCGGAAGCCGGGTCTTGTTGCGTCACCGGTCTCACCCATTCGCTCGATCTCGCAGATACTACCGTCATCCCGCCTTCCGTCCCACTCGCACGAGGATTCAGCGGCATCAGCTTAGCAAGAAGCCTGCCAGACAGGCTGTCACTTTCGCGCCCGTGCGGTGCGTCATTCGAACCACGGCCATTCTGCCGGGCCTTCATGCGTCACGGCTCCGCCCGGCGCCTGCCCAACCAGCCGGGCATATTTTGCCAGCGCACCTGCGCGGTGGCGAGGCGGGCGCGGCTTCCAATCGCGTCGCCGTGCGGCAAGCTCCTGTTCCTCGAGCAGGACATCCATCCGTCGATTTGCGGCATCAATCCGGATTCTGTCACCATTCCGGACGAGCGCCAGCGGACCGCCAACAAATGCCTCGGGGGACACGTAGCCGATGCACATCCCGCGGGTCGCGCCGGAGAACCGGCCATCGGTGATCAGCGCCACTTTTTCACCCATGCCCTGCCCGTAGATCAGTGCGGTGACGCCAAGCATCTCACGCATGCCAGGTCCGCCGACTGGCCCTTCATTGCGGATCACGAGAACCTCGCCCGCCTTGTAACTGCGGTCACGAACGGCTGCGACGCAGGCTTCTTCATCCTCGAAAACACGCGCGACGCCTTCGAAGAATTGGCTCTTCAAGCCCGCCACCTTGATCACCGCCCCATCGGGACAGAGGTTACCCTTCAGCACCGCGACACCACCGTCAGGCATGATCGGCGCGCGAGCCGTGTACACAACCTCTCCGTCGGGTGCGTTGGCCACACCGTACTCTTCGGCAAGTGTGCGGCCGGTGATTGACAAGCAGCCGCCATCGATATGACCGCTCTGGATCAGCTCGCGAATGATGACCGCAGCGCCGCCGATATCGTAGACATCCTTCGCCGTATACTTGCCTCCGGGGCGCAGATTGCCGATCAACGGCGTCCTGGCAAAGACCTCCCCCACGTCATCGATGCTGAATGCAATTCCGGCCTCATTCGCGATCGCCGGCAGGTGCAGCGCGGCGTTGGTCGAGCCGCCCGTCGCTGCCACGATCGCCGCTCCGTTCTCCAGGGATTTCCGCGTCACGATGTCGCGCGGCAGCGGCCCGCCGCGGTCCAGCATCTCCATGATCAGTCGGCCGGCGCGTCGCGAAATCTGCGCACGCTCGGAATAGACACCGGGCACCATCGAGACGTTGGGAATGGTCAGCCCCATCGCCTCCGATACCATGCCCATGGTGTTCGCGGTGAACTGGCCGGCGCACGCACCGATCGTCGGCAGGCAGGCGCGTTCAATGCGCTCGAGCGTGGCGCCATCGATCTCGCCAGTCATGAAGCTGCCGACAGCCTCATAGGAATCGAGCACCGTCAGCGTACGTCCATCCACGCGCCCGGGCAGCGAGCTGCCGCCATACATGAAGATGGATGGCACGTTGCAGCGGACCATTCCCATCATCACGCCAGGAAGGGTCTTGTCGCACCCGCCGTATCCGATCAGCGCATCGTAGGCCAACCCATGGACCACGGCTTCGATCGAGTCGGCGATCAGCTCACGCGAGAAGAGGGAGAACTTCATCCCCTCATGATTCATGCTGATGCCGTCGGACACCGAAACAGTCGAGAATTCACGCGGTGTACCGCCGGCCTCATCGATCCCGGTCTTCGCTGCAGCTACCTGGAAGTCGTGGGTCATGTTGCAGGGCGTCTGCTCACCCTTCATGCTGACGATGCCCACCATCGGCTTCGCAATCGCAGCGTCGTCGAGCCCCATGGCGCGCATGAATGCACGATGCGGCGCTCGGTCGAGGCCGTCTGTGGTGACTCGGGAACGCAACTTCTTCATATATGCATCTTCTTCGTGCAGCGTCCCGGATGATCCGGAACGCTACGATGTTGGTTCGGTAATTCGTCCCGCTTCTATTGCAGCGGCGCGACGATCGACGGATGCTTGAACTGTGCGACATCCAGCTTCGGCAGCATTCCTGTTTCTGCATAGATATCCAGCATCTTCTGGATCGCCGGGAAGTTCGGCGCAGCACCCGGATCGCGGCCGAAATCATTGTCCTTGAGCAAGTAGGTCTCAAGCACCGGGATGGGGGCTTTCAGCACTTCATTGACGACCTTGAGAGTCTCCTCGCGGTTCGCGAGTGCCTTCTTCATGCCCGAGGTAATATCGCGGACATAGGCCTTGACCAACTCAGGGTTCTTGTCGACGAAATCGGCACGGCAGGCTTCCAGGATGTGCACGATGTTCGGCATGGCCTGGGAGAGCGAGAACAGCTTCCTTGTGCCGCCCTTTGCCTCCGCGCGCGCAGCAAACGGCTGGTTCATATTGACCGCGTCAACGCGGCCTTGGCGCAGCGCGTCCTCGGAGACGGCAAAGCCAACCTCGACCAGCTTGATGTCCTTGGCCGGATCGACGCCATTCTGCTTCAAGAGCAGATTGAACGGCCCTTGCGTACCGCCACCGATCACGGAAATGCCGACGGTCTTGCCCTTGAGATCCGCGATTGTCTTGATGGGCGAGTCATCCTTGACGGCCCAGTAGACCGAGAAGCCGCCGGGCATCTCGAAAACATGCTGCGCGACGATATAGGCCTTGAGATTGCCGCCGACGACCCCATTGGAGAGGGAGAGCGGCGCCTGCGTCGCGCAGTCCAGCGCACCTGCCGCCAGGGCCTGCGTCATCGGCGCGGTGCCCTGGAATTGGGTCCATTCGATGTTGTAGGTCTTGCCGAGATTGGGAAACTCTGCCGGCCTGCGCATCATCCAGTACTTGGACTCCTCCGCAGGGATGGTCCAGCCGACGCGGATCGTCTGCTGCCCCCATGACGGGCTTGCGCCCGCGCTCACGGCGGCTGCCGCCCCCAAAGCCAGGATCCACTTCGAAACGGTTCGCATCGTGCCACTCCGCTGCTCCGGCGCCGACTGGCGCCCCCAACCCGACCGCCTCAAATGTTTCATGGTTCAAACAATCAGGCAAGCCATGCGAGGTGGGCGGTCTTGCCGGCAGATGGGCAATGTATGGTAAAGCGGCGTCTACGACAGAAGGAGGCAACCTATGGCTGACGACAGCAAGAACCGCACCGAGAAGCTCGGCTATCTCGGCCTCGGACTCATGGGAACGCCGATGACCCGACGCCTGCTGAAGGCCGGCTATCAGGTCGCTGTCTGGAATCGCTCGGAGGGCAAGGTGGCGCCGCTCGTCGAGGCTGGTGCCAAGCACGTGGTCACGCCGCGTGATCTCCTGGCGAGCTCGGATATCGTCTTTATGTGCGTAACGGATGCGGCGGCGGTGGAGGAGGTGATCTTCGGACCCGAAGGTCTGGCAGCGGCCCCTAGCGCGGGCAAGCTTGTGGTCGACTTCTCGTCAATTCATCCCGACGCGGCGCGCGACCTCGCAACGCGATTGAAAGACGCGAACGGGGTGGGCTGGATCGATGCGCCGGTGTCCGGGGGCACGAAGGGCGCGGAGGAAGGAACGCTCGCCATCATGGCGGGCGGCGAAGCTGGCGACATCGAGAGGGTGCGGCCCTATGTGCTGGCCATGGCGCGCAGGTTCACGCATATGGGCCCGCTCGGCGCCGGCCAGACCACAAAGCTGTGCAACCAGGTGATCGTCGGATGCGCCATGGCCGTGCTCGCGGAAGCAACCCGCCTTGCCGTGAACGCCGGAATTGACGCCAACCGATTGCCCGAGGCACTCGCCGGCGGATTTGCGGATTCCATCCCGCTCCAGCTGTTCGTGCCGCGAATGGTCAACGGCATTCACACCCCGCCGCTCGGCCACATCGCCACGATGCTCAAGGACCTCGATACGGTGGCCGACGTTGCACAGGCGACTTCGACGCCAGTGCCAATGGCCGCGCTTGCCGGGCAGCTGTTCAGGCTGGCGAAGGCCGCGCGAGGTGCGGACGCGGACGCGCTGGAGATTTACAAGCTTTCGGCGGCAGAGCGCAAAGCAGTATAGGGGGCGCGTTACGGCACGTTCTTGCGCTCATCGTCGGCCATGAAGCGACCGAACGCTCCTCGCGCAAAGAGCAGCGGCTCTTTCGCATTGTAGGTATATGCCTCGACCGCGCCGAGAAAGATCACATGGTCACCGCCATAATAGCGATTCACGGAGCGGCATTGAAAGTTGGCGACGCTCTCGGCGAGCACTGGAGCGTTGCCAAGGCCGGGGGTCCAGTCGACGCCGGTGAACTTGTCATCCGACGATTTTGCGAATTTGTTCGCAAGCGCTTGTTGTGAAGCGCCGAGAACGTTGACGCTGAAATGGCTGGCGTTCTGGAAGATGGTCAGGCTCGAGGAATAGACGACGAGGCTCCACAGAACCAGCGGCGGATTCAGCGAGACCGAGGCGAAGGAATTGCACGTCAGTCCGTACGGCTTGCCGTCGGGCGCTGCCGCTGTGATGATCGTGACGCCCGTTGCATAAGTTCCGAGCGCGTTGCGAAAGTCGCGAGGATCAATCTGCGAGCTGTCGCTCGCGAACTCATTGGCGGGATCCGGCGCGCGAGGCTGCTTCGGCAGGTCATTCATCGGCCGACCTCACAGCGTGAGATTCTCGGAGGGCAGGCCGAGGGCCACCCGTCCGTAGTTGGTCCCGGCCGCATCGAAGTTGAACGCGAGATGTGAGTTGATCGCGTGCGCATCGCGGAACTGCCGCTGTAACACGCCGCTCGTGAACAGCCCGCGAGCGCCGCTCGCGGCAAACAGCATCGAGACCGCGTCCGTGCACAAGTTCACGGAAAAGGATCCGTCGCGGCGATATCTGGTCTTGGTTGCCATGTCAGGAATATGGCCGCGCCGTGCGGCCTCCATGGCATCGAGACAGGCCGACCGCATGATCAGGCGCGCAGCGTCGATCTTGGCCGAGGCCTCCGCGATCTTGATCTGCGTGCTTTGAAAATCGCTCAGCTTGGCGCGGTTGTACGTCGAAATACGATGACGCGCGACCTCCGTATAATCGTCGAGGCACGCCTGTGCATTCCCCAGCGCGACACCGGAGAGGACGTAAGGAAATAGCGAGAAGACAGGCAGCGTGTACAGAGGATTCGGATTGACCGCGCTTCCCGGCGTGGGGCCACCTGAGAGGTTCCCTACGGCGACCGTCATATGGTCAGCCACGAAGGCATCCCTGACCTCGACGTCGCACGACCCCGTCCCGCGCAATCCGGCGACGTTCCAAGTGTCCAGCACCTTGTAATCGCCGCTCGGCAGCAGAAAGATTCGATACTCGATGCCGTCGGCATCGTCGTCGGAATAGACCACGCTCGCAAGCATATTCCATTCGCAGGAGGCAACGCCCGAGGAGAATGGCCAACTGCCATGCAACTGGTATCCGCCCTTGACCCGCGTGGCGCGTCCGGCGGGGAAAATGAACGAGGACGCGATCAAAGTATCCGGATTGCGGCCCCAGACCAGATCCTGCGCCTTCGGCTGGAACATGCCGAGCATCCAGTGATGGCTCGCCAGATTGGCGAGATTCCAGGCAACCGACGCATCCGCCTGCCCGAGCAGCTCAGCGCAATCGACGAGGGCGACATAGTCGAGCTCAGCGCCACCAATCCGGGCCGGTTGCAGCATCCGGAACAGGCCGGCATCGTGGAGATCCTTTTCGGTTTCCGCCGGAAGATGCCGCAGCTCCTCCGTCCGTGCCGCCCGCTCACGGAGTCGCGGCAGAAGCGCCCGGGCCCTCGCGATCATTGACGCATAGATCTCACCGCCGGCTTGCAAGCCTGCGGGCTGGGTCATGCTCGGCTCCTGGCCAGGCGCCATTCGTGTCCCTCGCTTTCACACATTTATGCGGCGGGACCTTCGCCAAATCAAGCCGAGCCAGTGCCTCAAGTCGACCTTGGAGGCTTGACCGAGCCAAAGGCGCCCTTCTCGCCAAAATCCGCGATCCGACGTTCGTCGTAGCCGAGCGTATCTTGCAGGATCTGCTTGGTATGCTCGCCCAAAAGAGGTGCCGCGACGGGGTCGACCGCGGCTGTCAGGCTCATCGTAATCGGTGGCTCGATGTTGGGCACCCACTCGGCTGTCGGATGCGGAATCCGGTTCAAACGATGGCGCTCGCGAGCCTCGGGGGCGTTGAAGCCCTCCTCGACCGTCCGGAGATAGCCGACGGGGATATTTGCCAGCTTCATCTTCGCCATCCAGTTTTCGAGCGTATCACTGGCGAAGACTTCGGCGATGGCTGCCCGCAGGAGCTCCTTGTTCTCCGAGCGGGCTTTGCGCGTCGCAAACCGCGGATCGGTGATGAGATCGGGCCGATTCAGCACCTCGACCACAAGCCTGCGGTAGAGCCGGTCGTTGGCGCAGGCCATGTAGAGCGGCCCATCTGAGGCCTCGTAGACGCCGACGGTGGGAGACCCGCTCGGCGAATTGCCGAACCGGCCGGGGTTTTCGCCGTTGATGAGATAGGCCATGCCGTAGAAACCGGTCATTCCCATTGCGACGTCGAACAGGGCAACTTCGACATGCTGCCCCCGGCCGAGCCGCTCCCGCGCGAGCAGCGCCAGCAGGATGGCATTGCAGGCGGACATCCCCGTCGCCATGTCGACAATTGGCGGGCCGGTGCGAACCGCCGGGCCGTCGGCAAATCCATTAAGCGACATGAAGCCGCTTTCCGCCTGGGTGATCGGATCGAAGCCTGGCCGGGAGGCAAACGGTCCGCTGCGTCCGTAGGCGGAGATCGAGCAATAGACCAGCCGCGGGTTGAGCGGCGCGACCGATTCATAGTCGAGCCCGAACTTCTTCATGACCCCGCTCGAAAAATTCTCCACGACCACATCCGCCTTGCGGATCAGATCCAGCGCGATCTCGCGCGCCTCCGGCACGGCAAGATCGAGCGCGATGCCGCGCTTGTTGCGGTTCAGGCTGAGAAAGGCGGCGCTCTCGCCTCCAATCTCCGCGTGCTCATAGGCGCGCGTGTCGTCGCCGCCATCGGGATTCTCGATCTTGATGACGTGCGCACCGTAGTCGGCGAGCGTCTGGGTGCAGGCCGGGCCAGCGACCACACGCGTGAAATCAACGACCAATAGGCCATCCAGCGCGGTCGGGCCTCCCATCCCATGCGAGGCACGTACCGGCAATTGAGGCTTGGTGGGCATCGATCGCGCTCTCCCTTACATCGGCTTATGGCCGCCGAATTTCCTGCAAGAGCAAACTTAAAGCCCGGCGCCGCCGACTTCGCAAGTCCCACGCCGGCATCGCTTCAATACGCAAAAAGGACCCGGCAGCGCTCAGGCTGCCGGGTCCTCGGACGTTCCAGACGCGTACTGGCCGTTAGATAAACGGCGCGTTCCGTGCGGCGGCAAACCTGCTCAGTGAAGCCACTTCCGCCAATAGAGCGTATGCGCCCAGGCCCAAGGGGTCTCGGGCTCGAACAGCCGATAGCCCGTCTGAATGAAGTTGTTCGCCGATACAGGGTTGTCCGTCGTATCGGAGACAATGCTGTCCCATCCGATACGCCGCGCCCTCGCCTCCACCGCACGCATCAATCTGCGCTGAAGGCCACGTCCCGAATGCCGTTGTAACACGCCAACTCTGGAGAAATAGCCGCCATTTCGAACGTGGGTCGAGGGCACAATTCCGGCGAAGGCGACTGCTTCCTCGTCGTGATAAGCCATCCACCACGCGCCGAGGTCGAACGCGGGCATCGCCGCGGTATCGAAGAACGTGAGCCGATGCAGATCGGCGAGGGTCTCGGCAACGTCATCATCGGAGGCATCGACAATACGAATTCTGTACATGAGCGACTCGTTGGCAGCAGATCATGATCGGGCGCGGAGCGACGTCACCGGCGCCATGAAGGCTCATTTGCCCAGCACGACCTTGACACCAAGCCAGACGGCCCCCATCAGGCCAGTGGCAAGCACGGTGATCACTGCCTTGAAGGTGTAGCTCTGGGCCTGCTCCACGCTCTTTCGCCACCTCCGCAGGTGCTGGAAATCGGCTCGCATCTCGCTGCCGACCCACTGCACGATCCAGATGGTGAAAGCATCCGCCGCGGCGCCGGCGCCTCCGATGTCGATGAAGGCACGCAGCGGCAGCAGCGGGTCCGCGGCAACTTTCCCGATCCGCCCCTGCGCACGCGCTTCCGAGAGCAGCGAGGCAAAATAAGCACCCTCGAAGGCGCGTGCATACTCGCCTTCCCAGATGTGGTCGTAGCGCTCCGGATAGAGTTTCTGGTCGAGCAACCGCTCCTCCTCGAGCACATCAGGAAACCAGGGATTGTCGCGCCAGTTCGCCTTCACGATCACGGCGCCGTCCGGCTGTCGCCCACGCAGAAAATCGTCGATCGCATCGCTCTTGCGACGCGGATTCCAGCTCGCCCAGAGCTCGGAATCCTTGGCGCGGATCGTCGGCCGCAGCAGCGCGAGGCTGCGTGCGCTCAGGGATTGCGCCTCGTCAATCCATGCGATGCGAAACCCCTCCAGCGATTTGATCGAGTCGGCCGTGTGATCCTGAAGCCCGCGGAAGATGATGAGCCCGTCGCCGGGCGTCTCGATCTTGTCGCTGAACAATTTGAAGCCGTGCCCGAGCCCGAGGCTTGCGATCTTGCCTTCGATCAAGCGCTTCGACGATTGCGCCAGCGTGCGCTGCGCCTCGCGGATGCAGACCGCGAGCGTGCCGCGCTCGGCCTGGCAGGTCTCGACCAGGAGCTCGCCGAAGAAATGCGATTTGCCCGAGCCGCGCCCGCCGTAAACGCCCTTGTAGCGCGCAGGCTTGAGCAGCGGCTCGAAGATCTTGGCCGTCGGAATCTTCAGGATGGACAATGGCTGCGCTCACTCATCCTAGGGCAGGCTGGTGCGCCTGCGCCACATCGCGGGCCAGTCTTCGTTGCCCGGGGCGTCGGATTGTCGTTGCGGCACTTGATTGAAGCCCGCAAAGACACCGCCTCCGGAAGGCGAAGGCCATTTTCCGTACCGTCCTTCGAAGTCGGATTGTGGCGAAGACGGAAACGAAGCATCAGGCGGAATAGCGGGTATCGGTGCGGGATCATTCGAGTCGAAAGCAGATCGATCGGAGTTTCCGGCAGGCATCCTCCTCAAAACCCGCACATCTTTGGAACGGGACCGCGGCATCATATCCGCGTTTTGCAGATATCGCTTGTACTCCGGAATGTAGGCCGGCGCGGGAACTGGATCGAACGGTCCCAGTGCATCCGCAAACGCACCTGGGTCAAGAACATTACCTGCAAGATCCTTGATTTGATAATGGACGTGGTGGTGCCCTGGATTGCCCTTCTTGTCAGAAAGACCGGTATTACCCATCGTGCCAATCACCTGACCCGCCGCAACCACATCGCCGACCTTCACCTTCCGAGAGTTGGTATGCAGTATCTGGTGACGCAAGCCGTTATTGTCTCTGATCGAGATTGTCCCCCATTGATCATCACCGGCGCGCTCGACGACGCCATTCACGGGAGATCGCAATTCTGGGTGACTCGTGTTCAGCCGAGCACTTTGACCACCAACATAATTGAAATCGATGCCCCGGTGTGGGTTGCTTGATCCGCGTGGCCTGCCTGTCTCCGCGCCGTATGGACTCGTGACATGGGGCGAGATGCCCTCGACGGGCTGAAGAATGCGCCGCATCATGTCGTCCCACATTTGAATATCCTTTGCGGTAGTTGACTAACTAGTTCGCGTGCGGTGTCTTGATCGAGCCAATCTTGCGTGGCCGAGGAATGAGGGGCTGACATGAAAAGAGCTATCCGCCGCGTTCTCACTGGGGCCGCGACGGTCGCTCTCGCACTTCCTGCCTTCGCACAGGAACCACCTGCTCCGACATCCGACAAGTGGCGTCCCAAGGCCGGCGTCTATGCCGAACCTGGCAAGAACTTCCAGTTAGACTGTGATGAAAGTGGCGGCCTGACAATCGATCTCGGCAGGAAATCCGTCAGCGGTAACGAATGGAGCTGCAAGGTCAAGAAGATCATCGATCTCGGCCCGGGCTCGCTGAAGGTTGAAATGGTCTGTGACGATTACAATCTGGCGCAGAACCTCAACCCGCGCGATCCCAACTGGGATAGCAGACAATTCAACGAGATCATGTTCATCAAACAACTGGATGCGGCGGCGATCTCGGTCCAGAAAAGCCTGAACGGAAAGCTCAAGGATCCTCCCTGGCGCGCGGCTTACTGCCCTCTGAGTACACAGCGCGCGCTTGCTGAAGCGAGGCTAAGAGCCGAGGCAGAGGCCAAGCAAAAGGCCGGGGAAGCCAAGCGGAAGGCCGAAGAGGAGCTCGCTCTCAAGAGCGCTCATCCGCAAGATGGCGTCTACGCCGCACTGGGTGCCGATTTCGAGGACCGTTGCGCGAAACTCAGCGATACCGTCGTTGCGTTCGCCAAGAAGTCGATCGTTACGGCCTCGAACAAGTGCGATATCCGCCGGATGCGTGTTCAACTCCCAGACACCGTCAGGATCAACGCTACCTGCACCTTACAGGCGGCTTCCGGCCCTGACGCCGTCAGTGTGCAGGACCCGAGCACCATCCCGGACCGCGAGAACCTGATGTTCAAGAAGATCGACGACAAGACCGTCGTCCTCTGGGTCATCAAGGACGGGCGCTTCACCGGTGACGGCCGAAAGCTGTCCTATTGCAGCGACCAGGTGCAGCGCGCCTATGCCGTGCAGCACAGGGCTGGCAAGCAGACCAGGAATTAGCCGAAGGCACCAACAAAAAACCCGCGCCGGATTGCATCCGCGCGGGCAACATCAACTTCTGTCGATGATGCCATTCTGCCAGTGTTTTGCCCGACGGGTCAACGCTCAATCGAGACGCGGTTGCAGATCGGGATATCCACTGTCTCGAGCGTCGTGACGGCGTCGCCGCTGTTCGAGCTTCCCGGATGCACGATGATGCGCTCGATCCGGTGAATCAATTCCAGCACGCCGTCCTCGCCGTTCTCGACCGGCTGTGCGGCCTTGCCCCAGCCGCGATCGAGGATGGCGTTGGCCGCCGAGACGCGCGCCGCGGGCGTTGCATCCTCGCTACGCATGATGCCGACGAGCACCCTGATGGCGGTTCGGGTGTGGCTGCGCGCGAGCGAGCGGATCTCGGTCAGATTGCGCGCCCGCGGCGTCTTCGCGCGCGCGGGCAACCGAAGCGGTGCAGGCTCAAGCTCACCTTCGATGATGTCCTCGCTCACGCGAACGTCTCCCACAGCACGATGGCAACGAGGCCCGCGAGGGCCAGCGATATCAGATAGGCGGTCATCGTTTCTCCTCGAAAGCAATATGCGCGGCAGATCGCGCGAAGAGCGCGATCGTTTCGGGCGCGAACCCTATCTCCGGTCCCGGAGACCGCAGCGGCGCAGGCATTGGCCCGGCGCCGCGGGCCGGCACGTTCGCGCGTGCACGGCCAGCAATGGTTCGGACGACGGCGCGCCGATCGGCGCTCTCTCAACGCGTTATCAAGCGAGTGCGTGGCCGCAATGCGCCGCCGCCGTCCGATTCCAAAATCGAGAACGAAAAAACCCGCGGCGGATTGTTCCGCGCGGGTGAACCAAGCTCGTCTCGATGATGGCATAATGCCAGTGTTTTGCCCGACGTGTCAAAACCTCCACTGAATTGAAAAAGGCCGAATTGAAAAGACTGAATTGAAAAAGCCCGCCGCGGATTGCGTCCCGCGCGGGCCAAAACAAACTCGTTTCGATGATGCCATTCTGCCAGTGTTTTGCCCGACGTGTCAAACGAACGAATTCGCACAAGCCGCGTTGGACAATCAGGAGCGACCGGCCATGACCATCAAGACGACCTCCCGCGGCACATCGCAAGACGAGACGTTGCGAGATCGTCCGGGCTCGAAGCCGCGCATCGACAAGGAACGCGCCACGCAGCAGGCGATCGTCGAAGATGCCGACGTGACGGCGGACGACGGCCGCGATCTCGCGCATGGCGAGGGCGGCAGCATCGATCTGCCCACAAAACCCGGCGATTTGGCGAAGGACGATTAGCCCGCGGCACAAGCGGCGCGCATCTCGATGATGCCATTGTGCCGGTGTTTTGCCCGACGTGTCAACGCGCCGAACAGGCGAGAGCCTCATCTCCCACCTCGATATGTGGTGCGCAAGGGGCTTGCTTCAAGCCCCCGGTGATCGCGTAAGACCCCTCGGCCTGAACAACCAGTCGAGGGGTCACGACATGCCTTTCCCGCTTCCGACGTCACGCTCGCGCGGCCGAACCAGCGCGGAACGCGCAACTGCCGCCGGCCATCAGGTTGTCATCGCCGGCGCCGGCCCGACCGGCCTGATGTTGGCCGCCGAGCTCGCGCTGGCTCAAATCGACGTCGCCATCGTCGAGCGGCGCGCGAGCCAGGACATCGTCGAGACGCGCGCCGGCGGACTTCACGCGCGCAGCATCGAGATCCTCGATCAGCGCGGCATTGCCGAGCGCTTCCTGCGCGAAGGGCAAATCACCCAGCTCGCCGGCTTCGCCTGGACCAGGCTCGACATCGGCGATCTCCCCACCCGCCATCCTTATGGGCTCGCGCTGCGGCAGAACCAGATCGAGCGCCTGCTGGCCGAATGGATCTCCGAGCTCGCGGTGCCGATCTATCGCAGCCGCGAGGTGACGGGCTTTGCGGAAGACGCGAGCGGCCTCGACATCACACTGTCCGGCGGGATGCGCTTGCGCGCGCTTTATCTCGTCGGCTGCGACGGCGGCCGCAGCGCGGTGCGCAAGCTCGCCGGCATCGACTTCCCCGGCTCAGAACCTTCGCTCAGCAACCTCATGGCCGACGTCGAGATGCGCGAAGAGCCCCAATTCGGCCTGCGTCACGACGCGCTCGGCTTCCACGGCCTCAGCAAGACGGGAAGCGGGCGCGTGCTGGTCGTCGTGACGGAAGCCGAGCTCGCGCGCAGCGGCGAGCCGAGCTTGCGCGATCTCAGCGCGGCGCTCGAAGCCGTCTACGGCACGGACTTCGGCGTCAACAATCCCGCCTGGATCTCCCGCTTCACCGACGCGGCGCGGCAGGCCGCATCCTATCGCAGAGGCCGCGTGCTGCTCGCCGGCGATGCCGCCCACATTCATCATTCCGTCGGCGGCCAGGGCCTCAACCTCGGTGTGCAGGATGCGGTCAATCTCGGCTGGAAGCTGGCGCAGGTGGTCAAGGGCATCTCGCCCGAGAGCCTGCTCGACACCTATCACAGCGAGCGTCATCCCGTGGCCGCGCGCGTGCTGAAAAACACCATGGCGCAGATCGCCCTGCTCCGCCGCGGCGACGACGGCCGCAAGGCCGCGCGCGAGGTGATCGCCGAGCTGCTCGCCATGGACGAGCCGCGCCGGCGCCTCGGCGCGATGATGAGCGGGCTCGACATTGCTTACGATCTCGGCGCAGGCCACGCGCTGCTCGGCCGCCGCATGCCCGATCTCGATCTCGTGGCGGACGGGCAGCCGCTGAAATTGTTCACGCTGCTGCACGGCGCGCGCGGCGTGCTGATCAATTTCGGCAAGCCGGGCGGCCTCGACATCTCTCTCTCGACGGAGCGCATAGGGATCGTCGATGCCGATTACGATGGCCGGTGGCTGCTTCCGGCGATCGGCGAGGTCACCGCACCGAGCGCGGTACTGGTGCGGCCCGATGGTCATGTGGCCTGGGTGGGCGACGAGAACGGACACGGACTTGCGGAGGCGCTGACGCAGTGGTTCGGGCCGGGTGAGTGCGTAGGGCGCGAACGTCTCGTGCCCCGCCAAAACAAACAAGCCCTCGGCAGATCCGCGGGCTTGTTCCGAACTTTTCGATGATGCCATTCTGCCAGTGTTTTGCCCGACGTGTCAAACGACCACTCTCGCTCCACTACACAAACGTCATTGCGGCGGAAGCAAAGGCCGTATCCAGCGCGAGAACCATTCCTCGCCATCATCGCGCGGATGGAGGGAGCCGTCCACTCCGAAGATCTGTGGAGGAATGAGATAACTCGGCTCGTCTGCAAACACGCCGATCGGCTTGCTGGGTTGCGGCTGCTGGCCGCGAGCGGCCGGGACAGTCCAATTGCCATACCGATCGTCGAATGCGGTAGACGGCAGATACGGGACTGGCGCACTGCCCGATATAAACACGTTGCCCGCGTTCGTCTCATTCACACGGGCGAGACGCCGGACATCTTCGGGCGCGACTGATGCGCTTAAGCGCGAGACTCCTGATTGAAGCGCTTGCGGCTGCTCAGTTGGTCCCTCAGAGGTCTCGTCCTGATTTCCGCGGTGCCCCATCGCCAAGGGCGTTGCGATCGTTTTGGCATCTTCGTTCGACCAAGGGCCCGCATTCAAGCCGCCAACATAGCTGCTCGTCTGGTCGCGATTGTATGGATCATATGCGGGCGCTCCGGTGGAGAACACTCCTCCGTCGCCAGTCCCAGCAGTTGCCAGCGTCGGTACGCTAGCAGCTAGCCCAGCGACCCCTACCCGAGCCCAGAGAGGCAAGAATTGTGGCGCTAACACCGCAGCCGCAGCAAGTCCCGCTCCCATGTAGAGGCCAGCCGGCGGCGTTGCATGAGACGGAGCGCCGGGGTCCAATATCGGTGAGCGTTCGGAGAATGGAAGGGGCCAACCGGTTGCTGGATCATACTTGAGCACTAAAGGATCCTCGGCCACCCCGGTGGTCGGAGGTAGTTGTCCAAAGCCTTGAGGATTGGTCGCCGGAAATCCCGGCAGCCCGTACGTGATAAGTGGATTGCTAGGAGTAAATCCTTCCGGTTCGTTGATTTCCTCAAGCGAAGGCGGAATAAAACCTGGCAAACGCGTATTGACGAAGGGCGGCACCAGGCCCGGAAGGTCGGGGACGGGTCCAACGTTAGCAAATTGCAGCGAGATAGGAGAGCCTTTCGGCGAACGCTTCAGGATGGCGATCCTCTCTGCCATGCTGAGACCGCTGGTTGGAGAGAGAAGCGGAAAGTCCAAGGCCGCGTCCGCGCGACCGGCAGCGAGGAATTGGTCCACTGTCTCCTGCATCTCCCGGATCTGCGTCTGATGATCGGCGGCGTATGTTCTCCAGTTCTCGAACCATTGCTTGTTCACTGCATTTGCGTTGTCGGTGGTCATTCCCATGGGAGTATTGGCAAATAGATGACCGCTCGCCAGCGCGTACTTGGCGGCCGCCACGAGTGCGTTTACGTCCGACACCAGCTCATCGAGCTCATGCGAGTCACCCGCGAGAGCCGCCGCGTACCTCGGAGATTCTTCTACCGTCTTAAGGTAGTCGCCGAACCCCTGATGATACGCCCCGAGATGGCCTCCAGTATGAGGGCTCGCACCCAGATCGCTTGCCGCCGATTGTACGGAGGGCAAACTCATACGATTTCGAGTTGCGTCAACTTCGAACCGTCCACGTAAAAAGCGGACGACCGGGTGGTCGGCGAAATGCTGAAGTAAAATGTGGTGATTTTGAAACATGAAATTGCGGGCTCCTGCCGTGCGCCGGCATCCGAGCTGCTCCTGAATGCAGCCGGCGTTCTGGTTTGAATGCTGTTTGGATGGCCTGCAGCGGGGGAGGCCGGCCGCTGGATTTGCGGGTTGTATCGTCCGACGTGCCGGTAAACGTTGTGGCACGAAGCTGTTGCCGACGTCGGCATCTGCCGGAAGGCTTCGGGACAGCGGAGCGCTTGGCTACATCACGTAGATCGGGGGAATCCCCCGCGCCAACAACGCGCAAGCACCTTCGGACGCGGGCGGTTTCAGGTGCGTTGATAGATCATTGAGTCTTGGGAGACTTCCGACGGCATCTCAGTGCAAGAACGCTACGGCTGGGATTAACCCCAATTGATGTAGGGATTTCCAAATCTAAGACCTTTCAGGCCGGCAGCCTTACAAGCGTCCTTCATTGCTTGATCACAAACAACTTCGTTCAAAAAGCGGGCTCGGAAGATATGAGCCGAACCGATGACCTCTTCGCGAAAGACGAACGTGGAATCCAGCGCCGCACCGTCGTACTGCCTGAAATCAGTCCCATCGTACAGGACTTTGAAGTTCGACTTCTCCTCATCGATGACATCGAGCTCACGGACGATATCGCAAAGCCAATATACCGGTGCTTCTCCTCTCAATGACCGCGTTTCGCATCTCAGAAAAGCAACCCCCTCTCTGTCCACCGACTCGAGAACGTTTTTCATTCGATCGGACACGAGCCAAAAGTCGTGAAATGGCTCCCAGTCGGCCGGCGGCCGCCCGAGAGATCTGGCGATCAGCAGCCGTGGCGTTTCTAGGAGCGGAGGAAAGCTTCGCTTGCCTCGTGGTGAATACAGCACCGGGCCAACGCCCAAGGCGTCGAAATTTTCCATGTTCCAACCGGGCGACGTGCCAACCCTAATATCCCGTTCGAACTTGTATAGCTTTGACGCCTTTTTCATTCGCGCTGCAATACCTGACTCGGGCATCGTTTGTCGCTCCCTTGCCTATCGCTCGGCCCACGGCGCTTCTCAGAGCTTTGAAGTTCTCAAGCCGATTTCTTTGCGCACCATGGACTTGCACGTGGAACAAGGCTTGCGCGCAACAATAAAGCCCGCGGCTTCCCGCGAGCTTGATCGGCCTTTCTCCATGATGCCATTCTGCCAGTGTTTTGCCCGACGTGTCAAAGCGATTTCGAGCAGTGCAACTACCATTCGACACGTGCAAGAAGTTTGGGAGACTAGTGCTCGAATTCATCCGTACAATAGAACACCGGCAGACCTCCAAAAACATCAGAGTTCTTGTAGCGCACTGCAATCCGCTCGCTCGCACTTGCTCCGATCGTATCACCGTCCTTCACCACGTTTCCGTGCTCGATCAGATACACGGAAAGTCCTGCCACCTTGTCGAACAACGCCGGAATCGCGAGCTTACCGGTCACGAATTCGATCTCGCGGCCGACAAACGCGGACAAGCCCATCGTGATCGCTCCGATCTTCGCACCTGACCGGAACGGAAGAATGTCGACCCATAGTCTAAAGGGATAGTCCGGATACGGTGCGAGCGACCAGCGAGACGCATCGAGCCATAGATCGGCCGGCTGTGCCACCCGGCCCGCCCACACCACGCCGCAACATTCCGGCACGGTGGCAATCAATGCACCGATGACTGCAGTCGTAAGGCGGGCGGCGACCAGCGGCTGCTCAGATTTTCCGAGCAGCGAGACGATGATGTGGCCTTGATGGTTCGTTGCCACAGCCTCGCTTTCGGGCCAAGTTCGCGCAGCGCGCGCCCAAAGCCCCGGATCCTGCGGGATGGGCGCCGGCATCGACATGACCGCAACAAGCTCGTTGCCACAGCGGATGAGCGGCGAATTCGCTTGAGCCGGTTGCAGCTCGTCATCGTCCGGCGCCTCTGCTGCCAATTCCGGATGGCGGGCGTGAAGAACTTTGGCGACTGCTGACATGTCAGGCGTCACCGGTCTGCTCAACAGGACAAAAGAGAGAAGCGAGCTACTCATCAACGACCCCGCAGAAAATTCCAGTGTGAGTCACACTTCGGCTGTTCGCCCAGAGGTTGAAACAGAAAACCTCTTTAGAACAAATAGGGAACAATGTCAATCGGCGTTTTCCGCTCGCTCCGGGTGAGCGCAAGACAGAAGGGTTCACGCAGCAACAAGAAATACCGCGCGCTGTCGCCAGAGTCACACCCGGGGAGCACCACCAGGAACAACCGGCACCCCACCGCGTTGCACCGCCCATGCACGGATCAATGGCCGATCCTCTGTTGGCGCGCGCCGATGCCGCCCTCCTCTAAGCAGAACGGCTTCGCCTCGCCCTGACACGTCAACGCGCGTTCGCCCGCGCGATCTGCGACGACGCCGAGCAAACCCGCACCCTGCAGGCCGGCCTGCTGCCAACCATCGCGATCGCGTTGACGGTCAACGCTCCTCGGTCGGCGTAGCGTCGCCCTCGCGCTGGAAAGGCTCGTGCGTCCTACGTCCCAGAAACGTATCGGGTGGCGTCTGCTTCAACAGCTCGCGGCATTCGCGCACGATCCGGCGCATGTATTCGGTCTGCTCACGGTCGGCTGGCAACGGCCGATAGACGGTCATCGCGGTGCTCCCCTTGCTTTGCAGGCGGGAGCGCGCTCGGTCTCTCAGCCACCGACGCCTACGGACAAAGCCTTGGCCGGTGATGCAACATCAACTAACAGAGGTTGCCTCTGTTCACTATTGAACTTTAGGACTCGCGCGGTGCAAATTGAGTAAGCCGCTCAACACGCTCAAGCTTCTCGCGAAAATTAATCCGCGCAACATATCAAATGATGTGACTCCGCTGTGCCGGAGGCGTAAGGTAAATTCATCACCGCAAGGCCCGTGGCATCGATCGGTGATGAGAACGCCAGTTGCGCTCCCGCCCTACTCTAACGAGGGAGCACGCCGATGCAGAAGCGGCGTCGATTCAAACAGACCACCACCTTGCGCGAGAGACTCGCGGACGAAGCGGAGCGCTGCCGCGAGGAAGCGCGCAAATTGGCCCCTGGCCCTCGGCGCGACATGCTGCTGCGCCAGGCGCGCCGCGACGAAACCGCCATGCAGATCGATTCCTGGCTGCGCTCGCCCGGCCTGAGGGCGCCGACATGATGCAATATCGCGCTTATCTCATCGGCGAGAACGGCGTCTTCCGCTCCGCCGAAGCGTTCGAAGCCCCGTCCGATTCCTCCGCGGTCGATTTTGCGAAGCGGTTCACGCGGCTCGGCAAGGTCGAGGTCTGGCAGCTCGGCCGAAAGATCGCGGTGCTGGACTCCGAGCAGCTCTGCCCGCCCCTGCCCGAGCCGTCCCGGCCGACGCTGACGCGTCAATGACCGCGTGACTGCGGGCGCGACCTGAGATCTTCGATCTGGAAATTGAACTTCACCTGCATGACCGGGCCCGTCGCATCGCGCACCTCGATCGCCATTTCCTGCCGGTCGCCGGTGGGCGGCGCGCCGAGCATCGCATCGCGCGCAAAGTCGGCAACGGACTTGGCGGCCTCGGCCTGAACCGCACGCGCACTGGACAATTCCAGTCCCTCCTCGTCCAGCGCAATTCCCTTGTCGTCGCGAAGGTCAAAGTAATATCGCGTCATGACCGTAATCCTCTGCCCCCTATAGCGCAGAGGGCGAGCGAAGGTTGCAAAGAACCGCAAAAAATCACTTTGGAAATCAGCAGGTTCCGGGAACACCGGGCGGCACGCGATCGGGCCGCGCCGGCTCACTCCTCCGCGAGCTTGTGCTCGATATAGGCGTCCACCGTCTCGGCGAACGAGCGCTGCACGCCGACCGCGGCATCGTGCTGGTCCAGCGCATCGCGTTGAAGCACGCGCAGGCCCCGCCCGCGCATGCTTAACGGTGCGGTGTTGAGGTACTGGTCGATGGCGCCCTTGGCAAGCGGGATGGCCTTGGGATCGCCCCTGGCGATCAGGAGCCTGAGCAGGCTCTGGCATTCGGCCAAACCGGGCATGGCGTCACTCACCTCTGCTGCGATTTCGGCTTCGGCCGCTGCGCCGGCTGAGTGTGGGTGCCAAACAGCGCCAGCAGCAGCGCGACTTCTTCCTTCGAACCGATCTGGATCATGATTGTCTCTCCGTTTCGCTTGGTTGGTCGGCCCCGGCGGGCGCCGAGTTCAGGACGATCTGGTTTCAGCACTGTTTCAGGCGTGTTTCGTCATCGCCCTGGGCTTGGCAGAAAAGGAAAAGCCGCCCTGAGGCGGCCAGTTTCAGACTTTCCTTTTTTGGCTATTTCTTGAGGGCGTCAGAGGCGTCCCGCGCTGCGTCCTTCACATCTCCAGCGACGTTGTGGGCGGATCCCTTGGCCTTATCCATCTTGCCTTCGGCTTCGAGGTCCTTGTCCCCGCTAAGCTTGCCAGCCCCCTCCTTGATCGCGCCTTTTGCCTTGTCAGCGGCGCCCTTCACATGTTCACGGTCCATGATCGTTATCCTCCTTGTCTAGAAGACGAGCACAACGAAAACGCTGCGCTGTCGTTCCTGCGAGACGCGCACCACACGAACAACGGTCGATTGCGATGTCCATGAGCTGTTTACGCAGCTTGTACTTGTTGCTCGCCGCGAGTGTGCAAAAGTGGACAGACAGGGCCGTTGAGGTTTGGTTTAGCTCCTGTATTGGACTTGTAATTCTTACTTGCGATCGGCCCGGACGCTCACACTCCGGGTTTTTCGCTTGGTGTCCTAATCCGCCTTGAGCGTGAAGCAGACACCGACCCGCTGACCGAGTGTCGACGAGTCCACGCCCCCAGCACGCGCTATTTGCCGCGCCTCTGCGTCACGCCGCGCAGCGCGATGCCGTGCTGCCAGGCCCGCACCCGCACGGCGGCTTCGCTCCGGTTGAGCTCTGCGGCAATCTCGTCGGGGCGGCGTCCGGCTTCGGCCAGCGCTTTCAGCCGCTCATGCTCGTCCGCCGTCCACCTCTTCAACAAGGGATAGCGTGATTGCATGGCTGGAGCTGGCTCACCCGTCGTTTATAGCGCTGGCGACAATCGGCCGGGACGGACCAAGTTCCTATCTGGCCGCGCGTGGCGGACCGACACTAATGAACTTTGCAGAAATTAAGCCCGCGACGGATCGCTCCGCGCGGGCTTTGTCTCGAGCGCAGGCTCGGGTGAGACTTTCGCTCTCAGTGCATCAGTTCGAGGTGCAGACCTTGACGGTCTTCATGCCGGCCTCGGCTTCCGCCCTGGTCTTGTACACGGTATCGCCGCTCACGACCGTCGTTTCCGTGGTCGTCGGCTTCGACTCGGTGATGGTGCACTTCTTCGTCTTGACGTCCTGCACAACGTAGAACGATTGCGCAAACGCGGGAGCCGCAACTGACGTCAGCACGGCGGCAGCAATGATCGCTTTGATGTTCATCGTGTCCTCCTCCAGCAGCCCGGTCCTCCAGGCGTGTGTTCTACAAACCCGACAAATTGCCACTTGTTCCCGGCCATCGCCCCCGAACCAACTCCGGGGGATTGCGTTAGCACGCAAACAGGAGGCTTCGATGCTGGACGTGCGGCTGATGACAACTTCCCTGGCGCTGCTGGTTGCATTGATGAGCGTAGCGCCGGCCGAGCCCGTCAAGGAACAGGCCGCACCCGTGGTTCAAAGCGCCGCTGAAGCCCGCCCCATCCGCGTGATCCTTCCGGCGCCGTGGGAGCCCACCAAGGGCCAGGCCGAGTCTGTGCAATCTTCAAAGTAGCAGGTGGCGGACGCATGTCCGGCCGCGGCGGCAACTCGCTCGTCGTCGTGACCAACGAGCCGCGACCGAAGAGCCGCAGCAAACTCATCCAAACCAATAGCAACCAATCCGACTCTCACTTGTTGTCGCCCGCACAATCACTTGCAGGAGACAACAACATGAAACATCTGACAGTTCTGGCCGCAACCTTGTTGCTGCTTGGTTCGGTGCCCGCGGGCGCTCAGTCGCAGCCGGCGCAAAGCGGGCCGGGCAACAACGCCGTGAACAGCTCCGACCAAAACAACTCCAACGCACCGGTCGCGGGCCGCAACAGCTTCACCGAGGGACAGGCGAAATCGCGGATCGAGGGCGCGGGCTATTCCAACGTCTCCGGCCTGCAGAAGGACAACGAGGGCGTCTGGCGCGGCAAGGCCGACAAGGCCGGCACCAAGACCGACGTCAGCGTCGACTTCCAGGGCAACGTCAACCCCGCCAAGTAATTCGCGCAAGTAACTCGCGCAAGTCATCCGCGACATCAGGAGATCCAGACATGACGACGACCATCTCTCGCCTGTACGACAATTACGCCGATGCCGAGCGGGCCGTGACCCGGCTCGAAAGCGCCGGCGTGCCGCATTCCGACATCAGCCTCGTCGCCAACAATTCGGACAATTGGTACGGCTCACGCTCCGGCAAGGTCGATCGTGACCGCGACGGCACCGATGATCGCGCCGAAGGCGCCGGCACGGGTGCCGGCATCGGGGCCGGGCTCGGCGGCGCCGCCGGCCTGCTCGCAGGTCTTGGCCTCCTTGCCATCCCGGGCCTTGGTCCGGTGGTCGCGGCCGGATGGCTCGCCTCGACGGCGGCCGGCGCGGCTGCCGGCGCGGCCACCGGCGGAATCATCGGCGCCCTGACCGAGGCCGGCGTCTCCAGGGAAGACGCATCGCGTTATGCCGAGGGCGTCCGCCGCGGCGGCACGCTGGTGTCCGCGAGGGTGCCGGACCAGGACCGCGCGCGCCTCGATGCGCTTCTGCACGAGCGATCGGTCAACCTTCAGGAGCGCAGCGCCGCATGGCAGAAGTCCGGCTGGACCGACTTCGACGCCGCAAGCCCGCCATTGTCGCCGGAGGATGTCGTCCGCGAGCGCGAACTCTACGGCGTAGGCTCGCGGCGATAGGGCGGTAAGCTCTGACACGACAAAGGCCCCGCGGTGCGGGGCCTTTTTGATGTCGACGACCGGTCATCACGCCGGCACGGTCGATTGTGCCATCTTGCCGGTGTTTTGCCCGACGGGTCAAACTTTATCTCAAATGCCGCAAAGCGGATTGGCCGAAGTGAAATCTCTTCGCCTCATGCTGGGACATGTCGCCTGGACGGGACAAGCCGGAGAGACCTTCGATGTATTACGTCGCCGCTGCATTGCTGGTGCTGTCGGGACTGTTCTATTCCGCCAGCCGTCATGAGCTCGGCCAATTCGGCGCGGACGTGTGCAGGTATGGCGGCACGTTCTGCGACAACCCGGTGGTTCTCTTCACCGGCGCGGCGCTGGCCGCGGCCTGGGGCATGTTCGTCAGCATCAGGTAGGCCGATGATGGCAATATAGCCCTGTTTTGCCCGACGGAGCAAACTCGACTTAGCATTTTCGGAAATCAGCCGCCCGCTTCGGCAGCGGGAACTTATGGTATTCGATTCGCATTTGCTAAAGACGACGTCCCGCACCCGTTCGAGCCCGTTGATGAGCGACAGCGCCCTCACCCCGACGAAATCCGCGCCGACGCTGTTGCAACGGCTGGGCCCCGGCCTCATCACTGGAGCTGCCGACGACGACCCGTCGGGTATCGCCACCTATTCGCAGGCCGGCGCCCAATTCGGCTTCGGTCTCTTGTGGACCGTGTTTCTGACCACGCCGTTCATGATCGCGATCCAGCTCGTCAGCGCGCAGATCGGCCGCGTCACCGGCAAGGGGCTCGCCGCCAACGTCATGCGCGTCGCGCCGCGCTGGGCGGTGCTGGCGCTGGTCTCCATGCTGGTCGCCGCGAACACGTTCAACATCGCCGCCGACATCGCCGCGATGGCCGAGGCGCTCTCGCTCGTCATCGGCGGCCTCAACCACGAGCACGCGCTGAGCTTCGCGGCCGGCTCGACCCTGCTGCAGGTGTTCGTGCCCTATCGCCGCTATTCGCCGGTGCTGAAATTCCTCACGCTGGCGCTGTTCGCCTATGTCGCGACCGCCTTCACGGTGCAGATTCCCTGGAGCACGGCGCTGCTCGCCGCAGTCTGGCCGAAGCCGAATGTCAGCGCCGATTATCTCCTGATGGTGGTCGCCGTGCTCGGCACCACCATCAGCCCCTATCTGTTCTTCTGGCAGGCCTCGCAGGAAGTCGAGGAGATGAACCAGGGCGAGCGCGACAAGCCGCTTCGCCAGCTCAAGCGCGGCGGCGATCACGAGCTCGACCGCATCAAGACGGACACCATCTCGGGCATGCTGCTCTCGAACGGCATCGCCTTCTTCATCATCCTGACCACCGCATCGGTCCTGCACGCAAACGGCATCACCAATATCGGCTCGGCGACGGAAGCGGCCGAAGCGCTGCGGCCGCTGGCCGGCGATTTCACCTTCGCCCTGTTCGCGACCGGCATCATCGGCACGGGCCTGCTCGCCATTCCCGTGCTGGCGGGCTCGGCGGCCTATGGCGTTGCCGAGATTTTCGGCTGGCGCGCCACGCTGGAGGCCAAGCCGGACGAGGCGGCCGGCTTCTACACCATCATCGCCGCGGCAACCCTGATCGGCTTCGGCCTCGGCTTCACCGGCATCGACTCGATCAACATGCTGGTGTGGAGCGCGGTGCTCAACGGCATCGTCGCCGTCCCCATCATGGCGATGATGATGCTGATCGTCTCGAACCGCACCATCATGGGCCGCTTCAGGGCCCGCTCCTGGCTGATCGCGCTGGGCTGGCTCGGCACCGCAGTCATGGCGCTCGCCGTTCTCGCTTTGCTCGGCTCGTCGGTGATCGGCTGACGCAAGGCCTGCTTCGGACGCGCTGCCGCGCCGCATCTCTGCATCTTCCCGCCGCCCCGCGCTTGGCTTAACAATGCGGTCCGGGCCCGGCTCAAGATCGGGCGACAAGAAAAGCCCGGCCGGGCGACAGGGAGCGACATGACCAAATCTTCAAAAGCAACGAGCCTCGAGATCCTCGCCTGCGATGCCGGCTGGAGAAACTATCATTTCGTCAAGCTGACGACCGAGGACGGCATCGTCGGCTGGAGCGAATTCGACGAAGGCTTTGGCTCGCCCGGCGTCGGCGCCGCGATCCAGCGCCTCTCGGCGCGGGTCATCGGGCAGAACGTCTTCCAGCACGAGCGCATCTTTGCCGAATTGTTCGCGGCGACGCGTCCTGCGGCCGGCGGCGTGGTGGCGCAGGCGTTAGGGGCGATCGAGAATGCGCTGCTCGATGCCAAGGCGAAATCGCTCGGCGTCCCCTGCTATGAGCTGCTCGGCGGCAAGATCCGCGACCGCGTCAGGGTCTACTGGTCGCATTGCGCCACGTGGCGCATCAACCACCCGTCCTGGTACAAGCCGGCGATCGAAACTCTCGACGGCGTCAAGGCGATGGGGCGCGAGGTGCGCGAGAAGAAGTTCACCGCGCTCAAGACCAACATCTTTTCCTATGACGAGGGCAAGCCGACCGGCTGGCGTCCCGGATTCGGCTCGCCCTTCGCGCCCGAAATCAACGTCGACCGCAAGATCCTGCGCGACCTGCACATGCATCTGGAAGCGATCCGCGACGGCGCCGGCCCCGACGTCGACATCCTGCTCGACTGCAACTTCAACGCCAAGACCGAAGGCTACTTGAAGATCCTGCGCACCATCGCCGACCTCGACATGTTCTGGGTCGAGATCGACAGCTTCAATCCGGAAGCGCTCGGCTATATCCGCAAGCAGAGCCCGCACCCGATCTCGTCCTGCGAGACGCTGCTCTCCTTGCGTGAATTCCTGCCCTACTTCCACGCGCAGGCCATGGATGTCGCGATCATCGACACGCCCTGGAACGGCGTCTGGCAGTCGATGAAGATCGCCGCGGCGGCCGAAGCCTTCGAGGTCAACGTCGCCCCGCACAATTTCTACGGCCATCTCTGCTCGATGATGAACGCGCATTTCTGCGTCGCGGTGCCGAACCTGCGCATCATGGAGATCGACATCGATCGTCTGTCCTGGGATCGCGAGCTGTTCACGCACGAGCCGGAGATCGAGAACGGCCATCTCATCATCCCGAACCGGCCCGGCTGGGGCACCGAGCCGAACGAGGAAGCCTTGCGGGCCCATCCGCCGAAGACGAGTGGCGGGCTCCTCAACTACGGCCGCAAGAGCTGAGAGGCTGAAGCATGATCCGGAAAAGTGTCTAGCGGTTTTCCGAAAAGATCATGCTCAAACGATAACCTAAAGCGCGATGACGATTCATCGCGCTTTACGGCGTCACGGGATTGACGGTTGGAGACGTCTTCGGCCGCTGCGGCTCGATCGGCGATTTCGGATCGGTCGGGAGCACCAGGGCCCCAGCGGCCCGTGCCGCTTCACCCGTGGTCGCGTACATCGCGACGTGGGCCGGCTGTGTCTTGGCCCGGCTCCACGGGCCGTGGTCGACGATCAGCATGGCCGCAATCGTCACGCCCGCCACGATCAACGCCATCACGCCGGGGTGACGCAGGGCTCTGGACATGGAGTACGCGAAGCGACCGTTTGCCATCGAAGGGTCCGCAATTTTCCTATCGCAGGTTAATTCGGTCGAGCCCCCTCCGGTTCCCCTACTGTTGCGGCTCGTAGCGTTGGGCGATGCCGCGCCGGTCGTGGCCTCGCGCGAGGCGACGGGGTTGCTGGGTGGAGTTCCCGGCTCGGACACTCCGGGCGCAAGCTCTATCCCTCGCACACGACGCGCAAAACCGTCACGATGGTCGCCGAGATGAGACATGAAATCGCAAGCAGGGTCCAACTCGGCCTCGTGCTCGTGCGGGCCACGCGGACAACGAGCATCTTCATGCACGTCAACATTCATCCCTGGGAAGGCGGTGCAGGTAGGCTATCCCGAAAGAGGCGAGCTCTTCGGTATCGCTTGGGTGCTCTTCCCACCTCCTCTGCAGATGGCGTTCCAGCAGACAGCGCCTTGTGTCGTGCGCGGCGACCTCGGGGTGCCGCGCCCGGTACACCGTCCAGGCGGTGTCCGCGGCGTTCTTCAAGACCATGTCGTCGTCCATGCCTGCTCTCCGGAAATCCGAACTCGTGGCGTCCCAACTTAAGGACACGCTCCAAAGTTTCCGGTTTTTCCCGGTGTTCGACCATTTAATGATTCAGGGGCGATTTGATCGGATTCTTTCTCGGCGCGCCGCGCGCCGCTCGGGGCAGTCCCGAACCTCTTGGAGGCATTTGGTCGAACTGATGGGAACTGCAGGCGTCGCCGTCCTAGCCCCGAATTCTCGGTGACGCCGTCCCGACGCCGAGCACCCATTGGCTCTCGCCACCGGCCAGCAGCAACCATTGCTTATTCTTCCCGTTATTCCCTGGGGCAATGCGACGTGAGAGGTATGTTGATGAAGAAGATTGCAATGTCAGCCCTGATGGCCGGCGCTCTAGGCCTGAGCTCGATCGCAGCAACGTCTCCCGCCGAAGCCCATTGGCGAGGTTGGGGACCTGGCATCGCCGGCGGCCTGGTCGCAGGCGCCGTCATCGGTGGCCTTGCCTCCTCCGCCTACGGCTGGGGACCCGGATATGGCTACTATGGCGGTCCCCGCTATTACAGTGCCGGTTACTACGGCGGCCCCTACGCCTACGACTACGGATACGACGAACCCTATCGATGGGGCGGTGGCTACACCACCACTTACTACACGGCGCCTGTATCCTACGGCTATCGCTATCGCCGCGTCGTGCGCCCCGCCTACGCCTATTACGGTGGGTCCTATCCGGTCGTTCGGCACCACTGGCATCGGCACCACCGCCATTGGTGAGAGCAGCCGATCAGGCGCCACGAGAGCCGCGCTCGACCTGGGCGCGGCCTTTCGCTTGCAGACCAGCGGCCATCATTCGCCCGGCGCGATGGCATTGCTCGGCGTCGGCCGGTCGGTGATCTGCTGGCCGAACAGGCTGCCGATCAGCTCGACTGCCGTGCGCGCGGTCCGGCCGCGTTCGTCCAGGAACGGATTGAGCTCGACGATATCGACCGATCCGACCACGCCGGAATCATGCAGCAGCTCCATGATCAGGTGCGCCTCGCGATACGTGGCGCCACCCGGCACGGTAGTGCCGACGCCCGGCGCCACGGAAGGATCGAGGAAATCGACGTCGAAGCTGACATGCAGCACGCCATTGCTTGCCTTGACCCGTTCGATGACACGGCGGATCAGGACGGCGACGCCGAACTCGTCGATCTGGCGCATGTCGACGACCCTGATCCGGCGCGTGCGCATCAGCTCCTTTTCGAGCTTGTCAATCGAACGCGCGCCGAACAGATCGAGCTTGTCCGGGCCGATCGAAGCGCGTGGATCGTCGCCGAGCAGGCCGTCGAGCCCGGGCTCGCCGCACAGGAACGCGGCCGACATGCCATGCATGTTCGCGGTGATCGTCGTTTCCGGCGTGTTGTAGTCGGCATGGGCGTCGAGCCACAGCACGAACAGTTCTCGGCCGCGCTCCTGCCAATGCCGCGCCATGGCATTGACCGACCCCATCGACAACGTGTGATCGCCGCCGAGAAAGATCGGCAGCGCACCTGATGTCGCGATCTCATAGCCTTTGCGGCTGAGGACGCGCGTCCAGCGCTGGATTTCGCGGTAGTGATTGGCCTTTTCGGGCGGCCGGTCGGCGAGGTCCCGGACTTCGGCTATGGACAGATCGCCATAATCGACGACCTCGAAATCGAGGCTTTCCAGCAATGTGGCAAGGCCGGCGGTGCGCAGCGCCGCAGGCCCCATCAAGGTGCCGCGCTGCGAAGCCCCCATGTCGATGGGAGCGCCGAGCAAGGCGATGCGCCGGGGTCGATCCGTCATGGTCCGGTCGGTCACGGCTGCCTCCTGACGTCAGCAAGGTTCACCCAGCCTAACAGAGATTCGCACCCGTCGTTTCCCGGGGAGCGCGCAAGCCGCCGGCATATCATCCGGAACAAAATTCCCTGCGCTGAATTGCTCATCCAAGGCCGGCACCCGCCGTCAATCACGGCGCCTGTCGCGGATAGCCAAAGGTCACCAAGACCCGCTGTTCAAAACGAGCGCTCGCGCGGATAGCCAAAGGTGCCGGCTTCGATCATCACGCCAGGAGGTCGCGTCCTTGAGCACGGAGATACCGCAATCCTCGTCCCAGCCCGGCATGGCCGAGCGTGCCATCGATACGGCCGCGGACGTCTCCCGCACCATTGGTGAAGTCGCCGGAGGCCTGCACGCAGCGGTCGATCGCCTCACCTCCGCAGTCGAGGAATCGCGCAAGCCCGGCGGGGCACTCGCGACGGTTTCCGCGATCACGCGCGAAGCACCGCTTGCCAGCCTGTTCGTCGCCTTCCTGTTTGGCGTCGCGGTGGCGCGCCGGCGGTAGCTGTTCTGCGATCGCCCTCTGGGTGAAACCGTCCTGCGTCAGGCCTGGCTCGGCGCTGCGGTCCGGCCTCGGAGCCGATCTACGTCAGAGCCAAGCGGAGTGCTACTTTTACCAACGAAAGGTCAGCGCCACAGAGTGTGGCGCCAGCATCGCCTTATACGGTCGAGAACGGCTAATCTAGCTGATGCTTCACGAAAGCGGCACTTACGTGAAGCTGCTCGCCCCCGACGAAAATCTCCTCGCTTTATAATAGGAACGTCTCCGTTCCGGATGCCTTCCGGAAAGCAACGAGCCGGAGCTCCGCCAACAGTGCCGTGCTGCTGTTCACTTGCAGGGCAAGCCCGACGGATCGGCCCGCTATGCCGAGCACGTCAATTGCTACGTCCGCAATGGCGCGGAATATCCCAGCCTTGCCGCCCTGCTCCGCGCGATCGAGGCCGAACACGCTTACAACGACACGTGATATGTAGGTGGTCCTCAGAACAGTCCCTACGCTCTTCTTCACTGGCTCAGATCAGACCCACGATCATCAAGACTCCGATCTCAATCATGAGGAGCGTAGCCGTTGCCGCGGAGATGAGAAACAAATCACCTAATGACAGGTGCATGATTTGCCTCACAATTTGCCCTAGAAGCGGCCCTTACATCCTTGGAACGGGGCGACAGGGCGGGATGATGGGGCCGCTTCTAGGAGGTCCTTGACGCGTTCATCCGGCGCCAAGCGGCCCTCATTCTAATCCAAATTTAAATCTCGTCCAGCATTTAATTCATTTAAAATGGCGTATTATATTAATATTTAATTGCGCCAGGACTTGAACGATGCAGTCCGCTGGGGAATTAGTTTCTTTACGGCGAGCTATCTATCTGCCCGAGCATGCGAGGGACACAAGCTGTGGCTGGCGACAGCCGGCAAGCAAGCCTCCTCGGGGCCTGACTGGATCCAAGACGATGACCGAATGCTGGCATGCGTGACAACGAGCGCGTGCGGCTGCTCTCTCTCGCAATGGCACCGAGGGACCAAGCGGTACCTGGATCGATGAGGCGGCTCTGAAGAATCGCCAGACAAGGAACCAGCCCGGCGCCAGCGCAGTGCTCTGCGGGCACAAGCAGCTTTAATCTGCCCGGCGCATGAGATTGGCTTCGGCGAAAAGCGGTGGCGAGCGGGAACGTTGAGACGGAGCTGAGGTTGATCGAAAAAGAAGAGATTGGCGGCGCCAGCTGAGCACACTGATGGACAAGACCTTCGTCTATGATGCGTTGAGGCAGGTCGAGCGCGATGTAGTTGAAGGAGAACGACGCCTTGCAGAGCAAGAGAGAGCGATCCTTCAGTTGAAGCGGGAAGGAAAGGATACCGCTACCGCTGAAATAGAGTTGGACACATTGCGCAGAGCCCAGCGTGTTCTTGATCAGGACCGACAACGCCTCCTTTCGCTGTTACAGCCTTGAACGGGTGACGGCATTCGACGCCTCTGTGCGTTAGAGCATGATCCGGAAAAGTGCGTAGCGGTTTTCCGATAAGATCATACTCAAACAATAACCTAAAGCGCGATGACGATTCATCCTAATCGCATCGCGCTTTGGTGCATCGTGAAAATCGCTGCGGAGCCAAAGCTGACGCGAACCAATGTCCCTCAACGCTGTTGTCTGCGACCGCCCCCTAGTGAGACCATCCTCCGTCAGGACTGGCTCGCGCTGCGGTTCGGTCCCGGAGCCGAGTACCGAAGGCACTATTCGTCGCATTGCCGCGGTGGCACCTGCCAACGGTAGACTTCACCTTGAAGGGTCGAATGCTGAGCGCGGCTCGCGCAAGCGTCCGCCGATTGCGTTCGCGATGTCGCCGTGCTTTAGGCAGCAGCACGGCCGCTTGAGCAACTTGCCAACGCGAACAGCCTAACGTCTGCCGTGGGGTCATAAGCGCGCTTCACGCGCGAGCCGCCCCTTTCCTTGGCACGAATAGCCAGCGCAGGCAGATCATCGCCTTATGCGTAAACGCCGCGCAGTCGTTTGAGGGTGCGTTCTGTCAGAAAGCCGGAAAGCCGGGACGGGTCTGCTGGTGGATTCAGTCTTTTTGTTTCTCGCCTGCGCTTCTTCCATCAGAGCTTTTCGAGCGCTCTTCGAAACGATCAGCGCCCTTAGCTAGATCCTGCCCCATCTTGCTCTCGGTTTTTTCTTCCTCCTTGGAAGCTGCTTCGCGCAAGCCTTCAGCGGCCCGTTTCCCCGCTTTTGATGATTTTCGTTCGTCGTCCATTTTTGGCTCCCTCCTCATCAAGATGCTTACCAGCTGCTGGTCCTCAGCTGAGATGGACAACGTTCCAATTAGATCGTCTGAACATGGTTCCAAGTTCCGCGGGGCTCTCAGTCGGATCGCGTGCGACTCCGTCGAATACCGTGATAGAGTAATCACGAAAGCAGAAGCGGTTGTTCGGAGTTTCCAATGAAAGCCAAGTGGGCTCTCTTTGTGAGCTTCTTTCTCGTGATCGTCCCGGGCTATCCCGCAGCCCAACCGGTGGAAGTGCTTTGGCTTGGGCACGCAACGACCCGCATCACTAGTGTCGCCGGCAAAGTGATAGTGATTGATCCCTTCCTCACCAGAAACCCGAAGACGCCGCCTGAGTACCGGGACTTGAAGGCGATTGGAAAAGTGGACCTGATCCTAGTGACGCACGGCCACCAGGATCATATTTCCGATCTCCTCGATCTGGCACGTCTGACGGGCGCCAAGGTTCTTGCCAATTACGAGTTCGGACGAAATCTTGTCGCGCTGGGTCTCCTTGAAGAGAACAACGTCATTGCCATGAATAGGGGCGGCATGGCCGAGCCGCTCGGCCGGGGCGTCAAGATCCATATGGTGCCGGCCGATCACAGCTCGTCGCTCGACTACAATATTCTCGGCATAAGGAACCCTGACCAGTCAGCATCCATCCGGCAAGGCGGAGGGGCCGGAGTTTCCGTTGGCTACGTGATTGAGATGGAGAACGGCTTCAAGGTCTACCACACGGGCGACACCAGCGCCTTTGGCGACATGGCGCTCATTCGGGAGCTCCACAACCCGGACCTCGCGCTGGTGTGCATCGGGGGCTTTTTCACCATGGGGCCTGACGAAGCCGCTTACGCGGTTCGGGAGCTGATCAAGCCGAAAGCGGTGATACCAATACACTACGGCACCTTTCCGGTGCTGAACCGAACCCCGGCCGAATTCAAGAAGGCTTTAGGATCTACTAGTGTCCAGGTCTTGGACGTCGCCCCAGGTCAGGTAATGAGATTTTGAGGCCGCTAATCGGGCACGTTGGCGAGTCTAAGGCCCGTCGCCATGCGTTCCCAATCCGCTGAATCCTTGAAGGGATACCAGAAAGCAGTTCCTCGAATAGAGAGTGGGTCTAGTCCCTGTCGATTCTTCTCGGCCAACGAAAAGATCCGTTCAGCGTCCGCTTTCCGGCCCAAATGGCCGTAGGCGGCGAGAAGCACACGATAAGCCCATCGGTCGTCTGAATTGAGAGCGATAGCCCGCTCCAAGCTTGCCGCTGCACTTTGAAATTGCTCCAACCCGAATTGGGCCAATCCGAGTTCATAAAAGTAAGAAGGTGGGGAGAATGGATTGAGCCGCATGCCATGGAGGACGAGCTCAAGAGCCTTGGCCGGCTGACCGGCTAAGCTCAACGCTCCAGCGAGCGCGACGTAGGCGTTCGCGTCGTTGGGATCCATGCTGATTGCTCGCTCTCCCTCTTTGATCGCCTTCTCGTGCATTCCTTGCTGAGACAGAATGGCCGAAGCGACCTGATGATTGAGGGAAATCGGAGACTGTTGTGCTTTTGTGATGTACTCTTCAGCCTTCAAGCGCGCATCGTGCACCGATCTTAGCCCGAACCTCTCTTCCTGCCATTGTCTCCTTGCAATCTGCCAGTATGTGGCCGCGAGCGCAGCAAAAGCACGAGAGTAATTCGGCTCGATTTCGATCGCTCGCTCGAAGTGGCCGATCGCCTCGCGCGCGGCCTTCGGATTCTGCTGAAGGTACCTGTTCCAACCCTTCAGGAATTCGTCGTAGGCCACCGGGTTTTCGGTGCGCTTGGTGGCGATTTGCCCCTGCTCCTTGGATGTCAACTGAACCGCCAATGTTCGCGTGATCTTGCCGGCGATTTCGTCTTGCAGCCCGAAAACATCTCCCATCGCGCCCTCGTAGCGATCTGCCCAGAGCTGCCCGCCGCTCGCCGCATCGACCAGTCGAACGTTGATGCGAATCCGGTCCGCGGCTCGGCGCACGCTGCCTTCCACCACGTAGCGGACCCCGAGATCCGCAGCGGCCTTTCGCACGTCCACGGCAGTGTTCTTGAAGGTAAAGGTGGAGTTGCGGGCGACGACGAAGAGCCCGGCCACTTTGGAAAGCTCGTTGATCACATCATCGGTAATCCCATCCGAGAAGTATTCTTGGGCTTTGTCGTCGCTGAGATTGGAGAACGGCAGCACGGCAACTGAGGGTTTGTCGGACCGCACCGGGGTGCTGTCGCCCGCGTTCTGCACCCCGCCTCGCTGCTGGGCCCCCATCCACCACACGGCTCCGCCCGCGCTCGCAAGCACCAGGGAAGCGACGGCGATCGCAGCAAGGGCAATGCTTCGCGCCCGCTGCGACGCGCCATCGTGCGCGGTCGGGTCGGCGAAGCCCGTCCGCGCCGAGCCCAGGCTCTCGCTCGAAACAGCGTAGGCCTGGACCGCTCGGTCGATGTTCTTGAGTTTTTTAAGACCCAGATTCTTGAAAGAGAATGGGAGCGCCTTGTGGACCTGCTCGTAGACGGCGCCCGAGATGCACACGCCCCCTGGCTCGGCGACTTCTTGGAGCCGCGCGCCGACATTGACCCCATCTCCAAGCAGATCTCGCCCGCGCGCTACGACATCCCCCACGTGAATACCGATCCGGAACTGGACACGCCGGTCTCGAGCGATCTCTCGTCCCATTTCTAGCAGTCGACCCTGGACCGCAACGCCGCATTGAACGGCATCGACCGCGCTCGGGAACTCCGCCAGGACGCTGTCACCCGCAGTGTTGGCAATCCGGCCCCCATGCTCCTCAATGAGAGCGTCCATGACCTCACGCGCGCTGGCGAGGCTTTTCAAGGTGCCAAGTTCGTCCAGGCCTACCAATCGCGAGTAGCCCGCGACGTCCGCCGCAAAAATCGCGGCAAGGTGCCGCTCAACCCGTTGTTCCTGCCGCAGCGGCATCCATCGTCAGCCTTTGGGGTGCCTAGCAATTCTGCAGCTTGAGATGCAAGGTTTCAAGGCACAGCGGGGTACGAAGCGAGGCTTTGGTACGTGAGGGTCGGCTGTCCGGCGAGTCGACGCCCAGCGGACGCCACCGCTGACACTCGGACCGGCTTGAATCAGGACTGATGTACTCCGTCCGGACCCCAGTCGCTGACGTCCGACCGGTGATCCGTCGTCAGGCAGGAAAGCCTAGCCGGGTACGTTCGAGTAAGGCCGTGTTGGCTCGGGCAGCTCCTTGTCGTCTGCATTCATTCCATTGCGGCAGGTCGGCTTTGGGGCAAAGGCTGCCCTCGGCGGCTCCGGCGACGGTTTCCCCTCAGCCCTCGGAAGCGGACGCTGCGAGCCTAAGAGGCGAAGTCAGCGGTGGGCCAAAAGCGGTCATCGGTGCGTTGACCGCATGGCGGGTGAAGACGTGCTAGGTCGTTACCGCACGGAACAGACGCCATTTGTCGGGCACGCCTTTGAGAATGTGGCGGCCGCGCTCCTCAAACGTCAATCCAGAGCCTGCCACGAGATCGCGAACCGTCTGTGAGACCAGAACTTCACCCGGGGCAGCTAGCGCGGCCACACGTGCACCAATATGCACGGCAATGCCAACAATATCGTGAGCGACGAATTCGCACTCGCCGGTATGCAAACCGCAACGGACCTTCAGATCGAGTGGGCGCACCGCGTCGCCGATTGCGCTTGCGCAACGCACAGCGCGCGCAGGGCCATCGAACGTGGCAAGGAAACCGTCGCCGGCGGTATTGACTTCGCGGCCGCGATACTGGCCGAGCACGCCCCGAGCTTTGGCATAGAACGCATCCAGCAGCACGCGCCAGGCGCCGTCGCCGAGAGCGGCCGCGCGCTCCGTCGATCCCGCAATGTCGACAAACAGCACAGTTGCAAGCACCCTGTCCGGCTCCGCTGCTTGCCGATGCCCGGTGACGAACTCTTCGACCTCATTGATAATTGCATCCTGATCGCCAACCCAGACCATATGGTCCTGACCGCTGAGCTCAATCAGTTTGGCGCAAGGAATCTGCTGCGCCATGTAGCGCGCATGCTTCACGTCAATGACGCGCTCATCGGTGCGATGCAAAATCAAGGTCGGCACACGCGTCACGGGTAGGATGTCCCTGACATCGATCTCCCGGTTCATGCGCATGATCGCCGATGCCGCGCCTGGGCTTGCCGAGGCCCTGAAGTAGGCGGCGGTTTGCTCAAGTGCCTGCTTATTGCCAGCGAGGCTAGGCGCCCACATCAGCAAACTCATCGCATCTGCCGAACCCCAATGGTGCTCAATGTCATCGAGGAAAGCGCTCCACTGCGCATCGGTCCACGCGAATGCGTAGTCAGGGGCCCACGAGCGTCGCGCATAAGTGCCACAAAGCACCAGAGCTGACGTGCGTTCGGGATACGTAGCTGCATAGAGCAGCGACATCGGACCGCCCTCGGACACGCCAAACAAGGTGGCCCGCTGAGAACCAACCTGGTCCAGCACCGCCTGCACGTCGTGCATCCGCTGTTCAAGCGTGAAGATCTGGGAACCGCGATCGGACATTCCGGTGCCGCGCTTGTCGAACGTGATGACCCGCGCAAACGTTGCAAGCTTGCGGAAAAAGGAAGCGCGTGCCGGCGATTGCCAGAGCGCTTCGACATTGGAGACAAAACCTGGGACGAACAGCAGGTCGCGCGGACCGTCGCCCATCACCTGATAGGCAATATGGACGTCGTCACTTTTGACATAGTGAGTGGCCGGGATGTCAGCCATGGTGGCCTACTGCGTGACAAACCGCGGGCGCGAGTGTCGCACCTCATTCCGCGTCAGGCTAGCGAAATTCGGTGGAGAATTTGGCTGCCGCCCACCCGTAAGTACCGGCGCGACTGGGGAACCAGGTGCGGCCGCGATGTGCGTTTCGGGTCAAACGCGACCGGTCCGGCCGATCTTGCTCACCAATGTGACACGATGGGCCATGAACGGACTCATGCACCGCAGCAAACAACAGCTCTATTCGATCACTTCATCTGCGCGGGCAAGCATCGACGGCAGCAAAGCTAGGCCAAGGGCCTTGGCGGTCCTCAAGTTTACGACGAAGTCGAACTTGGCCGGCTGCTCCACCGGAAGATTAGCGGGTTTTGCTCCACGCAAAATCCTGTCGACGTATTCGGCAGCGCGGCGATACAAATCCGTAAAATTCGGCCCATAAGACATGAGGCCACCCGCTTCGACGTGCTCTCTGGCGTTGTAGATTGTTGGCAGTCGCGCTCCCATTGCTAAAGTCTGGATCCGATCGCGGTGGGTATTCACAAGCGGATCGGCAACTATATACAATGCCCCTGCACCACCTTTTAGCGCCTCGAAGGCAGACGGGATGTCCTCTGCTTGACGAATTGTGAGGATGTCGGTCTCAAGACCAAGCCTCGCCGCCGCCGCTTGCACTTCACTAAGCTCCAGTGCGGACAAGGAATTGCCAATGTTCCCAATAGCTGCCAAACGCCGAAGACTTGGAATGGCCTCGCGCAAAAGTTCTAGGCGCTTGCCGGCAAGATCGGTTGCTACCGTCGAGAGGCCCGTGACGTTGCCGCCAGGTTTCGCCAAACTCGCAACCAGTTTGTTTGCAACTGGGTCTCCCGCCACCGCGAACACGATCGGGATAACCGATGTTGCCTGCATCGCCGCGATAACGTTTGCGGTCCCCGAGGTTACAATGACATCGACTCTAAGCCGAACGAAATCCGTCGCAAATTTAGCGAAGCGTTCACTGTTTCCTTCGCCCCACGCATATTCAATCGCGACTGTTCGCCCCTCGATCCATCCGAGTTCACTCAGTCGCTTCAAGAATGCAGCAAGCCGTTGGCGCTCGACCGAAGGGGTGCTCTGACCCAAGAACCCGATGGTTGGCAATCGAGGGGATTGCTGCGCGCGGCCCGTTACCGGCCGCACGGCCACCAGACCAGCAAGAGCACCAAGCAAATCCCGGCGCCTCATACGTACCTCAACCGCAGACGACGGCATCATATGACTGAGGCCAGCGTTTTGGTAGGGATGAAACCGGCTTCGCCGCGGTCCGATGTCCGAGTTGGGTCAAAAGCTGCCCTGCGCACTTCAAGAGGCCTCTCCGCTCAGCTTTCGAAAGCAGACCATGCGAGGCCAATCCCCGTGGCGCATTTTTCGCGCTCAGATCGCGATGCGAACTCGCGGGAAGCAAGGAATGTGGGCACCGTCACTGGACGCTGAATACCGGATGTTGACCCGCGCGACGGTGCTCGCCAAGACAACCAGCCTCCATTCGGAGTGCTGGTGTCAACGCGCAGGCCAAAGCCGCTCGCTCAGGCGGCGCTGACAGTCTCGAGCTCAGCCGCCAGGAACTGTCTCTCGAATGCCTCGCCGGGCATCGGACGGCCGAAGAAATAGCCCTGCCCTTCCTCGCATCCCATGCTGACCAGGAAGTCGGCCGTTGCGCGGTTCTCGATGCCTTCGGCGACGACGGTGAGACCGAGCTGCTTGCTGAGGCCGATGGTCGACCCGACGATGGCGGCGTCGTCGGAATTCGACAGAAGACCGAAGACGAACGACCGGTCGATCTTGAGGCCGTCGAGCGGAAATTTCTTGAGATAGCTCAGGCTCGCATAACCGGTGCCGAAATCATCGAACAGGATCCGGACGCCGAGCTCCTGAATTCGCTTGAACATTTCAAGCACGCGGCGCTCGTCATGCAGCAGGATGTCTTCGGTGACTTCGATCTCGAGCAGCGACGGCGTCAGCCCGGTCTCTTCGAGCAGCGCTGCAACGGAATGCGCGAGGTCGCCGGACTGAAGCTGCGAGGGTGAGAGGTTGATCGCGACGCGCACATCGCTGCCGGACAATTCCCAAGCTCGCGCCTGGCGGCAGGCGGTCTCCATCACCCAGTTCGCGATCCGCTCCGACAGCGCAGAGGTGTTGACAACAGGCATGAATTCGGCCGGCGAGACGTAGCCGCGCAACGGATGCCGCCAGCGGATCAGCGCCTCGGCCCCGACCAGGCTGCCGTCGATCAGACGAACTTGCGGCTGGTAGAACAGCTCGAATTCGCTGCGGTCGGCGGCAAGCGCCAGCTCGCCCTCCAGCCTCAAGCGGTTCTCGAGCTCCTGCCGGATCGCGGCTTCGAATACGACGTGGCCGCCGCGCCTGGTCGCCTTGGCTTTCGTCAGCGCGAGATGGCCGTTGCTCAGGAGGTCATCGGCGTTGCTCCCGCCTTCAGGATAGACGGCGACGCCAACGCTGATCTTGACCCGGTGCTGGCGCGTGCCGGTTGCGAGAGGGGCTTCGAACGCGCGCGCGATTCGTTCGGTCACCGCCGCGACCGGCTCGGTGATCTCTGCGCAATCGATCGCGATGGCAAATTCGTCCCCGCTGAGCCGGGCGACGATCGCCTTGCCACCGACCTCGCTCCGGAGCCGCTCGGCGACCGCGCGCAGCACCAGATCGCCGGCGGAGTGCCCTAGCATGTTGTTGATCTCTTGGAAGCCGTCGAGCCCGAGCACGAGCAACGCGACGCTCGAAGACCGTCGCTCCGCCGCGGCGATCAGATCGGTCAGGCCCACATGCAGCATGTTCCGGTTGGCCAGCCCCGTCAGCGCGTCATGTTCGGCGAGATATCGAATGCGTTCGGCTTCACGTTTGCGCACGGAGATATCGCGCAGGATGGCACCATATTGAAAGCCGTCCGTTCCCTGCCAGCCCGAAAAGCTCGCCTCGACCGGGAAGGTTTCGCCGTTCTTGCGCCGGCCTTCGAACTCGACGACGACGGCGCCGCCCGGAACCAGGAGCGCCTGGCGCGCGGCGTCGTGCATGGACGGTCTTGCACCGGCGTGTGCCGGCAAAGCGCACAGCGTTTCGAACGGGCGGCCGATGATCTCGGCCGGCATGTAGCCGAAGATCGCGCTGGCGCCGGGATTCCAGACCGTGATGCGGTGATCCTCGTCGGTGCAGACCAGCCCGTCGCCGAGCGACATCGCGATGCGATGAAAGCGGCTCTCGGCGATGCGTCCGAGCAGGCTGCGGAAGTCGATTTCGTCGAGCGCAATCGCGGTCAGGTAAGCGACGATGGCGATGTGGAACAGCGACGTATCGATGACCAGGGGCCATCTTGCCTGCACAAGGATTGCGGCCAGCTCGACCACCGCCCCGGCTGCGATCAGGATTGCGACGCGAAGTCCTGGCGCGATACGGCGCCACGAATACAGCATCAGCAGGCAGATTGCGCCCAGTCCGACCACCATGCCGACATCGGAGGTCCAGCGCAGGGTCCGGTTCTGAAGGATCGATTCAGCGGCGAGCGCCTGGAGGACTGGCCCCGAGATGATACTGCCGTTGGGAACGCTGAAACGGTCGCCGAGCTCGAGCGCCGTGGCGCCAATGATGACCTTCTTGCCTTTCAGCTTGTCGAGCGTGGCGCGATCGCCGCGCAGCACGTCGACATAGGAGACGGCGGGAATGGAGGGTGCGCGAATGCTGAAATCGATCAGAAAGGGCGGTCGCCGATTGGCGTCCTGTCCCGCCAGCACGACGGCCATCGAAGGCATGAAAGCATCGCCGAGCTTCTCGCCGAACGGATAGCGGCGAACCAGCCCGTCGGATTCGATTGCGACATTGACGAGAGCCGGCCACGACTGGTTGCTGAACGCCTTCAGCGGCCGGTTGACGTGGGCCGGGCCGCCCCTCGGTGTCGGCTGCTTGAAGGATGGCAGGATCGTCGAACCGCCGGCGTCTCGCAATGCCTTGGCGAAGGCCGCGTCGGAGGCGGGATCCGACGGCGTGCTGAAATCGACATCGAAGGCAACCTCCTGCGCGCCTGCCGCTTCCAGCCTTTGCAGCATTTCGGCATGGAGACGCCGTGGCCAGGGCCACACCCCGATCTGGTCGATCGACGGCGCATCGATACCGACCACGACGATGTCACCGGTGGCCGCACGCGTTTGCCACTTGAATCGAAGATCGGTGAGCGCATTGCGAAGCGCAGCGTGCCAGCCCGTGGACAACACCACCGCGAGCGCGATCACGACAAGAACATGCGGCCGATAGCGTTTCACCCGAGCCTCCCCCCACACCCGCCCCGACGGACGCGTCCACCTAGAGTTCAGCGTCTGCCGTGCCCATTGCTGCCATTTCCATGGCCGTGGCCGTTGTTGCCTCTGCCATTGCCGGTGGCGCCGTTGTCGGCATGGCTGCTGTTACCGTGACCGTTGCTGCCGCCGTTACCGCTATTGTTTGGATTGCCGCCGTTGCCGCTGTTGCCGCCGTTGCCGTTGTTGTTACCCGAATTACCGTTGCCACCGTCCTTTCCGTTGTTTGCTCGCGGGGCATCGCTGGATGCGCCGGCCGTCGTTGCGGCGATCGTGGCGTTCGCGCTGGCGGCACCGCTGCTTGCCGCGCCGTTGGATGCAGCCGGGCTCGTCTTGCCATCGTTCCAGATCGTCTGACTGTCGCCCCTGGCATTCGCGTTACGTGCCTGCCCCGGCGGAACGCCGCCGTGCGCAAGGCCGCGCGTCGCCTTGTGGACGTTCAGCTTGACCTCTCCCAGCGCGGCCGAAATGCGCACGGCTCCTGCCTTGGGGGCATGCCCCCCGGCCGCCTGCCCCGAGGCCTTGGGTGCGCCGGCTGCCTTGCTTCCCTTGTCGATGGGGCCGAGCGCATGGATGGCATGGCCATTGGCCGCATGGCGCGGCGCCGACAGGCCCGACTTCGGCACTGGGACACGCTCGATCGTGGGTGCGCGGGGCTTGCCCTGCTCGATCGGATTGAGCGTCCCCGCACCGCTGAGGCTGAGACCGGGCTTGCCGTGTTCGAACACGGTGGCCGCTTGTCCGGGCATCACTTGCGCAATCTGTCCCGTCTTGAAATCGGAGACTTCGACCTGGCCGCGGAGCACGCCGACCTTGGTGCTACCGGCACCGACCGTGACGCTGAACTGCGTTCCCTTGACCACGGCGGCGAGATAGGGCGTCTCGACCTCGAAATGCTTGACGTTGCGCTTCTCGACCTCGAGCAGGATCGAACCCGCCTGCTGGATGATGGTGGTCGACAGGCCGTCCTTCTTCTCGGCCGGCAGGCCCACCACCGAATTGGGGGAGATCAGGATCGTTTCCTCGCCGCGGACGAGGAGGACGCGCCCGTTGCGACCGGTGCGAATGGTATCGCCAGGTTTCAGCGTTCCTTCTGACGTCAACGACACCTGCTGGGCGCCGCTCGTCGCAAGCCAGACCTCGCCCGAGGATTTGCTGACGGACCACACACCGTCGTCCGCCGCGAATGCGCTGGAGGCCGATCCCAGGATCAGCGCCGCCGCCAGGGCGCGCCGCATTCCAACTCTGCCGAACATGATGATCCTCAGCCCGCGTTTACAGCCAAGCCTGAGGGGTATCCGAAATCACTCAAGATAGGATTATCGGAAAGCGGCCAGCGGAGCGGCCGGATTAACCAATCGTTGACCATAAAAACCTATGAAAAATCATGCGGCTAACGAACCCTTACCGTCCCGTGGCAGATCCTCCGTTGAACTACGGAGACAAAGTCGACGCGCGCGGTGAGACGCGGCATCGCCTTACCGCATTGGTATCGGCGGCAGTAATTTTGGCGGCAACTCCAGCGGCATTTGCTCAACAGGCGAACCAGCCGGGTTTCGACCCGCGCCAGCCCGAGAAATATTTTGATAACCAGACCGAGCAGGAATCGCTCGGCCGGCCGCCGGTCCGGTTGCCGAGCGTCGGACAGCCCACGACGGGCGGCGATACCAAGCCGCAATTCGTGCTGCGCGGCGTCAGCGTCGGCGGCGCCCATGCGGTTTCCCCTGATCGCATCGCCGCTGTCTACCAGCCTTATCTCGGCCGGAAGGTCTCGCAGGCGGATCTGGCCGCGATCGCAGGCGCCATCAGCGACCTCTACCGCGAAGCCGGCTTTCATCTGAGCCGCGCCATCGTGCCACCACAAGACATCGCCGACGGCCGTGTCCGGATTCAGGTCCTGGAAGGTGCGATCGTGCAGGCCGAGTTGAAGGGCGACGGTGCAGAGCGGTTCGGCATAAGGCCGATGCTGGCGCCGGTTCTGACCGAACATCCTTCGCGACTGGCAACGCTCGAACGCCAGCTCTTCCTGATCAATGGCAGGCCGGGCGTCCGGATCACCGACACTGCGCTGGAGGAGATCGGCGGTACGACGGGCCGCTTCCGCCTGACCATCTACTTGAAAACCTGGCACGTCTTCACCTCGTTCGGCCTCGACAATCTCGGATCCTCGTCGGTCGGTCCCTGGCAGACCTACGCCACCGGCGCGTTCAACTCCTACCTCGCGCCCGGCGATGCATTGGCGGTCAACCTGTCGACCATTGCCAACGACCCCCGCCAGCTCGGCTTCGCACGGCTGTCGTACGATGCGCCCGTCGGCGTCGACGGTGTCCGCCTGGGTGCTTCCGTGCTGTACAGCGCGGTAAGGCCGGGCGATATGCGCCGGCTCGATAGCGACATCACCACGACCCACGCGTTCGAGCTGCGTGCCAGCATGGTCCCGTTGCAGTCGCAATCCTCCACGCTCACGCTGACCGCCGCCACGACCTTCAGCAATGTGTCCGAGCATGACCTTTACGGGCCCTGGTACAACGACCACATCAGGACGGCGAGCCTGACCGCCGACTACCGGCTGTTGGATCCTTTTGGCGGCACCAATTTTGCGACTCTGACCTACCGTCAGGGGCTCGACGTTTTTGGCGCCTCACATTTCGAGGACGATCTGTTGTCACGCGACGGAGCCTCCTCGAACTTCTCGGTCCTGAACCTCTGGTTCACGCGCTACCAGACACTCAACGATGTCTGGTCGCTCAAGCTCGCTGCCGCGAGCCAGACGGCGTCGCGCCCGCTGTTCACTTCGCAACAATTCTATCTCGGCGGCGCGGCCTTCGGCCGTGGCTATGGCGCAGCCGAGATCAGCGGCGACAACGGCCTTGCCGGCTCGCTCGAGCTGCGCTTCGACCAGAAGCTCAATTTCCGCTATTGGACCGGCTACCAGCTCTATGCCTTTGGCGACGCTGGCGCAGTCTGGAACCACGGTTATCGCCTGAGCGACGGGCTGTCGCTGACATCGGCCGGAGCCGGTGTGCGCTTCTTCCTGCCGGACGACCTCCAGGCCGATTTCGGCGTCGCCGTCCCCTTAAGCTACCGGGCGCCGGACAACGAGCGTCGCAGCCCACGCTTTCTTTTCACGCTGTCGAGCGCGTTCCGGCTCTGCCCCGAACGCGGCCGGGCGAGCTGTCTCTAGCCGCCCGGTCCTTCGGGCGGGATGTCGCATCCTGACAGCTTTTCCCCGCGGCCATCCTTCGAGACTCCCGCTTGAGGCGGGCTCCTCAGAATGAGGCCGGAGTGCGCGGCCGGAGTTTCCACGGGCACAGACGCTGATGACCCTCATCGTGAGGAGACGCTCGACCGCTTCCTGCGTGACAGCGCCAGCAGCGCGCTCACGCCTGCGGATACGAAGAGCCCAATGATCATGAACCCGGGCGACTATTGGCCGGGACGCTTTGCGGCAGATCAAGGCGGCTCCGACACGGCACGGTAAGAAACCACATGCTGTCGGAGAGACACGTGTCGCACTATACCGGAAGTCTTGGTACGAAAAGCCTTGTTCCGAAGGGCCTGCCCGCGGCGAGAGTGCCGGCATTCATGCGGCATCTCTATCGTTCGACCCGCAGGCTGCTGCGCTCGATCGTCGCTCGCATCGATCTCTCGCAATTTCCAGGATCCTGCTGCGGATGAGCGCGGCAGCCGCAAGCGAATGCAGAAAGATTGCCCTATGCTCCGACATGTGAGACGGATTTTCCTGCTGCTTGGCCTCGTCTCTGGCTTCGGCTCGTCGTCCGCTCTCGGTGCTGATGCCGGTCACGGCGCCGAACTCGCCAGGCGCTGGTGCGCGAGCTGCCATGTCGTGGCGAACGGACAGGCTCAGGCGAGCGCCGACGTCCCTTCCTTTGCGTCCGTCGCGCGCAGGCCGGATTTCAGTGCGGAAAGGCTCGCATTCTTCCTGCTCGATCCGCACCCGAAGATGCCGAATTTTCCCCTGAGCCGAACCGAAGCCGGCGATATCGCGGCCTACATCGCATCGCTGCGTTAGATGCCTGATCGGCCGCCGAAGGCCGCGCTCGCGCAAACCGAGCGGCGCGCTTTTCCGAAGGTCATACTTCAGCAATAGTCTGAGCTTCATCCCGGATGGTCACGCCGGGCTGCACGAAGGCTGCAAATGCAAATCCCTGCCGGTGGACCGGCAGGGATCAGCAGAAAGGATGACAGACGGCGAATGAGATCATTCGGTGGCCCATCATGGACCTGCACCGGTATCGAAGCGCGGATCTTCACGTCATACAAGATCAATTTGTGGGCACGCTGTACACAGACCGAAAATCAGGACTTGCCCTTGCCGGGTTGCATGAGACTGCCGGTCATCTGACGCATGTGATCTCCGGCGCTGGTGAACTGACTGCGGAGGAAATCGGATTGGATTCGCATCGCCTCCTGGAGGTCGGTGGCATGCACCAGCTTGCGCGCATGCTCGAAGGCCGACTTCATGTTCTGCTCCGTGAAAGCCAACGCCTGCTTCGACACCTCTGTCCCCGCCCCCGGAACGGACGACATCGATTTGGTCGCCGCTTCAAAGAACATGCCGAAGGCCTTTTCGGCCTGGTCGATGGTCTTCTCGGCCAAATCACGCAGTTCGGCCGGAACTTCGATTTTCGGTTCGATCATGGTCTCACTCCTCCCTTTTTCCGTCTGAATACCACATTTGCCTGACCGCCATCCAGCCGCCAGCGTTCCGGCGAACGATGCCGGGGAGCCTGCTCTGGCAGGAAAATGGGCAGGATGGGCGCGCGGCCGGGCTCTAGGATAAGGGGTGCTCGGGAAGAGCTTCGTCGGTGGCGAGATCTTCGACCAGCTTGATCACCTCGAAGCGCTGTCGCGGCGCGAGCTTCAGGAAGGCCCGGAGCAGACGCAGACTTTCCACGGTGCTGCCTGCAGGCACACCGAGCTTGAGATGCAGCTCAGCCGCGAAATTGAGGTTTTTCATCTCGCACCTATGACAAGCATCGGTCGTGATCCGCTCGAGAACCGAACGCCGCAACAGAACTATGGCGACGAACGTTCGGCCGAAGGGACCCGCCGGGTTGCAGGCTGAACCGCGTCCAAACGACGGCTTCCATCTGGTTGCAACTATGCCAAGCAACAACCCATCCGGCAAGCCCAACCGTGGGTATAGCGATGCTTGGTCTGCATCGCGCCACAGCGTTTTCCGGATAACAGGAATATCGATCGCCGTCACCCACCTGCGTCAAGAAGCGTCATCAATCACGCGCACAGCCCCTCTTGCTGTCAATCAACACGGGGTTTCGTCGTGTTTCCGATGTTAAATGCACGTTAGCGCGCACGAATTGGCGATTCTTCAGCAAGATACACGCATTTGTTGAATCCGTCCCGGCGGTTGCATTAAGCGCGTGAAAGTCGATCTCGCGGCCGGTCCACCGTGAACCGCCGTCCACGCGCGAGCGACCAAGCCGTTGCGGCACGGCCACGCAGACACGGGCGCCATGGCTGAAAACTCTTCGATTTGGGCGCGCCTCAGCACCAAAAGGACGACGGCATGCTTTCTCGCTGCGATCTCATCAAGGGCGCCGCAATCGCGCTTCTCACCGTCTCGACACAAGGCGCATGGGCGCAGGAGACCAAGATGAACCTGTTCAAGATCGTCACCGTCAAGGACGAAATCGTCGTCGGACTGTCGGCGCAGGAGCTTCAGGCGCTCGGCGGCAATGATGCGAGCGCCGTTGCACACGCGCTGGCACAGAAGGGCGATCTCACCGTCTGGCAATACAACGTGCATCGTGGCCCCAACGGCGAATTACAGCAGGCACCGACAGCCAAGATCGGGCTGCTGGCCCATGCCTCGCTGCGCGTCGAGCCCTACACCACGCCTTACCAGATCGTCCCTCACCCGTAAGCAATGGGCGGAGCGCCGGCGGCCGAGACCGCCGGCGCTCCGCAATCATCCACGTCGGCCCCCGCGCGCCGTTCCCGTCTCCGTCGCGAAGCCGTAGATCAGCGCCAGCCGGTCCAGGCATTCGCGAAAACGCCGCGCGAAGTAATCGTTCCAGCGTTGCGTGCGGACGGCACGACGCTGCCCAACCTGATCCATGGTCAGACCCAGCACCAGCACGTCGTGCACCAGCGCGGCGCCGTCGGTGCCGAGCTCTCGTTCGATCCTGTTGAGCCGCAGCACCGCCTGGCGCTGGGTTTCGGTGACGGGCTCACGCGTGCCCGTCCCATCGACATATTCGCGCGTCGTATCCACCGCCTGCGGGCCGCGCTCCGCCCGCTCCCAATCGTTCTGGAAGGCGCGGCCGCCGCGGTACTGCGCCTCATCGATCTGATGGTGCGCGTGCAGCCGGCCAAGCGGATCGCCGCGGACCGATCGGATCGCCAGGATCTTCTCGCCGGAATCGAGCGCGAGCGGATTGTCGACCTCCACCTCCGCGATCTCGGCGTTGAACGGCACCTCCCGCGACCGCCGGTCGTAGATCTGCGCCAATTTGTAGGATTTGTTGCGTCGGGCACGAGCCACTCGGATCTCCTTGCAAGACTGAGAGTTGAACGGAGGGCGGCACCGTCAGAGCGCCGAGACCAGCTTCAGCACGACCGGGCCTGCGGCACGGGCCGCCGACGCAGCCTCGGAACGGCGCGTCAGACGGCCATGCGGCGCGCAATAGCTCGAGCCCGGCTGGCGCGGGTGGCCGCAGAAGGTGATCTCCTCACCGTCCTTGTCGCCGCCATAGGGATAGCGGCAGTCGGCCGGCTCGAGCTCGACCAATTGGATCAGGCGCGGCTGGATGCCGACACAGCGCAACTTCACCCGCGCCGCAGGCTTCATGGCGGACTTCGGCGGCAGATTGAGGCTCGGCCACGCCACCCGGCGCGGCGAAAGCAGGCTGGGTTCACCCGGCAAGGGCGGCGCGAGCGCCGGGCTCGTCATCCATTGCGGCACGATGAGCCGGAGCCGCTTGGCGCGGCCGACCACCGCGCTGCGCGTATAAGCCGTTCCAAACCTTGCGTTTATCTGTCTTCCGATCTCCGCATAAGACATGCCTTTGTGAAAATAGTCGCGAAGCGCGTCGGAGTGCTCCGACGGCCAATGGCCCGGTTCCATGCTGCTGTCCTGTGATGCGCCTCCACCCGGGAGGCGAGACGCACATTCCGTTATTCCGAATACAGAGTCAAGCCGTATTTCTGATATTCATAATTGCATCAATTCCGAATTTCGGATTACAAGAGGCGAGACGGTGCGCAATCGAGGGAATCACCATGTTGGACGTAGCAATGATCGAGCGGGGCCTGGAGAAGACGGGCAAGAGCAAGGGCGGCCTGGCTGCGGCCATGGGCGTGCGGCCCGGCGCGGTCTCGGAGATTCTCGGCGGCGAGCGCCTGGTGAAGGCCTCGGAGATCATTCCGATCATGGAATATCTCGAGCTCAATCTCGCGCCGATCATGGGGCGCGTCGGAGCCGGCGCCGTGATCGAGCCGGACTACGAACAGGTTCCGCCGGAAGGTCTCGGCGACGTCGCGTTGCCCTTCCCGATCATGGAAGAGACGATCGCATTCGAGATCGTGGGCGATTCGATGCTGCCCAAATACGAAAGCGGCGACGTGATCGTCGTCTACAAGGACCAGCGCCACCCGCTGTCGAGCTTCTACGGCGAAGAGGCAGTGGTCCGCCTCAAGACCGGCGAGCGCTATCTGAAGACCATCGAGCGGGGCAAATCTCCCTCAGTGGTCAACCTCACGAGCTTCAATGCCAAGCCGATCGTCGGCGTCAAGCTTGACTGGGTCGGGGAGATCTGCCTGTCCATGCCCAAGGGACAGCTTGAGCGGCTGCGCGCGAAGTCGGCGCGGCCGCGCAAGAAGGGCAAATGAGAGCTGCCACTTCTGATTAAAAGAAATCACACTTGACATAGTTCCGATTTTCGGAAATAATCTGCCGCGTCCCGACCATGGGGCGCGGCAGGGTCGTTTCATGCAATACTTCGTCGTGATGATCGATTATGGACGGCGGGGCCGCGAGGCGGTCGTCGATCCCGAAATCACCCGGCGCGAGGTCATTTCCCGCCTCGCCTCGGGTGAGTATCGGAACGTCTCGTTCATCCACGAGATCGTGGAGAACTCGGTCGAAGATGTCACCGCGGCCATCCTGGCCGAGGCGGCCCTCCCACAGATCGAGCCCGAGGACGTCGATCTCCAGGCAATCCGCCTCGACCACATCCACGACCTGCGCAAGCACGAGAGGACGTGACTCAGGCCTAGAGCATGATCCGGACCTGAAGGGCCGCGTTAGCGCAAAGTGTGCAGCGGTTTTCCGAAACGATCATGATCAATCAACAGCCTAAAGCGAGATGACGATTCATCCTAATCGCATCGCGCTTTAGAGCTCGCGCCACCATCCCGTTGGGCATTACACCAGGAGAACGGTCGATCCCGTGGTCTTGCGTGCCGCAAGATCGGCATGCGCCTTGGCGGCGTCCTTCAGCGGGTAGGTCTGGTGCACCTCGATCTTGACCGCGCCGGACTTGACGACGTCGAACAGCTCATTCGCCATCGCCACCAGATTTTCGCGTTTGACGGCGTAGGTAAACAGCGTCGGACGCGTGACGTAGAGCGAGCCCTTCTGGGCGAGCAGGCCAAGATTAAGCGGCTCCACCGCGCCGGAGGACTGGCCGAACAGCGCGGCGACGCCGAGCGGGGCGAGGCAATCCAGCGATTTCAGGAACGTGTCCTTGCCGACGGAGTCGTAAACCACTGGCACTTTGTTGCCGCCGGTGATCTCGTCGACCCGCTTCACGAAATCTTCCCTTGTATAGATGATGACATGGTCGCAGCCATGCGCCTTGGCGAGCTTCGCCTTCTCGTCGTTGCTGACGGTGCCGATCACGGTCGCGCCGAGATGCTTGGCCCACTGGCTCAAGATCAGGCCGACACCGCCGGCGGCCGCATGCAGCAGGATGGTATCGCCGGCTTTCACCCGATAGGTCTGGCGGATCAGATATTGCGTGGTGAGCCCCTTGAGCATCATCGCCGCCGCCGTCTTGTCGTCGACGCCGTCGGGCAATTTCAACAGCCGGTCGGCGGGGATCAGCCGCGCCTCCGAATAGGCCCCGAGCGGCGAGGCGCCATAAGCGACGCGATCGCCCGGCTTCAGATCGGTGACGTTAGGCCCGACCTCCTCGACGACGCCAGCCGCCTCGCTGCCGAGCCCGCTCGGCAGTTGCGCCGGATAGAGGCCGGAACGGTTATAGATGTCGACGAAATTGAGGCCGACCGCGGTGTGGCGGATGCGCGCCTCGCCGGGCCCAGGTTTGCCGACGCTGACCTCCTCCCAGACCAGGACTTCCGGACCGCCGGTTTTGTGAAAGCGAATGGCATGCGTCATGGGCGTGCTCCTTTATCGTTGAAATGAAAGTTCGAACACCGGATCGGCCTGTGAAATAGGCATTTGGTCCGCCCGTTACAGTATAGAAGCCGTAACAAGAATGTCACAGCGAACCACAAACAGCCGCCGTTCCGCCTCCGTTCGAAAGAGTTGATGAGGGCCCCGCGGCGACCCGCAGTAGCCTTGCGCGGGGTTTGATGGTCGCCTGCGAAGGAGAGCCGAGATGCCAGCTTACGTTCAGCATCATCAGGACGTCGAAATCGCGCCAGTGAATTGCCCTACCTGTATGGGGTTCCTGCCGATGTATGTGCGCGAGGTCGAGCCGCATTGGAGCCTAGCCAAGATCGACTTCGTCTATGAATGCGCCGATTGCGGCGCCGAGCTGAGGCAGACGATCCGCAAGCCGGAGCTGCTGCGGCACTGATCGCGCCAACAGCGAAGCGCTTGACTATTTGCGCTTAGCGGAAAAAACGCCGTTCACGCGGGTCAGATGTCTCCCAAACGTGGCTTGTCCTTTGCCTGGAACGCAGGCAGAACAAGCCTCACGCAAGACCTTTGGGAGCGCCCTTTCGTGGCTGATCAGAAGGCCTCGACCTCGATCGAGGCAGTGGAGAGCGGCCTCGCCGCGCAGGGCTACATCGCGAGCCGGCAGATCGCGACTGCCGTCTATTTGTCGCAGCAGATCGAGAAGCCGATCCTGGTCGAGGGCCCCGCGGGCGTCGGCAAGACCGAGCTCGCCAAGGCGATCGCGGCTTGGCGCGGCATGAAGATGATCCGCCTGCAATGCTATGAGGGCCTCGACGAGGCCAAGGCGCTCTACGAGTGGAAATACGCCAAGCAGCTTCTCTACACGCAGATCCTCAAGGACAAGCTCGGCGAGGTTCTCGGCGGCGCGCAGACGCTGCATGCCGCGCTCGACCAGCTCCACGATTTCGGCGACGTGTTCTTCTCCAAGGAATTCGTCGAGCCGCGGCCGCTGCTCCAGGCGCTTGAGCAGCCGGGCGGCTGCGTGCTCCTGATCGACGAGATCGACAAGTCGGACGCCGAATTCGAATCGCTGCTGCTGGAAATCCTGTCCGACTTCCAGGTCACGATCCCCGAGCTCGGAACCGTTTCGGCGATCACGCCGCCGACGGTGATCCTCACCTCCAACAGCGAGCGCGACCTCGGCGATGCCCTGAAGCGACGCTGCCTGCATCTGCATATCGGCTTTCCCGAGCAGCGGCTCGAGGAGCGCATCGTCGAAAGCCGCGTGCCCGGCATCTCGCAGACGCTGCGGCGGCAGATGGTCGGCTTCATCCACGAGATCCGCTCGCTCGACCTGAAGAAGCTGCCCTCGGTCAGCGAGACCATCGACTGGGCGCGTGTGCTGGTGCTGCTCCAGGCTTCCGAACTCGATACTGAGATCGTCAAGGACACGCTCAACGTGCTCCTGAAATACGAAGCCGACATCGAGGCCGCGACGCCGCAGGTGACGACCTTCATTGCCAAGGCGGCCCGGTCCAACGTCTTCGGTTGACGCCGATGCGCGAAAATCTCCATCGCTTCTTTCGGGCGGCACGCGGGGCTGGCGTTCACGTCTCGCCGGCCGAAAGCATCGATGCGATGCGCGCCGTCGCGCAGGTCGGCATCTCCGACCGCGCCGTGCTACGCGATGCGCTGCTGCTGACGCTCGCCAAGTCGCAGGACGAGAAGCTCGCGCTCGGCGACTGCTTTGATCTGTTCTTCAGCCAGCCGGAGCCGCGACAGGAGCAGCCTGAGGCTGCCGGCGAAGACGATGCTGCGCAAGGCGAGGATCAGCCGCCCTCCGCCGGCTCGGCGAGCGAGGCGGGCGAAGGTCAGCCTTCCCAGGGCCTGGGTCCCTTGGCGCAGATGCTATTGTCGCAGGATCGCAACGCGATCGCTGCCGCGATTGCCAGCGCCTCCGGCGCGGCCTCCCTGTCCGACATCCGCTACTCCACCCAGCGCGGCATATTCTCCAGCCGCATCCTCGACGCCATGGGCCTCCAGCGCCTGCGCGACGATCTCGACCAACTGACCGCGACCAACCCGTCGCTGGCCGAGCGCCTGCGCGCCGCGCTCGATGCCTTGCGCGAAGCCGTGCGCGATACGGTCTCGCAAGGGCTCGCACTCTATGCCCGCGAGGAGGCCGAAAACCTCCGCAACGAGATCCTGCGCAACGCGCCGCTTGCCCGCATCGAGCGGCGCCAGGTCGCCGAGATGCGTGCCCTCATCCGCCAGATCGCACGCCGGCTGCGCGAGCGCTATTCCAAGCCGCGCAAGCGCCAGCGCCGCGGCCATCTCGACGTTCGCCGAACGCTCCGCCGCAACGCGGCCTGGGGCGGCGTGCCCTTCCTCACGGCATGGAAGCGCAAGCATCGCGACCGGCCGAAGATCGTCGCGCTGTGCGACGTCTCGGGCTCCGTTGCGCAAGTCTCGGACTTCTTCCTGCTGCTGATCCACTCGCTGCACGAGGTGGTCGACGACGTCCGCTCCTTCGCCTTCTCTTCGCACCTGATCGAGGTCAGCGAGATCCTGGAGACGAAGTCGCCGGAGGAGGCGATGTCCGAGATCATGTCCAAGGTCGGTTTCGGCTCGTCGGATTACGGCGCCTCGTTGGTCGATTTCGAGAAGGAGTTCATGAGCGCGCTGACGCCGCAGACCACGGTGATCGTGCTCGGCGATGCCCGCAGCAACAATCTCGACCCACGCGCCGACATTTTGCGCCGGATCTCCGAGCGTTCGAAGCGGTTGGTCTGGCTCAATCCCGAGGGGCGGCTCGCCTGGGGCTTTGGCGATTCCGAGATGCCGCGCTACGCAACCTTTTGCAGCGTCGTGCGCCAATGCGCCACCGCGCAACAGCTCGAACGCGCTGTTTCCGATATTGTGGCGACTTATCAATAAGCAATAACAGCCGCCTCCGTCAGGCGGCGTTCAGCTCGGCCTGATTGCATTCCCGAAAGTGACGCGCGATTTCATCGAGCGCGCGCTGCTCCCATTCTTCTGCCTGCGCCAGCCAGAACGGCCGGCGCTTCGAATCGAGCGCCGCGCGCTCTCGGCAAAGGAATTCCTGACTGCGAATTTCCACCAGCCTGTTCATGCACTCCACTCCGGCCGTGTGAAGCCATTCCCCGCAGGCCAAGGTAACAGAGTCCTCAATCTCCCGCCTCATCATTTCTGTGCATATCGCGACGCCAAATAGGACAGTGATGCTTGCCGTGCACTGCGGCAGCTCGCATCGCAACATCAAGTGCGGATCATCAATTAGTGATCGGAGAACGTGACGGTAGTCGTGCACTAACGACGTTAACTCTTGTGGCGCAACGAAGTGCCGCAATTTGTGAAGAGATGTTCTAAACAGCTGACCGAATTCCCGACTCATTGTCGTCGCATGGTCTTCATGCGGCGCCGCTAACAGGGGCACGCGAACCGGACGATCGGCTGAGGCACCATGAGCAACGATTTCGACGTTGATCTATCGACCGACCAGTGGGAAGCGCTAAAGGCGCTTCGCAACCCGGTGTCGAACGGTCGCCTCGCGAAGGCCTATCTCGTCGAAAGCCTCGCCAAGCTCGGCCTCGTTGTCATGAATGACGGCGTGCCTGCGATAACATCCACAGGACGCAAGGTGCTGGTGCGCGGCTCATGCCGGCTGCTCGATCTCGTGGCGTGACGAGATCGCCTGCTGCCGCGTAACTGCGCCATCGCCTGAAAAATAACCTTTAGCTCTTCATCGAAATCGGATTTGCTTCTTGCGACAAGATCTGGCTCGCAACGACGCTGCGCCAGACAGGCAAGGGAGCTGATCATGAACGGGCTTGGCGGGCTGAACAAATCCCCCAACGGTGTGGTTATCGGACTTGTGCAGCTGCAGCTGCCTAGCGTGGTGAGCGCGGCCGATCTCGCCAGGCAGACCGAGCGCATCGTCTGGATGGTCGGCAAGGCCCGCCGCAATCTCTCCACCATGGATCTGGTGGTCTTCCCCGAATACTCGCTGCACGGCCTGTCGATGGACACCAATCCGGAGATCATGTGTCGGCTTGACGGACCGGAGGTTGCGGCCTTCAAGCAGGCCTGTGTCGATAACAAGATCTGGGGCTGCTTCTCCATCATGGAGTTCAACCCGCATGGCAATCCCTACAACTCGGGCCTGATCATCGACGATCACGGCGAGATCAAGCTCTACTATCGCAAACTTCATCCCTGGATTCCGGTCGAGCCGTGGGAGCCCGGCGACATCGGCATTCCCGTGATCGAGGGACCGAAGGGCGCGAAGATCGCGCTGATCATCTGCCATGACGGCATGTTCCCGGAGATGGCACGGGAATGCGCCTACAAAGGCGCGGAGATCATGATCCGCACCGCCGGCTACACCGCGCCGATCCGCGAAGCCTGGCGCTTCACCAACCAGGCCAATTCGTTTCAGAATCTGATGATCACCACAAATGTCTGCATGTGCGGCTCGGACGGCTCGTTCGATTCCATGGGCGAAGGCATGATCGTCAATTTCGACGGCACCGTCCTGGCGCATGGTACGACCGGCCGTGCCGACGAGATCATCACCGCAGAGGTCCGGCCGGATCTCGTGCGCGAAGCCCGCATCAACTGGGGCGTCGAAAACAACATCTACCAGCTCTGGCACCGCGGCTATGTCGCGGTGAAGGGCGGCGCGATGGACTGCCCCTACACCTTCATGCAGGACATGGTCGCCGGCACCTTCCGACTGCCGTGGGAAAATCAGGTCAAGGTCACCGACGGCACCTCGTGCGGCTTCCCGGCCCCGACGCGGATGTTCGGCAAGACGGCGAAGGCGGCGGAATAAGCCGGTTTCTCGGGTGAAACCGCGACAATCTGGCACCGTGGCCTGCGCGCTCGGCAACCTCGTCGGCAATTGCGTCGCAACCGTCGTGGTCGCGGCCCGGGAAGGCGATCTCGACCGGCCAAGGCGGCCAAGGTGCTGGAGGGCGGCGAGGTGGTCGACGTGACGGCGGGATAGAGGTTCGGCGATCAATCGTTCCACTGGAGGAGTGGCGTGCCGTAGGCCCTCCTCCAGACCGACAGAAAGCGCGGAAACCACGAGTGGGCCACGGCACCCTTATAGGCCCAGGTGCGATACTTCAGACCTTGCTCCGAAATCAGCTCCTGATAGCCGCCGTGGAGTTCGGTCGCGGCGCGAATGTCCTTCAGGATTCCTTGCGCGCAGGCCCGATAGGTATCGCCACCCGAGAACTCATCGTAATCCAGCATGCGGTCGGCAAATTCGACGTTGAACGTCGGCCAGGAGGAACGCCCCTGATATGCGGGAGCTGCAATCTTGTGGATCATCTTGGTCCGCGGGTTGTCCGCCGAAACCAGGAAGTGGAACGTGCTCGGAATGCGAAACCGTGGCTCGGCGATGATCAGATCCGTCGTGGCCGCGAACAGCGCGCGCTCGCTCGCCTCGCTCATATCCCAGAAGCCCCGATGCACGCTGACGAAATCCAATGCGACCGACGATGCCGGTGAGCTCGCCGGGCCGTCCAGGGAATGCCTGATGTAGCCGTTCTTGCCGAAGAGGCGGAGCAGATCCCTCTTGTACTGCGCAAGGTCGCGCCCGAGCAGCCGCTTCAGCTCGTTCTCGCCGACGATCCCGAGCTGCACGCCCCACACGAAGGTCGTGCAGACGCAGGCATTGGTGACGAAACGCCGGCGCTCGGCGCGGGTATCCGTCGCCGCGGAGCGCGGGCCGTTGGCGTCGCACAGCAAGTATCTGGTGCCGTCAGCGTCGAAGGACTCCAGCTCGCTCGCAAGCTTCAGGATCGCGCGCTTCAGGTCTCCGCCATATTCGGCCAGCAACAAGCGGCCGGCGTGCGCGCATTGCGACATCGCAAGGTAAGACGACGCCCTCTCCTCGGCAGAGATCATCTGCTGCAGACCGGCGAGAATGCCGAGCAGCGTATCCGAGGGTCGCGAAAAATAGTTCACGCCGAGATACCGGCCGCGCCCGGCCGGTACGATGGTCGTGGTGACCACGTCGGCGCGAACGGCCTCCAGCAGCAGGCGCACGCTCTTCTCGAGCAGACGGACCCGTCGCACCGCGTCCTGCGCATCCATGATGGTTTCAGGATCGAGAACGTCGGGATAGAACCAGGCGAAGTCGCGGGGGTAATAGGCGGAGGCGTGCGGTGCGCCGGTGACGAGGAAGGCCTCGGTCACCGAAAAGGCGCTGTCCATCGAGTGCCGATAGAGGTCCTCGATCGCCGACAACGAATGATGCGATTGTCTCAGGAATCGATCACCGAGGAAATTGACCGCCTGAAGGGCGTTGGCGACGAAGGTCGCAGCCATCCCCTGATAGAACCGGTTTTCACGATGTGATGGAAAAGAGATGTCGCTGTTCATGTCCGTCAATCGGCTGATTGTCTCGTGACCCTCGCGATGATGGCCACCGTTTTAAGCATGACTGATTCGTATCTCTACCCGGTGACTTGCGGGTTCGTGACGCTCGCCTAGGCCTTACGCGGCCTGAAATTCTCGATCACCCTGAGCAGCACACGCGCGCCGGCGTCGGCATCGGCGAGCGCGACATGCTCGTCCGGGTGATGGCTGATGCCGCCGCGGCAGCGGACGAAGATCATGCCGACATCGGCGATGTCGATCATGGCCATGCCGTCGTGCCCTGCCCCGCTCGGCAGCTCGAACACGGAGACGCCTTCGGCTTCGATCGCCTGCGCGATCTGCTGCTTCAGCCAAGGCGCACAGGGTGCGGTGCGGTTCTCGTGGGTAACGTCGAGCTGAAGCGCCAGCTGTCGCCGCTTGGCGATCGCCTCGATCTGGCGGACGATATCGGCCACCGCGCGCTTGCGATGCATGTCGGTCGGCGCGCGCATGTCGATGGTGAAAGATACTTCGCCCGGAATGACGTTGGTCGCGCCGGGCCTCGCCTGGATGTAGCCGACGGTGCCGACGAGGCCGCCCTCGTCGGTGCGGCAAAATTGCTCGATCGCATTGATGCATTCGGCCGCACCGGCGAGCGCGTCACGGCGCAGCGCCATCGGCACGGTGCCGGCGTGACCGGCCATACCGGAGAGCCGTGCCGCAAGGCGCGTGGCCCCGGCAATGGCGGTGACGACGCCCACGGGCAGGTTCTGCGCTTCCAGCACCGGGCCCTGTTCGATGTGCAATTCGAGATAGGCAAGCAGTTCGCGCCGCGCGCGCGCGGCCGCATCGACATGGTCGGGATCGAGACCGAACTGCACGAGCGCCTCGCGCATCGACACCCCGTTGCTGTCGCGCGTATTCAACACGCTCTCATCAAAGGTGCCGGCCACCGCACGGCTGCCGAGCAAGGTCGAAGCGAACCGCACCCCCTCCTCGTCGGCAAAACCGATCACCTCGATCGCAAATGGCAGGCGCTTGCCGCGGCGGTTCAGATCAGCGACGCAAGAGATCGCCGTGATCACACCCAGCGGTCCATCCCATTTGCCGGCATCGCGCACGGTGTCGTAATGCGACCCGAGCATCAGGCAGGGCATGCCCGGCCGGTCGCCTTCGTACCGTCCGCAGACATTGCCGATGGCATCGAGATGGGCGCTCATGCCGGCCTCGCGCATCCACCCCATGATGAGGTCCGCGGCCTTGCGTAGCTCCTTGCTGAGGAAGATGCGGGTGAGTTTTTCGGGCTCTTCCGAGATCGCGCCGAGCTCGTTGATCCGGCGAACGATCTCATTGCCGAGCGATGCATCGTGAACGGTACCAGCGCCCATCTCGGCGAGCTTTCCATCTTTGAGGACACGGCGGTCCTGACGACAATCGATACAAGTTCGGTGCCAGCGAACATCCTCCGGCGCCGTCCCAGTCAGCGCGTGGTTAGCATGAATGCGCCTTGCCGGCCGACCGTCCGACGACCGTCATGCACATGCGCGAGCAGGTTCGGCTGCTCAACTCCACTGCATACAATGCTTTTATATTGCCCATAAATTAGTCTGCCGCCTTCCTCGCCAAGTTCAGCACACTGATTATTTCATGTTTATTTCAAATACTTATCGCAAACTGCATGCTTCATAGTCTCTGGCACGAAGCTTGCGACATCTGACCCCGGCTCCGCCACGCCGGCGCAGCCGTGAGATCAAGGCGGAACATCCGCCAAGGGGAGCGAGCAATGGATTCTGGCAGGATTTCACGACGTCATGTGTTGCAGGGCGGCGCGGCCCTCACCCTCGGCGCGGCAGCGGGCCTGCGCCCGGCCGTCGCGGCCGAGACCACCATCGGCTTCATTTATGTCGGCTCGCGCGACGACTACGGCTACAATCAGGCGCACGCGCAGGGCGCGGCGGCGCTGAAGAAGATTCCCGGCCTCAAGGTGGTCGAGGAGGAGAAGGTGCCGGAGACCGATGCGGTCGAGAAGACGATCGAGTCCATGATCAATCTCGATGGCGCCACCCTGCTCTTCCCGACCTCGTTCGGGTACTACAATCCGCACATGATCAAGATGGCCAACAAGTACCCGAAGCTCCGCTTCGAGCATTGCGGCGGCCTCTGGAGCGAGAAGGACCCCAAGAACGCCGGCAGCTATTTCGGCTATATCGACGAGGCTCAGTACATCTCCGGCATCGTCGCCGGCCTGACATCGAAGAGCAGCAAGCTCGGCTTTGTCGCGGCCAAGCCGATCCCTCAAGTGCTGCGCAACATCAACGCCTTCACGCTTGGCGCCAAGTCGGTCAATCCAAAGGCCACCACGCAGGTGATCTTCACTGGCGACTGGTCGATGCCGGTCAAGGAGGCCGAAGCCACCAACAGCCTGATCGATCAGGGCGTGGACGTGCTCACCTGCCACGTCGATGGGCCCAAGACCATGGTCGAGAACGCGGCGCGGCGCGGCGCCTTCGTCTGCGGCTATCACACCAACCAGTCGGCGTTGGCACCCAAGGCCTATCTCACCGGCGCGGAGTGGAACTGGGAAGCGCTCTATCCGAAGTTCGTCAAGATGATCGCCTCCGGCGAAGGCATCCCGAATTTCTACCGCGGCGGCCTGAAGGAAGAGATCGTCAAGACCTCGCCCTATGGCGAAGCGGTCTCGGCCGAAGCGCGCAAGGCGGCCGACGCGGCCAAGGCAAAATTCCTGTCGGCAGAAGGCTTCGCCATCTTCAAGGGTGGGCTGGTCGACAACAAGGGCAAGACGGTGATCCCTGTCGGTACCGACCGCGGCCAGAAGGATCCTGAACTGGAGAAGATGGACTACCTGGTCGAGGGCGTGCTCGGAGCCACTTCGTGACGACGGAAGCGGCGGATTCCACGGAGGCGGTCGGGACAGTCGCCCCGGCCGCCGATCCCGGTTTCCTCCAGCGTCACGGCGGCACGATCGAATATGTCCTGATCCCGGGCGCGGCGCTGGTCGGCGCGCTCGCGGTGTTCGGCATCTTCGTCGCGATGTTCGGCAAGAATCCGCTCGATCTCTATTTCTACATGTATTACGGCGCGTTCGGCACCTGGTTCTCCTGGCAGAACACGCTGACGCGCGCAGCGCCCCTGATCCTCACCGCACTCTGTACCGCGCTGCCGGCGCAGCTCGGCATGGTCATCATCGGTGGCGAAGGCGCGCTGCTGATGGGCGCATTGTCCGCAACCAGCGCCGCACTCGCGCTTCAAGGCATGCCGCCGCTCGTCGTCCAGGTCGCCATGGTCTGCGCCGGCGTGATCGGCGGCGGGCTGTGGATCATGCTCTCAGGCGGCTTGCGGCAATATCGCGGCGTCAACGAGACCATCTCGAGCCTGCTGCTCGTCTACATCGCGCTCGCGATCCTCAACCATCTCGTCGAGGGGCTGATGCGCGACCCCGCCAGCCTCAACAAGCCGTCCACCCGCGAGATCGGCGCCGCCAACATGATCGGCTCCATTCCCGGCACCGACGTGCATTGGGGGCTCGTGTTCGGCCTGATCGCCGCGATCGCCTCTTACATCCTGATCTATCACACCGTGTTCGGCTTCGCCGCGCGCGTGGCGGGCGGCAACATCCGTGCTGCGAAGATCGTCGGTCTCGGCGTCGACAAGCTGATCCTGACCGTCTGCTTCCTTGCCGGCGGCGCGGCTGGCCTCGCCGGCATGGTCGAGGTCGCCGCCGTGCAGGGACGCACCAACGCCAACCTCGCCGCCGGCTACGGCTTCACCGGCATTCTCGTCGCCTTTCTGGCGCGGCAGAATCCGCTCGCCATCATTCCCGTCGCGATCCTGCTCGGCGGCATCAGCGCCAGCGGCGGCCTGCTGCAACGCCGCCTGGGGCTGCCCGATGCGTCCGTGCTGGTGCTGCAGGGCATCATCTTCGTCTTCGTTCTCGCCAGCGATGCGCTCTACGGCCGCATCGGATTCCTGAAGGGAAAATCCTGAGATGGCAGACGGATCGATTGGCCTCTGGACCGTCCCGCTCGCCGTCCTCGGCGGCGCCATTCGCGTCTCCACCCCCTTCCTGTTCGTGAGCCTGGGCGAATGCATCACCGAGCGCGCGGGCCGCATCAATCTCGGCCTGGAAGGCACGCTGGTGATGGGCGCGATGAGCGCCTATGGCATCTCCTATCTCACCGGCTCTCCGTGGCTCGGGGTGCTTGCCGCCGGCATCACCGGCGCGCTGCTGGGTGCGCTGCATGCCGGCATTTGCTCGCTGCCGCGCGTCAACGACGTTGCCGTGGGCATCGCCTTGATGCTGTTCGGCACTGGCCTTGCGTTCTATCTCGGCAAGCCGCTGATCGAGCCGACAGCGCCGCGGCTGCCCGCCGTCGACTTCGGCTGGTGGAGCGACATCCCGCAAGTCCAGGCAGCGCTGCGCATCAACGTGCTGTTCCTGATCGGCGTGGCGCTGGCGCCAATCCTCTATTGGGCCTTCCGCACCACCCGCTGGGGCTTGCTCATCCGCACCGCCGGCGAGAGCGCGGATGCCGCACGCGCGATGGGCCATTCCGTGCTGCTGATCCGCCTGCGCGCCACCATGGCCGGTGGTTTCCTCGCGGGCATCGGCGGCTCGTTTCTGTCCCTGTTCTACCCCGGAAGCTGGAACGAGGGCCTTTCCTCGGGCCAGGGCATCACCGCCGTGGCGCTCCTGATCTTCGCGCGCTGGGATCCCCTGCTCTGCCTGTGGGCCTCGCTCGCCTTCGGCGGCGCGGCGGCGCTGGGTCCGGCGTTGCAATCGGTCGGCGTCACCTCTGGCTATCACCTATTCAACGCCGCGCCCTACATCCTGACGCTGGCGATCATGATCATCACCTGCTCGCCGAAGCGGACGCTGACCGGCGCGCCCGCCGAACTCTCGATCACACGGTAACACGCACGAGGTCGTCCATGCCCGAGCGCTACATCAAGTCCGAGCCCTATGCCTGGCCCTACAATGGTGATCTCCGCCCCGAGAACACGGCGCTGATCATCATCGACATGCAGACCGATTTCTGCGGCGTCGGCGGCTATGTCGACAAGATGGGCTACGACCTCTCGCTGACACGGGCACCTATCGAGCCGATCAAGCGGCTGCTCGCAGTGATGCGCAAGCAAGGCTTCCATATCATCCATACCCGCGAGGGCCACCGCCCCGATCTCTCCGACCTGCCCGCCAACAAGCGCTGGCGCTCGCGCCAGATCGGCGCCGGCATCGGCGATCCCGGCCCGTGCGGACGCATCCTGGTGCGCGGCGAGCCCGGCTGGGACATCATCGAAGAACTCGCGCCGCTACCGGGCGAGCCGATCATCGACAAGCCCGGCAAGGGCTCGTTCTGCGCCACCGATCTGGAGCTGATCCTGCGCGTGCGCGGCATCGAGAACATCGTGTTGACCGGGATCACGACCGACGTCTGCGTCCACACCACGATGCGCGAGGCCAACGACCGCGGCTTCGAATGCGTCCTGCTGCACGATTGCTGCGGCGCGACCGACAAGAGCAACCACGACCACGCGCTGAAGATGATCAAGATGCAGGGCGGCGTGTTCGGCGCAGTCTCGACCTCTGATGCCTTCATCGGAGCAATTTCGTGATCATCGGCGAAACGCCGCCGCCATCGGGCGCCTTCGGCGTCGATGCCATCGCCATGACCATGCGCTTCGGCGACTTCCTGGCGCTGGACAATGTCGAGCTGAAGGTGCGGCCGGGCTCGTTCCATGCGCTGCTCGGCGAGAATGGCGCCGGCAAATCCACCCTCGTCAAATGCATCATGGGCTATTACCACGCGACCGAAGGCGACATTCTCGTCGGCGGCCGCGAGCAGGCGATCGCCAACCCGAAGGATGCCCACGCGCTCGGCCTCGGCATGGTCTATCAGCATTTTACGCTGGTGCCGGCGATGACCGTTGCCGAAAATCTCGTGCTGGCGCGCGACGACGTGCCAGCCGTGGTGAACTGGCCGAAGGAGATGAAGGAGCTGGAGGCGTTCTTGGGCCGCATGCCTTTCAAGGTACCGCTCTCCGGAAAGGTCTCCGACATCTCTGCCGGCGAACGGCAGAAGTGCGAGATCCTCAAGCAGCTCTATCTGAAGCGGCGCTTCCTGATCCTGGACGAGCCGACCTCGGTGCTGACCCCGGCGGAAGCCGACGAGGTGCTCGGCATGCTCCGCGACATGGTTGTGGAGGGCGAGCTGACCATCCTGATGATCACGCACAAGTTCCGCGAGGTCATGGCGTTTGCCGATGACGTCACCATCCTGCGCCGCGGCAAGCTCGCTGGAGCCGGCAAGGTTTCCGAGCTGACGCCGGACGCGATGGCCCGCACCATGATCGGTGCCGAGGAGTTGACGGTGCAGCCGCCGCGCACCGGCGAAGCCGGTCAGGCCAGGCTGGAGCTCCAAAAGCTCCGCGCCCTGGACGATGCGGGTGCCGTTGCCGTGCACGATGTCTCGCTCACCGTTCGCGCCGGCGAGATCGTCGGCATCGCCGGCGTTTCCGGGAATGGCCAGCGCCAGCTCGTCGAGGTGCTGGCCGGCCAGCGCGAGGCCGAGAGCGGGGAGGTGCGCGTCGCCGGCGATCCCTATCACGCAAGCCGCGAGGAGATGCGGCGGCACAGGATGTCGCTGCTGCCCGAGGAGCCGCTGAAGAATGCCTGCGTCGGCGGCATGAGCGTCGCCGAAAACGTCGCCTTCCGGGAATTCGACCGTGCCCCCTTCGCCCGCGGCGGCTGGTGGCTCAACCCTCGCGCCTTTCGCGACGACGCGAGGACGAAGATCGCCCGGTACAAGATCAAGACCCGCACGCCCGATACGCCGATCTCGGCGCTGTCGGGCGGCAATGTGCAGCGGGCTGTGCTGGCCCGCGAGCTCGGCGGCGACGTCGAGGTGCTGATCGCCGCCAATCCCTGCTTCGGCCTCGATTTCGCGGCGGTGGCGCAGATCCATGCCGAGATCATGGCCGCGCGCAACCGCGGCGCCGCCGTCCTGCTCGTCAGCGAGGACCTCGACGAACTGCTCGAACTGTCAGATCGGCTGGTGGTGATGTTCCACGGCGAACTCGTGTATGAAGCGCGGACCAGCGAAGCCGATCTCACGGTGGTCGGCCGCCACATGGCAGGGCACTGAACGGAGGATCGATGGGCGACGCATCCGGGCGGGACGAGCACTTTCTGCGCCTGTCTTTCGCGGTCGCCGGCCGTTCCCTCACCCATGGCAACCATCCCTTCGGCTGTATCGTCGTCGATGCCGACGGCAAGGTGCTGATCGAGACTGAGAACGGCTACATGCCGGATCGCGACGGCACCGCGCATGCCGAGCGTCTCGCAGCCACCCAGGCCTGCCGTACGCTCGATCGCGAGGTGCTGGCGAAGGCCACGCTCTATTCCTCAGCCGAACCCTGCGCGATGTGTGCCGGCGCGATCTACTGGGCCGGTATTGGCCGTGTCGTCTATGGCCTCAGCGAGCATCGCCTGCGCGGCATCACCGGCAACCATCCGGAAAATCCGACGCTCAACCTGCCATGCCGCGAGGTCTTTGCCAGCGGCCAGCGGCCGACGGAGGTCGTCGGCCCACTGCTCGAAGACGAAGCCGAAGCGCTGCACGACGGCGTTTGGACGAAGTAGCAGCACATCCCAAAGGGGACGACACCGTGGAGTGCCGCATTGAGGCAGCCATTGCGGCCGCTGCGCTCCCCGCGATGGACGACCGACGCGTCCGTTGCTCAACATGGCGTCAGGTCTGCGCAGCGGGTTCCGATTTGCCTTGGACCGTCACAAATTTGCAACAGGCACCGCTCGCAGACGCGATCGCCCCCAACCGTCCGGGTGCTGTTTGCGGGATATGATTGCTCGGAATCGATGACCGGCGCTGGGCCGAGAGCCTGCCGACGCGTTGAGCAAGGGATGATGCTTTTTCACATCTTACGCCGGGGTCCAAACTGGCCCAGTATTGAGGCACGTCACCCATGCAAGCGCATCAACGAATGTTAGATCCGACATCCAACGGCCAGCATTCCGGCGAGTCCCCGCTCCTGAGGACCATCGGCCTCACCAAACGCTATGGCGATTTCCTCGCCAACGATTGCATCGATATCGAGATCCGGCCGAGGGAAATCCACGCCCTGCTGGGCGAGAACGGCGCCGGCAAGTCGACGCTGGTCAAGGCGATCTACGGACTGATCCAGCCCAGCGCCGGCGAGATTCACTGGCAGGGCGAGCGGATCGTGCTGTCCGGTCCGTCCGAAGCGCGCATCCGCGGCATCGGCATGGTGTTCCAGCACTTCTCGCTGTTCGACAATCTCACGGTTGCCGAGAACGTCGCGCTCGGCCTCGACGGCAAGGAATCCTTCAAGGACATGTCGGCCCGGTTGGAACAGGTGTCGAAGACTTACGGTCTGCCGCTCGATCCCAGGCGTGAGGTGTGGCAACTCTCCGTCGGCGAGCGTCAGCGCATCGAGATCGTCCGCGCCCTGATGCAGGATCCGAAATTCCTGATCCTGGACGAGCCCACCGCGGTGCTGACGCCGCAGGAGGCTGACCAGCTCTTCATCGTGCTGGATCGCCTCAAGGCCGAGGGCCGCGCCATCCTCTATATCAGCCACAAGCTGGAGGAGGTGAAGCGGCTCTGCGACACCGCGACGATCCTGCGCGGCGGCAGGAAGGTCGAGACCTGCAACCCGCGGCTCGAAACCGCCGCCTCACTTGCGCGGATGATGGTCGGCGGCGAGGTCAAGGAGGTGAAGGGCGCATCCGGCCGCAAGACCACCGTGCCGCGGCTCGTCGTCAACGATCTCTCGCTGGCTCCCGTCGAAGCGCACGGCGTACGGCTCGAGCACATCTCATTCGAGCTGAAGGGCGGCGAGATTCTCGGCATCGCCGGCGTCGCCGGTAACGGCCAGGACGAATTGTTCGCAGCGCTCTCCGGCGAGCGCCTCGCGAAGGCCCCCGGGACGGTGGTGATCGAGGGCATCGCCGCCGGTCACCTTTCGATCACCCAGCGGCGCAAGCTGGGGGCGGCCTTCGTTCCCGAGGAGCGACTCGGCCACGGCACCGCGCCGCGGATGAGACTGTCGGAGAACGCGCTGCTCACCGGCCATGCCGCCAGCGGCATGGTCCGTCGCGGATTCATCGATACGGCGGCTACGCTGAGAACGGTCGACCGCGCCACCGAAACCTTCGACGTCCGCAAGGCCAAGCGCGATCCCGAGGCCGCCAGCCTGTCCGGCGGCAATCTGCAGAAGTTCATCGTGGGACGCGAGATCCTGCGCAATCCCGCGGTACTGGTGGTGAGCCAGCCGACCTGGGGCGTCGATGCCGGCGCCGCCGCCGTCATCCGTCAGGCGCTGCTTGATCTCGCCACCGCAGGCGCCGCGGTACTCGTGACCAGCCAGGATCTCGACGAGCTCGCCGAGATTGCCGACCGCATCGCCGTGATGTTCCACGGCGAGCTGTCGGCTCCGCTCTCGGCACGCGAAGCAAGCCGCGAGAAGCTGGGCCTTCTGATGGGCGGCAGCAGCCTGCAGCCAAAGGAGATCGCGCATGCAGCTGGTGCTTGAGAAGCGTGCCGAGCGCTCTGGCACGATCGCGCTGGTGTCCCCCCTGATCGCGATTGGCCTCACGATCGTGACCATGGTCATCCTGTTCGCGATCCTTGGCAAGAATCCACTGCTTGCCCTGCACGCCTATTTCATTGCGCCCCTCACCGATGGCTATTCGCTCCAGGAGATCGCGGTGAAGGCGACGCCGCTGGTGATGATCGCGATCGGCCTGTCGCTGTGCTATCTCGCCAACGCCTGGAACATCGGCGCCGAAGGGCAATTCCTGATCGGCGCAGTCGCGGGAAGCTGGATCGCGGTGAAGACGCAAGGTACTGATGCCGGCGCCTGGGTGCTGCCGGCTATGCTCGTCCTCGCCGCCGCTGCGGGCGCGCTCTATGCGCTGATCCCGGCGATCTGCAAGGTGAAATTCGGCGCCAGCGAGATCCTGACCAGCCTGATGCTGGTCTATGTCGCCGACCTCTTCCTCGACTATCTCGTGCGCGGCCCCTGGCGCGATCCGCACGGCTTCAATTTCCCGACCACGGCCGAGTTCGATCCGGTAGCGACCGTGCCGTTGCTGATCGAAGGCGGCCGGCTGCATCTCGGCTCGATCATCGCCCTGCTCGTCGTCGCGGCAGCCGCGATCCTGCTCGGGCGCACCATCAAGGGTTTCGAGATCCGCGTGGTCGGCGCTGCGCCGCGCGCCGCGCGGTTCGGCGGCTTCAACGCCAACCAGCTGATCATCCTGACCTTCGCCGTCTCCGGGGCGCTGGCCGGGCTTGCCGGCATCATCGAGGTGGCGGGTCCAGTCGGGCATCTCCAGCCCGGCATCTCGCCAGGCTACGGCTTTACCGCGATCATCGTCGCTTTCCTCGGCCGGCTGAACCCGCTTGGAATATTAATTGCAGGCCTCTTCCTCGCGTTGACCTTTATCGGCAGCGAGCAGGCGCAGATCGCGATGAAGATTCCGCTTGATGTCACCAAGGTCTTTCAGGGCATTCTGCTGTTTTACGTGCTCGCCTGCGACTCCCTCATTCTCTACCGCTTCAAGCTGGTGTTCCCGAACCGAAAGGTGATGGCCCGTGGAGCTGGTTGAGGCCATCATCCTGGCGGTGCTTGCCGCATCGACGCCGCTGTTGATTGCGGCGACCGGCGAGCTCGTGGCCGAGCGTTCCGGCGTGCTCAACCTCGGGGTCGAGGGCATGATGATCGTCGGCGCGGCCTGTGGCTTTGCCGGCGCCTGGCTGACCGGATCGATCTTTATCGGCGCGCTGTTCGGCATCGCCGCCGGCACGCTGATGTCGCTCGTCTTCGCGCTGATGGCACTCGGGCTCGCCGTCAACCAGGTCGCAACCGGCCTTGCGCTGACCATCTTGGGTGTTGGCCTCTCGGGTCTGATCGGCGCCGGCTTCGTCGGCGAGCGCATCACGCCGGCCGTGCAACTCTCTATTCCCGTCCTGACGGATATTCCGCTGATCGGCCGCGTGCTGTTCGGCGAGAATGGCTTCGTCTATTTCTCGATCGCGCTGATCGTCGCCGTGTGGTGGTTCCTGTACCGCACGCGAGCGGGATTGATCCTGCGCGCCTGCGGCGACAATCACGTTTCCGCACATGCGCTCGGCTATCACGTCCTGCGCATCCGCACCCTCGCCGTGATGTTCGGCGGCGCCTGCGCGGGTCTTGCGGGCGCCTATCTGCCGCTCGCCTATACGCCGTTCTTCATTCCGGGCATGACCGCAGGCCGCGGTTGGATCGCACTGGCACTGGTGGTGTTCTCGTCCTGGCGGCCGGGCCGGCTCGTCGTCGGCGCCTATCTGTTCGGCGCGGTGACGATCCTGCAACTGCATGCGCAGGGATGGGGCGTCGGCATTCCCTCGCAATTCATGTCGGCACTGCCTTATCTCGCGACCGTCATCGTGCTGGTCCTGCTCTCCCGCGCGCGCACGGGCGGCTCGACCGCACCGGCCGCGCTCGGCACGGTGTTCGTGCCCGACCGCTAGATTTCGTTTCCGCAGTGTGCACGATGGGGCGCGCATGCTGCGGATCGTGGCTTCCCCCGAAGTTTGGAGATCGATGATGAGGAAATCACTTCTTGCACTGGCTGCCGGGCTCTTGCTCGCTGGGAGCGTCAGTGCGGCCTCCGCCGCCGACAAGCTGAAAGTCGGCTTCGTTTATCTCGGTCCGATTGGAGACCTCGGCTGGACCTATCAGCACGACCTCGGTCGCCAGGCGCTGGTGAAAGAATTGGGCGACAAGATCGAGACCACTTATCTCGAGAACGTGCCCGAAGGCCCGGACTCCGAGCGCGCGATCGAGCAGCTCGTCCGCGCCGGCAACAAACTGATCTTCACCACATCGTTCGGCTACATGGATCCGACGCTGAAGGTCGCCAAGAAATATCCGAACGTGCATTTCGAGCACGCTACCGGCTACAAGCGCAACCCGAACATGTCGACCTACTCGGCGAAATGGTATCAGGGCCGCTACATTCAAGGCCTGATTGCGGCGAAGATGACGAAGTCGGGCGTGCTCGGCTATATCGGCTCGTTCCCGATTCCGGAGGTCGTCTCCGGCATCAACGCGACGATACTGGCGGCGCAGACCATCAATCCGAACATCAAGGTCAAGATCATCTGGGCCAACACTTGGTTCGACCCAGGCAAGGAGGCCGACGCTGCCAAGGCGCTGATCGACCAGGGTGCCGACGTCATCATGCAGCACACGGATTCGCCCGCCGCCATGCAGATCGCCAGCGAACGTGGCAAGCTGGCCTTCGGCCAGGATTCCGAAATGATCCAGTTCGGGCCAAAGGCTCAGCTGACCTCGATCATCAACAACTGGGGGCCCTACTATATCGAGCGCGTCAAGGCCGAGCTCGCCGGCACCTGGAAGTCCGAGGACACCTGGGGTGGCCTCGACAGCCGCATGTTCGCGATGGCGCCCTACACCAACATGCCTGACGATGTGAAAAAAATGGCTGAGGATGCCCAGGCCGCGATCACCGCGGGCAAGCTGCATCCGTTCAAATGCCCGATCGTTGGGCAGGACGGCAAGCCGGTCGAATGCAAGGGCGGCGCTCACCTGGATGACGGCCAGATCCTCGGCATGAATTTCTACGTGAAAGGCATCGACGACAAGCTGCCGGGCAAGTAGCACGCTTCTTGCATTGACTAAATCACCTGCTCCTCCCGGAGGAGGTTCGGAGGGGGTGGCCAGAAGCACCCGGCACTTGTGGCTGCCCCCTCTTTCTCTATTTCGCCCGGCTATCCAGCCTGCATGGCCCGCGCCGCGGAACTGTGGCGGCGGATGAGGTCTGCCACATCGAGACCCGGGATCGCACCGTCGATCACCGCCCATTTTCCAGCCACCATCACCCGGTCGGCGCGATGCGCCCCGCACAGTACGAGCGCAGCCAGCGGATCGCCGTGGCCGGAGAAGCGCAGCTCGTCGAGCCGGAACAGCGCAAGATCGGCGGCCTTGCCGACGGCGATGTCGCCGAGTTCCGGCCGGCCCACACATGCCGCCGAGCCCTTGGTGGCCCAGCGCAACGCATCCTTGTGGCTGACCTTCGTGACGCCATAACGCGCGCGTTGCAGCAGGAACGCGGCCCGCACCTCCTGCATGAGGTTGGATCCGTCGTTGGAGGCCGAGCCGTCGACACCAATGCCGATCCCGACGCCGGCCTCTTCCATGTCGCACACCGGGCAACAGCCCGACGCGAGCAGCTGGTTGCTGCACGCACAATGGCTGACGGTCGTGCCGGCCTTGCCGAGCCGTCTCATCTCGTCCGGATTGAAGAAGATTCCATGGGCGAGCCAGGTGCGCGCATTGAGCCAACCGCATTGCTCGAGATAGTCGAGCGGACGGCAGCCATACATCTGCTGGCAGAAGCTGTTCTCGTCCTCGGTTTCGGCGAGATGGGTGTGCAGGCGCACGTCGAGCTTGTCGGCGAGATCGGCCGTGGCGCGCATCAGCGACGTCGTCACCGAGAACGGCGAGCATGGCGCGAGCGCAATCTGCACCATCGCATCCGCGCCGCGCTGGTGATGCTTGGCGACCACGCGGGCGCTATCGGCGAGAATGGTGTCCTCGTCCTGCACGACACTGTCGGGCGGCAAGCCGCCGTCGCGCTGTGACAGGTTCATCGAGCCGCGCGTGAGCAGCACGCGCACGCCGAGGCGCTTCGCCACCGCCACCTCGATATCGACGGCGTCTTCGAGTCCGGGCGGGAAGACGTAGTGGTGATCCGTCGTGGTGGTGCAGCCGGAGAGCAACAGCTCGGACATCGCCACGGTGACGCCGAGCTCGAGCGCTTCCGGCGTCAGCTTCGCCCACACCGGATAGAGCGCCTGGAGCCAGGGGAACAGCTCGCGGTCCATTGCGGCCGGCAGCGCCCGCGTCAGCGTCTGGTAGAAGTGATGATGGGTATTGATCAGGCCCGGCAGCACGACGTGTTCGCCCGCATCGAACACTGCGACATCGGCGGTTGCGGGCACACCGCCCGCCGGCACGAGCTCGACGATCCGGCCGTCCTTCACGACAATGCCGCGCTCGGCCCCGTCGGCGAGGATGGCCAGGGGATCCCTGATCCAGGTCGAACTTGCCTCAGTCATGATCCTGCTTCTCCTCGCCCACCCTGACGGCGGACCTGCAAGGCCGAGGACGATCGCGTCCTTGCTTCGACTTGTTGTTGCCACTTGGCTCCCGTCTTGCAACACTTCGCTCGGACCATTCAACCGTCGGAAGCGTTGGCGCAGCCATGGACTTGAATACCATCACAGCCGTCGCCCATCCGCAAACGCGCGCCCAGCTGCCCGTTTGGACGGCAGGTGATGCTTGGCTCGCGGGCGGCACCTGGCTGTTCTCGGAGCCGCAAACGCATCTGACGCGACTGATCGATCTCACCGATCTGAAATGGCCGGCACTTGCGATCACAGAGAGCCACCTCTCGATCGCCGCCACTTGCACCATCGCAGAGCTCGATGGACTCGCCTGCCCCTCTGATTGGCTCGCAGCGCCGCTGATCAACCAGTGCTGCCGGGCCTTCCTTGCCTCGTTCAAGATCTGGAAGACCGCGACCGTCGGCGGCAATCTCTGCATGTCGCTGCCGGCGGGACCGATGATCTCGCTGACGTCGGCACTCGACGGCGTCTGCACCATCTGGAAGGCCGGCGGCGGTGAACAGAGGCTTCCGGTCACCGAATTCGTCACCGGCAACCAGCGCAATCGCCTGACGCCAGGCGACCTGCTCCGGCAGATCGACATCCCGCTTCCCGCGCTGAAGCGCCGCACGGCCTTCCGCCAGATCTCGCTGGCGCCCGTCGGCCGCTCCGCGGCGCTGCTGATCGGCAGTCTCGAAGCCGATGATACGCTGACACTCACGGTCACCGCGTCGACGGTGCGGCCGATCCAGCTGCGCTTCCGCAAAGCCCCGGACGCAGGCGCGCTGCGCGCCGCGCTCATTCAGGAGATTACCGATGATCTGTACCACACGGACATCCATGGCGCGCCACTCTGGCGCAAGCACATGACGCTGCGCCTGGCCGAGGACATTCGCGTCGAGCTGCTGGGAGCGATACCCGCATGAGCCTGGAGGTCAATGGCAAGGGATTTTCCCAGGAGCCGCGCGCCGGCCAGTGCCTGCGCACGTTCCTGCGCGAGCTCGGCCATTTCGGCGTGAAAAAGGGCTGCGATGCCGGCGACTGCGGCGCCTGCACAGTGCTGCTCGACGGTGAGCCCGTGCACAGCTGCCTGATCCCGGCGTTCCGGGCCGAGGGCCGCAGCGTGACCACGATCGAAGGCCTTGGCGGCGATCACGGCACGCATCCGATGCAGCAGGCCTTCCTCGATGCGCAGGGCTTTCAATGCGGATTCTGCACCGCCGGCATGATCCTGACCTGCGCCTCGCTGAACCAGGCGCAGCGCACCGATCTCGGCACGGCGCTGAAAGGCAATATCTGCCGCTGCACCGGCTATCGGTCGATCGAGGACGCGATCCTCGGCAAGACCAATGTCGAGGCGAGCGTCGAGGCCGGCGCCGCCTTCGGCCGCAGCTTGCCCGCCCCCGCAGGCCCCGACGTGGTCCGCGGCACGGCACGCTACACCTTCGACACCGCAATCGATGGTCTGCTGCACATCAAGCTGCTGCGCTCGCCGCATGCGCACGCCAGGATCGTCGCGATCGACAAGTCGGACGCGCTGAGCATCCCCGGAGTGCACGCCGTGCTGACGCACGAGGATGCGCCGTCCGTCCTGATCTCGACGGCGCGGCACGAAAAGGACTGGATGGACCCGGAGGATACTCGCGTCCTCGACGCTGTCGTCCGCTTCATCGGCCAGAAGGTTGCCGCGGTCGTTGCCGAGACCGAAGCCGCCGCCGAGGCGGCATGCCGCAAGCTGAAAGTCAGTTACGAGGTCCTGCCGGCGCTGATCGATCCGGAGCTGGCGATGGCCCCGGGTGCGCCGGTCATCCATCCCGACCGCACCACTGCGAACCGTGTTGCCGATGCCCAGCGCAACCTGGTCGCGGAGACGCATGGCGAGTTCGGCGATGTCGCATCGGCCCTCGTCACATCTGCCGCCACCTATGAGGCCACTTTCCACAGTCACCGTGTGCAGCACGCTGCGCTCGAGATCCATGGTGGCCTTGCCTGGCTCGATGATTCCGGCGTTCTCACCGTCCGCACCTCGACGCAGGTGCCGTTCCTGACCCGGCGTGCGCTGTCGGACATCTTCCAGCTTCCCATGGACAAGGTCCGCGTGTTCTGCGAACGCGTCGGCGGCGGTTTTGGCGGCAAGCAGGAGATGTTCGTCGAGGACATCCTGGCGCTTGCCGCGCTGAAGACCGGGCGGCCGGTCAAGCTGGAGCTGACACGCGAGGAGCAGTTCATCGCGACCTCGACGCGGCATCCGATGCGGATCCACGTCAAGGCCGGCGCGGACAGCAACGGCAAGCTCACCGCGCTTCAGCTCGACGTGCTCTCCAACACCGGCGCCTACGGCAATCATGCCGGCCCGGTGATGTTCCACGCGCTGGCGGAGTCCATCGCCGTCTACAATTGCCCGAACAAGCGGGTCGACGGCGTCGCCGTCTACACCAACACCGTGCCGGCAGGCGCGTTTCGCGGCTATGGCCTGCCGCAGGCGCTGATCGCGGTGGAAGCGGCGATCGACGAACTGGCGGGGCAGCTCGGCATCAGTCCCTACGAGATGCGCCGGCGCAATATCGTGAGGCCCGGCGATCCCATGCTGTCGCCGCCGCCGTCCGAATATCACGACGTGCTCTACGGCTCCTACGGGCTCGACCAGTGCCTCGATCTCGTCGAGCGCGCGATGCAGGCCGATGGCCCGCAGCCGGAGCTGTCGCCGGATTGGCTGATCGGCGACGGCATCGCGCTGACCATGATCGACACCGTGCCGCCGGCCGGCCACTTCGCCGATGCGACGATCGCACTCAACGACGACGGAGGCTTCGACCTCACCGTAGGCACGGCCGAGTTCGGCAACGGCACCAGCACCGTGCATCGCCAGATCGCGGCGACCACGCTGGCGACCACCGTCGACAAGATTCGTCTGCGCCAGTCCGACACCGCCCATGGCGGCCACGACACCGGCGCGTATGGCAGCGCCGGCACCTTCGTTGCGGGCAAGGCGACGCATGCGGCCTCCATGCAGCTTGCGAGCGAGCTGAAGGCGGCAGCCGCCGACGCCTGGCTGTGCGATGTGGAGACTTGTGCGCTCGATGCGGACTCCGTCGTCAGCGGCGTCCGCCGCATGCCTTTTACGGAGCTGGCGAAGCTCGCCCGCGAGCGCGACCGGCCGTTCGCAGGCAGCGGCACGTCCGGCGGCACGCCGCGATCGGTGGGGTTCAACGTGCAGGGCTTTCGCGTCGCGGTGAACAAGGCGACCGGCGAGCTCCGGATTCTCAGGAGCGTGCACGCCGCGGACGCGGGCGTCGTCGCCAATCCCATGCAGTGCCGCGGACAGGTCGAAGGCGGCGTGGCGCAGGCGCTCGGCGCTGCGCTCTACGAGGAGATGGTGATCGACGCGAGCGGGCGCGTCACCAATCCGAAATTCCGCGACTACCACCTGCCCTCTTTCGCCGACGTGCCGCGCACGGAGGTCCTCTTCGCCGAGACGTCCGACACGATCGGCCCGCTCGGCGCGAAGTCCATGAGCGAGAGCCCTTACAATCCGGTCGCCGCCGCGCTCGGCAACGCGATCGCAGACGCCACCGGCATTCGCTTTACTGCGCCGCCCTTCAAGCCGGACCGGCTGTTTCCGGCGCTCCATGACAAATTTGGCTAGATAGATGTTTCGGGGGATACATCCATGAGCAACGACGTCCATCCCGTCGACGAGGTCCTGCCGGTCCCGCGCCTGCTCGCGCTCGGGCTCCAGCACGTGCTGGTGATGTATGCCGGCGCGGTCGCGGTCCCCCTCATCATCGGCCGCGCGCTGAAGCTGCCGCCAGAGGACGTCGCCTTCCTGATCAGCGCCGACCTGTTCGCCTGCGGACTTGTGACGCTGGTCCAGTGCCTCGGCTTCCCCGGCGTCGGCATCCGCCTGCCCGTGATGATGGGCGTGACCTTTGCTTCGGTCGGCCCGATGCTGTCGATGGCAGCTTCACCGGAAATCGGCCTGCTCGGCATCTACGGCTCCGTGATCGCCGCCGGCCTGTTCGGCATCGTCGTTGCGCCGTTCGTCAGCCGGCTGCTGCCGCTGTTTCCTCCCGTCGTCACCGGCACCATCATTCTCATCATCGGCATCTCCCTGATGCGCGTCGGCATCAACTGGGCCGGCGGCGGCCTACCGACGTTGACGAAGGTGGTCGACGGCGTTCCCGGCAGCTTTCCCAATCCAGCCTATGGGCAATTGCAGGGGCTCGGCATCTCGCTGTTCGTGCTGCTCGTCATCCTCGGCCTGATCAAATGGGGCAGCGGGTTTCTCGCCAACGTCGCCGTGCTGCTCGGCATCATTGCCGGCGCGGTGCTCGCGAGCATTCTGGGCGTGATGCATTTCGACAAGGTCGCCGCCGCCTCCTGGGGCGCACTCGTGCTTCCCTTCCGCTTCGGCATGCCGCATTCCACCTGGTGCCTGTCATCACCATGTGCATCGTCATGATCGTGGTGATGATCGAATCGCTCGGTATGTTCCTGGCGCTCGGCGAGATCACCGGCAAGGCCGTCGACCGCGAAGCCCTGAGCCGCGGCTTGCGCGCCGACGGGCTCGGCACGCTGCTCGGCGGCATCTTCAACACGTTTCCCTATACCTCGTTTTCGCAGAACGTCGGCCTCGTCTCGGTCACGGCCGTGCGCTCGCGCTGGGTGACGGTGACGGGCGGCTGCATCCTGCTCGTGCTCGGGCTCTTGCCGAAGCTCGCTGCGCTGGTGGAGGCGGTGCCGCTGGTCGTGCTCGGCGGCGCCGGCCTCGTGATGTTCGGCATGGTGGCGGCCACCGGCGCACGCATCCTGGCCTCGGTCGATTTCCGCAACAACCGCTACAATCTGTTCATTGTCGCGATCTCGATCAGCTTTGGACTGATACCGCTCGTTGCTCCCGGTTTTTTCCGCAATCTGCCGCACGATCTGCACCCGCTGCTGGAGTCCGGCATTCTGCTCTGCGCGGTCGTGTCGGTGCTGCTCAATGCCTTCTTCAACGGATTGAGCGGTGGCGCTGCCGCGGAGGCCGACGCGGCGTCAGCCGCCGCATCGGCACAGCATGTCTAAAGCGCGATGCGACTAGGATGAATCGTCATCGCGCTTTAGGTTATTGTTTTGAGCATGATCTTGTCGGAAAACCGCTACGCACTTTTCCGGATCGTGCTCTAGCTGCCGCGATAGGTCGAGTAACTCCAGGGCGTGACCAGCAGCGGCACGTGGTAATGGCTTTCCGGCTCGCTGATCGCAAAGCGCAGCGGGATCTCGTCGAGGAACGGCGGATCGGACAGCGGCACGTTGCGCGCGGCGTAATATTTCGCGACGCTGAAGCGCAGCTCGTAGCGGCCGATCGGCAGCGGACGGCCGCCGATCAGCGGCTGGTCGGTGCGGCCATCGGCATTGGTCACCGTGCGCGCGATGACACGGTTCTCGCCAAGGCTCGCGAGCTCCACGAGCTCGATCGGGATGCTAGGTGCGGGCTTGCCGATCTGGTTGTCCAGCACATGGGTCGAGAGCCGGCCGTGCACCTTCAGCCTGTCGTCGGCGGCGACCAGCTGGTCGAGCCGCAGCGCCGAGATGCGGCCGATCTCCTCGATCGCACGCCTTATCTCGGTCTTGGCGATGTTGAGCAGCCGCGCCTCGAAGTCGCGCAGCACGGAATCCTTGGTGTGACGGCGCACACAGACGATGTAGGGGAAGCCGAACTTGTCGCGGTAGGCGTTGTTGGCCCGCTCGAACGCGGAATATTCGGCATCCGACAGCCGGTCGAGCCCGGCGCTGTTCTGCTCGTCGGTCGATTCCGCGGTGAGGCCCGCGGCGCGCTGCGTCTTGTTGGCGAGATCGGGATGCGCCCGGATCAGCGCCAGCTGCACGTCAGGCTCGGCACTCTGGATCGCGGCCATCAGCGCGGCGTGCAGCTCGTTGATGCCGGCGAACGGCCGCTTTGCCGCGAGCTGCTCGGCGATCCACGGCGAATATTCGACGACGTTGGCGAGCGCCGCGACGAAGTCGGCCGTGCTTGCAGCGTTGAGATCGGCGAGTGAAATCTGCGACATCATCTCACCCGATCTCGAATGCGTCGGCGGCAAGATGGGCGTGCTTCTCGTGCCAGTGCTGCGCGATCTGAAGCCGCGTCGGCACCCAGACGCGCTCGTGCTTGCCGATATAGTCGAGGAAGCGGATCAAGCCCGCTGCGCGGCCGGGCCGGCCCGCGAGGCGGCAATGCAGACCGACCGACATCATTTTTGGCGCGGTTTCGCCTTCCGCATAGAGCACATCGAAGGCGTCCTTCAGATAGGTGTAGAACTGCTCGCCCTCGGCAAATCCTTGCGGGTTGATGAACCGCATGTCGTTGGCATCGAGCGTATAGGGAATGATGAGCTGCTTGCCGCTGGCGCCCTTGACCCAATAGGGCAGATCGTCGGCATAGGAGTCGCAGAGATAGAGGAAGCCGCCCTCCTCCATCAGCAGACGGTTGGTGTTGATCGAGGAGCGCCCGGTGTACCAGCCGAGCGGACGTGCGCCGGTCGCCTCGGTATGCACGCGGATGGCCTCGGCGATCTCGGCGCGCTCCTGCGCCTCGGTCATGTCCTTGTGCTCGATCCATTTCAGGCTGTGGCTGGCGATATCCCAGCCCGCCTCCTTCATCGCAGCGACAATCTCGGGATTGCGCTTGAGCGCGGTGGCGACGCCGAACACCGTGGTCGGCCAGCTCCGCTCGTTGAACATCCGCCACAGCCGCCAGAAGCCGGCGCGCGAGCCATATTCGAACATGGATTCGATGTTGGCGTGGCGCTGGCCGGGCCAGGGCTGCGCGCCGAGCACGTCGGACAGGAAGGCTTCCGAGGCGCGGTCGCCGTGCAGGATGTTGTTCTCGCCACCCTCCTCGAAATTGACGACGAACTGCACCGCGACCCGCGCGTCACCAGGCCATTGCGGATGCGGCGGGTTGCGGCCGTAGCCGCGGAGATCGCGCGGGTAGCGGGGCTCGGTCACTCAGACTTCCTCGAAGCGGATCGGCAGCGCGCCCTTCCACAGCACGCTCTTGCCCAGCGTTGCGAGGTTCTCCAGGCCCGAGGTCAGCGTGATGAAATGGTTGCCGGCGAGCTGGCCCATCTTGCTCGCGAAGTGCACGCCGCCATAGGCCAGCAGGATCTCGGTTTCGCTGATGCCGCCGGGATAGAGGATGATCTGGCCGGGCGCGGGATAGCTGGTGTGGTTCTCGTAGCCGACGCCGAAGTCGAGGTCGCCGAGCGGCATCCACACGCCCTCGCCGCTCCAGCGCACATGGATGATGTGGCTTTCGAACGGCAGCGCCTTGCGGAAGGCGGCGACAGTCTTGGGCGCCGCCTGCTCCTCGAAACGGGCATCGAAGGTGAAGTCGCCGGCGCGGATAACGAGTTTGCTCATCTCATCTCTCTGGATCGGGGGCGATGCGCGCCCCACGGGGAACTTTCAGCAAAAAGCACTCCGTCGGGCTTCGCGCAAGGGGCGCGAGAGGCTCTCGCATGAGTTGGGCACGCCACCCGGCCTGCTCGATCGCCTCAAAACTCGTCCATTGAACCGGATTGCAGGAGGTGAGTCCACCGACGGTTTTGCGGGGCAAAGGGCGCCGGCGCGGATGCGCTGCGTCCGGGGCACGAGAGCTGAGCGTGGTGCTGCGTTCGGAACGACGAAGATGAGGCGATGGTGCGTTCTCCAAGTAACACTGTCATTCCCCGCCTTGTACGCAATCGCGCACTGGAGCGGGGAATCCAGTACGCCGCGGCCTCTCGATTCAATCACTGGCGTCTCGGAGTACTGGATCGCCCGGTCAAGCCGGGCGATGACACCGAATGTGTGGACGCAGACGTGCGTACTCGGCCTCGCGGCTGCTTCGCCCGAGCTTTGCTTCGTCTCGCCGCCCTCAGATGCAAGAGGGCGCAGGGAAGGCCGGGTGCCGGCGGCACCCGCGGTCCGCTGCGCGAAAAGCACACGCAGGAAGAACCGCACAGCAGCATACAGGTGAAGCCCAACACACGGCCTTCCCTGCGCGATGGTCGGACGGCTTATGCCGCGCTCTCCCGGGAGCCGAGTTCCCCCTGGCCTCCCTCGCTCCCGCGAAAGTCGCCGGCACCGCGCCGGTTGACGCCAATGCCGCATTCGCCAGAGCTTGACCGTAGCAACGACGGCCAGGACCACACGGTTTTGCCGTACGCGCGGTTCGTTGGCGCCGCAGGGTTCGACGGCGTTGTGCACGTTGCCATCGAAATGCCGGCGCGACGAACCTGACAGCGCCGCTCGTCCGTACGAAGCTTAGGGGCTCACGGAGAGCAATCCGCCCTGCCCTCAGCTCTCGTACACGACGCTGCCGCGTCCACCGCAAGCCCGGCTCGCGACAATGACGACCTCATGATCGCCCCTCGAGATTGAGCCGGGATGGGCGACACATACGTCATTTCCGAATTTCGGTAAAGCGGAATATTTTCGCGCGAGCGGGTTGACAGCGCCGCGACACACCTCGGTCCCGTAGCCTGGATGGAGCGAAAGCGTAATCCGGGACAGCGCAAGATGCCGAGCGCGCAGCCCCGGATTACGCTTTCGCTCCATCCGGGCTACGAGAGACGAGATTGAGCTCGTCGAGACCTGGAGCGCTCAGTACGGTGCGTAACGATAGCCCGGATCGTAGTAGTAGCCGGAACCGCCGTAGTAACCAGGGCCGCCGTAGTAACGCGGGCCATAGCCATAATAATAGCGGTTTTCATAATATTCGCGGCGGCGGCTCTCGGCGATCGCGCCTCCGATCAGACCTGCGGCCATGCCCATGAAGGCGAGACCCGCGGCATTCGGCCCGCGTCGATAGTAACGCCGCCGGTGCGAGCTAAAATCGGTGACGTCGGAGGCAGCCTGGCCGGCAACGACCGCCTTGACAGCCGACTTGGCGGCCGGTGTCCCGGCCGAAGCCGCTGCGGACGGGGATGCGGAAGCCGCAATCAGGGCGAGGCCAGCGAGCGCGACCACGATCGTGTTGCGGCCGGCTGCGGAAATCACGGGTCCAATACTCATGTTCGAATTTCCTCTGTTCTCGCCCAAAGAAACATAAGCAAACGATCTATAATCCGCAAACCACTGAAATGGTTTCATGATCGCGGCGATCTGCCACGCTTTGAACGATTGTAAATCCCGAACGATCAGACCCAGCTTGAACCAGCCAACCTGAGCGGTTAATGAACGGCCGCGCCGTTTTCGGTCGCCGTAAGCGTTTACGTGAACCAACGCATCAACCGACGCCGTCGGGATCGATGCCATTTTCCAGGTTCACCGAGATCGACGCGCCCTTTCCTAGAGAAACCAGATGATTGTGGTTCGCAAACTGCCGGCGCGCTATGCGCCGATCGTGATGCCATTCGTGCTGTCCATCCTCATGACGGCGGTGGTATCGGTCATTTCGACGCTGCGGAGCCTGGGGGCAACGCCGGCGTTCCTGGCGGCCTGGCCGGGCGCCTGGGGACTGTCTTGGCTCGTCGCCTTCCCGACCCTGGTGCTGCCGCTGGTCCGCCGGATCGTGGCCTCGCTCGTCGCAGCACCACCCGGCCGGTAACCGCGCCTACGACAGCGCCCCCAGCACGCCTCTCGTCGCCTTGTCGATTTCCTCGACATAGCGGCGGCGGGCGAAGCTCTCGGTGAGGAAGCCGACCACCTTGCGGCTGTCGGTGGAATCGACCACCGCCAGCATCTCCGCCTCGGCTTCGTCGAACACCGCCATCGCCGACTTCACGTTCATTTCCGGGATCAGCACGATGTCGATCAGGCGGGCAAGCTCGACCACCTGGATGTCGTCGGCGATGGTGTCGAGGTCGCTGGAGAACAAATCGGGCAGCAGGACGAGGCCGATATATTCGTCAGCATTGTTGACGATGACGATTCCCGGCCGCGAGCCGAGCGCGAATTCGCGGCGCGCGGCGGCGATCGTCGTGGTCGAGGGCACCTTGCCGACGTCCGAGCGCATCAGGCGCTCGACCGTGAGATTGCGCAGCCAGCCGACGTCGTTGGCGCTGCGGATGGTCTCGCCGCGCAGATGCAGGCGCCAGGTCGAGAAGGAATGGCCGAACATGAAGCGCACGCAGATCGAGGTCACGATGCAGCCGGCCAGCACCACGGCGGTGACGTCGACGTTACGTGTCATCTCGAGCACGAGGAACGACATCGTGAGCGGGCCACCGACGATGGCGACGCCGAGCGTCGCCATGCCGGTCAACATCGCCACCAGCGGATCGATCGCGAAGTTCGGGCTGATGAGCAGCAGCACCGCGGCAAAGAACTTTCCGATCAGGCTGCCGACGAACAGCGAGGCGAAGAACAGGCCGCCGCGAAAGCCGGAGGCGAGCGAGATCAGGCAGGCCGTCACCTTCAAGGCGATGATCAGCGCGATCAGGCCGATCGTCATGTCGTGGAAGAGATCGAGCACCATGGCGCCATGGCCGGCCGCGAGAACCTGCGGCGTGATGATGGCGAACCCGCCGACGATGAGCCCGCCGATCACAGGACGCAGCCAGACCGGCATCCAGGCGAACAGCCGCTCGAACATCGGCGAGGAGCGCATCACGGCGATGCCGACGCCGCTGGTGATGAGGGCGAGCCCGATCAGTGCCAGATATTGCTCGACGCCGACGGCGCTGACCTTGGGTATCTCCAGCGAGTATGGCGCGCCGCCCAGCCATTGCGCGGTCAAGGCGCCCGCAAGGGAGGCGGCGAGGATCGGCGCGGCACTGCCTACGGCATAGACGCCGACGATCAGCTCGCAGGCATAGAAGGCGCCGGTGATTGGCGCGCCGAACGCCGCCGCGATCGCCGCCGCGGCCCCGCAGCCGACCATCAGGCGCAGATCGTTGCGGCGGAGATTGAAGAATTTGCCGATCAACGAGGCGATGCCCGAACCGATCTGGGTGTAGCCCGCCTCGAGGCCGACGGAGGCGCCGCAGCCGTTCGAGATCAGGGTCTGGCCTGCGACCACCCCGCTGTCGCGCATCGACAGATTGCCGCCCCGCAGCGCGTTTGCCTCGATCGGATCGACCGCGTTCGATATCTTCATGCGCCGCCGCGACCATTCCATGATTCCGAGCACCAGCCCGCCGAGCGCAGGCGCGATCAGTGCCGCCCATGGGCTGACGCTCGCGTGGGCCGACAGGTGGACGTCAATGGGAATGCCGTAGATCACGACATGCGCGATCTGCGCGATGTGGGCCATCAGCGTCACGACCGCGCCCGCGAGCGTGCCGATCACGAGCGCCAGCGGGATCAGGTAGAACTCGTTGCTGCGCAGCAGGGCGCGCAGCCGAACCATGGTGCGGTTCGTCTTCTTGCGATCGACGAGATGTTTGATCCGCACTAACACCGTCTGGCCCGCCCTACCGTTCCGACAGGCCGTAGCCGGCCATGCGCTGACGGACCCGCTCGATCTCGTCGCTCGGGAGCAGCGGCGGTTGTCCGATCTGCAGACAGCCGTGATATTGCCGCGCCAGCGTCTCGACCTCGACCGCCAGCCACATCGCCTTGTCCAGGGTCTTGCCGATCGCGATCATGCCGTGATGATCGAGCAGGCAGGCGAGCCGGCCCTCCAGCGCCCGCACGGCGTGCTCGGACAGCTCCGCCGTTCCGAACGTCGCGTAGGGCGCGCAGCGGATGCTGTCGCCGCCCGCCGCCGCGATCATGTAATGCACGGGCGGGATCTCCATGCCCATGATCGCCAGGATGGTGCAATAGGTCGGATGGGCGTGCACGACGGCGTTGACGTCGGGCCGCGACTTCAGGATGTCGCGATGAAAGCGCCATTCGCTCGACGGCTTCTGGTCGGGCGCGTGCGAGCCGTCCATGGCCATGAAGACGATCTGGTCCGGACGCATGGCCTCATAGGGCACGCTGGTCGGCGTGACCAGGAGGCCGTCCACATGCCGGACGCTGATATTGCCCGATGTGCCCTGGTTGATGCCGAGCGCGTTCATGCGCCGGCAGGCGTCGATAATGGCCTGTCTCTTGCCGAGCTCGTCCGCTGTCATCGACATGTCGATTTCCTGTCGAGGGCTTGTTGGACCGAGTTACGTCAAAGCAACATGACAGTGCAAGCGAAAGCGTCCCGGATCCCGTGACACTCCGGCCGAACGGGATAGCGACAGGTTAACAGATTGTCGCAGCTACTGGGGCAGGCCGATCCGGACCGACCCCGTTGATGACGAACTGCACGGAATAGGCGGCGAGCAGCATGCCGAGGACGCGCGAGAGCCATAACAAAAGTTAAGGCTGGTGCGGAGGCAATGAGATCGAACGGTGCAATCGCAAAGCAACCATTCCCGACGATTGCCGTTTCACTGTGCATCGATACACGAACAGAAGCAGCCGAAGCAATTGCACGAGCCCCGTTCCAGAATTGATCCGCACGATCCCGTTGCCTGCAGCCGTTGGGCACTTCGATTAGGGACAAACGTCAGAGAGCTCAAGGCGGCGATTCATCAATTCGGCAGCGCAGCGGATGCCGTGGCGTACGGCCTTCAGCAGTGGCGGCGTAGCGCCTCGCGCGGGCAGTGGCAGGGGCGCAGCGGCGCACCGCAGATCGGCATTCTCTCCGATTCCATGGTCGCGCGCGGCGAACAGCTCGCCGCCGTTTCGATGGTCTGCGTCAATGCGATCGGCCTCGTCGCCGGCGCCGTGCCGCGGATTCTGCCCGCGGCGCCGGAGGCTGACATCGATGCCTATCTGGACAGGCTCGACGGCCTCTTCGTCGGCGGCGGACAGACCAACGTCCATCCGTCCCGCTATGGACAAACGGTCGACGAGAAGCGTGACGGCCCGTTCGACGAATTCCGCGACGAGGTCGCGCTGCGCCTGATCCCGCGGGCGCTGGCGCGGGGCATCCCCGCTCTGTTCATCTGTCGCGGCTTCCAGGAGCTGAACGTCGCTTTCGGCGGCACGCTGGCGAAAGAGCCAGACGATTTGCCCGAGGAGCAACGCCATGGCACGCCCGACGCGGACAACGAGGATGCCCGCTATCGGCTGCGGCAGAAGGTGGCCTTGCGCAAGGGCGGCGTCCTGCAGCAGATCTGCGGCGCGGATTCGATTCTAGTGAATTCGCTGCACAGCTTCCTGATCGCCGATCTCGCACCGGGTCTCGTCGCGGAGGCCGTCGCTGACGACGGCTCGATCGAGGCCGTCAGCGTCGAGGGCGCCAGCGATTTTGCGCTCGGCACGCTTTTCCATCCCGATTATTGGGCGAGCTCCGACCACGCCTCGGCGCGCATTCTGGCGGCTTTTGGAGACGCGGTTCGCCGCCACGCCAAGGCACAAGGGGCGGCGTAGGCGATGCACCGCTACCGCTTCGGCATCGAGGAGGAATATTTTCTGGTCAACCGCCAGTCCGCGGCGCCGCGATCCGAGCTGCCCAAGCCCTACATGGCCGCGGCGCAAAAGCGGCTCGGCGAGCGGCTGACCACCGAGATCCTGCAATCGCAGATCGAGGTGGCGACCCCGCCGCTGACGTCTTCGGCCGATGCGTTGGCCGAGCTCACGCATTATCGCGCGGTGCTCACCGAGGTCGGCAAGGACCACGGCGTCGGCATCATCGCGGCCGGCACACACCCGCTGGCGCAGCCGCAGCAGCAGCGCATGACGCGCAAGCGTCGCTACAGCAAGGTCATCAGCGATCTCGGGATGGTCGGCCTCGGCAACCCGATCAGCGGACTGCACGTCCATGTCGAGGTCCCCGAGCCCGATTTGCGCGTCGAGATCATGCACCGCCTGGTGCCGTTCCTGCCGCTGCTGCTGGCGCTCTCGACCTCCTCACCGTTCTGGTGCGGCTACCCGACAGGATTGCTGGGCTACCGCAATGCCGCCAACGATGCCCTGCCCCGGACCGGCTTTCCCGAGATGTTTCGGAACCTTTCCGAATACGAGACCTACGTGAAGACCTTGGTCGATGCCGGCATCGTCCCCAACGCCACCTATGTCTGGTGGGCGTTGCGGCCCTCGCTGCAGCATCCGACGCTCGAGCTGCGCATCACCGATTGCTGCACGGCGATCGCGGATTCGGTGGCGATCGCGGCGCTGTTCCGCGCGCTGGTCCGCCACGCCGTCCACCATCCCGAGCTGAACGCCACCTATTCGGCCGTGCACCGCGCGCTGGTGGAGGAGAATCGCTGGCGCGCCCAGCGCTACGGAACCGACGGCACCTATATCGACCTGGTCTCGTTCGAGCCGGTCTCGTTCAGAAGCTGGCTCGATTCGGTGATCGCCATGGTGGCACCCCACGTCGACCATCTCGGCATCGAAAACGACATCCAGCATCTGAAGTCGATCCCCAAGCGCGGCACGTCGGCCCACCTTCAGCTCGAATATTTTCGCGGCTTGCGCAAGTTCGGCCACTCGCCGCGGGAAGCAATCAGCGACGTGACGAAATGGCTGCGGACCTCGACCGAAGCCGGAGACTTCACCGCCCGGGGCGGCGAGCCGAAAGCGCAAGCGGTGCGGCAACCGCTGACCGACCTGGTCTGACGTCGCCGGCTGCGGTCGCATGGAACGAGGTTTCGACCGCCGACTTAGCTCAGCGTGATAGCAATGGACAATCGTGGAGACCAATCATGAGCGACAGCGGCATTAGCATGCTCCTGGGCCACGCCTCGGCCCAGATGCTTTGGCTCTGGTTCATCGGCGCGTTCGTGCTCGGCGGGGCGCTCGTTTACGGCGTGATGAAGGCGGGCAACTTGCGCCGCAGCGAGCGGGCGCAGCTCGATCGCAACACCGAGGCACGGCAGCGCCAGGAAGATCCCTACAAGCGCCCGACCTGAGCCTTCGCCGGTTGCAGTTTGGAACTTTCATTCATGGCGCGGCTTTGATCGCCTGAGGATTGAGGAGGGCGAGGCCTTCCCGTGTTACCTCATGAGGAGGACGTATGGCTAAACGAGCGAAGAAACGCACGACCAAGAAGACCGCGGCGCGCCGGCCGCGTCAGGCGCCGAAGATGCTCAGCGACCTGTTTCTGGAGACGCTGAAGGACATCTATTTCGCCGAGAACAAGATCATCAAGACCCTGCCCAAGATGGCCAAGGCCGCGAATTCCAAGGAGCTTACGGCCGCCTTCAACAAGCATTTGCGTGAGACCCAGGGCCAGGTCAAACGGCTCGACCAGATCTTCAAGATGCTGGGCAAGCCGGCACGCGGCAAGCCCTGCGAGGCCATCAACGGCATTGCCGACGAGGGCGCCGAGATCATGAAGGAGTTCAAGGGCGCGCCGGCGCTCGATGCCGGACTGCTCGCGGCAGCGCAGGCGGTCGAGCACTACGAGATCTCCCGCTACGGCACGCTGCGCACCTGGGCCGAAGAGCTCGGCATGCAGGACGCCGCAAGGCTGCTCCAGGAGACGTTGGACGAGGAAGAGGCGACCGATCAGACGCTGACCGAGCTCGCCACCTCCGTGATCAACCTCGAAGCGGAACAAGAGTACCGCGCGGCGGCCTGAGCCCGCGCCCTGCCAATGAACGGAACGTCGCGGCCGCATGCCGCGGCGTTCGCTTGTCTTGATCGCACGGCGGCGCATGGCACGTGCGCGCCACCGTACTGGATTTCCTTGGAACCGGCCCCATATGCAGGCTTTCCCACCCCAGAGCCCGCATCATGCAACCCAAAAATCCCCTCGACTGGATGCTGTCCGAAGCCCTGGACTCGCTGACCCGCGCCGATCGGCTGCGCCAGCAGTTCGGCCGCCAGGAAGCCTGCTGGGAGCCGCCGATCGACGTGCTCGAGACCGAGCGTGAGCTCCTGATCCTGGTCGCGCTTCCCGGCGTCAATCCGGACAATGTCGAGACCGTCATCCATGACGGCGTGCTCGTCATCTCGGGTCAGCGCACCCTCCCGCCGGAGCTTCGCAACGCCCGCATCCATCGGCTCGAGCTGCCGCAAGGGCGTTTTGAGCGCCGCATTGCATTGCCCCTCGGCCGTTACGCCATCAGCCGCTTCGTGATGGACGGCTGCGTCGCACTGCGCCTCGCGAAATCCTGAGGTCGATCATGGCCACCGAACAGATGAACAACGAACAAAGCAATAACGACGTGAAGATCCCCGACGACGCGCTGATCATCGTCCCCGTGCGCGAGATGGTGCTGTTTCCCGGCGCGATCGCGCCGATCACGATCGGCCGGGCGAAGTCCATTGCCGCCGCGCAGCAGGCGCTGCGCGAGCAGCGGCCGATTGGCATCGTCCTGCAGCGCAGCCCCGAGACCAATGACCCCGGGCCGGACGACCTCTACAGGGTCGCAACCATCGCCAACATCGTGCGCTACATCACCGCGCCCGACGGCACCCATCACATCGTCTGCCAGGGCGTGCAGCGCGCGCGCATCCTCGACTTCCTGCCGGGGACGCCGTTCCCGGCCGCGCGCTTCCAGCAGATCCCCGAGCCGACCACGACCTCGCCCGAGATCGAGGCCCGCGCGCTGAACCTGCAGCGCCAGGCCATCGAGGCGATCGAGCTGCTGCCGCAGGCGCCGCCCGAGCTCGCCGCGATGTTCCAGGGCACCAGCGCGCCCGGCGCGCTGGCGGATCTGGCAACCTCGTTCATGGACATCAAGCCGCAGGACAAGCAGGAGGTGCTGGAGACCATCGACCTGGCTCTTCGCGTGGAGAAGGTGTCGAAGCACCTGGCCGAGCGGCTGGAGGTGCTGCGCATCAGCAACGAAATCGGCCAGCAGACCAAGGCCTCCTTCGACGAGCGGCAGCGCGAGGCGATCCTGCGCGAGCAGATGGCGACGATCCAGCGCCAACTGGGCGAAGGCGACGGCAAGCAGGCCGAGGTCACCGAGCTGACGGCTGCGATCGCCAAGGCCAACATGCCGCCGGAAGCGGAAGCGCATGCCAAGAAGGAGCTGCGCCGCTACGAGCGCATGCCGGAGGCTGCCGGCGAGGCCGGCATGGTCCGCACCTATCTGGACTGGCTGATCGAGCTGCCCTGGGCGCTGCCCGCGGAGAAGCCGATCGACATCAAGGAGGCGCGAGCCATCCTGGATGCCGACCATTTCGGCCTGGAGAAGATCAAGAGCCGGATCATCGAATATCTGGCGGTGCGCAAGCTCGCCCCGCAGGGCAAGGCGCCGATCCTGTGCTTCGTCGGCCCGCCCGGCGTCGGCAAGACCTCGCTCGGCCAATCCATCGCGCGCGCGATGGATCGCCCTTTCGTGCGCGTCAGCCTCGGCGGCGTGCATGACGAGGCCGAGATCCGCGGTCACCGCCGCACCTATATCGGCGCGTTGCCCGGCAACATCATCCAGGGCATCAAGAAGGCGGGCGCGCGGAATTGCGTCATGATGCTGGACGAGATCGACAAGATGGGCCGTGGCGTGCAGGGCGATCCGTCCGCCGCGATGCTGGAGGTGCTCGACCCCGAGCAGAACGGGACGTTCCGGGACAATTACCTGGGCGTGCCCTTCGACCTGTCGCGCGTCGTGTTCATCGCGACCGCCAACATGCTCGACCAGATCCCGGGTCCGCTGCTGGACCGCATGGAGCTGATCAGCCTCGCCGGCTACACCGAGGACGAGAAGCTGGAGATCGCGCGGCGCTATCTGGTACGGCGGCAGCTGGAGGCCAACGGCCTCTCGGCCGAGCAGGCCGAGATCGAGCCGGAGGCCTTGAAGCTGATCGTCAAGGGCTACACCCGCGAGGCCGGCGTGCGTAACCTCGAGCGCGAGATCGGCAAGGTGCTCCGCCATGCCGCGGTGCAGGTCGCCGAAGGCACGGCCGCGAAGGTCGTGGTGACGGCAAAGGACATCGCCACCGTGCTCGGCCAGCCGCGCTTCGAGGGCGAGATCGCACTGCGCACCAGCGTTCCGGGCGTTGCCACCGGCCTTGCCTGGACGCCGGTCGGCGGTGACATCCTGTTCATCGAAGCCACGCGCGTGCCCGGCAAGGGCGGGCTGATTTTGACCGGCCAGCTCGGCGACGTCATGCGCGAGAGCGTGCAGGCTGCGCTGACGCTGGTGAAGAGCCGGTCCTCTCAGCTCGGCATCGATCCGCAAGCGTTCGAGAAGAGCGACATCCACGTTCACGTCCCCGCGGGCGCAACACCGAAGGACGGGCCGAGCGCGGGCGTTGCGATGTTCACGGCGCTGACCTCCCTGCTCACCAACCGCACGGTGAGGAGTGACACCGCGATGACCGGCGAGATCTCGCTGCGCGGCCTGGTGCTGCCGGTCGGCGGCATCAAGGAGAAGGTGGTGGCTGCGGCTGCTGCCGGCCTGAAACGGGTGATGCTGCCGGCGCGCAACAAGCGGGACTATGACGACATCCCGAAGAGCGCGCGGGACACCCTCGAGTTCATCTGGCTGGAGCGCGTCGACGAAGCCATCGCCGCGGCGCTCGAGCCGGCTGAAGCCAAGGAAGCGGCGGAGTAAAGGCGATGAAGAAACTGCTGGAAAGAGCGAAGCGGTCGCGGAAGACGCAGCGGCTGCGCCAATTGCTCGATCGCGCGATCGACCGGATTCGCGATGGGCTCGCAGGACCCGAGCCGCGGCTTCAGCCTGCTACGGTCCGAGTGAAGCGCCGCAAGGGTTGAGCCCTCCGTCTCGAACCCTCGCGGCAGCCCCAGACAAAAGGCCCCCTCGTTCGAGGGGGCCTTTGCGTTGTTAGCCCACGGCGTCCTTGGCGGCCTTGACCGGGCGGGCGCGGACGATCTTCCGGGCCGGCTTGGCCTTGAACATCATCTCTTCACCCGTGAACGGGTTGGTGCCCTTGCGCGCCTTGGTCGCGGGCTTCTTGATGACCACGAACTTGGCGAAGCCCGGCACCAGGAACAGGCCGTTCTTCTTGAGCTCCTTGTGGCCGACGTCGGTCAGCGTCTCCATGACGTTCTTGACGTCACGCTTGGAAAGCTCGGTGGCGGTCGCAATCTTTTCGATCAATTGCGATTTGGACATCTGGGTCGGCATCGTGTCTCCTCTGATTCGTTGCCGGTTGCATATTAGACCAACCGTTGAAGGCCTATAGCCTTCTGCACAGTTTTGTCGCGAAATTACGGGCTTTTCTGGCCTGCTGTGACAAAAAACCCTGCTTTTTAGCTACTTCCGGAGCGGATGAAGCCTCGGGCAGCAGTTTTTGCCTTGTTTCAAAGGCCCGCACGCAACCTTGCTAGAACTGATTCGCCGCTTTCGACAAGCGACGACCGGCCTCTTTATGAGAGGCCGGTCGTGTTTCACCCTGAAAAATAAGGGTCGGATCGCTGGTCGCCGGTCTTCTTCCCCGTAAAAATGGGGAGAAAGTCAGTGGGCGATTGGCTAGACGCGCTCGATGATGATGGCCGGCGCCATGCCGCCGGCGGCGCACATGGTGACAAGACCGCGCTTGAGGTCGCGCCGTTCGAGCTCGTCGAGCACGGTGCCGATCAGGATCGAGCCGGTGGCGCCGATGGGGTGGCCGAGCGCGATCGAGCCGCCGTTGACGTTGACCTTGGCCCGATCGAGCTTGAGGTCGCGGATATATTTTTCCGCCACCACGGCGAAGGCCTCGTTGATCTCGAACAGGTCGATATCGTCGATGGTGAGCCCCGCCTTGGCCAGCACCTTGCGCGTTGCCGGCACCGGTGCGTTCAGCATGAGGGTCGGCGAGTCCCCCATGTTGGCCATCGCGACCACGCGGGCCCGGGCTTTAAGGCCATGGGCCTTGGCGTAAGCGGGCGAGGCCAAAAGGATCGCAGCAGCGCCGTCGACGACGCCGGAGGAGTTGCCGGCGTGATGCACGAAGTCGATCTTCAGATCGGGGTACTTTTGCAGGATCAGGCCGCGATAGGTCGTGCCCTTGTCGTCGAGCGCGTAGTCCGCGATGGCCGGAAACGCGGGCTTCAGGCTGCTGAGGCCTTCCATCGTGGTCTGCGGCCGTGGGTATTCTTCATGATCCAGCGCCAGACTGCCGTCCTCGCGGTGGACCGGCACGAGGCTGTTCTTGAAGTGGCCGTTCGCGATCGCATGCGCGGCGCGCTTCTGGCTCTCCAGCCCGAGCGCGTCGACGTCGCTTCGGGTGATGCCTTCCAGCGTCGCGATCGCATCGGCGCAGACGCCCTGATGCGACTGCGGATGCCGTGCCCGCAGACGCAGATTGCCGCCGTCCATCATCATCGGACCGCCGCCGCGGCGTCCCTCCATCGACATCATCTCGCAGCCGCCGGCGATGACGAGGTCTTCCGCACCCGCCATGATCGAGCTTGCCGCCATGTTGACGCTGGTGATGCCGCTGCCGCAAAAGCGGTCGAGCGTCACCGCGCTGGCGCGCACGTCGTAGCCGGCATCGAGCGCCGACATGCGGCCGAGATCGCCGCTTTGCGTTGCCACCTGCGCGCTGCAGCCCCAGACGATGTCGTCGACATCGGCGGTATCGATGCCGGTGCGGTCGGCGAGTGCGCGCAGCACGGTCGCCCCGAGCTGCTGCGGATGAATGCCCGACAGGGCTCCCTTGCCGGCCTTGCCGATGCCCCGCGGCGTGCGGCAGGCATCAATGATCAGCGCGTCAGGCATTGGCGTCGTCCTCTTGTTTATGGGTGTTGAGAACGGTTTTGAATAAGGGGGAGAAGAGAGTCAATGTGCGGCGCTCGCCTCTCCCCGCGTGCGGGGAGAGGCCGGATTTTACGCGCAGCGGAAAATCCGGGTGAGGGGGAGCCTCAGCAAGAACGGTGACAGGGTGACAGATGGACTCGCGGAGAGAGCCCCTCACCCCTGCCCTCTCCCCGTAAGAACGGGGAGAGGGAGAAGAGCTACGCCCCCGCCGCGTTCTTCGCGATCACGTTGCGGTAGAAGCTGGCGCTGAGTTTTGCCGTGCGGACCTGGGTGTCGAAATTGACGTGGTACAGCCCGAAACGCTTGTTAAGGCCGTACACCCACTCGAAATTGTCCATTAGGCTCCAGAGGAAATAGCCGCGCACCGGCACGCCTTCGTCGGTGGCGCGCTGGAGCTGGGCGAGATAGTTGCGCAGATACATGATGCGATCGGTGTCGTAGATCTTGCCGTCGGGCGACACCACATCGTCGCCGGAGGTGCCGTTCTCGCTGATATAGATCGCATCCGTCTTCCAGATCTTCGCCGCCAGCTTCGGCACCCAGTAGATCGTCTCGGGCCCGACGCGCAGCCAGTCCGAATTCATGTGCGGGAACGATTTCGGGATCGGCAGCGGCTTGAAGCCCGCGCCCTGGTCGGAGGCCACCACGTAGTTCTGCGGCGCATAGATGTTGAGACCGAGAAAATCGACCGGCGAAGAGATGATCTTGAGCTCCGCATCGGTGTATTTCGGCGCGTTGGACCCGGCGTATTTCAGGAAGGGGTCGGTATAGCGGCCCGTCATGATGACGTTGAGGTAGCCGGCATTCATCTCGCGCAGCGCGATCTCCGCGGCCCGCACGTTTTCCGGCGTGTCGAAGGCAGGCGCGCAGGCATCGATGTTCTCCGCCGGCCCCACCCTGGTGCCGCGGCGGCCATGGGCGCGCACCGCCTGCACCGCGAGCCCGTGCGCCAGCGCGCTGTTGTGCCTGATCTGATTGACATCGGCTTGCGGCAGCTTCAAGCCCGGCGCGTCGATGCCGACGCCGTAACCGAAATAGACGAAGCGCCCGCTCTCGTTCAACGTGAACACGTTCCTGACGCGGTCAGTGAGGTGCGCGGCGACATAGGCCGCGTAGTCGCCGAAGATCTTGCAGGTCTCGGTCGAACGCCAACCGCCGAAGCGGTCCTGGAGCGATTGGGGCAGGTCCCAATGATAGAGGGTCAGCCACGGCTCGATGCCGTTCTTCAGGAGCTCGTCGACGAGACGGTTGTAGAAGTCGAGCCCCTTCGGATTGGGCTTGCCGTCGCCGTCCGGGAACAGCCGCGGCCAGGCCACCGAGAAGCGATAGGCCTTGCAGCCGAGCTCCTTGATGAGGGCGATGTCCTCCTTGTAGCGGTGATAGTGCTCGTTGGCGCGGTCGCCGGTGGTGCCGTCCTCGATCTTTCCGGGGATGCGGACGAACTTGTCCCAGATCGAGGCCCCTCGCCCGTCCTCCTCGACCGCGCCCTCGACCTGATAGGACGAGGTCGCCGTGCCCCAGAGAAAGCCCGCCGGAAAACCGCCTGCATTGCGCGGCGGCCGAGCCGGCTTGGCTTCGGCGACAAGGGGACTCGCAATCCCAGCTGCGGACAATCCCGCCAGCTTGGCAAACCGGCGGCGCGAGACCCCCTCCGTCATTGATGCTGCTCCACTTCTTTTCGTTTCGGGCCGGCACAATGAACAGTTCCGGGCGATTTGAGAAGCGGGTGGATTCTAGCGTCGACTTGCTCCGATTGAACCGACCAAGACCTGCATCAGCCACTCAATGCCGGCGTCTCTCATCGCCGCCTTGGTCGCGATGGCCCGGATCGTGTCCGGTTTGCGCGCGAAAGGCAGCTCGACGAACACCAAGCCGAAACGGCGCGCGTGGTGCTCCACCAATCGGCGCGGCAAGGCTGCGATCAGATCAGACCCGGAAAGCTGGGCAAGCGCCATCATGAAATTCGGGACCGTCAACGCGATGCGGCGATGGAGGCCGCGCTTAGCCAACATGTCGTCGACGAAACCACGCGGTTCACCACTGAGAGAGACCAGCAGATGTTGCGATTGCGCGAAGGCCGCATGGGTTGGCGCTTTTGACAAGCGATGTCCCTTGCGCATGGCCAGCACAAACTCCTCCTCATAAAGGCTGCGCGCTTCGAACCGCGGTGATACCGAAGGCAGCGGCAACATTGCGACGTCCAGCTCGCGTCTTTCCAGCATGTCGAGGCATTGCTGCCAAGGCTCTCCGATCGCGCCGTCGCGCGGCGCGGGCATCAGGTGGATCAACCCGATGTCAATGTGCGGCGCAGCAGCTGCCATCGATCGCAACAGCGGACCGGTAGCCGAGACCAGCACCGCATCGGGTGCGCCAATGGTGAACCTGCGGCTGCTCTTTTCGGGGTCGAACGGTGTGGCCGAGCCGATCAGCTGTTCGACGCGCGCGATGATCTCGGCCACCGGCTCTCCAAGCTCCAAGGCCCGCTCCGTTGGAACGACCCCCTTCGGGGTCCGCAGAAACAGCGGATCGTTCAGTAGAAGACGGAGCCGGCCAAGCGCATGGCTGACAGCCGACGGCGTCAGGCTCAGCCGAGCGGCTGCACGCGCGACATGGCGCTCTTCCAGGACCACGCGGAAGAGCACGAGGAGATTCAGATCAATCCTGGATAGATCAATTTGGTTCAGCATGTTGCTGAAATCATATCGCTGGATTCATTGGGATCAAGGCTTCATGCATGGGGCTCGTCGTTCGATCAGGAGCTGAGAAATGACAAACAAACCGTCCGGGCTGAACAGGTGGCCATGCGAGCAGGAAAAGATATCGCGGCGCTCGATGATGGCCGCTACCGCAGCAATTCCCCTGTCCGGTCAGCTTTCGGCCGATGCGGCCGCTGGAAGCGACGCGATAGCAGGCCTCGTCGAACGCGCCCGCGAGAAGAATGCCGCCTTCATGCGTGGCGATGTGGACCGCTGGTCCCAGCTTGTCCGCATCGCGCCCGATTTCACGCTGATGCAGCCCTTTGGCGGGCCTACGAGTCGGGGATTCGACGCTAGTCCCCAGCGTCTGGCTGCCCTCTCCCGATACTTCAGGGAAGGCCAAACCGAACTTGAGGTTTTGCAAACCTATGCATACGACGCGCTCGTCGCTCTCGTCATGGTCGAGCGCCAGCGCGCCGAGGTGGGCGGGTTGCCGGCTCAAGACTGGTCGCTGCGCGTGACCGAAGTCTACCGCAAGGACGGCACGGATTGGCAACTCGTGCACCGTCATGCGGACCCGCTGGTCCGAAGCATCACCTTGCAACAGGCGGCGATACTCGCCCGGGGATGGCCGGAGGAAAAATGACGAAGCGCTGCAGATGAGCTGGATTCGGAGCCGGCCGGCGGTCAGTCGAGACGACGTGCGATTTCGTCGCGATGATCAGCGCGAGCGCTTCGGCAATTTCGGCAGCTTGTCGGGATTGAATGCCGGCATCTGCCCTGGTGGTTCAGGTGGGGGCGGCTGTTGTTCCCTGAGGATGAGCGTTCCGTGGAGGATCATGCCCGGCGCCTGAGGTGCTGTCGCGGTGTAGGTCGCGATCTTGCCAGGGCAGCTTCCCTCGATCGTCAACGTCAGCTCTTGATCGTTGCCGAACACGGTGGCGCGTCCGTCGGTGTGACGCTTCGTCAATACGGTTGCGGTGAAGCGATCTCCATCGATCTGGCAGGTGCCGTGATAGGTCATCAGGCTGTCACGGCCCCAGATCTGGCCGTCTGCGACATGGACGATCCCGGTACCCTGGTCGATGGGCGTCTTGTACCAAGCGGCGTAGGTGCCGTCCTTCAGCATGGGAGCAGCCTCCCCTGGTATTCCCACGCCGACAATTGGCATCATTAGCGCCAACAAACGGTTAATGACCGGGCCCGTGCCAATCCGGTCTTTCCTTGCGCAGCTCGGCCTCGAGCTCCTCGATGATGCTGTGAAGCAGACACGCTGCAAGCGGATCGGTCACCTCGCGCTCCAGATGCCGGTACCGCGCAATCTGGAATTCCTGTTCTCTCAACTGCTGCTCAGTCATCACAGGCCCTCCGGCGAACCGACGCGGAGACGGCCGGAGAGTTTCGTTACAATTTTCAGATCATTTGCGATGGTTTCCAATCGGTTAAAGGCGCGGCCGGCTTGCGGATTGCCCGAAAAGGCTGCCGTGGGACCGGCGACACCAGCCTGAGCGCGGCGGTTGACGTCCAGACCGTTGCTTCCAATTGCGTGCGCGGCGGGCTTCTGCTAGCTTGAGGTACGTGCCTCATTTCACCTCGCCGGCCGGGTCGGTGACCCGCCTCTGCCGCAACGATGCGGGTAGCGGCTGATTGCCGTGCCGCTGGGGGTGAGGCATGCGCCCAATCTGGGCTCAAGCAGAGTTGGCCATCAAAAAGGGCCGACCGCCTTAGGGGAGGAATGATATGCAGCGTCTCTTGGTTGCAGGTGTGTCTGTTGCCTTCGCGATCGCAGCGGGTGTCGGCCCGACGGATGCGGCGGACAAGAAGGTTCTGGCCTTCGTCGTCAACGGGGCGTCCGACTTCTGGAAGATCGCCGAGGCCGGGATGAAGAAGGCGCAGGGCGAGCTGCCCAACTACGAGCTCCAGTTCAAATATCCGGAACAGGCTGCAGCCGCCGTGCAGCAGCGCGTGATGGACGACCTCGTCGCCGCCGGTGCCGCCGGCATCATGGTCAGCGCAGTCGATCCGAAGAACCAGACCGAGCATCTCAACAAGGTTGCGTCCCAGACGGTGCTGTTCACCACCGACAGCGACGCGCCGAAATCCAAGCGCGTGGCCTATATCGGCTCCTCCAACACCGACCTCGGCAAGGAGGCAGGAAAGCTGATGGTCAAGGCGCTGCCGAACGGCGGCAAATGCGTCGGCTTCGTCGGCCTACCCGGCGCCGACAACGCACGCGAGCGCATCGAAGGCGTGAAGGAGACGCTCAAAGGCTCGAAGGTCGAGCTCGTCGACGTTCGCGGCGACGAGATCGACCAGACCCGCGCCAAGCGCAACGTCGAGGACATCCTCGCCGCCATGCCCGATGTGAGCTGCCTCGTCGGCTTCTACTCCTACAACACGCCGCGGATCTACGAGGTGCTCAAGGAGGCTGGCAAGCTCGGCAAGATCAAGATCATCGGCTTCGACGAGGATCCGATTACGCTCGGCGGCGTCAAGGAAGGCAGCATCGTCGGCACGGTGGTGCAGCAGCCGTTCGAATGGGGCTATCAGGGCATGAAGCTGATGGCGAACTACATCGGCGGCAACAAGTCCGGCATTCCGGCCAACGGTATCATCATCGTGCCCGGCAAGGTCATCGAAAAGGCGAATGTCGACGAGTTCATGGCCTCGATGAAGCAGATGCTGAAGAAATAGGAGAGATCCGCGCTGCCCGCCGCGCAGCCTGCCATGCCAGAACCGTTCCTCGAGCTGGTCGACATCAGCAAGAGCTATCCAGGCGTGGTCGCCCTCGACCACGTCGGTCTGCAGGTGTCGCCCGGCGAGGTCGTTGCGCTGATCGGCGAGAACGGCGCCGGCAAGTCGACGCTGATGCGCGTGCTCGGCGGGGTCGTGGAGCCCAGCGGCGGCTTCATCCGTGTCGACGGGGCCGCGCGATCTTCGCTCACCGTGGCGGATGCGATCAAGGCGGGCATCGCCTTCGTCCATCAGGAACTGAACCTGTTCGACAATCTCGATGTCGCCGGCAATGTCTTCATCGGCCGCGAGCCCGTGCACGGCGGGCCCTTGCGGCTGATCGATCGTAAACGGATGTATGCCGATGTCGCGCCGCTGCTGGAGCGGCTGGGCTGCGATTTCGCGGCCGATGCGCCGCTCGCCGACCTGTCGCTGGCGCAGCGCCAGCTGGTCGAGATCATGAAGGCGCTTTCGCTCGACGCTCGTCTCGTCATCATGGACGAGCCGACCTCGAGCCTGACGCTCGCCGAGACGGACCGCCTGATGCGCACCGTGGCCGGCCTGAAAGCCCACGGCGTCAGCATCATCTTCATCACGCATCGGCTCAACGAGGTGATGCAGTGCGCCGACCGTGCGGTCGTGCTGCGCGACGGTCGCGTGGTCGGCGCGCTGACGCGTGCGGAGCTCTCTCCGGCGGCGATGATCCGCTTGATGATCGGCCGCGACCTGAAATCGCTCTACGTTCCGCCGGCCGCGCCGCCCGGCGACAGCGTGCTGGAGATCGTCGATGCGGTCACCGACACCTATCCCGGCCGCGCCGTGAGCCTGTCGGTCCGCCGCGGCGAGATCCTCGGGCTTGCCGGTCTCGTCGGGTCCGGCCGCACCGAGCTCGCCCGCGCCGTCTTCGGCATCGACCCACTGCGTGGCGGCACGATACGACTCGATGGCGAGCCGATCCGTATCGCAAGCCCACGGGCCGCCATCAAGCAAGGCATCTATCTCGTTCCGGAGGACCGCAAGGGCGCGGGCCTGCTGCTCGACGTCTCGATCGCCGAAAACATCTCGCTGCCGGATCTGGCGTCCTATATGCGCTTCTGGCTGGTGGATACCGATCGCGAGAACGAGAACGCGGTGCGTCAGCGGGAGCGCCTAAAAATCCGCGCGCCCGACGTCAAGACCGCCGTCGGCTCGCTGTCGGGAGGCAACCAGCAGAAGGTCGTGCTCGCCAAATGGCTGTCGATGCGGCCGAAGGTGCTGATCGTCGACGAGCCGACGCGTGGGGTCGACGTCGGAGCCAAGCAGGAAATCTACGGCATGCTGCGCCGCCTGACCGATGCCGGGGTGGCGATCCTGATGATCTCCAGCGACATGGAGGAGGTGATCGGGGTCAGCGACCGGCTCGCGGTGATGCATGAAGGCGCGATCTCGGGCTTCCTTGATCGCAGCCAGTTCAGTGAGCACAATGTGCTGCAGCTTGCCGTTGGCCACACAATCACGGCGGAGGGACCTTGAGCAAGAAAGACCTGAGCCTTCTCGTTCTGATTCTGGTGGTCGGGACCGTTGTCGCCCTGATCAATCCGAGATTCCTGTACGTTGGCAATCTCTCGAACACCGCCAACCAGATCGGGTTGTTCGGCATCTTCTCCATCGCCGAAGCCTTCATCATCATCATCGGCGGGATCGAGCTGTCGGTGGGTTCGGTAATCGCACTGCTGGGCGTCCTGTTCATCGACCTGATCGTCAATCACGACGTCAACTGGGTCGTAGCCCTCGCGATGATCGTCGCGGCCGGGCTCGTGATCGGCCTCATTCATGGCACGCTGGTGACCAGGATGCGGATCCAGGCTTTCGTGGTCACGCTGTGCGGCCTTCTGATCTATCGCGGCGCGGCGCGCTATTACACCGAGGACGCGACGGCGGGCTTCGGCTTCGGCGCGAGCTTTCCGATGCTGGAATGGCTGGCCGCCGGCCGCACAAACGTGCTCGGATTCCCGCTGCCGCACAGCGTGGTGGCGCTCGCCGTGGTGGCCGTGATCGCCTGGGTGGTGCTTCACCGCTCGGTGTTCGGCCGCTATCTCCTTGCCGTCGGCAAGAACGAGGAAGCCGCACGCTACTCCGGCATTCGCACCAACCGCGTGATCATCTCGGCCTATGTCATCTGTGGCGGGCTGACTGCGTTTTCGGCGATCCTGATCGCGATGTACACCCGTTCGATTTCGCCGGCGGTGCACGGCTCGTTCTACGAGCTCTACGCCATCGCCGCCGCCGTGCTCGGCGGCTGCTCCTTGCGCGGCGGCGAAGGCTCGATCATCGGCGTCGTGCTCGGCACCGTGCTGCTCCAGGTGTTGCAGAATCTCGTCAACCTGCTGGGCATTCCGAGCTCGCTCAATTTCGCGGTGATGGGAACGGTGATCCTGGTCGGCGTGCTCGGCGATCAATATCTGGTGCAGCGACGCCACCGCGCGAGTGCGGCCAAAGGCCGGGAGCAGGCGAGCGTCGCTGCGGCTCCGCTCGAGCGCGTGAAGGTGGAGTGAAAATCTAGAACGTCACCCGCAACCCCGCGTAAAACGCGCGCGGCCTTGCCGGGCTCAGCGAGCGCGGGTCGGTGAAATCCGCGCCGCCATTGGTGAAGTTGGGCAAGGCGTCGCGGTCGAAGAACTGGCCGTAGGTCACGTAACGCTTGTCGAAGATGTTGTCGACGCGGCCGTAGAGCTGGACGTTCTTCGCGACCTGATAGGAGGTGTGGAGATTGAACACCGTGTAGGACGGCAGCTTCGCGAACTGGTTGGACTCGTCGCCGACCAGATACTGGCTGGAGACGAACAGCGCGTTGCCGCCGACCTTCCAGACGTCGGTCACGGCATAGTCGACGCCGACCTTGACGCGGTGGCGCGGGACTGCCGGGATCTGGTTTCCGGGCCTGACCTGAATGGTCTCGGAGGTATCGTCGGCAAACGGGCTTTCCGAGCCGAGCTCGAGCGGATCAAGGAAGCGGGCATCGACGAACGCGTAACTCGCCTGGAACTGCAGCGTCGGAGACTTGATGTTGACTTCGGCTTCGAGCCCCTGCCGCCGGGTGCGGCCTACGTTCGAAAAATAGCCGAAACCAGTCCGGCCAACGACCGGCACCGCCATGATGTCGTCGTGGTTGGTGGCGCGAAAGCCGCCGATCTTCCATCCGAGGGTGCCGATGTTCAACTCCTTGGTGCCCCGGAAACCGGCCTCCACGGTCTTGGAGACGACCTGCTTCAACGGTGGATCCGCAACCAGGAAGGCCGCGATGAGACAGGGCCTGGCGGGATCGGCGCAGCCGAGCTCGAGCGGTGTCGGTACGCGGTTGGCCTCGGAATAGCCGGCATAGGCGGTCAATTCCGGCGTGATCCTGTAGGTGCCGCCGATGATCGGATTGAAACGCGTGAAGGTGTGATCGCCGTTGAGCGCAGTCCCGAGCTGATCTTCCAACGTGATCCGCGCCGCATTGAAGCGGCCGCCCCCCGTGATGGCGAAGGCTTCCGTGACGTTGAACGTATCCATCGCGTAGAGGCCGTTATACTGATTGACGGTCCGCAGCGAGACCGGGCCGGCGACGGGGTCCGCCACAGGAGTCGGTCCCAGGAAAACGCCGCTGCCGCTGACGACGTAGTTCTCTCCCATCGAGCCGATTTCGGAGGAGGCGTTGTAGCGCGTGACGCTGGCGTCATAGGTTGCGCCCACCACAAAGCGGTTGTCATGACCGAACAACTGGTCGGTGTTGGTGGCCTGCCCCGACACGCCGAACGTGGTCGAACGGATCGAGCCGCGGTCGATCGCGCCGAGGATCGTGCCCGGCGCAAATGGGTTGGCAAGCTGCACGCCGCCCGCGCCGTAGGCGGGTGAGGTGTCGTCGCCAAAGCAGAGCAGCGCCGGATCTGCAGCGCACTCCTCCACATCGGTCGGGTTGCCGTCGACCACCTTTTGCTCGTACCTGCGCACACGCGCGATGCCTTCGAGCGTCCAGGTCGGCGTCGCGTCGACCTTGCCGGTCAGGTTGAGATAGCCGACGCGATTGGAGGTGGTCTGCGGCGTGGTGTAGGTCGCGCCCCAATATCTGTCGAGCAGCTCGGCCGGGACCGTGGCGCTGGCGCCGAAATCGTTCTTGGCCACGCCCATATTGGCGTGGAATTCGCTGTCGCCGGCCCTGTAGCCGACATCGCCGTAGAAGCGCCGCACGGTCGATTGGGAAAAATTGCGGAAGCCGTTGTCGCGCAGTCCTTCGAGCGCACCGTAGACGGCGAAGTTCTGGTCGACCTGCTTGCCCCATTGCGCCGAGCCCTGGATGCGGCCGAACGATCCGCCCATGAGGTCGAGCTCGGCGCCCTGATAGGTGAAGCCGTCCTTCATTTGCAAGTTGATCGCGCCGCCGAGTGCATTGAGGCCGAAGGCCGGATTGTTGGTCACCAGCGTCACCGACCTGATCGCGGCCGTCGGAATCAGGTCCCAATTGACGGCGTCCGAGAAGGCCTCGTTGATGCGGACGCCGTTCTGGTACACCGCAAGGCCTTGCGGCGTGCCCGTCACGGGCGAAGCGACGAAGCCGCGGAATTCGACATCCGGCTGGAACGGATTGCCGGTGACTTCGCTGATGTTGATGCCGGCGATGTTGTCGCGCAGCGCGTCCGTGACGTTCAGCGAACCGGTGCGCCTGATCTGGTTGGCATCGACGGCATTGATCGCCGACGGAACCTTGTCGACATCGAGACCCCGGCCGGTGCCCGGCGAGGTCGGATAGACGTAAAGGCGTGTCCTCGGCGCGGCCGATCCCGGCGCCCCCACGCGCGCAACAGGTCGCGACGGCGCCGCGCGCCGCGCTGCCGAAGGTGGTGCGGTCACCTCGACCGGCGGCAGGTTCTGGACGTTGGTCTCCTCGTCCGGCGCGGCCCCGGCAGGGGTCGCATAGACCAAGCCCGATACCAGCCCGGTCGACACCGAAGCCATCAACAAAGCACGCTTGAACGAAACAACCTTGCCCATCCCCGCCTTCCCATCCGTGACCACCGGCTGTTTTGATGTTCCGCCGATTGGTCGGGACGAGTTTATTCGGCCGCAATGGGGACGCCAGCCACAAAAGGTCGGACCCTATCCACACCCATTTTCCCGACCAAATCGGGAATTTTTCCCGATCGCTTTGGATGCGATCAGGTTGCCGCTGTCGGCACCAGCGCTTCCACGGTCACACCGCCCTCACCCGAGACCACATTGAGCGTGCCGCCGAGCGCCAGGATCCGCTCGCGCATGCCGACGAGGCCGAAGCCGAGCTTCTGGCCTGGCTCCATGCCGCGGCCGTCGTCGCTGACCCGCACCCGGGCGCAGAAGCGGCCGCCGGCCTGCTCGACCGGCTCGATGACGACGCTGACCGAGGTCGCACCGGCGTGGCGGAACACATTGGTGAGCGCCTCCTGCACGATGCGGTAGATGGTGAGATCGGCGGTCTCGCCGGTGGGGCCCAGCGCCGGCGAGATCGAGGTCTCGATCGCAACGTCGGGATGCGACTCCCGCCACAGCCGCGACAGGGATTCGAGCGCCTGGCGCAGGCCGAGCTCGGCAAGGCCCACGGGCCGAAGACGCTCCAGCACGCGGCGATTGAACTGCTGGAGTGCATTGATCTGCTCCAGCATGGCGCTGCCATGTTTGCGCACGGCATCCGCACTCGGCTCGCGTCCGTCCGCCTGCTTCGCCAGCGCGCTCGCATGTGCGCGCAGCGAGAACAGATAGGGTCCGAACTCGTCGTGCAATTCGCGCGCGATCTCCTTGCGCTCGATGTCCTGCAGCGACACCGCGCGCTCGGCGAGGCGCCGCTTGTCCTCGACCGCTTCACCAAGCGTCGCGGCAAGATGGTTGAGCCTGGTGCAGATCGCCGCGAGCTCCGGCGCGCCGCCCGGCGCGACGCGGGCCTCGTAATGTCCGCTTTCGAGCTTCCCCATGGCGTCCGCCAGCGACTGTAACGGTGCCAGGGCACGGCCGACCACCTTCATCATCAGGAAAAACAGCGCAAGCGCGATCACCGAGCCGACCTCGAGCTGGGTCACGATGCCGTCCCAGATCTCGGCGATCTCGTCGTCGGGATGCGAGGTGATCACGAGCGAGCCGGGTTTGCCGCGAATCGAGACCGGCACGCTGACCGCGGTCTGCTCGGGATGGACAAGGCTGACGAACCAGGCCGGCGGGGCACGCGTGTCGACATCGGAGCCAAGCCGGCGGGGCGTCAGCGGGTTCCCACCGGAATCGTGCAGCGCGATGCTGACATGGCGCAGGCGGCTGAGATCGCGGGCGATCTGGTTCAGCCTGGCATCAGGATCGGGTGCCTCGTTGAGATCGGCAACGATCATCTCGATGAATTCGCGCGCGAGGCGGATCACGCTCTGGTCCTCGGCCTGCACGCGCGGGCCGGCCTCGGCGATCTGCCGGCCGATATTGACCGCGAGCCCCAGCGCCAGCAGCAGCGCCAGCAAGAGATTGATGCGCCCGCGCAAGGAAAGATTCTGCCACATTGGTCTCGCTCGTGCCTCGCGAAGGGTTGGCGCCTGTCCGACGACGTTGACAGAGGCGAACCGCCCGATATCTAATCGGAAGCGTACAGCAATCCCAGCCGGGTTGCATGAGCCGACACGAGACGCGCGTCTTGCCTGGTCAGTCTCATGCGGCGCAGAACAGGCAAGCTCCAAGGGAACGGGCTGTCGCGGGGAACGCCTATGCGCATTCTGATCGTCGACGATCATCCCATCGTCGCCTCCGGCTGCCGTGCCGTGCTGGCCGACGAAGGCGAGATCGAAATCTTGGAAGCCGCCGATGCCGAGGACGGCGAGTGCGTCTTCATCGTCGAACGTCCCGACCTCTGCATCATCGACATAAATTTGCCGACCGTCTCCGGATTCGAGCTCGCGCGCCGCATCCTCGAGCGCGCGCCCGAGGCCCGCATCATCATGTTCAGCATGAACGACGACCCCGCTTTCGCTGCGCGCGCGATCGAGTGCGGCGCCAAGGGCTACGTCTCCAAGACCGGCGACCCCGACGACCTCGTCGAGGCGATCCGCGCCGTCGGAAGCGGCGGCACCTATCTTCCGACCGCGATCGCGCGCAGCATCGCCTTCGCCGGGCCGACGCTGGCACAAAACCCGCTGTCGAAGCTGAACGCGCGCGAGATGGAGATTCTGCGGCTGCTCAGCGCCGGCAAGAGCCTGTCCGAAATCGCATGGCTGGTGCAATCGTCCTACAAGACGGTGGCCAATACCTCGTCCATCATGCGCCAGAAGCTCGGGGTGAAGACCTCGGTGGAGCTGGTGCGGCTGGCGATCGACAGCGGCGTCGCCTGACCACGCCACGAATTCGGTCACACAAGCGTTGCAATCTTGGTGTGGTGAGATGCCACGGAGTCAATGGGCATGACGATTCAGACTGTCTCGACCAACAAATCCCACGGCGGCGTGCAGGGCGTCTATCGCCATGCCAGCCAGGCGACCGGAACCGACATGGTGTTTTCGGTCTATGTCCCGCCGCATGCGGACGGGGCCAGGCTGCCCGTGGTCTGGTATCTCTCCGGCCTCACCTGCACGCATGCCAACGTCACCGAGAAGGGCGAATTCCGCAAGGCCTGTGCCGAGCTCGGCCTGATCTTCGTCGCGCCCGACACCTCACCGCGCGGGCCCGATGTGCCGGGCGATGCCAACAACGCCTATGATTTTGGCCTCGGGGCCGGCTTCTATGTGGACGCCACGCAAGAGCCGTTCGCGCGCAATTATCGCATGTGGAGCTACGTCACGGACGAGCTGCCGAAGCTGGTTGCGGAGAGCTTTCCGGTCGATGCCAAGCGGCAATCGGTGATGGGCCACTCGATGGGCGGCCACGGCGCGCTGACGGTGGCGCTGCGCAACCCGCACCGCTTTCGCGCAGCCAGCGCCTTTGCCCCGATCGTGGCGCCTTCGCTCGTGCCCTGGGGCATCAAGGCGCTGACCGGCTATCTCGGACCGAACAAGGAGGCCTGGCGCAATCACGACACGGTGGCGCTGATCGAGGACGGCGCCAAGTTCTCCGGCTTCCTGGTCGACGTCGGCGAGGCCGACAATTTCCTGAAGGAGCAGCTCAGGCCGGAGCTGCTCGAGGCCGCCTGCGCCAAGGCCGGCATCCCGCTGACGCTGCGGCGCCAGGCGGGCTACGACCACAGCTATTATTTCATCTCGACCTTCATGAGCGATCACCTGCACTGGCATGCGGAGAGGCTGAAGGGGTGATGTCTTTCTCCTTCTCCCCTTGCGGGAGAAGGTGGCGCGAAGCGCCGGATGAGGGGTTCTCTCCGCTCGCACGACCATTCGTGGGGATGGAAACCCCTCACCCGTCTCGCCGCTACGCGGCGAGCCACCCTCTCCCACAAGGGGAGAGGGAAAACCTCTTCACGGCTTCCCGTAATTCGGCGCCAGCAGGCGGTTGCGGATGAGATAGCTCATCGTGCGCGACCAGGATTCATCCGTGTTGCCGCGCATGTCGGCGCTGGCGACCGCGATCATGTTGCCGGTCTTCACGTCGCGCAGATAGATGTTGAGATTGATGATCAGGTTGGAGACCTTTTGCACGAGGCCGGTGATCTCCAGATCGGCGCCGAGCTGCCCGGCGAGCTTGAGGTCGCAGCCGCCGCAGGCCTGCAGGTTCGCGCGACGGGCGGCCTCCCGTACCGGCGCGATGTCGAGCACCTGGAACTTGCCCGACTCTGCCAGCTCCTTGCGCAGCTGCTCGCTGATGCGCATGAGCCGCGCCTCTTCCGGCTTGGAGCCGTAGAACTCGCCCGGCAGGCTGGTGTCGACCAACTCGAAATCGAACACCGCGAGCTTCGGTGGATCGGCGAGCGCGCCCGCCCCCGTCCACAGCAATGCTGCGGTTGCCAACAATGCTCGCATGATCGTGATGCCCGGCTTCGCGCGCGCGGGGACGAAATGCGGGGTTGCACGGCCTGACAAATTGGTCATGCTTGAAGCAGAGACAATTCTTCACCGGCGGTCAAGCCGGGGAGATCGTCTGGAGGAAACATGATCCGATGGTTGGCCGGCCTGATCGGCTTTGGTCTTGCCGCGACGAGCGCGCTTGCGGCCGATCCCGTCACGATCGGCGTCGGCTATCTCGCAATCGCCGGCACCCGATCAACGCTGTCGCTGGCCGAGCAGCCTGCCGAGAACGACGGCCTCGCCGGCGCGCGCCTTGCCATCGAGGACAACAACACCACCGGGAGATTCACCGGCCAGCGCTTCACGCTGGAGGAGCGCCGCATCAGGGAAGGCGAGGACGTGGCGCAGGCTGCGACCGCGCTCGCCGAGAAGAACGGCTTCATCATCGCCGACCTGCCCGCCGATGCGCTGTTGAAGGTCGCGGACGCCTTGCGCGACCGCGGCACGCTGCTGTTCAACGCCGGCGCGATCGACGAGCGGCTGCGCGAGACCGATTGCCGCGCCAACGTCATCCACACCGCGCCGACGCGTGCGATGCTGGCGGATGCGCTCGGCCAATATCTGGTGTGGAAGAAGTGGTCGCGCTGGCTGCTGGTGGTCGGCTCGCACGACGAGGACAAGCTGTTCGCGGATGCTATCAGGCGCACCGCGGCGCGGTTCGGCGCCAAGATCGTGCAGGAGCGGACCTTCGAGGACAAGGGCGGCGCGCGGCGCACCGATAGCGGCGTGGCGCAGATCCAGCGTCAGATCCCCGTCTTCACGCAGCAGGCACCGGCCTATGACGTGCTGGTCGCCGCCGACGAGAGCGAGGTGTTCGGCGCCTATCTGCCCTATCGCACCTGGGATCCGCGCCCGGTCGCCGGCTCCGCCGGCCTCGTGCCGCGCAGCTGGGACGCATCGCAGGATCAGTGGGGCGCGATCCAGATGCAGAACCGCTTCATCAAGCTGAATTTGCGCCGGATGACCGCGCGCGACATGCAGGCCTGGACGGCGGTGCGCATGATCGGCGAAGCCACCTCGCGCACCAATTCCGGCGAGGTCAGGAAGGTCACCGATTTCATCAAGGGCCCGGATTTCTCGGTCGCCGCCTTCAAGGGCACGCGGCTGACCTTGCGCGACTGGAACCTGCAGCTGCGCCAGCCGATCCTCCTGGTCGACGGCCGCATGGTGGTGTCGGTGTCGCCGCAGGAAGGATTCCTGCACCAGGTTTCCGAGCTCGACACGCTCGGCTACGATCGCCCGGAGAGCAAATGCAAGCTGAAATGAGGATGCAGATGTCGCGGATGTGGCGTGTTGGACTTCTCTCCGCATTGGCGCTGGCGGCAGCCCCAGCGCATGCGTTCATCGCCTATGTCTCGAACGAGAAGAGCAATACGGTCTCGGTGATCGATACCGACAGCTGGACCGTGACCAAGACCATCAAGGTCGGCCAGCGTCCGCGCGGCATCGACCTTACCCGCGACGGCAAGTTCGTGATGGTCGCGGTCGGCGACGATGACACCATCCAGGTGATCGACGCCAAGACCCAAACCCTGGTGGACAGCCTGCCCTCCGGACCCGACCCCGAGCTGTTCGCGCAGGATGCCGCCGGCAAGATGCTCTATGTCGCCAACGAGAACGACAACACGGTGACGGTGATCGACCTCGAGAAGCGCGCCCGGCTCGGCGACATCCAGGTCGGTGTCGAGCCCGAGGGCATGACCATCAGTCCGGACGGCAAGACGCTGATCAACACCTCGGAAACCACCAACATGGCGCATTTCATCGACACCGCCTCGCGCCAGATCGTCGCCAACGTGCTGGTGGACGCGCGGCCGCGCTACGCCGAGTACAAGCATGATTCTTCCGAGGTGTGGGTGTCCTCGGAGATCGGCGGCACCGTCTCGATCATCGACCCCAAAAAGCACGAGGTGATCGGCAAGGTCACGTTCGAGATTCCGGGCTTGCGCAAAGAGGCGATCCAGCCGGTCGGCATCGGCATGACCAGGGACGACAAAACCGCGTTCGTCGCGCTCGGCCCCGCCAACCGCATCGCCGTGGTCGACGTCGCCTCGCGCAAGGTGACGAAATATCTCCTGGTCGGGCAGCGGGTCTGGCACATGGCGTTCACGCCGGACGAGAAATATTTGCTCACCACCAACGGTGTGTCGAACGACGTCTCCGTCATCGACGTCGCCGCGCAGAAGGTGATCAAGACCATTCAGGTCGGCGAGCTGCCCTGGGGCGTCGCGATCGCGCCATGACCAGCCCCGCCCCGATCGCCGAAGCCCAGGAGACGCCGAGACCCGAAGAGGCCGCGGTGCCGGCATTGTCGATCGACGGTGTCAGCCATGCCTATGGTCCGCGGCGCGCATTGACGAACGTGTCTTTCAATGTGCAGCCCGCGAGCTTCACGGCGCTGCTGGGACTCAACGGCGCCGGCAAGAGCACGCTGTTCTCGCTGATCACGCGGCTGTTCGGCATCCAGTCCGGCCGCGTCGGCATTTTCGGGCACGACGTCAGCAAGAGCCCGGGCGAGGCGCTGCGGCTGCTCGGGGTCGTATTCCAGCCGCGCACGCTCGATCTCGATCTGTCGCTGACGCAGAACCTGCTCTACCACGCCGCGCTGCACGGCATCGGCCGCCGCGAGGCCTCGGCGCGCAGCGCCGAGCTGCTCGGCCGGATCGGCCTTGCCGATCGCGCCGCAAGCAAGGTGCGCGACCTCTCGGGCGGACAGATGCGGCGGCTGGAGATCGCCCGGGCGCTGCTGCACCGGCCGCGCCTCTTGCTGCTCGACGAGCCGACCGTCGGCCTCGACGTCAAGGCGCGCGCCGACATCATCAGCCACGTGCGGCAGCTCGTGACCGAGCAAGGCATCGGCGTGCTCTGGGCCACGCACCTGTTCGACGAGATCATGCCCGATGACGATCTCGTGGTGCTGCACCAGGGCAAGGTGCTGGCGCAGGGACCGATGAACCGCGTCGTCGCGGAAGCCGGCGCGCAGGACGTCAACACCGCCTTCATGCGCCTGACCGGCGCGCAAACCATGCCTGGAGGCGGCGCATGAGCAGCATCGCGACGCGCGAGGCGCCGCGCGGCTTCTCGTTCGCCGAGTACATGACCTGCCTCAGCGGCATCGTCTGGCGCGAGGGCCTGCGCTTCCTGCATCAGCGCGAGCGCTTCGTCTCGGCGCTCGTGCGGCCTCTGGTGTGGCTGTTCATCTTTGCCGCCGGCTTCCGCCAGGTGCTCGGCATCTCCATCATCCCGCCCTACGAGACCTACATCCTCTACGAGGTCTATATAGCGCCGGGACTGATGGCGATGATCCAGCTCTTCAACGGCATGCAGTCCTCGCTCTCGATGGTCTATGACCGCGAGATGGGAAACATGCGCACGCTCCTGGTGAGCCCGCTGCCGCGGGGGTTCCTGTTGTTCTGCAAGCTGCTCGCGGGCACCGCGGTATCGCTGCTCCAGGTCTATGCGTTCCTGCTGATCGCCTGGCTCTGGGACATCACCCCGCCGCCCCAGGGCTATCTCACCGTGCTGCCGGCGCTGATCCTGTCGGGGCTGATGCTGGGCTCGCTCGGCATGCTGATCTCGTCGGGCATCAAGCAGCTGGAGAACTTCGCCGGTGTCATGAACTTCGTGATCTTCCCGATGTTCTTCGCCTCCTCCGCGCTCTACCCGCTCTGGCGCGTGCAGGAGGGCAACCCCTATCTCTATTATCTGTGCGAGGCCAATCCGTTCACCCATGCGGTCGAGCTGATCCGTTTCGCGCTGTATGGCCAGATCAACTGGATCTCGCTGGCGGTGGTCGCGGTTTGCACAATCGTCTTCATGATCGGTGCGATCCTGGCCTATGATCCCTCGCGCGGGTTGGCGCGACGCGGGCCTGCGGGAGGCGAAGGATGATTGTTCGGGTTCTGGTCACCTCTGTACTGGTGCTCGCTGTCGCGAGCACGACGGCGCACGCCGCCGATCCGCGCTATCCGGACTGGCCGTGCACCCAGGCGAAGGTGCCCGAGATCTCGCTGGCGGCCGTGTGGGGCGGTCCGCCGCTCGACGACGTCCAGAACAGATGGAAGGACGACGCCAGGATCAGCGCGCTCGTTGCGAAACTGGCGGCGCGCAAGACGCCGCTGGATGAGGCGGAAAAGCTGGTGAAGGAGTTTCTCGCGGGTTCCGCTGCCGACAAGACCGCGAACGCAAAGCTGCTGTTCGCCGGCCTGTTCGACACGCTCAACGCCCAGCGCTCCCAGGTCATGAACGGACTCGAGCGCGTCAGCCGCAAGCAGCGCGATGCCGCCGACAAGATCCGCGAGGAGGCAATTCAGCTCCAGGCCCTGCAAGGGGCCACACCGCGTGACGAGGCCAAGGTCCAGGCGCTCAGCAACGAGCTGATCTGGAAGACCCGGATTTTTGAGGACCGCCACAAGGTGGTGCGCTTCGTCTGCGAAGTTCCAACCTCGATCGACCAGCGCCTGTTCGCGCTCGGACGCGTCATCCAGCAGGAAATGGAATAGCGTCAGTTACGCTGACCGCTCACGAAAAGTTCCCACAATCGCCCCGGCAACGTTAACCTTTCGCCGCGCTATGTGCCGGAACCAAATCGATTTATGATGGCTTGTCGACGTGAACTCAAGACGTCGGGAGGCCTCGATGGGAACCACAAGAATCATGTTTGCGGGCGCTGCGGTCCTCAGCATGCTCGCAACCAGCGCCTTTGCTGACGACATGACCGGGATGATCACGCGGATCGATCGGCTCAACGGCACGATTTCGATCCAGCAGACCCAGAAGGGCACGGTCGGCGCCAGCACAGGCAGCGCCGGCGCGCTCCAGGAGTACAAGGCCAAGGATGCGGCGATGCTGGATGCCGTCCATGCCGGCGACAGGGTGAGCTATTCTGCGACCGAGACCAACGGTACGGGCACCTTGACGAAGCTGCAGAAGCAGAAGTAACGGCGCTGGCGCCTGATCTCTCCTGCTTGCATCAATGTTGCTCCGGCCGCGGCTCCGGCTGCGCCTCTTCCGTCGGCAGCTTCGCGCCCTCCCAGCCGTCGGTGCCGTCAGGATACCAGGCGATGTTGGCATAGCCGTAAGCGAGCGCACGCTTCGCCGCGTTCCAGGACATCCAGCAATCGGCGAGGCAATAGATCACCAGCAGCGCGGCCTTGTCGCCGCGTGAGGCGCGCGCGAGGCCACGCTGAAGATAATCGTCCATGGCGGGCGGCAAGTTGCCGTAGCCGGTGTCCGGCAGCCAGAAGCTGCCCGGAATGTTCCTGCGCGGCGCGTCACGCCACACCGTGCTCACAGGAAGGTTCTTTGGTTTCGGCGCGCGCGGCATCACGTCAACGAAGGTGCCGCTGTTCGCACGCCAGATCGCCTCCGCCTCGCCGGTCGTGAGCACGCGCGCGCCAGCGAGCGTCGCCGGCACCGGCGCGCGATAATTGTCGGTACGATATCCCTCGGGCTCGAACGGCTCCTGCTGCTGCGCCGACGCCGGGGCCACGAGCAAGGCAACGACGAACGCAGCGGCAAGCGGCCGGCTCATGGCGCCTTCTTGGCCGTCTCCGCGCCGAGCGGCCGGTTGTTCTCGTCCAGCAGCGGCACGCCGAAATCGAGCAGGATCTTGTTGATCTCGCCCTGGTTCTCCTGGATCACCCGGTTGAGCTGCCGCTTCCAGTTCTGGTCGGCGGGTCGCACGCCCATGCCGATGCGATAGACCAGCTTGGACCCGGTGGTCTCCTTGACCAGCGGCATGACGCGCAGCGAGGGGCCGGCTTTCTTCGCATAATAGCCGGCCATCGGTCCCCAGAGCACGCCGGCGTCGATCTTGCCGGCAGCGAGGTCGTCGATCATCGCCTGCGCCGAATTGTCGAAGCGCGTGTCGATCATCAGCTGATAGGGCTTTGCATCGCCCATCAGGCCTGCCAACGCCATATTGGTCGCCGGCGGCGTGCCGGCGACGATGCCGATATGCTTACCTTTCAGGCGTGCGTCCTGCAGCGTGTCGACGTCCTCGAGCCCGCTGCCAGTCTTCGCAACCAGTGCATAGGTCGTGCGGTAGTAGGGATTGGTGCCCTGCACGAGGTCGTCGCCCTGCGGGTAGCCCATGATGACGTCGCAGCGATGCGCACCCAGCGTCATGCGCACGAAGCCGGCGGCCTGCGGGAAGAACACGTAGTCCAGCTTCTTCTGCAGCTTGTCCGCCAGAAACTCGGCGAGCTTGTTCTCGAAGCCCTCGCCCTTCTCGTTCGAGAACGGCAGGTTGCGCGGGTCGGCGCAGACGCGCAGCACCTTCGGGTCGACCAGCTCGAATGAGAGATCTCCGGTCTCGTTGGTCTGCGCGATGGCGAGATCGCCATAGGCACACGATGCGATCACGATCCAGAGTGAAAACCACCAGCGACGATGTCGTCCGGCCTGCGTCATCGCGCTTCCTCCTCGTTTTGTTTGAATGTTATCCATGCAACGCATGACGCGCCACGTGTGCCAACTTTTGCCGGCTTTGCTTTGTTGCAGTGCAATGAGGCCAATCCTTTGAACTGAGGCGGAAAAGTGTCTCGCATCGCTCTCGTGATCGCAGCCTTGTCCCTGGTAGCAGCTACGCTAGCACGCGCCGGGGCGGCCGAATTGCCTGTGAGCGAAGTCGCGCCGGGAATCTTCGTACACTCCGGGGCCATCGCGCTGATGAGCCGCGAGAATGAAGGCGGCATCGCCAATGTCGGCTTCATCATCGGAGGTGACGCGGTGGCCGTGATCGACACTGGCGGCAGCCTGCGCGAAGGCGAGGCGCTGCTGGCGGCGGTACGAGCGCGCACGCAAAAGCCGATCCGCTATGTCATCAACACCCATGGCCATCCCGACCATGTCTTCGGCAATGCTGCCTTCATGGCAGAGGGAACCAGCTTCGTCGGCCACAGCAAGCTGCCGCAGGCGCTGGCGAGCCGCGGGCCCTTCTATCTCGACAATTTCAGGCGCCTCATGGGCCCCGAGCTGATCGATCCCGTGAAGATCGTACCGCCGACCCTGCTCGTAACGGACACGCTCACGCTCGATCTGGGCTCGCGCCGCTTGACCTTGCGCGCTTGGCCGGCCGGGCACAGCGACAACGATCTGACCGTGTTCGACGAGAGCACCAAAACCCTGCTTGCCGGCGATCTCGTCTTTCTCGGCCACATTCCGGTGATGGACGGCAGCATTCGCGGCTGGCTCGCCACGCTGAAAGAGTTGGAGACGATCCCGGCGCTGCGCGTTGTTCCCGGTCACGGTCCTGTGAGCGACTGGCCAGCGGCGCTGAGCGATCAACGACGTTACCTGTCAACGCTGCTGTCCGACGTCCGCGCCCTGAACAAGAGGGGCGCGCCGATCCGCGCCGCTGCGGACAAGGCGGCGGCGGACGAGCGGCCGCACTGGCAGCTGTTCGAGGACTACAACGCCCGCAACGCAACTGCAGCATTTTCGGAAATTGAATGGGAATAGCGGGCGCGCTACGCTGGCAGGAGATCAGCTTCACGTAAACCGAGGAGCATAACCATGACGGCATGCACACGCCGCCTGCCCCTGATCGCCCTGCTCCTCGGCATCGCCTTCGCCGTGCCGGCGCAGGCGGAGGCCTACGATCCCTGGCCGGGCCTGGTGCAGGACATCTTCAGCAACCGGCCGATGAACGACGGCGCCGAGGTCATCGGCATCGAGATGCCCTATCGCGCCGAGGATGCCGCCATCGTGCCGGTGACGCTGCGCAGCAAGCTGTCGCCCGGCGACAGCAGACGCATCCGTTCGATCACGCTGGTGATCGACCGCAACCCTGCGCCGATGGCCGCGAAGTTCGAACTCGGCCCGGACGCCAATGTCACGGAAATCTCGACCCGCGTGCGCGTCAACAATTACACTGATGTGCACGCGGTGGCCGAGCTCAGCGACGGCCAGCTCTACGTCTCGAAAGTCTATGTGAAGGCCTCCGGCGGCTGCTCGGCGCCGGCTGCAAAGAACGTGGAGGAAGCCAAGAACCGGCTCGGCCAGATACGCTACCGGCAATTCGCCCGTGAAGAGGGTCCGGCAAGCCGGTTGCGCGAAGCGCAGATCATGATCGGCCATCCCAACAATTCCGGCCTGCAGATGGACCAGGTCACGCAGCTCTATATCCCCGCCTTCTTCATCAACCAGCTCAGATTGACGCAGGACGACAGCCCCGTGCTGTCGATGGAAGGCGGCATCTCGATCTCGGAAGATCCCAACCTGCGCTTCACCTATGTCTCCAACGGCGCCAAGCGCTTTCGTGCGGAGGCCCGGGATACGGACGGGCATGTGTTCCGCAATGAATGGGAGGTGGAGAAGCCGGGAACTTAGTTTCGTCAGACTTTCGCTGAAGCCCCCTCTCCCCTTGCGGGAGAGGGTGGATCGCCGCGTAGCGGCGAGACGGGTGAGGGGTATGTTTCCGCGCCCACCTGCCTCTCATGCTGGAATATGCCGATAGAACCCCTCATCCGGCGCATCGCGCCACCTTCTCCCACAAGGGGAGAAGGAAGATCGCACCGTCTGTGCCGCGATAGCTAAAAACACCTCACCTCGGCTTCCGCCTGCGCGCGCCTTAAGTCATTCACCGCCGAGTTGGCCTGCTCCGAGGTGCGAAACTGCACGCCGAGATCGCCGCGCACTTGCGACATGCTGAGCGCGGTCTCGGCGGTAACATAGCGCTCGTAGGGTATGATCGAGGCGACCACGTCGATGGAGCAGGAACATTGCTCGATCGCGGAGCGCGTCTCGCCGTTGGCCTTCATGCAGCCATAGACGTATTCCGCGCGCGCCGCGGTGGGATAATCATTGGCCTCTTCGGCCCGTGCCACGCATACGCTCGCAGCGAGCGCCGTCAATGCGGCGACAATCGGTCGTAGCCGTCCGGCCAGATTCATGCGCGTCCTCCCGCTGGTTGCGACCAAGGCTATGCTATGCGTATTGTGCTGAAAAGCACTCTGTCAGAGGAAACGGCTCACAAGGTGATGACAGTTTTGGCGCGAATATGGGCGCTCGCAACGGTGCTGGCGCTAGCCGCACCTGCCGGCGCCGCGGACACGATCCGCCTTGCAGTGCAGAAGACCGGAACGTTCTCGTGGGAGCTGGCCGCCATCCGCAGCGCCGGCCTCGACAAGGAGGCCGGCCTGGCGCTGGAGGTCACCGAGCTCGCGAGCACCGAGGCCGGCAAGATCGCGATGCGCGCCGGCAGCGCCGACATCATCCTGTCGGACTGGCTGTGGGTGTCGCGCGAGCGCACGCTCGGTGCGAAGCTCACCTTCTATCCCTATTCCAGCGCGCTCGGCGCCGTGATGGTGCCGGCCTCATCGCCGATCAAGACGCTCGCCGACCTCAAGGGCCGCAAGCTCGCGGTCGCCGGCGGGGCGATCGACAAGAGCTGGCTGCTGCTGCAGGCGCGGATGAAGCAGGACGGCATCGACCTGAAGTCGGAAGCAACCATCGTCTACGGCGCCCCGCCGCTGATCGCCGCCAAGGCGCTGGACGGGGAGATGGATGCGAGCCTCAACTTCTGGAATTTCTGCGCCCAGCTCGAGGCCAAGGGTTTCAGGCGCCTGACCGGCATCGAGGACATCTTGCCGAAGCTGGGTGCCAAAGGCGCGGTCGCCGCGGTCGGCTATGTCTTCGATGAGAGCTGGGCGGCGAGCCATAAGGAGGCCGTCGCGCGCTTCATCGCGATGACCCGCAAGGCCAAGGAGTTGCTGGCGACCTCAGATGCGGCCTGGGACAAGGTCGCGCCGCTTACCGGCACGACCGATCCTGCCCTGCTCAAGACTTACCGCGACCGCTACCGCGACGGCATTCCGCGCCGGAGCATCGATGACGAGGAAAAGGACGCGCGCGTGCTCTACCGCGTGCTGGCCGAGATCGGCGGCCGCGACCTCGTCGGCCCCGCAGCCGAGCTCGACCCCGGCACCTTCTATCACGCAGTCCCCGGAGACTGAGGTGCTGCGCCTGCTGTCGTTCGCCCTGTTCCTCGCGATCTGGTGGATTGCCGCGCTCGCGGTCGGCGGCGCAAAGCTGCCCTCCCCGCCGGCGGTGCTTCAGGTGATGATCGCGGAAGCATCAAGCGGCGCGCTGTTCCTGCATCTCGGCGCCACGCTGGCGCGCGTCGCGCTCGCCTTCACACTCGCGATGTCGCTCGGCAGTGCCATCGGCTATTTGATGGGCCGGGTGAAGCTCGCCGACCGGCTCGGCGATCCCTGGCTGATCCTGCTGCTCAACCTGCCCGCCTTGGTCGTGATCGTGCTGGCCTATATCTGGGCTGGCCTCACCGAGGCCGCCGCGATCGCGGCGATTGCCATCAACAAGCTGCCGACCGCCATCGTCACCTTGCGCGAGGGCACGCGCGCGCTCGACCGTTCGCTCGACGAGATGGCGAGCGTGTTCGCAATGCCGCGCTGGCGCGCCTTCCGCCACGTCGTGCTGCCGCAACTGGCGCCCTATATCGCGGCCTCGGCCCGCTCCGGCCTGTCGCTGGTGTGGAAGATCGTGCTCGTCGCCGAGCTGCTGGGGCGGCCGAACGGCGTCGGCTTCGAGATCGGCGTCGCCTTCCAGCTGTTCGACACGCCGCGGCTGCTGGCCTATTCCCTCACCTTCGCCGCCGTCGTGCTCGTCATCGAAACCTTGCTGGTGCAGCCGTTCGAAGCCCGCGCAAACCGGTGGCGGCCCCGTGCGGCTTGAGGTCGATATCACGGGCAAGACTTTCAGGAGTGCCGCGGGCGGAACGCACGAGGTGCTGGCGCCCGTCAAGTTCGCGCTGCAATCCGGCGAGGTCGGCGTGCTGATCGGCCCCTCGGGCTGCGGCAAGAGCACGATGCTGCGTATCATCCTGGGACTGGACCACGACTTTGCGGGCCACGTCGCGCGACCGCCGGAGGCACGGATCGGCATGGTGTTCCAGGAGCCGCGCCTGCTGCCGTGGCGCTCGGTCGAGCAGAATGTGCGGCTGGCTGCGCCCGATGTCGCTGATGCCAAGCTCGCCGAGCTCTTCAGGATTTTGGAGCTGGAAGCGCATCGCGACCACTATCCCGGTGAGCTCTCGCTGGGTTTGGCCCGGCGCGTGGCGCTCGCCCGCGCCTTTGCCGTCGAGCCGGATATTCTGGTGCTCGACGAACCGCTGGCATCGCTCGATGACGCTCTCGCCGGACGCCTGCGCGATGAGATTGCAACGCTCGTCGCGAGCCGGCCGGTGATGACGCTTTTGGTGACACACAGCCTGGACGATGCCGTGCGCCTGGGCGACCGGCTGTTCTTCCTATCGCCGCGACCAGCGCGGATCGTGGCCGAGGTGCCTATCGGCATCCCGCGCGACACACGCGGCGAAGCCGAAATTGCGGCGATAAAGGCCGGCCTCGCGCAACGAACTCAAGGCGACCGCACTGAGCGAGATGCCTCATAGCCGGTCGCCTGGCGGACGTGCTAGATTAGCGGGCGGCGGAGCTGATGATGACACGAACAGTCGCCTTCGCAACGCTTGGTCTTGCAGCGCTTAGCCTCGCACTCGTTGCGGTGACGGCGGGCGCGCAGGACATGATGCGTGGCGTCGACCTCACCTCCCCCGCGATGGTCTCGGCTGAAATGACGAGGCCGGAGGTCGAGGCCATGTTGGCCAAAGCGAGCCCAAAGCAGCCTGCCGATTTCACCGGCAAACGCCTGTCGGGTCTCGATCTCTCGGGGCTGGACCTGTCCAACACGGTTCTCCGCGCCGCGCGGCTCAACAAGACAATACTTCGAGACGCCCGGCTGGACGGTGCGATCCTCGATCAGGCGTGGCTGCTGGATGCGGATCTTACCGGCGCAAGCCTGAAGGGCGCCAATCTATTCGCCTCGCAAATGGCCCGCGCGCGTCTCGACGGTGCGAACCTGTCAGGAGCGCGCATCGCTGCCGACCTCACCGGCGCAAGCCTGGTCGGCGCCTCGATCGCGGACGCGAATCTCGGCGCCGATATGCGCAACCAGTCGATGGGACTGATGCGCGCGGTGCTGAGATCCGCCAAGCTGGAACGGCTGAACGCGCGCAACGCCGATTTGTCGCGCGTCGACCTCGAATTCGCAGTCCTCAGGGGCGCCGATCTGAGCGGCGCATCACTGAAAAACGCCCAACTCGGCGGAGCCGATCTGACCGGCGCCATCGTCATCGACGCCGATTTCGACGGCGCCGATCTCGTCTCGGCGAAGCTGATCGCACCAAACGGCCTTGACCGCGCCAAGAATTTCGACAAGGCAAAGAACCGCGAGCGCCTGATCAGGGAATGACGGCGCCCTTTGGGAGGACTGGCTGATGCGTGGGGTTCTTGCTTTGACCGCGTTGTTGACGCTTGCCGGCGAAGCCGCCGCGCAGACCAAGGGCAAGGGCATAAGGCTCTGGAATCTCACGACGGAGACCATCTCCGGCTTCCAGCTCGCACCCGCCGGCAAGACCGACTGGGGTCCGAACCAGTGCCTGAATGACAAGGACAAGGAGGTCGACCACGACGAGCGGTTGCGCATCACCGGCGTCGAGCCCGGCCGCTACGACGCCAGGGTCAGTTACCCCAATGCACGGCAGTGCGTCGTCCGCGATATCGAGATCAAGGCGGATGCAGTGTTCTCGATTGCGGACAAGGATCTGAAGGACTGCACCAAGTAGCGTTCGAACCGATTCTGGCAGCTCACGCCTTGTCGTTCGGGTGCGGATATTCGCAGCGCCACTTCACCGCGTGCCACTTCGGATGCTCACCGACCCATTGCGCGATATAGGGCGGCGCGGCCATCGCGCATTGCCGCGGCGACCCGGAATAGTGGAACACCAGATGCCGCTCCTCGCAGGTCGCAGGCGAGAGCACCGCGCACACAGTCACCACCAGGTCAATCGGGTTCATGCCGGGATCCTCTCGCAAGGGGGCGATGGAGAGATTAGCACATGAAGCTACGCGCGAAGGAGGGGGAAGTTTCATAGCGCCGAAGCCTCGTCATGGCCGGGCTCGGCCATCCACGCCTTGCCTCGTGGAACAAAGAACGTTGATGCCCGGGCCGTCGCCTCGCCGAAGCGGCTTCGGCCGCGTAGCCGGGAGAAGCCCGAGCATGACGACCTTCCGTGTTAGAAGTTCACGCCGAACACCAATCGCGCCTGATGCCGCTCGAAATTGACGAGGTCGAGATTGCCGCCTGAGCCGGCCGGGCGCCCCCAGGCCTGCATGCTCCAGCTTGCGGTGAGCCGGGAACGCTCGGAGAGCTGGAAATAGGCGGTGGGGCCGACAAACAGGGCCTGGCCTGAGAACTCGCTAAGGCCGATGCCCTCATATTGCCGGAAGTAGCGCATCTCGCCGCCAAGCAGCACATTGGGCCGCACGCGAACCAGGCCGGCAAACGCGGCCCCGATCGTCGAGCTCTTCTCGGATGCCCCTCCAATCTCGAAGCGCGCCCATTCCGGCTGGTAGATCAGGTTGAGGGCGCCGATGGCGAAGTTCGGAATGAGTTCGCGATCGAAGGCGAGCGTAAATTCGGTGCCGTACATCCGCCCTTTCGCGCCGCTGGTCTCGTCGATGCGGTCGCCGTGGAGCTCGGCCGCAATCGTGAAGCCGAATGGTGCGCGCTCACGGTCGAGCAGGCGATAGCGCAGGTCAAGCGAGATGCCCTGGAAGTTGAACTGGCGGCGGTCGTCGATGTCAGGGACGCCGGTAATGTGGTGCAAGCTGGCGGTGCCGCCGACTTCGACACGAAAATTCGGCAGCGGCACCACCTCGATCTCGACCTCATGTTCAAGGGCGCGATAAGCGCCCCCGCCTTTGCCGAAGCGCCCCGTCGTCTGGGTCTGGAATTCGCGCTCGCCGACATTGCCGATATCGGTGCCGATCATGAAGCCGAAGATGTGCTCGGTATCAAAACCTGCCTCGGCGCTGCTGCGCGCCGGCGCCAGCACGATCGCGCACACGATCACCGTCCAGAACTTGCAGGCTCTGCCGCCCATCCCGTGCCCCAAAGGCGCGCGCCGCTGTGATGCGGCAGCAGCGCTGACCGGGCGTCAGCGTAACACACTGCCGCAGAGCACGGTCGAAATTTTGCGGGGAAAGAATTGAAGCCCCTCCACGTGCGGCTTTCGCGCGATCCGCAAAGCATGGAGCACGGCGAGGCGCAGATCCGACACTGCCACGGCTCCGACGGCGTTTGCCATCGAAGCCGCGGCAGGTCGTCGGTCTTACTTGCGCGAGGCGCAGGCGTACATGTTGATTTCCATGCCGACCGGCACTTCCACGATCTTCGGAGCTTTCCAAGCCATTCGGGTCTCCCAAGGTATTGAGCGCGACATCGCGCGGCGAAAAACCTAGGGCTGCGTCGAGTGCAGTTCAAGCCTCGATTCGACTGCCGTCACGTCTGTGCCGATACTTCGCGGCCGCAATTTCTCTCTCGGACAAAGCAAGTTCCCTCCTGGTCAAACACGACCAGCGAGACACCGCCTTGTGCAATGCACCGCGCGTCCAATCGACAACGGTGCCGTCAGCAGTCCTTGTCGGCCATTTCGGCATTCGGCTTGGCGCCCGCGGCGCGCTGAGCCGCCGTCGGCTCGCTCTGCATTTGCCGCTGCGCATCCTCGGACGACGCCGGCGATTCACCGCTGGCCCGGTTCATCGTGCTGGTCGGCGGATGCTGGCTGCTATCGCTCGCCGAACCGGACGTGTGCGATTGCGCGGAGCCCACGGTGACAGGGCCAGAACCGGCATCCTTGTCGGTCTTGTCGGTGCTGGCGCTGCCGGTGTTGCAGGGACCGGCGACCGCAACCCCGGCGCTCAGCGTCAGGATTGCGCAGGCAGCAAGAAGGGAACGCTTCGTATTCATTTGCATCTCCTTTTCTCCCGCAGCGCAGCCCCGGCGCCGGCAGGACATGCGGAGAAACAGGCCGAGCAGCCCGATGTTCCCGAGCGTCAGGCCGGAATGATCGCAAACGTTACGCCCGTCATGCCCGTTCCGCTTGCGGCGCTTCACCGGAGCAATCGTACGAGCGCGCGCCCGGCACGCGAATTCAGCTCCTTCGCATCCAGCGTTCCATCCTTGTCGGGATTGGCTGCATTGAAACGCTGCTCGACCACCGACAGATATTCGTCGAGGGTGAGGGTCCCGTCGCGGTCGGGGTCTGCCGCGGCGAGTTCTTTCGCGCTCAACCGTCCACGCAATTCGCGCGCATCGAGTGTGCCGTCGCGATCGGGATCGAGCTTTGCGAACGAGGCGGCGGCCACCTTCTTCACCTCGGCAAGATCGAGCGTGCCGTCATTGTCGGTGTCGAACAACTTGACCGCATTGCCGGAGGCCGACCACGCCGGACCGGCCGAAAGTGCAATCACAAGTGCAAGGGCAATCGAGCGAGCCGAAATCATCGAGACCTCCCTGACATAGCCCCCAGATCAATGGGGCAGAGCCGAGATAAACCCGCAAGCGGCCCTCGGTTCAAGTCCGGACCTGCAACTTGCGCGCGCCACAACCGGTAGAGATGCATTGCCCTGCTCCCAATAGTGCTTCGCGTCGCGGAATTTCTCAGCGTCTGCGCACAAGTTGGAGTTGCCTTTGTCAGGTTTCCGTCAGGTGACCGCCGACGATATCGGCACGGCAGTTACGACTTTCGTATTGACGCGTTTTGGTTTCCGACGGAGTGTTGCAGCCGCAGCGTCAAAAGGCGCGCATTTTGGGAGGAACGGATGAAACGCTTTGCGATGGCCGCGAGCCTCGTCATGCTTGCGTCAACCTGTGCAAATGCACAAACCACCGAGCAGCTGGTCAAGGGTGCGACCGACACATCGAACGTTCTCAATTACGGAATGGGCTACAATCTCCAGCGCTTCTCGACGCTGAAGCAGATCAACAAGGATACGGTCAAGAATCTCGTCCCAATCTGGAATTACAGCTTCAATGACGATCGGAGCGAGGAATCACAGCCAATCGTCTATCAGGGCGTCATCTACGTCACCTCGCACAATGCCACGATGGCGGTCGATGCCAAGACCGGCAAGCAGATCTGGAAGAGCAAGATCGAATATCCGGCGGAGACGCCGCGAATCGTCTGCTGCGGCATCATTAACCGCGGCGTCGCGATTCACGAGGGCAAGCTGTTCCGTACGACGCTCGATGCCCACGTGGTTGCCATCGACGCCAAGAACGGCAAGGAGCTGTGGCGGCAGAAGGCAGCCGACATCAAGGAAGGCTATTCGATGACGGTGGCCCCGCTCGTTGCCGACGGCGTCGTCATCACCGGCATTTCCGGCGCCGAATTCGGCACCCGCGGCTTCATCGACGGCTGGGATCCGGCGACTGGCAAGCATCTCTGGCGAACCCACTCGATCCCCTCGCCGGACGAGCCCGGCGGCGACACCTGGAAGGGCGACACCTGGAAGCTCGGCGGCGGCTCGACCTGGATCACCGGCTCTTATGACCCCGAGCTGAACACGATCTATTGGGGCACCGGCAATCCCGGCCCGTTCAACTCGGCGGTGCGCCCCGGCGACAATCTCTACACCTGCTCCGTCCTGGCGTTGGATCCCAAGACCGGCAAGATCAAGTGGCACTACCAGTTCTCGCCGAACAATCCGTTCGACTACGACGCCGTGGCCGAGATGGTGCTCGCCGACGTGAACATCGAGGGCAAGCCGACCAAGACGCTGATGAATGCCAACCGCAACGGCTTCTTCTACGTGCTCGACCGCACCAACGGGAAGCTGCTCGCGGCTAATCCTTACGTGAAGGTGAATTGGGCGACCGGCATCGACATGAAGACCGGACGTCCGATCGAGACCGACATCTCGAAGGACGCACGCGAGGGCAAGAAGGTGACGGTCTATCCCTCGATCCTCGGCGGCAAGAACTGGGAGCCGATGTCGTTCAATCCGCAGACCGGCCTTGCCTATGCCAACACGCTCGCCTTCGGCGGCAGGTACAAGACCGAGCCGGTCACCTACAAGCAGGGCGAATGGTACCTCGGCATGGACCTGACCGACCTCTGGGAATACGGCGACGGGCCGCGCGGCCATCTCAAGGCTATCGATCCCATGACCGGCAAATCGAAATGGGAAGCGCCGAGCGACATTCCGCGCTTCTCCGGCGTGCTCTCGACGGCCGGAGGCGTCGTATTCTCTGGCGCGCTGACCGGCGAGTTCGAGGCCTTCGACGCCGACACCGGCAAGAAGCTCTGGCAGTTCCAGACCGGCTCCGGCATCGAGGGACAGCCGGTGACTTGGCAGCAGGACGGCGTGCAGTATGTCGCCGTGACGAGCGGCTATGGCGGCGTCTACTCGCTGTTCTCCGGCGACGAGCGGCTTGCCAACGTGCCGCCCGGCGGCTCGCTGTGGGTCTTTGCGGTCAAGCAGTAAACACGGGTACGATGCTGAAAGTGATCTCTCACAAGACGGCGGCGATGATCGCCGCCGTCGCGGTGCTCTCGGTCGCGCATGCGGCGACCGCCCGCGCCGATGACACCACCGGCAATACCATGCAGGCGCAGATCGACCATGGTAAGTCGACCTACGCCTCGAAATGCTCCCACTGCCACGGCCCCAATCTGATGAATTCCGGCACCGTCACGCCGGATCTGCGTGCCATTCCCGACGACAAGACGCGCTTCGTCACCACGGTGAAGAACGGCAAGAACAACAAGATGCCACCCTGGGCCGACATTCTCAGCGACGACGAGATCGGAAACCTCTGGGCGTTCGTCTCCAGCCGGAGGAAGCCATGAGGGGCCGGCGCGTTGCCTGGAGCGTTGCGGCCGTTCTGTCCGCGATGGCGTCGGTCGCTCTCGCAGCCGACGATCCTCTGAAGGTCTGTCTCGACGAGGACCGGCCGCCGCTCTCGGTGCATCGCCGCGACAAGCCGGATGCCGGCTTCGACGTGCTGCTGGCGCAGGCGATCGCCGAGCGGATGGGACGCCCGCTGAAGATCCAGTGGTTCGAGAGCAGGCTGGATGAGGATTCGAGCCCGCAGCTCGAGGCCAATGCGTTGCTCTCGGACGGGCGCTGCTCGCTGGTCGGCGGCTACGCGCTGACGCAGGATTCGCTTGTCGCACCCGGGATGAAGACGGCGCGCTTGCCGGGTTTCGCCGGCGCCACGCGCGACGATCGGCGGCGCCGCGTCCCGCTCGGCGTGCTCGCGCCGAGCCAGCCCTACATCTATTCGCCGATGACGGTGGTGCTGGGGCCAAAGGCCCGCGGGCGCAAGGTCGGCGACATCGGCGATCTCGCCGGCCTTCGTCTCGCCATCGAAAGCGGATCGCTCGGCGACGCCATCCTGATGACCTTCGACAAGGGGCGCCTGATCGACAACATCACCCATCTCGTCCCCGGCCGCGACGATCTCCTCGGCGGACTCGAGCGCGGCGACCATGACGCGACGCTGATCGATCTTGCCCGCTTCGACGCCCATCGCGCCGCGCACCCGGACACGGCGATCACGGCGTCCGGCTACTATTATCCGATCGGAGCCAATCGCGGCTATGTCGGGCTCGCCAGCGATGGCGCGCTGATCGCGGCCGTCAACAAGGCGCTGACGGAGCTCACGGCTTCGGGCAAGATCGCCGAATTCGGCAAGCAGGCCGGCCTCACCTATCTGCCGCCGCGCGAGCCCGCGATCCTCGGCGATGTCTGGACGAAGATCATCCAGCGGTGAGGCTCCCGCGGCCCGAACGCAGTGCGAGCCAATGCGCCAATCTGTCTCGCCTGCGGCCCATGGCAGCGACGGCCTGATGCAGTAGGTTCGGCAAAAATCAGGGAGAGAATCATGTCCGCCAAGCTCGATCGCCGCCACTTCATCGCCGCCGGTACCGGTGCACTGGCGATGCCGTTCGTCGCGCGCGGCGCATCGGCACAGGGCGGCTGGCCGGCGCGGCAGATTCGCATGATCTGCAGCTATCCCGCCGGCGGCCAGACCGACCTGCTCGCGCGCGCCTATGGCGAGTTCATCTCCAAGCAGGTCGGCAAGACCGTCGTCATCGAGAACAAGCCCGGCGCCTCCGGCGCGATCGGGACGGCGGAAGTCGCCCGCGCCGAGCCCGACGGCCACACCATCCTGTGCTCGATCTCGACCACCTACATCATGAACCGGGTGGTGATGAAAAATCCCGGCTACGACATGGACAAGGATCTGACGCTCGTCAGCGTCATTCCCGGCGCGGGCCTGTTGCTGGTCGCGAACCCGAAAACCGGGGTCAAGACGCTGGAGGATTTCGTCGCCTTCGCGCGCAATAGCGGCAAGGTGAATTTCGGCACCTACAGCGCGGGCTCGGCCCCGCACATGACCGTCAACGAGCTCAACAAGCAGTATGGTCTCAACATCGAGCCGGTGCATTATCGCGGCGAGGCGCCGATGTGGACGGGAATGCTGGAAGGCACCCTCGATGCCGCGATGGGCAGCTACACGGCCGCGCAGTCGGTCCTGCAAAGCGACCGCGGCACGGTGTTCGCCGTGCATTCGAAGAAGGTCGATGCGATCCCCGCGATCAAGACCCTTCCCGAGCAGGGCGCGACGTCGAAATTCTTCACCGTGAGCGGATTTACCGGCTGGGCCGTGCCCAAGGCGACGCCGCAAGCCGTCGTCGACCGCCTGGCCGAGCTCTGCGTCGCCGCCAACACCGATCCGAAAGTGAAGGAGGTTCTCTCGACTTTCGTGCTCGAGCCCGCGATCGGCTTCAAGGAGACTAATGCGCTGTACCAGCGCGAGCTGCCGATCTGGATCGAGAGCGCGAAGTCGTTGGGCCTCGAGCCGGCCTGATCAGAAAGTTGGGCGCATCGGAAGGACGGCCTCGCCGCTTCTGGAAAAACCGCGTCTAATGCTCGCCCGAGCTCGCCGCGCCCTGCTGTGCCTTGTGGATCGAGGACGGCACCACGCCGAAGTATTTTCGGAACACCCGGCTGAAATGCGATGAGCTGGAGAACCCCCAGGAGAAGGCGACGTCGGTAATAGTCTTGCCGGCGTGGGCCTCGAGCTCCTGGCGGCAGTTCTGCAGCCGCGCCTGCCAGATGTAGTCGCTCACCGTGGTGCCGCGCTCCGAGAACAGCATGTGCAGATAGCGCTTGGAGCAACCGAGCTCGGCCGAGATCTGGTCGATGCACAGATCCGGGTCGCGCAAGTGCTCCCGGATGAAGAACTGGGCGCGCACATACATCGCTTCGGGCCCGACACGATCGAACATCGTGTCGGCTTCGCGCAGCGGCAGCAGCAACAGGTCGATCAGCGAATCGGCGACGCCGACCGCGCTGTTGGCCGACAGCTTTGCCGCCTCGTCGAAGGTGGCATGGACGAAATCGTGGGCGATCCGCCCGGTCCCCGTCTTCGCCGTCAATTTGCACGCCGGCATCCGCTGCGACGGGAATCCGCGGTCGCGCAGCAGCGCCTTCGGCACGATCACCACGTCGTGACGGGTAAAGGCGGGACTGATGATCGAATGTGGACAGGAGACGTCATAGGCGATGATGTCGCCCGGATTGATCTCGATGTGACGGCCTTCTTGTTCGAAATAAGACACGCCGTAGGTCTGGAAGTGGATTTTTATGTACGGGTGTTCATTGGCCTTGGCGCGCGCCAGCGTGTGCGCGATGCGATGCTGGCTGACCTCGATCTGGCAGAGCTTCAGGCGCGAGACCGTGGTGTAATCGATGCGACCTTCGAGCGAGGACGCTTCCAGCGGATCGACGTCGAAATGCCCGCACAGGCTCGTGAGCCCGTCGATCCAGCTCTGGATCTGCCGCTTCGGCGTCATTCCGGTCGTCGAGAGCGTGTGAATGGTGTCGGACATTAATCCAGCCACTGATTTGATCCGGAGGTTCGGCGCGAATCGCAACCAGCGCTGCCGGAGCCCTCAGCCGTGATTGCGTGACGTTTACCTCGCATTTGAGCGGTCTCTTGCAACGAGCGCCATCGTTCCATTGCCACTCTTGAAACTTAATCCTCCGCCTTAGTTGCAGCGCCGTCAAGGGGAACCTGAGCGCCGAGGCCGGCCTCGAGGGCGCACCGAAGCCGCTGAATTCGCTACTGCAAAATCAAAATCTTCACCTCCGTGCGCTGTCGAGCAAACCGCCTTCGCTCTTGGGCAAGTTTCCCGATGGCGAAGCCGTTAGGGATTGCGGCAGGAACAACAAGAACGGGCCGCTCCTGCACGTGGACCCGTGGCTCTCATCAGGAGGAGGAAACAGCACAGCATCGTTTCTGGTCCCCATCGTGACCGCCCTGCACGAGCAGACGCCGGACGAGAAGCCCGGCGATTGAGCAATGCTTCGGAAATAATAAACGAGACCAACGGAGGAATGACTATGCGCAAGGTGCTTCTGGCGACCTGTCTTGGTTCGGCGGCGGCTCTCGCCGTCGGCAGCGCTTCAGCAAATGACGAGCTGATCAAGATGTCGCAAAACCCGAAAGACTGGGTGATGCCGGCGGGCGACTACGCCAATACCCGCTATTCGAAGCTAAACCAGATCAACGCACAGAATGTCGGGAAACTCCAAGTTGCCTGGACCTTCTCGACTGGCGTACTGCGTGGCCACGAAGGCGGCCCGCTGATCATCGGCAACATGATGTACGTCCATACGCCGTTCCCGAACAAGGTCTACGCCATTGACCTTTCGCAAGAGAACAAGATCGTTTGGAAATACGAGCCGAAGCAGGATCCCAACGTCATCCCCGTTATGTGCTGCGACACCGTCAACCGCGGCCTGTCCTATGGCGACGGCAAGATCATCCTGCATCAGGCCGACACCAACCTCGTCGCGCTCGACGCCAAGACCGGCCAGGTGGCCTGGTCGGCGACCAACGGCAATCCCGCGAAGGGCGAGACCGGCACGTCGTCTGCGCTGGTCGTCAAGGACAAGGTCCTGGTCGGCATCTCCGGCGGCGAGTTCGGCGTGCAGTGCCATGTCACCGCATACGACCTCAAATCCGGCAAGCAGGTCTGGCGCGCCTATTCCACAGGCCCGGATGATCAGATCAAGGTCGATCCGGCGAAGACGACCTCGCTCGGCAAGCCGGTCGGCCCGGACTCTTCGCTGAAGAGCTGGCAGGGCGATCAGTGGAAGATCGGCGGCGGCTGCACCTGGGGCTGGATCTCCTACGATCCCGCTCTGAACCTCGTCTATTACGGGTCGGGCAATCCCTCGACCTGGAACCCGAAGCAGCGTCCCGGCGACAACAAATGGTCGATGGCGATCTTCGCCCGCGATGCCGACACCGGCATGGCGAAGTGGGTCTACCAGATGACGCCCCACGACGAATGGGACTATGACGGCGTCAACGAAATGATCCTCAGCGATCAGCAGATCAACGGTCAGAACCGCAAGCTGCTGACGCACTTCGACCGCAACGGCCTCGCCTACACGATGGACCGCGAGAGCGGCGAACTGCTGGTCGCCGAGAAGTACGACCCGAAGGTGAACTGGACCAGCGGCGTCGACATGGACAAGAACTCGCCGACCTACGGCCGTCCCAAGGTCGTCGCACAATACTCGACCGAGCACGGCGGAGAGGACAAGAACACAAAGGGCATCTGCCCGGCCGCGCTCGGCACCAAGGACCAGCAGCCGGCAGCCTACTCGCCGGACACGCAGCTGTTCTACGTTCCGACCAACCACGTCTGCATGGACTATGAGCCGTTCAAGGTGAGCTACACCGCGGGTCAGCCCTATGTGGGTGCGACGCTCTCGATGTATCCGCCGCAGGGCGAAAGCCACATGGGCAACTTCATCGCCTGGGACAACAAGACCGGCAAGATCGTCTGGTCGAACAAGGAGCAGTTCTCGGTCTGGTCGGGTGCGCTCGCAACCGCCGGGGGCGTGGTGTTCTACGGCACGCTCGAAGGCTACCTGAAGGCGGTCGACGCCAAGACCGGCAAGGAGCTCTACAAGTTCAAGACTCCCTCGGGCATCATCGGCAACGTCACCACCTATGAGAACAATGGCAAGCAATACATTGCCATTCTCTCCGGCGTGGGCGGCTGGGCCGGCATCGGACTGGCGGCAGGCCTGACCGACCCGACCGCAGGCCTCGGTGCGGTCGGCGGCTACGCGGCCCTCAGCAACTACACGGCGCTCGGCGGTACCCTGACCGTGTTCTCGCTGCCGAACTAAACCCGTCAGCATCGCTCCGGCGCGTGGATCGCTCCACGCGCCGGCTCGTCTCCACCGAATGCCGACCGAGGAACAATCTCTTGCGTCAAATCTGCTCTGTCATTGCTGTGATGATGATCTTCGTTGTGTCCGGAGGAAGCGCGGTCGCAGAGGGTCCGGGCGACCCGACCGCCGTGAAGAAGGAAGACGACGGAAAGTGGCTCGATAAGGACGGAAACCCGACCTACAAGATTTCGGCCGACGGCACCGTGGACTGGTTCACCTATTCCGGATACCGCCGCTATCATTCGGACTGTCACGTGTGTCACGGCCCCGACGGCATGGGATCGACATACGCGCCGGCGCTGAGGGATTCCGTGAAGTCGATGAGCTACGGCGACTTCCTCGGCGTGGTCGCCTCCGGCCGCAAGAACATCTCGGCCGCGCAGGAGAACGTCATGCCGGCCTTCGGCGACAACCCGAACGTCGCCTGCTACATGGACGATCTCTACGTCTATCTCCGCGCGCGCTCCACCGACGCCTTGGGCCGGCAGCGTCCTGCGAAAAAGGAGGAGAAGACGGAGGCCTATACCCAGGCTGAAGACGCCTGCATGGGCAAGAAATGAACGTTACGAGGGCTGCCAGGACTACTTCTTGGCGCCTGATGAGAATTTGAGGAGCTACCGATGAAGACACGTGCCGCCGTTGCTTTCGAAGCCAAGAAGCCGCTCGAGATCGTCGAGGTCGATCTGGAAGGCCCGAAGGCCGGCGAAGTCCTGGTCGAGATCAAGGCGACGGGCATCTGCCATACCGACGCCTACACGCTCGACGGCTTCGACAGCGAGGGAATCTTCCCGTCGATCCTGGGACATGAGGGAGCCGGCATCATCCGCGAGATCGGCCCCGGCGTGACCTCGGTGAAACCGGGCGATCACGTCATCCCGCTCTACACGCCGGAATGCCGGCAGTGCAAAAGCTGCCTCAGCCAGAAAACCAATCTCTGCACCGCGATCCGCGCGACGCAGGGCAAGGGCGTGATGCCCGACGGCACCAGCCGTTTCTCCTACAAGGGCAAGCCGATCTACCACTACATGGGTTGCTCGACCTTCTCGAACTTCACCGTGCTGCCCGAGATCGCGGTCGCCAAGATCCGCGAGGACGCGCCGTTCGACAAGAGCTGCTACATCGGCTGCGGCGTCACCACCGGCGTCGGCGCCGTCGTCAACACCGCCAAGGTGACGCCAGGCTCCAACGTGGTCGTGTTCGGCCTCGGCGGCATCGGCCTCAACGTCATCCAGGGCGCCAAGATGGCCGGCGCCGACAAGATCATCGGCGTCGACATCAACGATTCCAAGGAGGAATGGGGTCGCAGGTTCGGCATGACCGACTTCGTCAACCCGAAGAAGATCACCGGCGACATCGTTCAGCACCTCGTCGGCCTCACCGACGGCGGCGCCGACTACACCTTCGACTGCACCGGCAACACCACCGTGATGCGCCAGGCACTGGAGGCCTGCCATCGCGGCTGGGGCACCTCGATCATCATCGGCGTCGCCGAGGCCGGCAAGGAGATCGCCACCCGCCCGTTCCAGCTCGTCACCGGCCGCAACTGGCGCGGCACGGCCTTCGGCGGCGCGCGCGGGCGCACCGACGTGCCGAAGATCGTCGACTGGTACATGAACGGAAAGATCCAGATCGATCCGATGATCACCCACGTGCTCAAGCTCGAGGAGATCAACAAGGGCTTTGACCTCATGCACGAGGGCAAATCCATCCGTTCAGTCGTCGTGTTCTAGCTCGAAAACGTCACACCAAGGAGGATCGACCATGACTGTTGCACTCCATCCCTCGATCGACAACGGCATCAAGCAAGGCAGCGGCAGCTTCGCCGGCGGCACGCTGGCCTGCAAATGCAGCGACCACCCGGTGAAGGTCGGCATCAAGGGCGACGTCGCCCACAATCACGCCTGTGGCTGCACCAAGTGCTGGAAGCCGCAGGGCGCGACCTTCTCCGTCGTCGCCGTCGTGCCGCGCCAGAACGTCACCGTGCTCGAGAACGGCGACAAGCTCCAGATCGTCGACCCCTCCGCGGTGATCCAGCGTTACGCCTGCAAGGCCTGCGGCACGCACATGTACGGCCGGATCGAGAACAAGAACCATCCGTTCTACGGCCTCGACTTCATCCATCCCGAACTGTTCCAGGAGCAGGGCTCGCAGGCGCCGCAATTCGCCGCCTTCGTTTCCTCCGTGATCGAATCGGGTGTGAAGCCCGAGCAGATGGCCGGCATCCGTTCGCGGCTGAAGGAGATCGGCCTCGAGCCCTATGACTGCCTGTCCCCGCCCCTGATGGACGCGATCGCGACCCATGTCGCGAAGGCCAAAGCCGCTTAGGAAGACTGCCTGGACGCCCGCCTGAACTGGCCGGCCGCCGGATCTTGGCTACACCATCTGCAACTCGCTGGCGTTCGTTGCCGCCAGCGAGCCTCACGGGCCCCGCTGCCGGGACCACCGCGGCGCGATGCCGCCGCTTCTGCACCACGCGTGGGTGAGGACCATCGGCTCCTCAGTCCTGGTCTCTGAATGACTGCGCAGGACCGTCCGCTTCCTGCTTGAAGTTCGCGGTGCTCTGCGTTCTCCCTCCCTCGACTGAGGCCTACTGCTTCGTCCGTTCGGTGCAGCCGGCGGACGAAGCTTTTTTCGTTGCGTCCATTTGATAGGCAACGTGGCGGATGACGCGCCCTGCTTTTGACAAACCGTCGATGCAATCTTTTCCCGGTGAGAACACTCGGCTGTGAACGCCGGGTCGGCGCGATCTCTGCTAGGGTCGCGCCGTCACGATGCCGCACGACGTACAATCAATTAAGAAGAAAACGGGAGGTATCGAGCACATCCAGACATCGCTACCTGCGTTCCTGCCTCCCTCCGGGATTTGCCCGCGCGGGACTACGGCGGGATGTGGCGAGACGACGCACGAGCGGTCGCCGACCGGCGTCGGCGGACTTTGAATTTGGCATGCTTATGAAGAGCGAGGCACGATCATGATCAAGGTGAAGATCAACGGCCAGGAGCAGAGCTGGGACGGTGACCCGGATCTCCCGCTACTCTGGTTCCTGCGTGACGAGGCCGGTCTCACCGGCACCAAATACGGCTGCGGCCAGGCCCTGTGCGGCTCCTGCACGGTCATCGTCGACAAGCAAGCGGTGCGCGCCTGCATCACGTCCGTCAACGACGTCGCCGGACGCGAGGTCACCACGATCGAAGGGCTGCATCCGAACGGCGATCACCCGGTGCAGAAGGCGTGGCGTCAGGTCAACGTGCCCCAATGCGGCTTCTGCCAGGCCGGCCAGATCATGCAGGCCGCGGCGCTTCTGATGGAGAATCCCAAACCCTCGCACGACCAGATCCGCGAGGCGATGTCCGGCAACATCTGCCGTTGCGGCTGCTATCAGCGCATCGAGAATGCCGTCCATCTCGCATCGACGGGAGTGTGACATGAACTTCATCGACAATCCCCGCAAGCTTCGCGGCTTCGAAAAGCACATCAAGGTCGAGAAGGTGTCGCGCCGCAGCATCCTGAAGGGGCTCGGCGTCACCGGCGGCTTCGTGCTCGCCGCCCCCGTGATGTCGCGCCAGGCGCTCGCCTATGAGACCGGCGCCGGCAAGATGCCGCACGGCGTCGTGGTCGATCCGCGCGTGTTCGTTTCGGTAGGCGCGGATGGCATCGTCACCATCGTCGGGCATCGTTCGGAAATGGGCACCGGCGTGCGCACCAGCCTGCCGCTGATCGTGGCCGAGGAGATGGAGGCCGACTGGTCCAGGGTCAAGGTGCAGCAAGCCCATGGCGACGAGGTCAAGTTCGGCAACCAGGACACCGACGGCTCGCGCAGCACGCGGCATTATCTGATCCCGATGCGCCAGATCGGCGCCTCCGCCCGCACAATGCTGGAGCAGGCCGCGGCCAAGCGCTGGGGCGTGCCGGCGACCGAGGTCAAGGCGGTCAACCACGAGGTCGTGCACAGCGCCAGCGGGCGCAAGCTCGGCTTCGGCGAGCTCGCTGCCGACGCCGCCAAGGAATCGGTGCCCAGCATCGAGGGCCTCAAGCTGAAGGACCCCAAGAACTTCCGTTATCTCGGCAAGGGCCAGATCGGCATCGTCGATCTCCACGACATCACCACCGGCAAGGCGAACTACGGCGCCGACGTGCGGCTGCCCGGCATGAAATATGCCGTGATCGCCCGTCCGCCGGTGACCGGCGGCAAGCTGGTCAAGTTCGAGCCGGCGGAGGCGCTGAAGGTCCCCGGTGTCGAGAAGGTGATGCAGGTGCGCGGCTGGCCGTGGCCCTCGAAATTCCAGCCGCTCGGCGGCGTCGCGGTGATCGCGCGCAACACAGGCGCGGCGATCAAGGGCCGCGACGCGCTGAAGCTGACCTGGGACGACGGTCCCAACGGCAAATACGACTCCGTCGCCTACCGCAAGGAGCTCGAGGAGGCCTCGCGCAAGCCGGGGCTCGTGCTGCGCAAGGAGGGCGATGCGGACGCTGCCCTGAAGAGCGCCGACAAGGTGATCGTCGGCGAATACTACCTTCCGCATCTCGCCCATGTCGCCATGGAGACGCCGGTGGCGGTCGCGGACGTCAAGGGCGACAAGGCCGAGATCTGGGCGCCGGTTCAGAGCCCCGGCGGCACCCGCGAGGACGTCGCCAAGACGCTCGGCATTCCCGAGGCCAACGTCACGGTCAACGTGACGCTGCTCGGCGGCGGGTTCGGACGCAAGTCGAAATGCGACTTTGCGCTCGAAGCCGCGCTGCTCTCGAAGGAGCTCGGCGCGCCGGTGAAGGTGCAGTGGACGCGGGAGGACGACATCCACAACGGCTTCCTGCACACCGTCTCGGTCGAGCGGATCGAGGCCGGCCTCGACAAGAGCGGCAAGGTGATCGCCTGGCGCCACCGCAGCGTGGCTCCCAGCATCGCCTCGACCTTTGCCGCCGGCACGGTGCATCAGGCGCCGTTCGAGATCGGCATGGGCCTGGTCGATATGCCGTTCGAGATCGCGAACATCTCGTGTGAGAACCCGCAAGCCGCGGCGTTCACCCGCATCGGCTGGTTCCGCGCGGTCTCGAACATCCCGCGCGCCTTCGCCGTCCAGTCGATGGTCGGCGAGATCGCGCAGGCAACGGGCCGCGACCAGAAAGACATGCTGCTCGAGCTGATCGGCTCGCCTCGCATCGTCAAGCCCAACGTGAAGGACCTCTGGAATTACGGCGAGCCCCAGGACAGCTACCCGATCGACACCGCGCGCCTGCGCAAGGTGGTCGAGCTGGTCGCCGAGAAGGGCGAATGGGGACGAAAGGTGCCGAAGGGCCACGGTCTCGGCATCGCCGTGCACCGCAGCTTCGTCAGCTACATCGCGACCATCGTCGAGGTCGCCGTCGACGACAAGGGCAAGCTGACGGTGCCGCGGGTCGACACGGCGATCGATTGCGGCACCTATGTCAACCCCGAGCGCATCGCTTCGCAGATCGAGGGCGCGGCGATCATGGGGCTCAGTCTCGCCAAATACGGCGAGATCACCTTCAAGGACGGCAAGGTGCAGCAGAAGAATTTTGACGACTTCCAGGTCGTCAGGATGGACGACTCGCCTGTGGTGACCAATGTCTACATCGTGCCGCCCGGACCCGACACGCCGCCGAGCGGCGTCGGCGAGCCCGGCGTCCCTCCGTTCGCGCCAGCCCTGATCAACGCGATCTTCGCAGCGACGGGAAAACGCATCCGCGCGCTTCCGATCGGCAAGCAATTGGAGGCGTGAGACGGAACCGAAGTGCGAGGCGGAACAGAAGCCGCCTCGCGCCGTTTCCATCGATCTGACAGGAGCAGATCGATGACCAACATCTCAAGGGCGCTCGCAGTCTCGCTGTCGGGCGCCTTTCTTTTGACCGCCGCGGGCGCATTCGCCCAGAGCAACACGACGCCGCCGACCACCGCGACGCGCCCCACCGGCCCCGACCAGACTTCGCTGCCGAACGCCAACGCCCCACCCGCCTCCGCCACCCAGACCACCGGGCAGCACAATCCGGATCCCAAGATTCGCGAGATGAACCAGAAGGAGAAGGACAAGGTCGAGCGCGAGGGGAAGTAGTTATCTGGCGCTGCGCAAACAAATGCGGCGGATGTTGCCATCCGCCGCATTCGCCACCCCCCGCTGCTCCGCTTCTTTCGATCCGCCCGCGGAGCTATTTCTTCAGCGCGAAGACCCAGACGACGCCGCCCTGCGGCACGTTGGCTTCGATGCCGATATTGTTGGTCACGAGCGCATCCTGGATGCGCTGCGCGTCGACGCCCCAGCCCGACTGGATCGCGATGTACTGCGTGCCGTCGATCTCATATGACACCGGCATGCCGACGATGCCGGAGTTGGTCTTCTGCTCCCACAGCAGTTCGCCCGTCTTGGCGTGGAAGGCGCGGAAATAGCGGTCGTTGGTCCCGCCGACGAAGACGAGATCGCCAGCGGTCGCGGTGACCGATCCGAACAGATGCGACTTGGGGAAGTTGTGCTGCCAGACCTTCTTTCCGGTTGCGGGATCCCAGGCCTGGAGCTCGCCAAAATGATCCGCGCCCGGCTTTGTCTTCAGGCCGATGTCTTCCGGCTTGGTGCCGAGCCAGAGCTCGCCCGGCTTGAGTGGCACTTTCTCGCCGGTAAAGCCGCCGCAGAAATTCTCGTTGGCAGGCACGTAGACGAGGCCGGTCCTCTGGCTGTAGGCCGCCGATGGCCAATCCTTGCCGCCCCACAGCGAGGGACAGAACTCGACGCGCTTGCCGATCACCGGCTTGTGCGCTGGATCCACGATCGGCTTGCCGGTCTCGTCGATGCCCTTCCAGACGTCAGTGAAGACGAACGGCCATCCGGCGACGTAATTGATCTTGGTCGGAGTCCGCTCCAGCACCCAGAAGATCGCATCGCGTCCCGGATGGACCAGGCTCTTGATGGTGCGGCCGTTGCGCTGCAGATCGATCAGCATCGGCGCATCGACCTCATCCCAATCCCAGGAATCGTTCTGGTGGTATTGGTAATAGGCCTTGATCTTGCCAGTGTCGGGATCGAGCGCGAGCACCGATGCTGTGTAAAGATTGTCGCCGGGATGCGAGTCGCCGGGCCATGGCGCGGCATTGCCGACACCCCAATAGATCGTCCTGGTCTCCTTGTCGTAATTGCCTGTCATCCAGGCCGACCCGCCGCCGTTCTTCCAGTCGTCGCCTTGCCAGGTGTCATGACCGGGCTCGCCTTCACCGGGGATGGTGTAGGTCCGCCACAACTCTTTGCCCTCCTTGGCATCATAAGCAACGATATAGCCACGCACGCCGAACTCGCCGCCGGAGCCGCCGACGATGACCTTACCGTCGACGATCAAGGGCATCAGGGTGAGGTACTGCCCCTTCCTGTAGTCCTGCACCTTCGTGTCCCACAGCACCTTGCCGGTCTTGGCATCGAGCGCGACCACGTGGTCGTCCGTGGTGGCGAGGTAGAGCTTGTCCTCCCACAGACCGACGCCGCGGTTGGTCGGATGCAGCTGGAACAGATCGTCAGGAAGCTGCCGCTTGTAGCGCCAGTATTCGTCGCCGGTCTTCGCATTCAGCGCGATCACCTGGCCCATTGGGGTCGTCACGAACATCACGCCATTGTTGACGATCGGCGGGGCCTGATGGCCTTCGACCACGCCAGTGGAAAAGGTCCAGACCGGTGTGAGGTTCTTCACGTTGGAGGTGTTGATCTGATCGAGCGGGCTATAGCCGTGCCCGTCATAGGTGCGCCGGTAAAGCATCCAGTTGTGGGGCTCGGGGTTTTCCAGCCGCTGCGCGGTGACCGGAGAATAACTCTCGATCGGCCCCGATAGAGCGGCGGTTGAGGCAAGACACGTGAAGGCGACCAAGCCGGACAGTAACCATTGCTTCCTGATCATGGAAGTTTTCATGGACGTTCCCCTTTTTCATCCGCTTGAATTCTTGTTGTGAATTCTTGTTGTGAATTCTTGTCGTTCGTCCCGTCTTCCGCCCTTCGGCGGTGGCGGCTAGTCGTGAGGCGGGCCCAGCCCGCAACCGTCCATCATCCTGGCTGTGTGCCACCTACCTTTCCCATGAAATTGCCGGCGACGCTGAGCGAACCGTCAGCGAGCGCCAGCGGCAGCGCTGCTAGCCGCCGCGGCGCCGGCCCGAACACGACCTGCGCGCCCGCGCGGGGATCGAATTCGGAGTTGTGGCACATGCACTTGAAAACCTCCTTGTCGCCGACATCGCTCTTCACCCAGGCGGTGACGGGACAGCCGGCATGCGAGCAGATCGCCGAATAGGCGATGATGCCGTCGACGGCGCGCGCGCGGGTCTTCTCGTCGAGGTCGGCGGGATCGAGCTTGATGATCAGGATTTCGTTGAGCCGCGAGGCGCTGCGCACCACCGATGTGGTGGGGTCCTTCGGCCAGGCATGGATCGGCGGTCCACCGACCCGTAGATCAGCCGCAGTGATGAGCTTTCCCTCCTGGTCACCTTCGGAGAAGACGAGCAGATCGCCTTTCTGCGGCCGCTCATCCGAGCCGGGCGGATCCTCACCTGCGCGGGCCCTGGTTGAACAGCCGAGACACGCCGTCGTGGCCATCGCACCGAGCAGCAGGGATCGCCGTGTCTGTTCGGTGCCCGCTTCGACGTCGGGTTCCGTAGCATTTTCGGAAGATGATGAATGGGTATCGAACGATGCGCGAGCCATGCCCGCTAGCAGGCGCTGGAACTCTGCCGAAAACAAGGCGAAGACTTGGCGCCGCAGTGCATCAATATGGCTTTGCTCGCGTTGATTGCGTAGGAGTAAATGCGTTCAAGCGCGTTTTCGCGATTTCTACATCGCGTTGCGCGAATGGCATGATGATTTCGCAGATCAGATCCGATGATGGAGGAATTGCTGCGACGCCACGATGCGATGCGGAATCCCACGCAGGCATCGTGTCCTTCACGACCTGAGCACGTGACGCGGCGAAGCGATGCGGCCCGCAAGTGTTGCCGACGCCATCTCAAAGCTGTCCGCGATACGACGCGCCTTGTCGATGAAGAGTGCAGCCGCCGCCGGCGGGCAGACCTCGCGCGCGGTCTGCTCGAACAGGTCGAGCCAGCGATCGAAATGGCCGCCGGCCAGGCTGAGCGGCAGGTGTGCCCGCATCGGTGAGCCATGATAGCGGCCGCTCATCAGCACGACCGACGACCAGAAATCCCTGAGCTTGGCGAGATGCTCGTCCCAATTCTGCACGACGCCGAAGACGGGCCCCAACAGCGCGTCCTCGCGCACGCGTCCGTAGAAGCGGGTGACGAGTTCTCCAATCATCTCCTCGGTGATCCCGGTTCGCTCGATCGCATCCTGGGTCAACAGGCTCCGGCGCGCGGCCGCAGCTTCCCGCTCGGCCTTCAGTCGATCCGACATGTCCTTTGCTATCCGTTCCGTTATCCCCGCAGGCCGCCCGTTCGACATTGTCGGGCCTATCGCACGCGGCGTCTTTGTCGCAGCGCAAATTGCGGGATCTGGCGGCGGACGCTAAGGCGCCCGCCGCCAATGCCTTCGTCAGGCGGAATAAGTGTAAAAGCCCTGCCCGGTCTTGCGGCCGAGATGGCCGGCATCGACCATCTCTTTCAGCAGCGGCGCTGGCCGATATTTAGGATCGTTGAAGCCCTTGTAAAAGACCTCCATCACCGAAAGCATGGTGTCGAGCCCGACGAGATCGGCAAGTGCGAGCGGCCCGATCGGATGGTTGCAGCCGAGCTTCATGCCCGCGTCGATCTCTTCTGCCGTCGCGATGCCCTCCTGGAGCGCGAAGATCGCCTCGTTGATCATCGGACACAGGATGCGGTTGACGGCGAAGCCCGGGCTGTTCTTGGCCGTGATCGCCACTTTGCCGACGCGCTTGGCGAAATCCAGCGCCTTGGCATGGGTGTCGTCCGAGGTCTGCAGGCCGCGGATGAGTTCGAGCAGCGCCATCACCGGCACCGGGTTGAAGAAGTGCATGCCGATGAAGCGGTCGGGACGGTCGGTCGCGGCGGCGAGCTTGGTGATCGAGATCGAGGAGGTGTTGGTCGCGACCAGCGTGCGCGGCGACAGGGTGGCGCAGAGATCCTTCAGGATCTTGACCTTGAGCTCCTCGTTCTCGGTCGCGGCCTCGATGACGAGGTCGCAATCCGACAGCTTCGCCCGGTCCGTGGTGCCGGTGATGCGCTTGAGCGTCGCCTCGCGGTCGGCCGCCGACATCTTCTCTTTTTTGACCAGCCGCTCGAGGCTTCCGCCGACGGTCGAAAGGCCGCGGTTCACCGCCGCATCGGAAATATCGACCATTACGACCGAGAGGCCGGCGGCCGCGCAGACCTGCGCGATGCCGTTCCCCATGGTCCCTGCCCCGATGATGCCAACGGTCTGGATCATTGCGTCACATCCTTCATCCTTGCGGGCGCGCCAGTCGCAGCCCGGCTCCATTGTTCCTGCATTAGGGTCTAGCACCGCCATTGGGCCGGCGCGACCCGATCCTGTTCCTTAGCGCATCCGAGGCCGGAAGAAAGCCGCCCGCGGGGCCGCCAGGCGCCTCGATTGTCGGTCCCTGGCCGCGTCTATCGATCATCCTGAGCCCTTCTCCAACGGCTCCGGCGGGGCTGCCCACCCCCTGGCCCCTTGATTATGGCAGCGGCAGCAGCGAGAAGGGCGGCGCGGGGCTACCGCGGAACAGGGGCTTGCCCGAGACCGGATGAACGATTTCGCACGATCCATCGGTGCCGCCTTTGCGCTGATCGGCGACGCCGACACCGAGCTATTGGGCATCGTCGCCCTGTCGTTGCGGGTCAGCCTGACCGCCAGCATCCTGGCGCTCCTGATCGGCGCCCCCTTTGGAGCCCTGCTTGCGATCACCCGCTTCCGGGGACGCCAAATCATCATCATTCTGACCAATGCCCTGCTCGGGCTTCCGCCGGTCGTGGTCGGGCTCGCGCTCTATCTCTTGCTGTCGCGGTCCGGCCCGTTCGGGGCGGCGGGCTTGTTGTTCACGCCGGCCGCCATGGTGATCGCGCAGACGCTGCTGGCGACGCCGATCGTGGTGGCGCTGGTGCACCGGCCGGCAAGCCTGTTGTGGGCGGAGTATGGCGACCTGGCGCGGATCGACGGGCTGTCGGCCCTGCGCAGCATGGCCCTGCTGTTCGCGCTCGGCCGGACCTCGTTGCTGACGGCCTTTCTCGCCGCGTTCGGACGTGCCATCGCAGAAGTCGGTGCCATCATCATCGTCGGTGGCAACATCCGCGGCTTCACCCGCACGATGACGACGGCGATCGCACTGGAAACCAGCAAAGGCGAGCTGCCGCTGGCGCTCGGACTCGGGCTGATCCTGCTCGCTCTCAGCGTCGCGGTCTCGACCGTCGCCTTCGTCCTAGTTGGGCGCGTTGGGGAAAAATAGCTGCTCGCCGCCGACCTTGTACCCGGCGATCGCTTGCTGCCCTTGCGGCGAAACCAGCCAGTCGACGAAAGCCTGTCCCTCCTTTGCCTTCACGTTCGGATGCTTTGCAGGATTGACCAGCATGACGCCGTACTGGTTGAAGAGCCGCTTGTCACCCTCGGTCAGGATGGCGAGTTCGCCACGGTTCTTGAACGACAGCCAGGTGCCGCGGTCCGACAGGAGGTAGGCGTTCGACGAGGAGGCCATGTTCAGTGCCGGGCCCATGCCCTGGCCGATCTCCCGGTACCAAATGTCCTTGCCGGCACTGAGGTCGACGCCAGCCTCCTTCCATAGTCTCAGCTCGGCCGCATGCGTGCCGGACTTGTCGCCGCGCGAGATGAACGGCGCCTTTGCGGTCGCAATCTTGCGCAGCGCCTCGGCCACGTCCTTGCTGCCCGAGATCTGCGCCGGATCGCTCTTGGGGCCGATGATGACGAAGTCGTTGTACATGACGTCGAAGCGCTTCACGCCCTGCCCTTCGGACATGAACCTGTCCTCGGCAGGCCTGTCGTGGACGAACACCACGTCGGCATCGCCGCGCCGCCCGATGTCCAGCGCCTGGCCGGTGCCGACGGCGACGACCTTCACGCCGATGCCTTCGGCCTTCGAGAACAGCGGCAGCAGATGACCGAACAGCCCCGACTGTTCCGTCGAGGTGGTCGAAGCCACGGTGATGGTGCGATCCTGTGCGGATGCGATGGTGGACCAGAGCAGAACCGCTCCGATGGTGACAAGCTTCCTCATGCGACGTCCCGGGCTGGGCAATGACGGTTCTGAATAGCGGCTCGCGAGGGTGGCGGGAACCCCAAGCTTCGGATCGCAACGAGAGTTGATGCGGGCGGTGCACCTCGTCTGACAGAAAAAACGCGCCGGCGCGGGCTAGGCACGCCTGCAAAACAAGAAGTGAAAAAACAACCCCATGCACAGTAGCGATGGGGTTGAAACGCCTGAGCATTTTCGGTATTACCGAAGGCACGCTTGCGGCGTCGGGCAAAACAGGGGTATTATTGCATCATCGGCTGCTGTGCGGGTTGCGTAACTCGGGCGGATGCGCGCTGGATGCGTGGATGTTCTGCAATTGGTCCTGCCTACGTTGACACGGATGTGACGGCCGGGGCAGGTTTTCACATTGCTGGCGAATCAGCGATTGCCTCACGCCGAGTACCTCTTGGACAACTCCCAGTGCTTTCGAGACTGATATCGTTGCTGCGCCGCATCCCTGCGGTGAACTGGGCGTTTTCCCGACTCCGGCCTATGCCGCACAGCGGCAACATTGAGGTCGCGCCGACCGTCACGGACGCTGCGCCCGCCATCATCGAAGACGTCGCGGTCCCGGCTCAAGCTCCAAGCGCCGAGATCAGCACCGCCCCGGTGCGCGACGACGCTGCCCCCGCCACCCAGGCTCTGGTCGCGGAGAACGATGCGGCTGTGTCTGTCGTCGCGGAGAATCCGTCCGACGAAATCCGTATCAGCGGGGACTCCTCTCCGGAGACCGTGACGGAAATCGAGGCGCCCGCGACGCCGCCAGCCTCCGAGGAGGTGCTGGCTGCATCGGTCGGTGCGGAGAGCGAGCCAGTTGCAGCCTCTGATCTCGCCATCGTTGATGATGATGCATCGCCTGCTGAGATTCCTGCAGAGGTCGACTCCGCCGTCGTAGAAGAGGTTGTGATTTCGTCAGCGGAGGTCGCGACCGCCTTGACTGATGTCCCTGATGTCATCATCGAGGCAACCTCCTCGCCCGACGTTTCCGCTGCCGTCGATCCGGTCGCCGTCGAAGAAGTCGAGCTTCTCCGCGCCGAGGCCGATAGCGTCACGACTGATGCCTCTGAAGCCAGCGCCGACAGCGAACCGGCGCCCGTTGTCGAAAGCCCGCAAGTCCCTACAAACGATGTTCCGCTCGCTGCGGCAACTAACGACTCATTGAGCGGCGTCACCGCCATCGAGCCGGTTCAGCCTCTCGCGTCTCCCCCTTCCGAGCTCCGCCGCGTACCGAAAGTTCGCGCGAGAGCCGCAGAGCCCGCCGACCGCGCCGCGCTGATCCGGCAGCGCTGGGCGGAGAGCGGAATCAGGATGTGGAATCCGCGGCTGCACGGCAACGGCGAAGCCGCGCTGAACATCCAGGGAAGCATCGGGCTGCTGCCCCCGGCACCCGGCGAGACAATGCCGCGCTACGACAAGCTGGAATTCAGGATGCTCGGCGGACAGATCGTCTGTGAGGGCGTGATCGTCGAGGCACCGGTTCAGGCGAGCCATCGGAGCTTCACGCAGCTTGCCGAGCCGCGGACCAGCGAGCGCGTCCGCGAACCGGCGCGCGAGCGCCAGGCCGTCCTCGCCTGATCCGACCGTGGCCATGTGCTAGGCTGATGTCGCGCATGGGCGATAGCAGGCGGTAGCTGCAGCGATTTCGGGCGATCTGTGCCTGAGACGTGCGCACGCTGCGGCCGGATATCCTTAACGGGACCTCACCAATGCACGCGATCGGAAAATCGTAAGGCAGCGCGCAACCAGTGCTGGCCTGCCCGGGCCAGAATTGATCTAACGGGCCCTTTACCCCTGCCGTGCAAGATTGCCCACGTTTTTCAGGGGATCTGGGGCTCGTATTGCAATGCCTGTTGCCGATTTAAAATCTCATCTTGCCGCCGCGATGCGATTGTTTCGCGTTCCTGCCGACAATCCGGACCTGACGCGCGCGCAGTTCGACGCCTTCTCCAAGCAGATCCCGCTGCTCTACTTCATCCTCATCAGCAACACGATTGCGGTCGCCTACACCTATGTGAACGTGGCGCCGGACTGGCTGACGATGATCGTGCCGGCCGTGCTGACGGTGCTCGCGGGCTTGCGGACCTTCTGGTGGCTGCGCCAGCGCCGGCTGGTGCGCAGCGACGCCGACATCCTGCGCAATCTGCGCGCCACCAACTGGCTGACCCTGCCGATCGGTGCCGGCTTCACCGCCTGGTCGTTCGCGCTCTACCCCTACGGCGATCCGTTCGCCAAGAGCCAGGTCGCGTTCTACATGGCGCTCACCGTGATCGGCTGCATCTTCTCGCTGATGCATCTGCGCTCGGCGGCGCTGATCGTGACGCTGATCGTCGACGTGCCCTATGTGCTGTTCTTCTTCGCCACGGGCGAGCCGACGCTGAAGGCGATCGCGGTCAACAACCTCCTGGTTTCCGCCGCGATGGTGACGGTGCTGTTCATCTACTATCGCGACTTCGCCGATCTCGTCGCCAGCCGCAAGTCGCTGCTCTCGCAACAGGCGGCGACGCAGGCGCTCTCTGACGAGAACTTCCGCCTTGCCAATCTCGATTCACTCACCGAGCTGCCGAACCGCCGCCGCTTCTTCGCCGAACTGTCGAGCGCCTTCACCGATGCCGAACGCAGGAACGTTCGGATCGCGGTCGGCATCATCGATCTCGACGGTTTCAAGCCGATCAACGACAATTACGGCCATTCGGTGGGAGACCGCGTCCTGATCGAGGCCGGCCGGCGCATCCGCGAGGTCTGCGAGGGTTTTGGTCCGCAACGGGTCGAATTCGCCCGATTAGGCGGCGACGAGTTCGGCCTGGTCGTTTGCGGCGACCCCGACGATGCGGACCTGCTGCGGCTGGGCCAGCGCATCGGTGACCAGGTCAGACTTCCCTATCAGCTCGACACTGCCCATACCGGGCTGTCCTGCTCGATCGGCTTTGCCTCGTTTCCCCAATCGGCAACGACCGCGGAAGCACTCTATGAATGTGCCGACTATTCGCTCTATCATGCCAAGCGCCATCTGCGCGGCCGCACCGTGATCTTCTCGAGCGAGCTCGAGGCCGAGATCCGCAGTCGCGGAGTCATCGAGAATCTGCTGCGCACCGCCGATTTCGGCACCGAGATGGACCTGGTGTTCCAGCCGATCGTCGATGCCATGAGCGAGCACACCGCCGGCTTCGAGGTTCTGGCGCGCTGGCGCAGCGCCCGCCTCGGCCTGGTCTCCCCGGCCGATTTCATTCCGGCCGCCGAGCGCATCGGACTGATCCGGCCGCTGACGCAAGCGCTGCTGGTGCGCGCGCTCGCCATCGCCAGGACATGGCCCGATCACATCCGCCTGTCGTTCAATCTCTCAGCCCACGATGTCTGTGCGGCGGAGGGCATCCTGCCGCTGATCTCGATCATCGAGAAGAGCGGGCTGCCGCCGCGCCGGATCGATTTCGAGATCACCGAGACCGCCGTCACCTTCGATTTCGTCCGCGCACAGCAATCGATCGCAACGCTGAAGGCAATGGGCTGCGGCATTTCGCTGGACGATTTCGGCACCGGCTATTCGTCGTTGAGCCACGTGCACCGGTTGCCGCTCGACAAGATCAAGGTCGACCGCAGCTTCGTTTCCGACATCAACGAGAATCCCGTCAGCCACAAGATCATCAAATCGCTCACCGGTCTCTGCGACGACATGGAGATCGCCTGCGTCGTCGAGGGCGTCGAGACGCGTGCTCAGCTCGACACCCTGCGCCGCCTGGGATGCGACTTCATCCAGGGTTACTATTTCGCCAAGCCCATGCCGGCCGATGCGATTGGCGACCATCTTGCGAAGGAGAGCCGGCGCCTCGACGGCACCGGGACCAAGGTCGTGGCCTGAGCCTAGTCTACTCCGCCAGGCTCGGCAGATCGAGCCCCTTGTCGCGCGCGCACTCGATCGCGATGTCGTAGCCTGCATCGGCGTGGCGCATGACGCCGGTGGCGGGATCGTTCCACAGCACGCGCTCGATCCGCTTCGCAGCCTCGGGCGTGCCGTCGGCGACGATCACCATGCCCGCGTGCTGCGAATAGCCGATGCCGACGCCGCCGCCATGATGCAGCGACACCCAGGTCGCTCCGCTGGCGCAATTGAGCAGCGCATTGAGCAGCGGCCAATCGGACACCGCATCCGATCCGTCCTTCATCGCCTCGGTCTCGCGGTTGGGGCTCGCCACCGAGCCGCTGTCGAGATGATCGCGGCCGATCACGATCGGCGCTTTCAATTCGCCACGCGCCACCATCTCGTTGAAGGCAAGACCGAGGCGATGGCGATCGCCGAGGCCGACCCAGCAGATGCGGGCCGGCAGGCCCTGGAATTTGATGCGCGCCTTTGCCATGTCGAGCCAATTGTGCAGATGCTTGTCGTCAGGCATCAGCTCCTTGACCTTGGCATCGGTCTTGAAGATGTCCTCGGGATCGCCCGACAGCGCGGCCCAGCGGAATGGCCCGACGCCGCGACAGAACAGGGGGCGGATATAGGCGGGCACGAAGCCGGGGAAATCGAAGGCGTTCTTCAGGCCCATGTCCTGTGCCATCTGGCGGATGTTGTTGCCGTAGTCGAGCGTCGGAATGCCCTGGGCATGGAAATCCAGCATGGCCTGGACATGCTCGACCATCGACGTCTTCGAGGCGCGCTCCACTGCCTTCGGATCGGACGCGCGCTTGGCTTCCCATTCGGCAAGCGTCCAGCCCTTCGGCAAGTAGCCGTTGATGGGATCGTGCGCGCTGGTCTGGTCGGTGACGATGTCGGGCTTGACGCCGCGGCGCACCAGCTCAGGGAAGATCTCCGCGGCGTTGCCGAGCAGGCCGACCGAGACCGCCTTGCTCGTCTTCGCGGCGTCCGCCATGATCGCGAGCGCTTCATCAAGCGTTGCGGCTTGCCGGTCGAGATAGCCGGTCCGCAGGCGCATCTCGATGCGGCTCGGCTGGCATTCGACCGCAAGCATCGAAGCGCCGGCCATGGTCGCCGCCAGCGGCTGCGCCCCGCCCATGCCTCCCAAGCCGGCCGTGAGAATCCATTTACCCGCGAGGCTGCCGCCGTAGTGACGCCGACCGACCTCGACGAAGGTTTCATAGGTGCCCTGCACGATGCCCTGGCTGCCGATATAGATCCAGGAGCCCGCCGTCATCTGGCCGTACATCATCAGGCCCTGGCGATCGAGCTCGTTGAAATGATCGAGCGTCGCCCAATGCGGCACGATGTTGGAATTCGCGATCAGCACGCGCGGTGCATCGGCATGGGTGCGGAACACGCCGACCGGCTTGCCGGACTGCACCAGCAGCGTCTGGTCGGCCTCGAGCTTGCGCAAGGCCGCAATGATCCGGTCAAAACTCTCCCAGTCGCGCGCGGCGCGGCCGATGCCGCCATAGACGACAAGCTCGCTCGGGCGCTCCGCGACGTCAGGATCGAGATTGTTCATCAGCATGCGCAGCGGCGCTTCCGTGAGCCAGCTCTTGGCGCTGATGTCGCTGCCGCGGGGAGCGCGGATGGTACGGTCATTGTCCAGACGGCGGTTCATGCGGGCCTCTTCAGACGAGTCTCGGAAACGGATCGGTGGGAAGCTGGGCGAGCGCAGCAGCTGGAAGCGCATCGGCCTCGATCAATGCAGCGGCCTTGGCCAGATCGCCGGCCATGTAGCGATCGGCGCCCAGTGCGGGCACCTGCTCGCGCAATGCGGCAATGACGGCGACCAGCGGCGCACTGGTTGCATGCGGCGCGCGCAGCGTGATGCCTTGGGCAGCGACCAGAAGCTCGATGCCGAGGATGGCGGCGAGATTGTCGGCCATGTCGGACAGGCGCCGCGCAGCATGCGCGGCCATCGAGACATGGTCTTCCTGATTGGCGCTGGTCGGCGTCGAATCGATCGAGCAGGCGAGCGCACGCTGCTTGTTCTCGGCATAGAGCGCGGCCGCCGTCACCTCGGCGATCATGAAACCGGAATTGATGCCGGGATCTGGCGTGAGGAACGGCGGCAGTCCGAAATTGAGCGCGGGGTCGACCAGCGTCGCGATGCGCCGCTCGCTGATCGCGCCGATTTCCGACAGCGCCAGCGCGATGGCATCTGCGGCAAACGCCACCGGCTCGGCGTGGAAATTGCCGCCGGAGACGATCTCCCCGGTCTCGACCAGCACCAGCGGGTTATCGGTGACGGCATTGGCCTCCACGATCAGCGTGCGCGCGGCCTGCGTGATCAGATCGAGCGCGGCACCGGCAACCTGTGGCTGGCAGCGCAGGCAATAGGGATCCTGCACACGCTCGTCGCCTTCCAGGTGAGAGAGGCGGATGTCGCTGCCGTCGAGCAGCGCGGTCAGCGTCGCGGCCGCCGCGATCTGGCCGGCATGGCCGCGCAGCGCCTGAATTTCAGGGCGGAACGGTGCCGTCGAGGCCATCGCCGCATCCACCGACAGTGCACCGGTCACCAGTGCGGCGCGGGCGAGGCGATATGCACGCAGCACGCCCGATAGCGCGTAGGCGGTCGAGAATTGCGTGCCGTTGATCAGCGCGAGGCCTTCCTTGGGCCCAAGGGTCAGCGGCTTGAGGCCGGCGGCGGCGAGTGCCTCGCTGCCGGACACGATCTTGCCATCGATGATCGCCTGCCCTTGGCCGATCATCACGGCCGTCATATGCGCAAGCGGTGCCAGATCGCCGGAGGCGCCGACCGAGCCCTGCTGCGGCACCAGCGGATAGACGCCACGGGCCAGCATGTCCTGCAACTGCTCGATCACCGCGCGGCGCACGCCGGAAGCGCCGCGGCCGAGCGAGACGATCTTGAGCGCCATCATCAGGCGGACGATGAGCTCCGGCGTCGGCTGGCCGACGCCGCAGCAATGCGAGACGATCAGGTTGCGCTGAAGCAGCGCGGTCTGGTCCGGCGGAATGCGCTTCGACGCGAGCTTCCCGAAGCCGGTGTTGATGCCGTAGACGGGGACGTCGGCCTGCGCGGCCTGCGCAACGATCAGCGCAGCCGCATCGACACGCGGCCAGAACGAAGGATCGAGCAAGACGGGAGCACCTTCGAGCACGCGCGCGAGATCGTCGAGGCTCACTGTTCCCGGCTTGACGACGATCGCTGTCTCCTGCTCCGTCATTGCCCCCTCCATACCCGCTTGTGCAGCGGATTGAAGCCGATGCGGTAGACCAGTTCGGCCGGCCGCTCGATCTCCCAGATCGCGAGGTCGCACCATTTGCCGGCATCCAGTGTGCCGGTCTCGTTCAGCAGGCCGAGCGCCCGCGCGCCTTCACGGGTGACGCCGGCGAGGCACTCGGCCACATTCATCCGGAACAATGTCGCGCCCATGTTCATCGCGAGCAGCAGCGAGGTCAGTGGCGAGCTGCCGGGATTGCAGTCGGTCGCCAGCGCCATGGGAACGTTGTGTTTGCGGAACGTCTCGACCGGCGGCTTCTGCGTCTCGCGAATGAAGTAGAACGCGCCCGGCAGCAGCACGGCCACCGTGCCGGCCCTCGCCATGGCGGCAGCACCGGCTTCATCTGTATGCTCGAGATGATCGGCCGAGAGTGCCGAGAATTTCGCGGCAAGCGCGGCGCCGCCGAGATTCGAGAGCTGGTCGGCATGGAGCTTGACCGGCAGTCCAAGTCCCCTCGCCGTTTCGAACACCCGCGCGGTCTGCTCGGCGGAGAATGCGATGCCCTCCATGAAGGCATCGACGGCATCGGCGAGGCCCGCTTTTGCGACCGCCGGCAGCATCTCCTTGCAGACGAGATCGATGTAACTATCCTTGTCGCCACCCGCCTCGACCGGCAGCGCATGCGCACCCAAGAACGACGTGCGGATCGTAACAGGCCGCTCACGGCCGAGGCTGCGCGCAGCCGCGAGCTGGCGCATCTCGGTTTCTGTGTCGAGGCCGTAGCCGGACTTGATCTCGACCGTAGTGGCGCCCTCAGCCGTCAGCGCGTCGAGCCGCGGCAGCGCGCCTGCGACGAGCTCGGCTTCGCTCGCCTGGCGCGTTGCCGCCACGGTCGAGACGATGCCACCGCCGGCGCGCGCGATCTCCTCATAGCTTGCCCCCTTCAGACGCAGCTCGAATTCATGCGCGCGGTTGCCGCCATAGACCAGATGGGTATGGCAGTCGACGAGACCAGGCGTGATCCAGCGCGCCTTGCAATCGATCCGCTCGATAGCGTCTGCATCGGCGGGAAAATCCGCTTTCGCGCCCGCATAGGCGATGCGACCGCCGCGTGCGGCGATGACACCATGCTCGATCTCGCCAAGATCGGCACGATCGACCCGCATCGTCGCGAGGCGGGCATTGTGCCAGATCCGGTCGAAGCGCTCTGCCATGCGGGTATCCCTTCGCCCTGGGGATGCTTGACTTATATGTCTAGACATATAATCGTAAGACGGTTCTGTCCAGCCGGCGTGTAGATCATGACCCGACTGCATTTCGCTTCCGCGCTCCTGCCTTCCGGCTGGGCCAATGACGTGCAGGTGGTGATCGCCGCCGGCGCGATCGCCGCGGTGACGCCGGGCGTGGCGCCGTCCGCCGGCGACGAACGCCATGCCATCGCGCTTCCCGGACTTGCGAGCCTGCACAGCCACGCCTTCCAGCGCGGCATGGCAGGCCTTGCCGAATTGCGCGGCGATTCCACCGACACGTTCTGGACCTGGCGCGAGACGATGTATCGCTTTGCGCTGGCGATGACGCCCGACGACGTCGCGGCTGTGGCGACGCTGCTCTATGTCGAGATGCTCGAGCAGGGTTTTACCCGCGTCGGCGAATTCCACTATCTGCACCACGACCGCGACGGCTCGCCCTACGCTGACCCCGCCGAGATGGCCACGCGGATTGCACAGGCGGCCGAAGCCTCGGGCATTGCGCTGACGTTGTTGCCGACTTTCTATGCGCATGGCTCGTTTGGAGGCGCAGCGCCGCATGCCGGGCAGCGCCGCTTCATCTGCTCGGTCGATCAGTTCGCCGCATTGATGACGGCCTCGCGCCAGGCGATCAGCGCCTTGCCCGGCGCCAATATCGGCATCGCTCCGCACAGTTTGCGCGCGGTCACGCCGGACGAGCTCGCCGCGATCCTTCCGCTCGCCGAGGGCGGGCCGGTGCACATCCATGCCGCCGAGCAGGTGAAGGAGATCGAGGATTGCCTCGCCTGGTCGGGCCGGCGTCCGGTGCAATGGCTGCTGGAGTATGCGCCCGTAAATCAACGCTGGTGCCTCATTCACGCGACCCACATGACGAGTGAGGAAGTGACGGCGTTCGCCAAGACGGGCGCGGTCGCCGGCCTTTGCCCGATCACGGAGGCGAGCCTCGGCGATGGCATTTTTCCGGCGCGAGAGTTCCTCGAGACCGGCGGCCTTTTCGGCGTCGGCACCGATTCCAACGTGTTGATCGGCGCCGCTGACGAATTGCGCCAGCTCGAATACGGCCAGCGGCTCAAGCACCGCCAGCGCAACGTTCTCTCCGGCGGCGCCGGCCGCTCCACGGGACGCTCGCTGTTCGACGGGGCGCTCGCCGGCGGCGCGCGGGCGCTGGCGCAGCCGACGGTCGGCCTCACACCCGGCGCGCGCGCCGACATCATCACGCTCGACACGGCGCATCCATCGCTGGCGGGACGCGCGCAGGATGCGGCCATCGACGGCTGGATTTTTTCTGCCGGCGGCGCCGCCATCGATTGCGTCTGGGCCGGGGGCAACAAGGTGGTCGAGCGCGGTCAGCATGGATTGCGCCAAGCCGCACGCGAACGCTTCAACGCATCGATCCGGAGGCTCGTGGCATGAGCCTCGTCACCGATGCCGACAGGCCGACGCTCTACAAGCGCATCCGCGCCGACATCGAGCAGCGCATCCTGACCGGCGAATGGCCGCCCGGCCATCGCATTCCCTTCGAGCACGAGCTGGTCGCGCGCTACGGCTGCTCGCGCATGACCGTGAACAAGGCGCTGTCTGAGCTGGCGCAGGCCGATCTGATCGAGCGGCGGCGGCGCGCCGGCTCGTTCGTGCGACGGCCGCAGCATCAGTCGGCGGTGCTCAAGATCGCCGACATCCGCGCCGAGATCACCGCGCTCGGGCGCAGTTACGGCTACGAGCTGATCGGCCGCAAGCTGCGCGCGGCGACGGCCGCCGACCGTGACCGGCTCGGCGTGAAGAAGGCCAACAAGGTGATCGCGATCACCTGCCGGCATAGCGCCGATAAGGTCCCGTTCGCGGTCGAGGACAGGCTGATCGATCTCTCGTCCGTTCCTGACGCCGCGACCGCGGATTTCTCGCGCGAGCCGCCCGGCTCCTGGCTGCTTCACCATGTCCCATGGACCGAGGCCGAGCACACGATCAGCGCCATCGTTGCGGACGACCGTGCGGCGGAAGCGCTCGCGATCGCCGTCGGCGCCCCCTGTCTCGTGATCGACCGCTATACCTGGCGCAGCGCACGCACGATCACCGCCGTGCGCCTGCTCTATCCCGGTGACTCACACCGCCTTGTCGCGCGATTCAAGGGAGGTTGAGAGGATATGTCGGCACAAATCGTGCAACGCTTCGCGGAACCGCCCATATGGGCCGGCAGAGATCAACAGGACGTCAAACCATCGATCGGCAAGAGGACGATAATCATGCGTAGTTCGACAGTATTTGCGACAATCATTGCTCTCGCGGCCTCCACTCCGGCGCTCGCCCAGGACGTCAAGGTCGGCATCGGCATTTCCGGGTGGACCGGCTTCGCGCCGCTGACGCTGGCGAAGGAGGCCGGCATCTTCAAGAAAAACGGCCTCGACGTCACCATCAAGAAGATCCCGCAGAAGGACCGCCATCTCGCCATCGCCTCCGGCGACATCCAGTGTGCGGCGACCACGGTCGAGACCTGGATCTCCTGGAACGCCAACGGCGTCGCCACCAAGCAGATCTTCCAGCTCGACAAGAGCTACGGCGCCGACGGCATGGCCGTGCGCAACGACATCGCCGCGATCAAGGACCTGAAGGGCAAGACCGTCGCCGCCTCCGCGCCGGGCACCTCGCCCTACTTTGCACTGGCCTGGATGCTGAAGAAGAACGGCCTCACCACCAAGGACGTGACCGTGGTGAACCTCGAGCCGGCGGCGGCCGCGCAGGCCTTCGTCTCCGGCCAGAACGATGCAGCGATGACTTATGAGCCATACTTGTCGACCGTGCGTGCCGCGCCGGACAAGGGCAAGATCATCGCGACCACGCTGGACTATCCGATGGTCATGGACACGTTCGGCTGCACGCCGAAGTTCCTCACCGACAATCCCAAGGCCGCCAAGGCACTCGCCGACAGCTATTTCGAGGCTCTCGAGACGATCGCCAAGGACCAGGCCAAGTCCTACGAGATCATGGGCGCCGACGTGAAGCAGACCGGCGAGCAGTTCGGCAACTCGGCGAAATATCTGCGCTGGCAGGACAAGGCTGCAAACCAGAAGTTCTTCGCGGGCGAGTTCCTGACCTTCAACAAGGAGGCCGCCGAGCTCCTGCTCGAGATTGGTATCATCAAGGCCGTGCCAAAGGTCGAGGACCTCTACGACGCGAGCTTCATCAAGTAACGTTCTCCAAGCTGCCGGTTCCGCCTCAGGCGGAGCCGGCGCACCATTCGGATACAGTTTGATGCGTCCCCTGGATCCCGTGACATCGAAGCAACGTGCGGCATATGGCCTGGCGTTCTTCGTGCTGTTCGTCGCCCTCTGGTCGTGGGCGACGTTCGGCGGCCATGTGTCGAAGACCTTCCTCGCCAATCCGCTCACCATGGTGCAGGAAGGCCTTGAGCTGCTCACCAAGCACGGTTTCCTGTTCGACATCGGCATGACGATCTGGCGCGTCGTTGGCGGCTTTGCGCTCGCGGCGGTCATTGCGGTGCCGCTCGGCGTGCTGATGGGCGCCTACAAGCCGGTCGAAGCCTTCCTCGAACCCTTCGTCTCATTTGCACGCTATTTGCCCGCCTCGGCCTTCATTCCGCTGCTGATCCTGTGGGCCGGCATTGGCGAATTGCAAAAGCTGCTCGTCATCTTCATCGGCTCGGTGTTCCAGGTGATCCTGATGGTCGCGGTGACGGTCGGCGCCACCCGGCGCGATCTGGTCGAGGCCGCCTATACGCTTGGCGCCAGCGACCGCGGCATCATCCGCCGCGTGCTGCTGCCTTCCTCCGCGCCGGAGATCGCAGAGATCCTGCGGCTGGTGCTGGGCTGGGCCTGGACCTACGTCATCGTCGCCGAGCTGATCGGCTCGTCCTCGGGCATCGGTCATATGATCACCGACAGCCAGGCGCTGCTCAACACCGGCCAGATCATCTTCGGCATCATCGTGATCGGCTTGATCGGCCTGATCTCGGACTTCCTGTTCAAGGCGTTCAATGCCTGGCTGTTTCCCTGGAAGCTCGCATGACCATTCTTAAGGTTGAGCAGGTCTCGCGCACCTTCCCCGCGCGTCACGGCAACGCGCCGACCAGGGCGCTGGAGCCGACCGATCTCACCATCGGCAACAACGACTTCGTCACCATCCTCGGCCCGTCCGGCTGCGGCAAGTCCACGCTGCTGCGCATCGTCGCCGGCCTCGACCGTCCGACCGGCGGCCGTGTCACGCTCGACGGACGCGAGGTGACCGGCCCAGGCGCCGATCGCGGCATGGTATTCCAGTCCTACACGCTGTTTCCCTGGCTGACGGTGCGCGAGAACATCGCCTTCGGCCTGCGCGAGCGCGGCGTGTCCGAGGCGGAGCGACACAAGATCGCCGATGCCTTCATCCGCCAGGTCGGGCTGTCCGGCTTCGAAAACCATTGGCCCAAGCAGCTCTCCGGCGGCATGCAGCAGCGCACCGCGATCGCACGCGCGCTCGCCAACGATCCGAAGATCCTGCTGCTCGACGAGCCGTTCGGCGCGCTCGACAACCAGACCCGCGCCCTGATGCAGGAGATGCTGCTCGGGATCTGGGAACGCGACCAGAAGACCGTGCTGTTCGTGACCCACGATATCGAGGAAGCCATCTTCCTCGGCAGCCGCGTCATCGTGATGAGCGCGCGCCCCGGCCGCATCAAGGCCGAAATCAATGTGGACCTGCCGCATCCGCGCTCCTACAAGATCAAGACCACGCCTGAATTCGTCCAGCTGAAGGAACGGCTGGTCGAGGAGATCCGAACCGAGGCGCTGAAGGTTGCCGAACATGCCTGACGCTCGTGCCGACGGCCATCGCGTTCTCGCCGACCTCCATGCACTGCGTGCCTTCGGCGCCTACAAGACCGGCGTGCACAAGCCGACCTTCTCCGAGCCGCACAAGCTGTCGCTGGAGTGGCTCGTCCAGAAGCTGCCCGAGGCCGAGCTCTCCGCGACGGTCGACGGCATTGGCAATGTGTTCGGGACGAGCTCGAAGCCCGGGCCGAAGCTGCTGGCGGGCTCGCACCTGGAAAGCCAGAACTATGCCGGCTGGCTCGACGGCCCGCTCGGCGTCGTCTATGCGCTCGAGGCCGCGCGCGTGCTCAATGCCGACGCTTCGGTGAACGGCGCGGTGGAAGTTGCCGCCTGGTGCGACGAGGAGGGACATTTTGGTCATTTCCTCGGCTCGCGCTCCTATGTCGGACAGGTGACGGAGGCCGACATCGATGCCGCGCGCGACCGCACCAGCGGCCGCAGCATGCGCGATGCCCTGGCCGACATGGGGCTGGCGGAGCGTCCGCGCATCACGGCCGAGCCGGGACGGCACGTCGGTTATCTCGAGGCGCATATCGAGCAGGGCGACACGCTCGAAAGCGGGCGCCTGGCGATCGGCGTCGTGACGTCCATCGTCGGCATCTGGCAGTACCAGATCAACTTTGCCGGCGAGCAGAACCATGCCGGCACCACGCGCATGGCGGTGCGCAAGGATGCGGGCCTGGCGCTGGCCAAGTTCTGCGTGGCGATCGACGAGCGTTTCCCCGCCGCCTGCGGCCCGCGCACGGTCTGGACCACCGGCCGCATCACGCTCGATCCGGGCGCACCGAGCATCATTCCCGGTGGCGCGGAGATGTTGTTCCAGATCCGCGACGACGACCCGTTTGTCATCGCGCGGCTGGAGCAACTGCTGCGGACCATGGCGGACGAAGCCAGCGCAAATGGCCGCTGCACCGTCACGGTGACGAAGCTGCGCACCGGCGCACCCGCGATGATGAACGCGAGCTTTCAGGACGCGATCGAGGCCGCGAGCAAGGCCGTCGCCGGCGGCCGTTCCATCCGCATGCCGAGCGGGGCCGGCCACGATGCGCAGATGCTGGCGACCGTCATGCCCGCCGGCATGCTGTTCGTGCCGTCGATCGGCGGCATCAGCCATCACTGGACCGAGAACACGGCGGATGCCGATATCGTGACGGGCGCAGAGGTGTTCGTCGAGGCGTGCCGGCGGATCCTCGGGGGCTAGGTCGAGGCATGCAGCCGTTGAGCGCCTGCCACGACCGTTCGAGCAGGGCTCTGCCATAAAGCCGCGGCAATCCTCGGGCCTGTCGACCGTCTCCTCCCCTGCTTCCCGGAGTTCCCATGTCTTCTGCCGACCGGCCGGCAACCCGCCTTGCCACCCGGCTTGCCTTCCTTGTCGCGGGCTTCGGCATTTCCTGCTGGGCGCCGCTGGTGCCGTTCGCGAAGGCGCGGCTCGCGGTTGACGACGGCGTTCTCGGGCTGCTGCTGCTCAGTCTCGGCATAGGCTCGGTCATCGCGATGCTGCTGACCGGCGTGCTCAGTGCGCGCTACGGCAGCAAACCGATCATCATCGCGGGCGGGCTTGGTCTCACGCTGGTGCTGCCGCTGCTCGCCATCGCGGCGTCGCCTGCGACGCTCGCGCTGGCGCTCTTCGTCTTCGGGGCCGCACTCGGCTCCATCGACGTCGCCATGAATATCCACGCCGTGGAAGTGGAGCGCGCCGCGCGACGCCCGCTGATGTCCGGCTTCCACGCCCTGTTCAGCATCGGCGGCTTCGCCGGTTCCGCGCTGATGACGGCGCTGCTCTCTCTGCAGCTCGGCGCGCTCGCCTCGACGTTGATCTGCTCCGTGCTGATGCTGATCGCGATGCTCGTGACCTGGCCGCGCCTGCTTCGATCGGTGCAGGTGCAGGAAGGCCCATTGTTCGTGCTGCCGCATGGATCGGTGCTGCTGCTGGCGCTGCTCGGCGCCATCACCTTCCTGGTCGAAGGCGCGATGCTCGATTGGGGCGCGCTGCTCGTGATCGGCGCCGGGCTCGTCAGCGAGGCCCAAGGCGGCATCGGCTACATCGTGTTCTCGATCGCGATGACGATCGGCCGGCTTAGCGGCGACGCCATCGTTGCGCGCATCGGAGACCGCACGACATTGCTGTGGGGCAGCCTCATCGCGATCGCCGGCTTCGTGGTGCTGCTCACCGCGCCCGTGGCGGCGGTCGCCATCGCCGGATTCCTGCTGATCGGGCTCGGCGCCTCGAACCTCGTGCCCGTGCTATTCCGCCGGGCGGCGCAACAAAAGGTGATGCCCACGGGACTTGCGGTCGCGGCGATCACGACGGCCGGCTATGCAGGCGTCCTGCTGGGCCCTGCCGGCGTCGGCTTCGTCGCACAGCTCGGCGGACTGCCGCTGGCATTCTGGCTGCTGGCCGCCTTGATGGGTCTCGTCACGTTGACCGCCCGGACCGTCACCGCGGAGCAGCGCCGGACCTTGCATGTCGATGCGTGACCGGACTCGCGTCGGCTTTGACCGATGAGGAGGTGGACCGCCACAGCCGGCGAGCCACCTTCCTCAGGCTCTAGCCTCCGACTGCCGCAGCGCGCCGCGGCAGCTTCCAGCCCGGCCGGATGAAGTGGCAGGTGTAGCCGTCAGGATAACGTTCGAGATAATCCTGATGCTCGGGCTCGGCCTCCCAGAACTCGCGCGCGGGCGCGACCTCGGTCACCACCTTGCCGGGCCACAGGCCGGACGCCTCGACGTCGGCGATGGTGTCTTCGGCAATCCGCTTCTGCTCCTCGCTGGTGTAGAAGATCGCCGACCGATAGCTCGTGCCGATATCGTTGCCCTGACGGTTGAGCGTGGTCGGATCATGGATCTGGAAGAAGAACTCCAGCATGGTCCGGAAGCTGGTCCTGGCCGGATCGAACACGATCTCGATCGCTTCGGCATGGCCTTCGTGATTGCGGTAGGTGGCGTTCTTGACGTGCCCACCGGTGTAACCGACGCGGGTGGAGATCACGCCCGGCTGCTTGCGGATCAGATCCTGCATGCCCCAGAAGCAGCCGCCGGCCAAAACTGCGCGTTCCGTCGTCATGTGATGTGCTCCCAATGATCGCTCAAAAGCTTGTGCATCATATAGGCTTTCGGCCGCCCGGCCGAAAGCCGCGCGTTGACGCCCACCCGGTCGCTAGGGCTCGGTGCAGCCTCTCCCGCTTACGGGACAGGTCGCGCCGTAGGCGGGGTGAGGGCTTTCTCCTCCAGGAGACTATCCCATTGCGGAAACACCATCTCCCCAACCCTCTCCCGCAAGCGGGAGAGGGAGCGCACCTCCGCCTTTGCAGCGATCTAGCCTCAGTCCATCGCCCTAGATCAGCTTGGAGTCGAGCGTGATGGCGGCGTTGAGCACCTTGGACACCGGGCAGTTCTTCTCGGCCTCGCCGGCGAGCCGGGCGAAGCCGGCATCGTCGAGACCAGGCACTTTCGCCCGCAGAGTCAGCGCGGATTTGCTGATCTTGAAGCCCTTGCCCTCGGGCTCGAGCGTGACGGCGGCTTCGGTCGAGAGCTCGTCCGGCGTGAAACCCGCCATCTGCAGGCCGAAGGCTAGCGCCATGGTGAAACAGCCGGCATGGGCCGCGGCGATCAACTCTTCGGGATTGGTGCCCTTCTCGTTCTCGAAGCGGGTCTTGAATGAATAGGGCGTCCCGGCGAGCACGCCGGATTCGCTCGACAGATGGCCCGTGCCATCGCGACCAGTGCCCTTCCAGACTGCTGTTGCCTTGCGGATCATCTAAAGTTCTCCTTGCTTTGCCCAAACCGGATCGAACGCGCGGATCGGCGGTAGATTGCCGGTGAACTTCTCCACCTCGACGGTCGTCAACTGGCCGGTGCAGCCCTGCGCCAGGGACGAGGTGCCGACGTCGCGGGTCAGCACGTTCGGATTGCCGTGAACGCAGAGCGGCGCCTCGTCTTCCGGATCCATCGGATCATACCACGCGCCGGTCGGCAGCTGAACCACGCCTGATACGATGCCGTCGGTAACGCGGACCGCGGCGAGGCAGGCACCGCGCTCGTTGAACAGGCGGATGATGTCGCCGTCCTTGATGCCGCGCGCCTGTGCATCGACCGGGTTCATGCGCGCGACCTCGCGGCCGCGATGCTTCGAGCCCAGCGAATGTCCGCCGAAATCGAGCTGGCTGTGCAGGCGCGTCACGGGCTGGTTGGCGACGAGGAAGCACGGTGCCCCCGGCTTGGGAACATCGCTCTTGTCGAGCCAGACCGGATGTCCGGGACAATCCGCATCACCGTGCCCTGCGATCTTGGCCGAGTAGATCTCGATGCGTCCGCTCGGCGTCGGCAAAGCGTGATTGATGGGATCCTCGCGAAAGCGGCGTAGCCGGCCGCCGTCATCGGGCTGCTGCGGCACGACCAGGCTGCCGCGCGCCCAGAATTCTTCGAAGCTCGGCGCTTCGAGGCCGCGCTTGGCAAGCGATGCGCGGGTCGGCTCGTAGAGATGCTCCAGCCATTGCCGCGACGTGCGCCCTTCGGTGAACGGCTCGCGCGCCCCAAGACGCTCGGCGAGATCGGCGAAGATATCGTAATCGTCACGCGCGAGCCCGAACGGCTCGGCGATCCGGTGCATCGCGACCATCAGGGGATCGTTGGTGGAATAGCCGATGTCCTCGCGCTCCAGCGTCATCGTCGCGGGCAGCACGATATCGGCGTGGCGGGCGGTGGCGGTCCAGGCGAGCTCGTGCACGACCAGCGTGTCCACCTTCGCGAAGGCCTTGCGCAGGCGGTTGATGTCCTGATGGTGATGGAACGGATTGCCGCCCGCCCAGTAGACCAGACGAATATCCGGATAGGTGCGCGTCTCGCCGTTGTAGCGATACGTGGTGCCGGGATTGAGCAGCATATCGGCGATGCGCGCCACCGGAATGAAATCGGCAACGCCGTTGCGGCCCTGCCCCAGCGTCGGTCCCGGCACGTCGTTGACGCGGCGGCCGTAATAGCCGATCGCACCCAGCGAATAGGCATAGCCGCCGCCGGGAAGGCCGATCTGGCCGAGGGCCGCCGCCAGCACCATGCCCATCCACACCGGCTGCTCGCCATGCTCGGCGCGCTGCAGCGAATGGGAGACGGTGACGAGCGCGCGCTTTCCGGCGAGACGCCGCGCCAGCTTGCGGATCGCATCCGCACTGACGCCTGAGATCGCGGCGGCCCATTCGGCGTGCTTGGCTTGCCCGTCGCTCTCACCGTTGAGATATCGCAGGAAGATTGCCCAGCCCTCGGTGTAGCGGTCGAGGAAGGCCTGGTCGTGCAGCTTCTCACTGACCAGCGTATGGACGATGCCGAGCATCAGCGCGGTGTCGGTGCCGGGCACGCAACTCATCCATTCGGCGCCGGCCTCGACCGGCAGATCGTCGCGCAGCGGGCTGACCAGGATGAACTCGCAGCCGCGCGCCCGCGCCGCCGCCATGGCGCCGCGCTCGACATGCTTGCTGATCGAGCCGCCGGCCACCATGGAGTTCTTCAGCGCCATGCCGCCGAACGCCAGCACGATGTCGGTCTCGGCCGCGATCTGCTCCCAGGTGACGTTGCGCTTGGTGATGTCCTCGTAGCCGGCCAGGATCTGCGGCAGCAGCATCGAGGACGCACCGGACGAATAGGTGTTGACCGAGCGCACATAGCCGCCCAACGCGATATTGAGGAAGCGATGCACCTGGCTCTGGGCGTGATGGAAGCGCCCGGCACTCGACCAGCCATAGGAGCCGCCGAACACGGCGCCGGGTCCGCGGTTGTCGCGAATGCGGCCAAGCTCGTCGCCGAGGAGATCCAGTGCCTTCTCCCAGCTGACGGAGACGAACTCGTCACGGCCGCGGCGATCGTCCGGGCCCGGCCCGCGCTCGAGCCAGCCGCGGCGGATTGCCGGCTGGGCGATGCGCGCCTGGTGGCGGAGCGCGCCGGGAAAATTGTCGATGATGCCGTTCGGATCGGGATCGCCCGCATAGGCCCTGACCTCCAGCCCGGCCGCGCCCTGACGCGCGGAGAACACGCCCCAATGCGAGGTGTGCGGCTTGAAGCCGTCCGACAGGTCAAGACCGGGGTCGGGGAAGCCAATCGTATCGTCCATCTCTGATCCTTATTCCGGCGTCGTCGGCATGGGTGGTAATATACCGATCCGCTCCGGACGTCGTCGAGATCAGGGTTGACGGGAACGCTGACCTGCCCCGCGCAAAGCCAGCTTCAAGGCCGTTGACACTCCCGAGCGTCGTCGAGCGCGTCATGTCGCTCGTTTTGGCGCCGACGCTGCATCATCCACGTGCGCAGCAATCGACCAGCAGATTCCAGATCCGCTGCGTCTCTTCTCTCTTGTTCGCCTCCGGCACGTTCTCCGCGCTCGACCGATCGAACGCGGCGATGGTGTGGGGTTGGCGAGGCACGATCCACCGCTCCGAAATCGGGTCGTACCATTTGCCGATATTCTCAGTCACGTCGGTCGACTCACAGGTTGACAGGCTCGGGCGATGCGCCCCGCTCGGTCCTCGTTGGAGCCCGTGTGGCGCCGCCCGATTCACCAATCAGGAGATCGCATGTTCGTTCCCAGCCCGCCGGCGTCAGCCCGGCCGGGCCGGATGCAGCGTGCGCGGGTGCCGCTCGTGCAGCAATCGCGCCAGCTCCTCACGCTCGGTGTCGCGGCCCTTCATCGCGGTCTCGAACAGTGCCTCCTGGATGTCGCGAGGCATGTCGCCCCATACGTCCATCGCCGCACGTCCGAGAAGGCCCACAAAATGATCCACTCGATCGCTCATTCGGCTCTCCCGATCTGCACACGGGAATGGAACAGCGGCGGCCGCTCCGCGTTCCACTGCCATCATTGTGAAAGGAGACGTCTTTTATGGGATTCTTCACCAAGGACATCCAGTCGATGGAAGACCTGCTGCTGCACGGGCTCCAAGACATCCACTACGCGGAACAGCAGATCCTGAAGGCGCTGCCGAAGATGATCGACAAAGCCACCAACAGGGATCTCGTCGCCGGGCTGAAGGCGCATCTGGAAGAGACCAACAAGCAGGTCGAGCGCCTCGACAAGGTCTTCGCCAAGCTCGGCAAGGAGCCGAGCGGCACGCATTGCCCGGCCATCGACGGCCTGATCAAGGAAGCCGACGAGACCGCCGGCGAGATCGAGGACAAGGCCGTGCTGGACGCCGCGATCGTCGCCAACGCACAGGCGGTGGAGCATTACGAGATGTGCCGGTACGGCACGCTGATCGCCTGGGCGGAAGAGCTCGGCCACGACGACATCGTGCGCTTCCTCACCACCAATCTGAACGAAGAGAAGGCCGCCAACACCAAGCTGAACACGGTGGCCCTGCGCAAAGGCGTCAACGCCAAGGCGTCCAGCGCTGCGTGATTGAAAGCGACTGATTGAGAGTGGCGGCGCCGGTAGTGCGGTGCCGCCACGGTGCTCGCCTGGATCAGATGAACGGCTTGCCGCCGGTGACGGGCAACGTCGCCCCCGACGTGTAGCTCGAAAGCGGATCGGCCAGCATGACATAGGCCGTCGCGAGCTCGGCCGGCTGGCCGGCGCGCTGCATGGGCACCTGCTTGCCGAAGTTCTTGACCCTTTCCTCCGACATGGTCGAGGGAATCAGCGGCGTCCAGATCGGCCCCGGGGCCACCGCATTGACCCGGATGCCCTTCTCGGCCAGCATCTGCGCAAGCCCGCCAGTGAAATTCTGGATCGCACCCTTGGTCGTGGCGTAGGCCAGCAGGCTCGGATTCGGCATGTCGGAGTTCACCGAGGCCGTGTTGATGATCGCGGAGCCCGGCCGCATGTGGGGAACGGCGGCCTTGGCCAGATAGAACATGGCGTGGATGTTGATCTCGAATGTCCGCCGCCATTCGTCGTCGCTGATATCCGCGATGTCCTTGAACGTCGCCTGATGGGCAGCGTTGTTGACGAGGATGTCGATGCCGCCGAGCTCCTCGACGGTGCGACGCACGATGGCGCGGCAATGTTCGGGATTGCTGATATCGCCCGGGATCAGGACGGCCTTGCGTCCCTCCCGCTCGACCAGCGCCTTGACCTCGGCCGCATCCTCATCCTCATTCAAATAGGAGATGGCGATATCCGCGCCTTCACGCGCATAGGCGATCGCCACCGCGCGGCCGATGCCGCTGTCGCCGCCCGTGATGATGGCCTTCTTTCCGGCAAGACGGCCGGCACCCTTGTAACTCTCCTCGCCGTGATCCGGGCGCGGCTGCATGGCGCGGGTCGAGCCCGGCATCGGCTGCTGCTGCGCAGGATAAGGCGGCTTTGGATAATTGGTCATGGACAACTCCCGGCGTTTGCTGCGCTAACGGAGCGCCGCCGGAAGTGTTCCTGGCGTTGATTCCGTCATCGCACAGCGTGGCCGCACTCCCAGAGATCCGATTACGACGTCATCTCTCACACACCCTCCGAGCGGGTGTGACGATAGGCTTGCCGGGCTCCGCCCACAGGAACCCATTCGAGAACGGCGCGCCCGGATAGGCTGCAGCAAGCCGGCGGTTGCCGCCGTCGACGTCGTCGCGACCATCCAATGCCTGGCGATCGTTCAACACACCCTCCTGTTTCTCGCGAATGCCGGGCTGCCCCAGCGGCTTGCGGAACTCTCGGCTAGAAAAACTCCCGCGTATCGCTCACCATGGCGTCACCCTTGAGGACCATGTTGCGGAGAGCATCTCGAAACTCGCAGGTGTTTCAAGTGCGCTAAGATATCCCAAGCATGGGACACGGGCTTGACACCTGTAGCCAAATCGAACGAGCGGATTTTCGGTCTCCTGAGCGCAGCTGGCGTGTTCTGCATCTGGTCCGGCTTTCTGGTCTTCTCAAGGGCCGGCATGCAATCCGGCCTGACACCCTTCGATTTGACCGCACTTCGGTCCCTGGTCACCGGCGCCCTGGTTCTTCCGTTCGCCAAGGCCTGGTGGCCGCGCCACCTGCCGCTGCACGCAATCCTGTCGATGTCAATTTGTGGTCCCGGCGCGCTATAGAGCATTCTGATGTACTTTGGGTTGAAGGGGGCGTCGGCGGCATACGGGGGAGCGTTCGCCAACGGCTCGCTGCCGATCTTCACCATTCTGCTAGGATTGCTTGTCGCACGGCGCGTGCCGTCCCAGCGGCAACTCATTGCAGTTCTCATTCTGCTCGTCGGCGCAGTGCTCGTTGCCCTTCCAGGCATGCGCGCCGGCGGCAACAGCGTGGCATCGGCCATCGGGTTCTTCCTCGCAGCGTGACGATGCCGCTTCCGTTCGGATTCGTCGCGTCTGTGCGCTCAGTGCTGCCGCTCGCTACCTACCTCGCAGACATTTCACGGGCGCCAGGCTGCGAGCATGTAGCGTATCGTCGAAACCTTCTGCAGGGCGGACCGCTAGATCAGATTGGTCATTCTCAGTAGAGCCTCGTACGGTATCCTTCTTCCATCGTCTTCTCGGCCTCTTCGACCGCGATGGCGACAGTCTGCTCGGCGATGATCCGGCCGAGCGTCGGGAAACTGTTGCGCTCGACCTGAGCAGCCGGATTCCAGAGCTTCGAGCGCATCAGCGCCTTGCCACAATGAAAATAGGTTTCCTCGACATGGATCTTCAGCCCGATGATTGGGACCACGTTCTGCACCGCGAGCGGCGTCAACAGCTCGGCATCCTGCGAGATCTCGGCGCGGCCATTGACGCGCAGGGTCTCGTTGATCCCCGGCACCAGGAAGATCAGGCCGATGCCAGGGGAAGCGATGATATTGCCGAAGGTGTCGACGCGGTTGTTGCCACGCCGGTCCGGGATCAGCAGCGTCTTGTCGTCGAGCACGGCGACGAAGCCCGGCGCGTCGCCGCGCGGGCTTGCATCGGCATGACCGTTGCCATCGCTGGTGGCAAGGACGAGGAACGGGGAAAGCGCGATGAAGTCGCGACAGAACCTGTCGAGATGGCTGAGAACCTTCTTCTCGGCGAGCGGGCTGAGCTGCCCGAAATGCGCGCGCAGATCCTCTTGCGTCTTGACCGGCGGCTTGCCGCCTGCACCCTGGCTGTCCATTCGCGAACTTCCCTTTTTGCAGTGAGTTTCCTTCTTTCGGCTAATTGGCCTCGATGCCGCACCAGCTCGCGGTGAACAGCGCAAGCGCCTTGGTGACGCGCTTGACCGAGGCGAGATCGACGCGCTCGTTGAAGCCGTGCGCGCCTTCCATCGTGGCGCCGAAGCAAAACGCAGGCACGCCGAAATCGAGGCCATAGAAGCGCGCATCGGTCAGTGCGGTTGACGAGAAGCTGGTCAGCTTGCGGCCGAACACATGCTCGTAGACCGGAGCGAGAACTGCCTCGCTTTCCTGAATCTCCGTCGCCTCGTAGCCCGGCGACAGGAAGCCGGACCAGACGATCTCCGGCGGATTGTTGGCGAGGAATGGATGCGAGCGCGCCGCCTTGGCGACGAAATCCACGATCTCGGCCTGGGCGTCGACGACCTTCCAGCCGGGCAGCACACCAATGCGGCAATCGACATCGCACCAGGCGGGCACGCTGGAGGCCCAGTCACCGCCCTTGATGATTCCAGGATTGAAGTTGAGCGGATGCTCGACCGATTTGAACGAGGGGTGCGTCTTGGCGCGCTCGTTCCATTCGGCCTCGAGACCTTCGAGCTTCTGGATCAGGTGGATTGCAGCCTTGATCGCATTTGAGCCGGTGCCGGCGCGTGCGACATGGACTGGTATCCCGCGCACTTTCAGGCGGAACCAGATCACGCCGACCTGGGCACGCATCAGCTTCTCGTCGGTCGGTTCGGGCAGGATGCAGACATCGGCACGATAGCCGCGCTGAAGTGTGGAGAGCGCGCCGAGGCCGGTGCTCTCCTCCTCGATCACCGATTGCAGGTGGATGCGGCCCTTGGGCCTGTAGCCCGCGGCCTTGATCGCATCGAGCGCGTAGAGCGCCGAGATTGTACCGGACTTCATGTCGCCGGCGCCGCGACCATAGAGCCAACCGTTCTCGACCACCGGCTGAAACGGTGGCCGCTCCCACATGTCGAGCGGACCTGCCGGCACGACGTCGCAATGGCCCTGAAGGATCAGTGAGCGGCCCTCTTCCCTGGCCGGCCGGAAGGTGCCGACAACGGAGCGGGCACGCGAGAAGTCGGTCTCGACCGGCCCGTAGCCCGGCAGCGCCTTCAGATCGTCCTGGTTGATGACCCAGTCATCGACCTCGTAGCCGCGATCGCGCAACAGCTTTGCGAACATGTCCTGACAGGGCGCCTCCGCCGCGCGCGTGCTCGGGATCGCCGTGAACGCGATCGTGGTGTCGATCTGCTCGTCGAAGGCGACATCCACAGCGGCCTCGATGCGCTCGCGCGCGCCGGCTGGAAGGGGACGGCTGTCGGTCATGAACTCATCCTCGCTGTCGGTAGTGCGCCGGTCACGCTGGCAAAGCCCGGCTGGTCGAAGAAATCGCGGCCCGGGATCGCATCGAGCAGCTCGCGTGTGTAGGCGGCTTGAGGGGCCGTGAAAACGTCCGCGGTCGCGCCCTCTTCAACGATGCGCCCCTTCTGGAGCACGATGACGCGGTCGGCGATCTCGGCGGCGATCCGCAGGTCGTGGGTGATGAAGATCATGGCGAGCTTCATCTCCTGCCGGAGCTCGGCAAGCAGCGCCAGCACCTGAGCCTGGACGGAAACGTCAAGCGCCGACACGGCTTCGTCGGCGATGAGCACGCGCGGCTTGAGTGCCAGTGCGCGCGCAATACAGATGCGCTGGCGCTGGCCCCCAGAGAATTCGTGGGGATAACGATCGGCGGCGACGGCGTTGAGGCCAACTCGCACCAGCAGCTTTCTCGCCTGCTCCATCGCTTCCGTGCGCGACGTGCCAAAGGCCATTGGTCCGCGCGCAATGGCATCGCCGACCTTCTGGCGCGGATCGAGGCTCGCAAACGGATCCTGGAACACGATCTGGAGCTGTTTTCGCGCCTGGCGGAGCGCCTCGCCGCGGAGCTGGCGCAGATCCTGGCCGTTGAAGCGGATGGCACCGCCATCCGGCTCGGTCAAACGCATGATCATGCGCCCGAGCGTCGACTTGCCGGACCCGGATTCGCCGACGACGGCGAGCGTCTCGCCCTCGTACAAGGTCAGCGAGATGCCGTCGGCCGCGACGACCTCGCGCGGCGGCTGCAACAGGCCGCGCTTGACCCGGAATGTCTTCTTAAGACCGATAACTTCGAGCAGCGGTGTAGGATGGACCGCGGTGCGGCGGATCTCGTCGAGCCGCGCCTTCGGAACGGCATCGATCAACTCGCGGGTGTAGTCAGCCTTAGGACTGCGCAGGACTTCCTCGACCGTCCCCTCCTCCACCACCTTGCCGTGACGAAGCACCACGACGCGGTCGGCGACATCGGCAACGACGCCAAAATCATGGGTGATCAACAGCACGCCCATGCCGCGGTCGCGTCGGAGATCGTCGATCAGGCGCAGGATCTGACGCTGGGTGGTGACGTCGAGCGCTGTGGTCGGCTCGTCAGCGACCAGGAGTGCCGGACGGTTGGCCATCGCCATCGCGATCATGACGCGCTGGCGCTGGCCGCCGGACAGCTCGAACGGATAGCTCTTCTCAAGCAGCTTTGGATTTGGCAGCCCGACCTGCGTCAGGAGCTGCTGCACGCGTTCGTGCACCTCAATTGCCGACGGCATCGGCTTCTGATGGGTGAGGATCATCTCCTCGATCTGCCTGCCAACCCGCTTGAGCGGGTTCAGCGAGGACAACGGCTCCTGAAAGATCATCGCGGCTTCGCCGCCGCGCAGGCGGCGCAGCGCCTGCCGGTCGAGCTTTGCCGGATCGTGTCCTGCGACAGTCACGGCGCCCGCGGCAATATTGACGCTCTTCGGCAGCAGCGACAGCACCGCATGGGCGATCATCGACTTGCCCGAGCCGGACTCGCCGACGAGACAGACAACCTCGTTGGGCTTGACCTCGAAGGAGACGTTCTCGACCGCGAACGGGCGATCGCCGCCTTCGGGCAGCGCGATCGAGAGCCCCTCGACCGACAGAACGGGTGCCTTGGCTTGCACGGCGTCGCTCATGACCGGCGCCTCGATACACGCGGATTGAGCACATCGGAGAGACCTTCGCCGAACAGGTTGATGGCAAGCACGGTGATGAGGATCGCGAGCCCCGGAAACACGCTCATCCACCAGGCATTACGGATGACGGTGCGGCCGGCTCCGATCATGAAACCCCAGGACATCAGATTGGGATCGCCAAGGCCCATGAAGGACAACGCGCTTTCGAGCAGGATGGCGGTGGCGACCGTCAAGGAGGTCACGACCAGGATCGGCGAGATCGCATTGGGCAGGATATGGCCGAGCACGATCTGCAAGGTGCTCTCGCCCTGGCACAGCGCGGCTTCGACGAACTCACGATTGCGCAGGCGCAGGAACTCGGCGCGGGTGAGGCGCGCCAGCGGCGGCCAGCTCACGGCGCCGATGGTCAGGATGATCGTCAGCAGCGACGGGTTGAAGGTCGCGACCAAGAGGATCGCGAGCACGAAAGCGGGGATGGTCTGGAACAGCTCGGTCACCCGCATCAGCACGAGATCGACCTTGCCGCCGAAATAGCCGGAAATTGCGCCGATCGTGACGCCGATCACCATAGCCGCCATGGCCGAGGCGATGCCGATGACGAGCGACACGCGGGCACCATAGGCGACGCCGGCCGCAACGTCGCGGCCGAGCGTGTCGCCGCCGAGCAGCAGGCCGTCCTCGCCGGGCGGCGTGAACGGCGCGCTGACCATTTCCCAGGGCGAGACCGGAAAGACGGTGGGCGCGATGAGCGCGATGACGACCACGACAAGCAGCACGACGAGGCCGACCATGCCGCTAGGATGACGCAGGAAGGCGCGAACCGCATCCATCACGCAGCTCCTGTCGTCATGCGGGGATCGATCAGCCTGTAGATCAGGTCGGTCAGCAGATTGAGCACGATGACCACGATCGACAGAATGAGAAAAATGCCGAGCAGCACGGGATAATCACGCTGGAGCAGCGCATCGAAGGTCAGCCGGCCGAGGCCCGGCCAGGCGAACACCGTCTCGATGACCACGGCGCCGCCGACCAGCGCGCCGGCCTGCATGCCGGCCACGGTGACGACGGGCACCAGCGCGTTGCGCAGCATGTGGCCGACCACAATGCTGGGCCCGGAGAGGCCCTTGGCGCGCGCGGTCTTGATGAAGTCCTGCTGGGCGACCTCGATGATCGAGGATCGCATCAGCCGGGCATAGATCGCGAGATAGATCGCCGCCAGCGAGGTCACCGGCATGATCATGTGCTTGGCGATGTCGAGCGCATGCTCCAGCGGCGAGAGCTTGACGTTGATGGTCTCGTAACCGAACGGCGGCAGCCAGCCGAGTGTCACGGAGAAGACCAGCACCAGCATCAGCCCCAGCCAGAACACCGGCGTCGCATAAAGCACCAGCGACAGCACGGTGAAGACCGTATCGAGCACGCTGCCCGCCGCCAGCCCCGCGAGCGCGCCAAGGGTCGTGCCGATCAGCAGCGCGAGGCAGAAGGCCGTCACCGTCAACAGCAGCGTCGCCGGCAGCCTTTCCAGGATGAGATCGACCACCGCGCGGCGCTGGCGGTAGGAATAGCCGAGGTCGAGCCTGACGACGCGGCCGAGATAGCTTGCGAGCTGCACGGCGTAGGGCTTGTCGAGCCCATATTCCTTGCGCAGATCTTCCAGCAGCTTCGGATCGGACGCGCCGGATTGGCCGGCCATGACCTGGGCGGGATCGCCAGGGGCGGCCCGCACCAGCACGAAGTTGAAAGTGGCGATGACGAGGATGACGGCGACGAGCTGGGCAATCCGGCTCAGTGCCATCAGCCCGATCGTCGCCGCGCTGCCGAGACGGATCACGATTTGTAGACCGACCCGAAAGTTTCGTGCGAGCCGATGCCGGTCGACACGATGTTCTTGAACGCCTTGTCGTAGATGATGGGATATTCGAGCTCCAGCGTCCAGGCGACCGGCACGTCCTCGACCAGGATCTGCTGCACCTTGGAATAAAGCTCCAGTCGCTTGGCCTCGTCGAGCGTGACGGCGGCCTCGTCGAAAAGCCTGTCGACCTCAGGGTTGGAATAGCCTTCGGTATTCGAGAACAGGATGCCTTTCTTGATGTTCGACGACACGTAAGTGCGGGAGACGCCGAGCGCGGGATCGCCGAGCTGGTAGAGCAGGTTTTGGGTCATCTCATAGTCCCAGTTGCCGACCTTCTCGGCCCAGCCGGCCATGTCGGTGCCGACGAGGACGAGATCGATGCCGACGCGGGCAAAGCTCTGGCGGAAGAACTCGCCGGCGCGCTGATAGGATTCGCCGTAAGGCGGCACGATGTATTTGATCTCTGCGCGCTTGCCGTTGGTGTCGGGCTTCAGCCCCATCTCGTCGAGCAGCGCCTTGGCCTTGTCGATCGAATAGTCGTAGCGCTTGACCTTGCCGTCGTAGAATTTCGTCTTGGACGAGATCGGCCCGGTCGCCACCTTGGCGCTGCCGAAATAGACCCGCTTGGCGAGCGCGTCGCGGTCGATCAGGTGCATCACCGCCTGCCGGAAGCGCTTGTCGTTCATCGGCGCGATACGGTTGTTCATCTCGAGCCACTGGTGCGGCGCGAAATACTCATAGCCCTTGGTGGTGACTTCGAGGTTCTTCTGCGCCTTGAAGCGCTGCACGTCGAAGAACTCGACGTCGGTCCATTGCGCGAGTTGCACCGTGCCGTTCTCCAGCGCCAGCGCGCGCGATGCCGAATCCGGGATGATGCGGTAGATGATCTCGTCCAGGTACGGCTGGTCCTTCAGATAGTATCCTTCATGGCGCACCAGATGGACATGCGAGCCGCGCACCCATTCCTTCAGCTTGAATGGGCCGGTGCCGATTGCCTTGTCGTTCAGCGGGTTCTTGCGGTAGTCGGTGCCTTCATAGATGTGCTTTGGCACGATCGGCGCCGAGGTGCAGTCAAAGCAGCCGAGGAACGGCGCAAAGGGCTGCTTCAGCTTGAACACGACGGTGAGCGGATCGGGCGCCTCGGCCGAAGCGACGCGCGCAAAATTCTGCCGCGCGCGCGGATGCGTCTCCGTCAACACCTTCATGCAGCTGAACACGACGTCCTCGGACGTCATCGGCTTGCCGTCGTGGAAGGTGATGTTGGGAAACAGCTTGAACGTATAGGTCAGTCCGTCCGGCGAAATCTCCCAGGACTGCGCCATGCCCGGCATTGGCTTGAGGTCAGCGCCATATTTGAGAAGACTCTCGTAGATCTTGCCGCCGAGCGTCAGCGTCGGCTGTTGCTGGTTGAAGGCGGTGACCAGCAGCGGCGGCTCGGGCTGGATGATGGTGTTGAGTGTTCCACCGCGGGTCTGGCCGGCCGCTCGCGTGATGCCGAAGGGGATAGCGGCGCCGGCGGCCAGCATGGCCTGGGTGAATTCGCGTCTGTTCATCGAGCTCTCCGTGTCGCATATCGGCGTGAGAAGGACCTCGCCAGACGCCGTATTCGGCTTTGGCGAATCTGGCCGGCGCGAGCATTGTTGCCAAACGCCCTGTCCCGCGCTACCTGATCGGGGACAAGAACCATCGCGATCGGGCCATATCTGGCCCGGAAGATGCATAAGAGCCTTGCAGAAAAGGACTTGGATCGGGAGTTCACGACACGTGAAAGTCGTAGCGCGGCGAGATGTGACTGGCGAATTGCGCACCTGCAGCAAACAGGAGGGCCCCGCAGCGGCCGCCAACTATGCCGGACAACTTCAGACGATCGCGCGGCCGGTCGCCGCGATGACCGCAACTTATCCGAACGAGAGCACCAGCACGCGGCACGCGCATCGGCGCGACCAGTTCATCCTGCAGATCACCGGCGTCACGGCGATGATGACCGAGCGCGGTCATTTCGTGGTTCCACCCGGCCATGGTTTATGGATTCCGGCTGGCGTTGTACATCAGTCGCGCGCCTGGGGTGAAGTCGAGGCCCAGACGATCTATGTCACGCCTGATCGCCGACGAGGAACGTCGGAGACGTGCCGCCTGATTCGTGCATCCTCGCTCGTCGAAGCCCTGATGGACGAGGCGGTGCGGATGCCGCAGACCTACGACCAGGACGGACGCGACGGCAAGCTTCTCGAACTCCTGCTCGCCGAGATCTCACACATGCCGGAGGTGACGCTTCACGTGCAGGTGCCACCGGACCCCCGCCTTGCGGCGATCTGTAAGGCAGTGCTTGGCGACCCCTCCTCGGACCTTACGCTCGACGACTGGGCAGACAAATACAGCCTCAGCCGGCGAACGCTGACGAGGCTGTTCCGCCGCGAGACCGGTCAGAGCTTTTCAATGTGGCGACAACGCGTGCGGCTCCTGGAAGCTTTGGCACGCCTGGGCGCAGGCGAACCCGTCACATGCGTAGCGCTGGACGTGGGCTATGACAGCCCGAGCGCATTCGCCGCCATGTTTAAGCGCGAGCTAGGCGCTGCACCGCGGCATTATCTTCGCTGGACAGATCAAGAAGTCGTGCTGCGCTAGTCGCTAGCGACGACGCCGGTTCGTCGAGATGAAAACCGCGCTGAGACAGCCATCTTGTGGTAATGGTGGTCGCGCCAGCGCGTGCGTTCGCCCGGAGCGGGGACCATCTTGCAGCAGAACCATGATGTGTCATCGCGTGCTGAAGCGTACAGGCGCCGTGATGGATCGCCTGGCGCCTGCCGGAGGTACCGCGAGGCACGGTGCACCAGCGCGATCACCTCTCGTCGAGTTCAGCCGAGCCTGCCGAACCGGCGAGGCTTGCGGAGAGCACCTTGCCTCGAGGTCGTTCACTCCGTAGACGATGTCGTCCGATTGATCCATAGTATTGCAATCGAACGACTTGTGTTGCGCCTTCGCGTGCTTGCCGGGCGCGGCGTCGACTGCTGAAACAGCGTCCGGTGGTCCGGCGACATCGGGGGTAGAATGACGAGACTTTTCCGGCGAATGCGATGGTGTCGGAGCGGAAGTCGGTCGAGGAGGCTACGATGTTCGTCGGATTTGAGAAATAGCGGCGCGCGGCGGGCTGGAAGTACAGCAGTGATATCCGCCATGGTCCGACACGCAATTGTGCTGGCGGCGGCTTTTGCCGCTGCCTTAGCACCTGCCACATGCTTTGGCGAAAGCAGCAAGCCGTTGCCCGCCAAGGCGACGCAGGAATTGCCGGCCGAGCTGCTCGCGCTGCTCGAACAGAAGAAGATGCCGAAATATTCCCCTATCCTTGTGCGTCTTTTCAAGGACGAGGCAGAGCTCGAAGTCTGGAAGCAGGACACGGCCGGCCGTTTCCAATTGCTGAAGACCTATCCGATCTGCCGGTGGTCGGGCGATCTCGGGCCGAAATTGTACGAGGGCGACCGACAGGCTCCGGAAGGGTTTTATACAGTTACGCCTGAGTTGATGAACCCCAACTCCAATTTCTATCTCTCGATCAACCTCGGCTATCCGAACAGCTTCGACAGGGCAAACAAGCGAAACGGCAGCTTCCTCATGATCCACGGCGACTGCTGGTCGAGCGGTTGCTATGCCATGACGGACGAGCAGATCAGCGAGATTTATTCGCTGGCGCGTGACTCATTCCGCGGCGGCCGAACATCGTTCCAGGTCCAGGCCTATCCGTTCCGCCTGACACCGGTGAATCTGGCGCGCCATCGAAACAATCCCAACCTGCCCTTCTGGGAAATGCTCAAGGTCGGCAACGATCATTTCGAGACGACACAACTCGAACCCAAAGTGGATGTGTGTAACCGCCGCTATGTGTTCGATGCGCAACCTTCCCCGAGTTCGCCGCACCCTCTCGTGTTCAATCCGATCGAGAAATGCCCTCCCTTTGTCGTCAATCCGGAAATCGCGCGAAGGGCGCTGGAAAAACGGCGCGCCGACGAGCGCGCGTACGCGCAATTGCTTGAAGACAACGTGCCAGTTGCCCCGATCTACAGCGGATTCGACGGCGGAATGAACAAGGCTTTTCTCGCACGGTACCCGGGCAGGGTGACGCTTGCGAAAGTGATGCCATATGCATCCTACCTGCCGCAATTGCCACCGATCCCCTGGACCGACAATGATGGTTCGTTGACGAGCAAATGGTTTGGTACCTGGTCCTCCAGATCGTCTGTGTGTGATACGGCGCGTGCCGGCTTCCCATCGCGCCAGTGCTGAACACCTGTTGCAACTCAACAGTCCAGAGTGTTGTCTCGCTCCCATTGGGTCAGATGGCGTGCGTAGTCGTTCCACTCCTCATGCTTCAGCTTGAGATAGGCGGGTACGAACTCCCCGAGATGATCCCGCAGCACGCTTGAATGTTCGACCGCTCGCAAGGCATCGAGCAGATTCATCGGGAGCCGCTTGGCCGAGGTCACGGTGTGCCTGAAGGTCTCGCGGAACCTGCGGAGGCCCGACCGATTGGCCGGGCGCATGAATTGGCAGCAATCGCTCTGTAGGTACGGCAATCGCTCTGGCGCAGCAGCAGACCCGATCCGCTAAATCATCGGCCGACATCCAAGCGGACGGAGAAAAACGATGATCTGGAAAAACATTGTCAGTCCTCGTGTGATCGCACCGGCTTCTGCGCGCTGGTCCGCAACGTCTGTTTTTTGCTCGAAGGCGGCTGTGACCGTGTCCGACATCGCCAGCATTCTTCAGAACCTATTTTTGGACCTACGCGATAGCTACCGGCCCGAGCTGCACTACATGCGTGGTCCTGGCCCGAAATGGCGGGCCAAGCATCAGCCTTGGCCAAAGTTCGCCGGACCAGAAGCGAACTGAGGTCCTGCGAACGGTACGCATCGGGGATGCTGCCGTCGGCAAGCTTTGTCGCAGAAACGGACAAGGCGGGAAGGATTCGGGAAAGACGCCCAAGTTGTCCTGCCCAAGAACTTTACTAACTCTAGATCACGAGGTCCCGTCCTGCCCAAGTTCCCCCGCGGCCTTGCCGGCTCCGCATCCATAGTCGCCGCCATGAAGACGGTTGCCGGCCTTCCGCCAAAGTCACGTGCGAGCTTTGCCAATGGCCGATGCGTTCGCGGCACCTATACCCCATCGGACCAGGCGAAGGAGATCACGAAATCCTGTAGCTTCACCAAGCCTTCGCGCCTCCTGGCGCGCTTCTCGGTGGCGGAAGGCCCAGACACCAACTACCTGTTATTGCGCGGATTCAGCTTCCGGCTTGGCAGCGATGGCGAGCGCTCGGATATCTTAACCCAGAGTGCCCCGGTTCATTTCGCGAGGACCCCCGACCAGATGCTGGCTTTCCTTCGAGCACGTATTCCAGGACCCGACGGCAAGCCGGATCTGGAAATGGTCGAGACATTTTCAGTTGCCAATCCCGAGACGCTGCATCAGGCGAGCTACATCGCCGCGCATCCGCCTGCCGCAAGCTTTGCCTCAACAACCTATTGGGGCGTGCACGCGTTTCCCGCGACCAATTCAAGAGGCGAGACAAGGTTCATCAAGTTCAAGGTCACGCCAGTCGGCGAACAGGCGGCGAGGCGCAGGGCCGCAGCCAATGCAAAACCCACCGAGCTGCTGCACGACCTCGAATCCCGGATCGCGGCTCGCGATATGAGGTTCAGTGTGATGGCGCTGCTGGACCGTCCGGGCGACCCGGTCATGGACGTGACCGTCCGATGGCCCGATGAGGACGGACGCGAAGCGGTACGGCTGGGAACGATCGTGATCACTGGTGTCGAAGAAAATGATGCCTGCGACGAACCCGTGTTCAATCCGGCAACTCTGGCCGAAGGAATCGGTCATCCGTTGGACGAGATGTTTGCGGTGCGTCGCGCCGCTTACGCTATCTCGCAGGCAACGCGTCGCTGAGCGAAAAGGCTTCTGCCGGGGCTCCGATCACTTCTCGCTTTCCGGTGCACCCTGCGCCTCGCGGCGCCACGTTCCCGGGCTGACGCCGACCACAGACGAAAACACCCTCGTGAAGTGGCTTTGATTGGCGAACCCGGCCGATATTGCGATTTCCGACAGCGACAGGTCGCGAACCGTCATCAGTTGCTTGGCCGCCTTCACACGCTGGCGCAGCAGCCACTGGTGCGGCGGCAGGCCGGTGGAGATGCGAAACGCGCGCGAAAAGTGGCTGATCGAAAGATCGAACTCGGCCGCGATTTCCTGCAACGAAAGCTTTCCGCCGAGATCGGATTCCAGCCTTTCGCAGACGCGCTTGACCTGCCACGGCGCAAGACCGCCGCGATTCGGTTCAGTGCAGGGACGTAGCCCGCCGTAGGCCTGGGCGACGTGTGCGGTGAGCGCGAGCATCATGTGATCGATGAAAAGCTGGTTCGTCTCGTCTGGCCGACGCAGCGCTTGTTGCAATGACGCGCCGATATGACGGACGACCGTGTCGTCATGGCCTACGCCGAGTTCACAGGCAAGCTGACCGACGCGCGGCATGCGGGGCTGCTCAGTGAGAGCGTCGAGCGCCGAGCGCGGCAAGTAGAAAAACAGGGAGTGGAACGGCTTGTCGATCACGTAGCGCGGATCGCGCTTGAGATCGTACAGATAGGTCGCTCCCGCGGGAACATCCGCTTTCATCACGCACTTGCCATTTTCCCAGAGTTCGCAGTCGGGATAATCGTGAAGTTTGAGGCTGACGACGAAAGCATCCTCCGCGGTAAAGGAACCGGAAAGACCCGGCACTGGATTGTCATCCCGGGTTTCGGTGACCGCGAGCTCCACCCCGCGCAGCGAACTCGTTATCAGCGAGGGCGGCGCATCCTTCAGGTGCAAAAACCGCCCGAGCTTCCGGCCGAAGGCGCTCGCCTGGGTCATAGGATAACTCTCTCAGCGAAGTTGGACTGACAAGCGCCCGCACGTGATTTCGTGAACCATTATCTGACGCTAGCACGGTCGTCCAGTTTCGTCGTGGCAGTTTCGTGACACAAAGCTCGATGTCTGCTCGAGAACGTCAGCGATTTTGTCCATTCGCTGCCGCTTACGACGGCTCCCGGCGTCGATTGCCTATTTCGACAGCAGTTAACCGCCACCGTCCGCCGCGCTGATTGCGACTTCAATCGCGGCGCGGGCGCCTAGCATCAGCTTACAGCAAGATCAGGCAAAGCATGGGAGTTTTGAGAAAGACGCTGGGCCTCTACCCGCTTAGAACGCGCGCCGAACGCTCAACGATGCTCCTCGAAGCTAGGACAGGTTCATGAGCCAGCCAATCTTGCGCGATCATTCACATCAACAAAATCAGCCAGACGCTTCCGGCGCGCAGCAGCGTTATTTGCAGGTTGCCGACCGCCGTCCTGCCGATGTTGAGATGGCACGCGTGCTTCACACCAAACCACTCAGCATGGCTTTGGACCCCTCTGGGAGCGCGATCGCTCACTGGAAACATGAGCCATTGCACGACGTCGTCGAGCCTATGAGCCATCACGTCATCATGGCTTACAACGGCTCGATGCAGCGCATGGAGCGTCGGACAGGCAGATCGGTTGCGATCGGAACGTTTCGGCCCGGTGTATTGATAATCATTCCGGAAGGATCAAGCTCACGATGGGATATTCCGAAACCTGTTGATGTCGTTCAGCTCTATCTTCCTCACGCAGTGCTCAAGCGCGTCGCTGACGAAGCCAACACCGCCACACCGATCGACCTCGTGGAGCGAACGGCGCATCACGACCCCATTACGTCCCGATTGATCTTGAGCGCGACGGATGTCCTGGAGAGCAATGAGGCGCTGGATACGCTGTTCAGGCACCAATTAATTGACCTTCTGGCCACGCGTCTTCTGGCTGCGCACACCGGCTCGCCAACGACGATCCAGCCAACAATGGGCGGGCTTTCGCCGAAGGTCCTGCTCCGTGCCACCGACCGCTTGCGCTCGGACAGCGATTCGGACGTCTCGCTCGCGGCGCTGGCTTCGGACGCCGGTCTATCGCGCTTTCATTTCTGCCGTGCCTTCAAGGAAAGCACCGGGCTTTCGCCTCATGCCTGGCTGCGCCAGTACCGGCTCGAGCAGGCCATGAGCATGCTGCGCGATAGCGATGAATCCGTCGTCTCGATCGCGGCGGCCCTCGGCTACTCCTCCCAGACCGCCTTCGCCGCGGCATTCAAGAAACTGACCGGCGAAACGCCAAGCGACTGGAGACGTCACAAGCGTTGACGGCATTCGTTCTACCGTAACAAGCTTTTCCCCACAGCGGGAAATGTCCACGACGCAGTCGCACTTATGGCCGACCACGTCCATGGCTCTCCCCCACGGCATCACTGCGGTTCTAGCGGTGAGTGGGATATCGGCGGTGTTTGGAGCGGCGCGTTCTCGCACGATGACACTCATCGACCGGGCTCAACCTCGCGATGGGTATTCCCGGGTTCTTGAAACATGATGCTGTAATCCGCAGACAACAGTCGAGCGCGTTGTCCGGCACGGCATCCCCTGCGATCTCTTGGACCGCGACCCAGCCGGTCATTGACGAGTTGTCGCCGATGGCAATGCCGCCGCACCGGCGAACACTTGCGCGGACATCGATACCGATGTCTCACTCGCGAGGCGGGCCTCGAGCTTCCACTTCTGCCGAGCCTTCAAGGAAAGCACCGGGATCTCTCCGCCCGTTCGGCTGCGCCACAGTACCGCTCGATCGCCATGAACATGCTGCAAGTCGCCGACGCATGGTTTTTTGTCGCTGGCGGCGGAGCTCGGCTACGCGGTCCTCGTACGCCCCGCCGTGGCGTTCAGCGATTGGCTGGGCGAAAGCCCTAGCGCAACGCCGCGTGCGTTAGCAGCAATCGCTCTGCAGGTACAGCAATCGCTCTGGCGCAGTCGCATCTTCGGTCCGCTAGATCATGAGGGTGCCCCACGCCCCAGCAGACGGAGACAACATGCTCAGGAAGAACTTGGTCGACCGGCTTGCAATCACTTCACGCCGAAAAGGGTTCGTGACCGCACTCGTGTACGGACTTTCATTGGGAGTTCGCTTCACTTCAGCAGCGGGGGAGGAGGTGGAAATTCCAGCGCAGGCCGTGCAACGGACCAGTCCCGTGATTTCCATCATGTCCAAAGTAGGCGCCCAGCTCCCCTACCAGAACTGGGGCCCGAGCCCAGCTTTGCCCGTGACCCTTAACCGTGGCTGGGCATCCCCTTTCGGAGGCTGCCGCGCGGCTTGTGAAAACCCCATGCCGATGTCTTCGGAACCGAACTGCCTACCATAGGTCCGCCGGTCTTCTGTCCGCCTGTTCGCGTCGACGTCGATCGGAGGATGCTTGCCGCCAAAGAGAAGCGGCGGTGCACTACCGAGAGAATCAAACCAAGGAGTAGATCACATGCGACTTGTTATCATAGGAGCCGGCTTCGCTGGCATGTACGCCGCACTTTCCGCAGCCCGCCTGCGCGATATCCAGGGCGTTTCGCCCGAGGAGCTCGAGATCGCGCTGGTCGCGCCAGAGCCAACGCTGGTGGTCCGGCCGCGGCTGTACGAACCGAAGCCCGAGACCCTGACGGCGCCTCTGCTGGATGTGCTCAAGGCCGTCGATGTTACTTACGTGCAAGGCAGCGCCGAAACCATCGATGCCAAATCCCGCACGGTGGGCATCGTCGCCACCAAGGGTGCGAAGAAGACCCTTTCCTACGACCGGCTGGTGGTGGCGACCGGCAGCCGGCTATTCCGTCCGAACATTCCGGGCCTTAGCGAGCACGGATTTAGCGTCGACTCGCTCGATGATGCAGTCGCCCTCGACAAGCATTTGCGCGGCCTGGCGAAACGGCCGGCGGCGAACGGGCGTGACACGGTTGTCGTTGCCGGCGGCGGTTTCACCGGCATCGAGGCGGCCACCGAGATGCCCTCGCGACTCCGCGGAATCCTCGGCAAGGACGCCAAGACGCGCGTCATCATCGTCGACCGCAACAAGGCGATCGCGCCTGATATGGGCGAAGGCCCCCGTCCTGTCATCGAAGAGGCCCTGCGCAAGCTCGGCGTGGAAACCCGGCTTGGCGCCGGCATTGCATCGCTGGACGAATCCGGCGTCACGCTTTCCGACGGCGAGCACATCGAGGCCGAGACCGTGATCTGGGCGGCAGGTATTCGCGCGGCACCGTTGACCCAGCAGATCCCGGCCGAGCGCGACAATTTCGGCCGCCTACTGGTCGACCGGGATTTGCGCGTGCCATCAGTGCCAGGTGTCTTCGCTACCGGTGACGCCGCCAGGGCCGCAAGCGACGATATCGGCAATTACGCGCTGATGTCGTGTCAGCACGCCACGCGAATGGGCGCTTTTGCCGGCAACAACGCTGCCGCCGAACTGCTGGGCGTTCCGACCAAGCCCTATCACCAGAAGGGCTATGTCACCTGCCTCGACCTCGGCGAAGCCGGTGCCCTGTTCACCGTTGGCTGGGAACGCAAAGTGGCGATGGTCGGCGAGGTCGCCAAGAAGACCAAGCAGGAGATCAACACCGTCTGGATCTATCCGCCGCAGCCCGAGCGTGCCGCCGCGCTGGCGGCTGCCGATCCGGAGCGTGTGACTGACGTGAGTGGCTTCTTCTAGAAGCTTCACGCGAAATGGGCCGCGCTTCTCGCTGGCTGCGCGGCCAGCTCAACCGAGACCAGCCAGTAGCCTTGAACATGAAACAGGAGATCGAACATGGACGTCGACACGAGCCTTGCCAACACCTCACACCGCAGTGGACCGGGGTCCAACGAATTGGTTCCGTCGCGCTACGCGGTGCAGGTCGGCGACATTGACGTGCTGGTCGTCAGCGACGGCGTGCTACCGCTCCCAACCGCAATGTTGGCACACAACATCGACCCGGCCGTCCGGGCGACCTGGCTGAAAGACATGTTCCTGCCGCCCGACGCTTACGATTGGGCGCTGAATGTGGTCGTGGTGCGTAGCGGCGACCGGACCATACTCGTCGATGCTGGGCTTGGGCTCGACCCGGACTTGCACTTGCCGCGCGCCGGGCAATTGATCAAGCGACTGGAGGCCGCCGGCATCGATCTTGCGTCCGTGACCGACGTGGTGCTGACCCACATGCACATGGACCACATTGGTGGGCTGCTCGTCGAAGGGGTCAAGGAACAGCTACGTCCGGACCTGCGAATCCACGTGGCGGCCGCCGAGATCAAGTTCTGGGAGGCGCCCGATTTCTCCCACGTCGCCATGCCGCCGGGTTTCCCGGACGCGCTTCGATCGACCGCCAAGCGGTTCGTGAAAGAGTACCGCAGCCAGCTACGGCCGTTCGAGGAGGAGTACGAGGTGGCACCGGGAGTGATCGTCACTCGCACCGGCGGTCACACCCCCGGGCACAGCGTGGTCCGCGTGGCGTCCGGCGGCGACCGGCTGACGTTCGCCGGCGACCTCGTGTTCGCGGTCGGGTTCGAGCACCCCGACTGGTACAACGGCTTCGAACACGATCCCGAGGAGTCGGCCCGCGTTCGTATCAGTCTGTTGCGGGAACTGGCTGAGACCGGTGGACTGCTGGTGGCCACTCACCTGCCGTTCCCGTCCGTCGGACATGTGGCAGTCGACGGCGACGCCTTTCGCTGGGTGCCGGTCTTCTGGGACTACTGATCGTACAGTTCGATCGAGAGACGCCTCGTAAGCGCTTCATTCGATACGGGCCGCGCTACCAGCGCCGGAGCGCGGCCCGCTCACTCAAAATCCTTTTGGAGCTCGACCTCGATGAAACGCGAGACCGTGCGTGCTTCGCAGCTCAACGGCTGCGCCTTCTGCATGAACATGCATGTCGAGGAAGTCCCACACCACAGTGAGTGCCCGCTCCCGATGATGACCCGGGCGCAACCTGAGTGTCCGCGCAAAGATGCTGCTGGCTTCACGGACCCTCCGCACGGCGATCGCGCCTCGCAGCCGCGCGATGGGAGAGTGTGATGAACGTCGTTGTCTTTGGTTCAACGGGGTCGACAGGACGGCTCGTCGTTGAGTCCGCCTTGTCCGCGGGTCACGTCGTCACTGCCTTTGTCCGTGACCCAAAGCGCATGCCCTTGACGCATCCGAATCTCAGGATCGTCAAGGGCGATGCAATGGATGCAGCCTCGGTGGCATCTGCGGTCCAAGGTGCGGATGCGGTGATCTGCACGTTGGGGATGGTACCTCAGGCGAAGGAGGATCTGGGTCGACGCCAGCCCGGTGTCCCGGTTTGCTCGGTGGGAACCAAGAACATTCTGGCCGCCATGCCTCCAGGCCAGGGCCGACTCATCGTTGAGAGCTCGGTGAGTGTCGGTGAGAGCTACCACACCGGGAGTTTTGGCGCAGGCTTCATGGTCAAGCTCGCACTGAAGGAGGTGATGGCAGACAAGGAGGCGCAGGAGGCAGCTGTCCGGGAGTGACTGCGATTGGACGATCGTTCGACCGGCGACGCTGACATTCAAGCGTGCTCGCGGAAACCTGAAGGCCGGGACCGATCTGCGCTGGAACATCACCTCAACAGCCACCCGCGCGGACGTGGCCGAGTATTTGGTCAAGATCCTCGATGACCCCGCGACATACAAGAAGGCCATAACGGTGCGCAACTAGGTTTGGCGACGAATTGCGGTGAACCGCGATCTCCGCCGATGGCGGCCGGAACGCGAGTGAATGGGCAGAGCTGTCAGCGACAACAACCGTTGCAGGAGGGTATTGTGGTGCATGCTAACGAGAAGGCGGTCGGCTTGGTGCTGTGCCTCGGCGCTGTCGTGCTTGTGGCTGGTGGCTGGGCGTATGCCCATTCGAACGAGACATTCACCGATAACGCCTATATTCGCGGCGAAATGACCTCGCTCGCGCCGAAGGCTGCAGGCTACGTCACGGCCGTGGAGGTTCAGGATAACCAGACCGTTCGTGCAGGCGACGTCCTGTTCCGGATCGACGATCGCGACTACCGCGCACGTCTGGCGCAAGCCGAGGCCAATGTCGAAGCCGCCCAAGCCCGCCTCACCAATGTCGATGCGGAGATCCAACTCCAGCATGCCCTGATACGGCAGGCCGAAGCTCAAAGACTTGCGAGCGTGGCCGAGATGAATCTGGCGCGCAAGGCCTCCGATCGCCGCCGCGAACTGATCCGCACCAACGCGATCAGCCAGGCGCAGGTCGATGAAAGCGATGCGGCGTTATCGAGAACCGAGGCGGGCGTGTCGGCGGCGGCGGCAACGGTGGAGGCCCAGCGGGCACGCATCGCCGTCCTTGCCAGCCAGCGCGAAGCTGCACTTGCTGCAGTGGCGCAAGCGCACGCCGCACGCGACCTCGCCCAGATCGATCTGGACCACACCGTGGTGCATGCGCCGGTCGACGGCGTCGTCGGCAACCGCCAGGTTCGCGTCGGCCGGCTTGTCGCGCCGGGCACCTCCTTGCTCGACATCGTTCCGGTCAAGGACGTGTGGGTGGTGGCGAACTTCAAGGAAAGCCAGATCGAACATATCCGGCCCGGTCAGCGCGCCCGCATCAAGGTGGACGGCTATCCGAACCAGACAATTGAAGGTGTGGTGGACAGCTTTGCGCCCGGCAGCGGTTCTGCGTTCACCCTGCTCCCCACTGACAATGCGACGGGGAACTTCATTCGTGTCGTTCAACGGGTGCCTGTGAAAATCCGCTTCGACAGAAATCCATTGCCCGGCCGCGTCGTGCCTGGCCTGTCGGCGCGTGTCCAAATAGATCGAGGAAGCGGCACATGACCGCGATCGCCGACGCCACGCCAGGCTACGACAGGCGCGCGGCAGGAAGCATTCTTGTCGCAGGCATCGTGCTCGCCACTCTGACGGAGGCGACCGCAAGCACCGTCCTGTCGCTCGGACGCAACGACATCATTGGCGACACCCATGCGACTCCCGACGAGTTCGCCTGGCTGGACATCGGATACACCGCAACAAAGCTAGTCGGGTTCATGGCCGCCTCCTGGCTCATGACACGCACCAGTCCGCGCCGCCTGATCATCGGTTCGACGCTGGTCATGGGCACTACCTGCGGCATCGCCGCCATCACGTATCGGTTAGATCTGCTGGTCGCACTCCGCATCATACAGGGCTTCTCCGGCGGCACCTTGCTTGTCGCGGGACAGTCGATCATTTTTCTCGCCTATCCGCGATCCTACCAGCCGATCCTTCAAGCTCTGTTTGCGATGGGGTCCGTGGTGGCTCCTGCGACCATCGCTCCGGCGCTCCAGGGATGGTTGATCGACAGCCAGTCGTGGGCATGGATTTTCTTCGGCGTTGTTCCGGTAGCCCTCGCCGCTATCGGACTTCTGCTGATCGCAGACGGTCCCAGGCCCGTTGCGGCTGCGCGCCTTCCGTTCGACTGGGTCGGCTTCTTGCTGATCTCAGTCACATTCTTCTGCTTCACCTATGTTCTCAACCAAGGCAGCCGATGGCGCTGGTTAGAGGAGCCTCGCATCGTGTGGCTGACCGTGATCGGCGCAGCCGCTTTGCTGGCATTTCTCGGCCAACAAGCGATGGCCAAAAGCCAAGGCCTGTTCGATTTCACCCTGTTCCGGTCGAACGATTTTTCCTTCGCCTTCATCGTCAGTTTCGTCGCCGGTGCCGCCTTGTTCGGCAGCGCGTATCTGATCCCATCGTTTGCCGTGTCCGTTCTCGCGTTCACGCCTACCGATGCCGGCCAGCTCCTGCTGCCGAGTGGCGCGTTTTTCGTCGGCGCGCTCCTCGTGGCCGCCTTCCTCATGCAGGTCCGCGGCGCCCCGCCGATCGTCACCGTGCCGTTCGGCATCCTGATGATCATGGCCGCGATGGGGATGCTGTCCGGCTCGACCAGCGAAAGTGGCGCCGACGACATGATGGCCGCCATCCTGCTTCGCGGCTTTGGACTTGGCTTCCTCTTCCTGTCGATCACCCTTATCGCTTTCAGCGACCTCAACAACCACAATCGAGCGTCCGGCATCGGTCTTTTCAACGCCGGGCGCCAGCTCGGTGGCCTCATGGGGGTAGCCGGGCTCCAGACCATGATCGACCACAATGTCACCACCAATGCCACGGTGCTTGGCGCGAGTGTCACCGCAGGCCTTCCCGCGGTCAGCGAGCGGCTGGGAACGACGAGTGCCATGCTCGCAGCACGAGGAATGGACAGCGTGGCCGCCGGCCGGACTGCGATGGGTCTGTTGGGTCGAGCCCTCACCGGTCAATCCACGGTGATCGCTTTCGACACCGCGTTCGCTGCCATCGCTCTTCTTTTCGTCATCGCTGCGCCGGTTCTGGTCACCATCAAGATCGCGTTTGCCCTGCACGCGAAGAAGCGCGCGGCGCAGTTAGCCCGAACCGAGGAGCCGTACATGACATACCCCGCGTCGAAACCCTCCCGCCAAGCCAATGCCGTGTCGAGGCCAGACCCTCGCGCCGAGATCGTGCTGGCGGTCAGCGAGGCTCTCGCCAATCCGAGCGGCGCGCCCGCTGACCTCGACAATATCTTGGATCGAAGCGGATACTCGACGGAAGACATTCTATCGGCATTCGAGAGCGTCGACGATCTCATTGTCGCGATCGCCGAACACAAAGCCTTCCTCATATCGCAGCCATTGGTGAGGAGAGCGCGCCCCGGCACCGTAGATGATGCACGCGAAACACTCATCGCGTTCGGACGCGTCGCCTGGAAGGAATACTCGACCACCCTGGTCGGCTTCGTTCGGATGATGATGACCGAGGGTGCACGCAATCCTGCGCTGAAGAAGCGGGTGCACGAGGCGGGACAAGCGATTGTCACACTCAAGCTACGGGAGTTTCTGTCCGCAGCAGATGAGCGGGGGATCCTGTCGATATCGGACGCTCAGCTATACGCCGAGCAACTGCTGGGACTATTGAGAGAACCGCTCTACCAGGCGCTGATGCTGACTCCGGCAATGAGCCTCGAAGCCCCAGCCGCCGACCGCGTCAGAGCCAGTATCGAAAGCTTCATTCATGGATGTGGGAGCACGAGGAGCAGGAAGCGATGAGCGCAGCCAATGATATTGGCCGGTCAAGATGGTCTGGCCCGAGCGAGAGCCCTTCAAGACTGAAGGTCGTCGGCGACGTCCCGGCGGACCTGGCGAACAGCATCGACGATAATGGGTCCCTGGTGACAGTCGACCCCGCCGACTGGATCGTCTGTTTCGTGCCCGGCCTTCGCCGGCAATGGTGGCATCGCTTCGTCCATCACAGGCATAAGCATGTCTTTGCCATGCGGCCCACGAGCACGGGGAGTTGGCTGCTCGTTGAGCCGTGGTGGACGCGCATGATGGTGACGATCCTGCCACCGGCCGATGCCGTCAGATTTCTTCGGTGGGGTGCGACGGGCGATATCCTGCGGGTCCGCGAAGCGGTCCCGGGCAAGGCGAGCCAGCTTCGCGGTTGGTCGAACTGCGCGGTTCTCTCGGCGTTCTTGCTCGGCCGACCGAGCTGGACATGGACACCGCACGGTCTCTACCGGCAGCTACTGCGCGAAAGGTCAACGCGGCGCGAGAACGTGCAGCAACTTCTCGTCGACCAGTTCACCAAAGTCGTCAGCCATTACTCGTCCAACGCGCTGAGTGTCAGTGCCGACCAGCTTTCCTTGCCACTCAGGGAACTACTCATCATCATTGGGCGCAATCTCCTCGAAACGATGATGACGCCGTCGTTGCTGGAGGTCTGTTATACAGCCATACTTGAAGCGGACCGCTACCCCGATGCGACACGGGCCTACGCGCAACATGGACCTACGCCAGCCATCGCGGTCCTTACGAAAATTCTGGCAAAAGCGAAGCAGGCCGGAGAAATCGATCTAGCACATTGCGAAGCCGGCGCCCGCCAGTTTCTTGGGATGCTCCATGGAAACGTCCATCTGGAGGCCGTGCTTCAGCTCGGCGACGTACCAACGCTTTCCGACATCGATTTGCGCGCTCGCACCGCGGTGAAAGTCTTTCTCGACGGCGCCGAGCCTGACGAGAGGACAGGAATCGTTGCGCGAGCGGCATTGACGGCATGACTGGTGCCACTCGCAGCGACAATCCTGCTGTGAGGTGGGGTTGCCATGGCCAGGATGCGCCGGTCTCTCTACATACTCGCAGCGCGGCGCAGCTGCCCCCATGCGTCGCCGACGACAAGAAACGAAGTGGGAAGATGCCGGCTATGTCGGCCGGCTCTAATCCAGACAGAACGTTGAAAGCGGTTCTGTCGGGCGGCCTTCGAGTCGGCTTCGCCTCCGCCTCGGCGGGTAAAGTAGATCACAATGCCGAGAGTGGCCCCGCCGATTGGTCGCCAAAATCACCGTTTGAAAAACCGTTTCAGTTCGGTCGTCTCAAACGGTTCGCGAGGGCAAGTCCTTGAAGAACTTGGTGGGCGCACCGGGGCTCGAACCTGGGACCCGCTGATTAAGAGTCAGCCTTGGGTTGAGAACGATCAATGACTTGCTGGTCGCACGACCGGGCTTATCCGACTGAAAGTGGGCGTTCGTCGCACGATCAAAGTGCTGCATTTCACCGGCTAACATCCGCGCGGTCGGAGCATCCGCGGGGTAGACCCTGGTTGGCGCCGTGTCTCTTGCAAGCTACCGTTGGAGCGGCTCACGCGGCGGATTGGAGCCTTTTCCGTTCCGATTGATCGAATGGGCTCGATAAGCAGATGGATCCGTTCCACCCTGCCGCGCATCTGACGACGGCGGATCGCGTCGCCGACAATCTTGGGCTTGAGCAAGTCGACACGTCGTCGTCCGTTGAACCGGCCCGAGAGAAAGCCGCCTCGTCACCCGCGCATTTTGGGTCGGGCCGGGCGGGGACCGGTGTAACGGGCTCTACCAATTGGATCGACCGAGCACGTCGCATCTGGCGGCGCCATCTCCAGCGCGATCAACTCCCCCGAACGACCGGGGGGTCGACGGGAAACTTCGAGCGCTGGTTGATCGCACTGCTGAGCGTCGGCTTCGTCGTGAGTTGCGTTTGCGCGATCATTGTCTTCATGCAGGTCAACGCGCGCAAATTGGAGATCGCAACACTGCAACGTGATATCATCGCACTCAAGCTACGCGTAGCCAGGCTCGATCAGATCGCAAGCACGAACGAGATGCGCGAAAAGGCAAGCCGTGGAATACCCAAACCGCCGTCGGAGATCCAAGGCGACCAGGCTCCGCTCATCCTGTCACGTGAAGAGATTCAGCTTGTCCGAGACTATATCAAGCCTGCACCAGTTGCTGGCCCCGCGACTGAGACGACAAAGGTCGGCGATCCCGTCGTGGGAGAAACCGTTCCCTTTTCCTCTCCGATCACGGACAAGGTGCGGAAGCTGCTCGGCGCGAGATTTACCGTTCGCAATGGCGTTGTTGTCATCGTCCGCAGCGGCAGCCGTCACGCTGATGCTGTAATTGGGCCCAATTGACGAGAACTGGCCGCGATCGCAGTAGTCGATCGCCCTCTTAAGGCTGGTTGTTCGGTGGTCTTTCAATGAACCGCCGGCTGCCATTGAGAAGCTCGAGGTTATTGGCGATAACCGGGTTGCCTGGATCGAGCGAATAGGCCTTCTCGAACTTTCGGCGCGCCGCACTCAGATTGCCGCGCAGCATGTACGAATATCCCTGGTCGTTCAGGACCTGCACGGTTTCGCCGCCCAGCCGGATCGCTTGGGCATAGGCCTGATCGGCGAGATCAAAGCGACGTATCCGATCATAGCTCGCCGCGAGTCCAACCCAGGCCGTCACGTCCTTCGGCGATTTCTCGACCGCATCCCTGAAATAGCGATTGGCTAACCCGTAGCTGCCGCGGTTGAAATGCTCCAAGCCCAGCCGTACCGGCTCGTCCGAGGGATAATATTTGACGTCCGTCGGCTCCTGCACGGGGTCCCCCCCAGGCGGCTCGACGGGAGCGACGACGGCAGCCTGCCTCAGCGTATGATCACACCCCGCAAGGCCGATCCCCAACCAGCAACAGGTCAGCATGAAGATGATACGTCGCATAACCCCTTGGTCCCCCGCACGTCGCAGCAACTTCACTGCGCCGTTCGCAAACAACATCGCCAAAACCACGCACTAAAAATCGTTACCTGCCGCCTACGCCTACTCCACCAACCGGCACTGATACTCCAGCAGTCGATCCAGCCCCCAATCCTTCTATGTTGACGTTCTGGGTTGGGGCAGTCCGCACGCCCATTTGTTTCGTCGCATCGCCGATGTCGGGAAGCTGATCCACCGGCTGTTTCGTGTTGCCATAGCGAGTCACGGCGGCGCCCACGCGCCGGGCGTCGTACGTGATCCTGCGATCACCGACGTTTCGCGGCCATGGATGGATTGTGTGGGTGACCGCGTTGACCTCCTTGGCATTGCCGGCACTCATCGTGATGGTGTCTGAACGCTGGAAATAGCGGTCCACCTCGTCATGACCGGCCACCCCGTAACATCCCCCGAGCAGCAGCGGTGCGAACAGAGCCAGATACCTGATGGTCATCTCCCGCTTCCTTCTCAGTTGAGCGTTTTTACGACCGGCTGGTTCGCAACGGCCGGTGCCGGAATGGTCGCAGTGACCTCGGGAGCGATGATGTGACCATAGGGTCCTTTAACGTCGCCTCCGGAGTTGACGTAGTCATTGTAACGCTTGCGCACTTCCATCTGGCCATTGAGAAAGAAATCGACGTCGTTGGCCGGAAGGCGGGAGTCGAGCGGTGACGCCAATTGCTGACCGGGCGCGGCCGGTGCGACCAGGCGCGGCGTCACGATGATGACGAGATCGGTTTCCTCCTGCTGGTACGACTTGCTGCTGAACAAGGCTCCAAGCACGGGCACCGAACCGATCCAGGGCAATTGCGAAACGTCCTGACGGTTGCGGGTTTGCAGCAAGCCGGCGATCGCAAAGCTCTGGCCGTCCCGCAGCTCCACCGTGGTCCGTGCATCGCGGCGGGTCAACGCCGGAACTGTCGTCCCCTGAATCGTCACTGCATTGGCGAAATCAAGCTCGCTGACCGACGGCTCCACCCGAAGGTTGATGACCCCCCGCGAGAGCACGGTCGGGACAAAGGCCAGTTCGACACCGAACTTCTTGTAGTCGATGGTGATGGTCGGAAAGCCGGCTGCGGTCGTGTTCGGAATCGGCACTGGAAACTCACCACCGGCCAGGAAGCGCGCTGCATCTCCGGAAAGCGTGGTCAAGTTCGGCTCGGCCAACCTGCGAGCCAATCCTTTGGTTTCCAGCGCAGAGATCAACAAGTCCACCGAACCGCCATTGCTGGTTCGGACGATGCTGGTCAACAAGCTTCCGAACGGGATCGGAGCTATGCCGCCCGCTGTGCCAAGAAGCGTACCAGCTGTTCCGAGTAACGGCAGGCTGCCGGTTGGGGGGGCACCGACTTGGCCGCCGCCAACGCCCAGGGGGCTATTGGCGGTGTTGATACCACCAATCGGTCGCCGGCCCGCCGTAGTGCTCAAATTGCCACGTCCCGTATTCGCGACGTTGGTCCCGTTGGCATTCGCTGCGTACAGGTTCACACCGAGGTCGCGGCCGGCATCCCGGGTGACCTCGAGAAAACGCACCTCCAGCATCACCTGCTGCGGCGCCGCGACACTCATCGCGTTGACGACAGTGCCCCCCTTCGCGACTGTGCTGGTGGCGATCGCCATGGCCCGCTCGGCCGTAACCGCATCGGCGGCCGTTCCGCTGAGCACCACCTGGCCCTCGGAAGCCGAGACGCGGATCCCGTGCCCGCCAGTGCTGCTGCGGATATTCTGCTGGAGATTGCCGGTATCGATCACGACCTCGACGTCGAGGATGCCGATCTGCTTCATCGAGGAGTCGAGCAGGATGACGTTGGTGGTGCCGGTCTGCTTGCCCTGGACGTAGATCAGGTGATCGCTGAGCGACTTCACGTCCACAATGTCGGGCGAGCCGGCCACGATAGTTGCGAAAGCCGTATCGACCTTGAAGGTGCGTGACTTGTTGACCACCACCTTGACCCGCTGGACGTCGTTCATTTCGCTGACGAAGACGCCGCCGCCGGAGGAGCCCCGCCGGTCTGCCGCTGTCGCGGGGTCAGCGGACGCAAAGGAGGCGAGCGCCGCGCCAAGACCCATCACGCTGAAGGCGAGAAGCCTCCTTATCTTACCCGAAATGCGACCGCCACCCATTCGAGTCCCCCCAACTGCGATCCGCGGCTCCCCCGCAAATCTACGTGCTCGATATCCCCAATAGTTCCCCTCTGCGCACCACGCCGCAGAGCTTACAAGATGTCCGACTACAATTCGTTACTTCGCGTTTCCAAGATCATCGTCCTTGATGCTGCCTGCGTGCAAGAAGAGACGCTTACCGCACAGCCTCAAGTGGCAAAGAAAACTTTCCAATGTTGCGGGCGCGCATCATTTCTCTCTGCAGCTCCGTTCAGAACTGCTGCAGCACGACCACGTTTGCGCGATTCCGTCGTGGCTCACGATCGAACGGCGTCGGCTCGTCGTCTCCAAACGGCACTTGGCCAGGCTCAGATTGCTTTGGCGCAGTTCGATTCCGAGGGGTTTGTCCAGCTCGAGCGCCGATCCGAGGCGATGTCGGCCAAGATGGGTAAGGCACGTTGCCATATTTTGCCTAGAAGGGAATTTGCGTTGACGCGCTCGGCGCGTTGAGTGCTATGCCCCATATCGGCATCAGCATCGTGAAGCCGGCTTGAGAAGCGGTCACGGTCAAATTGCTGCCGCTGGATGTCACGCTCAGCGTCGGCGTGAGACCGCCGCGATACAGGAACGGCGCGGCAGTCTGCTTAGCGGTCGTGGACATGGGATCGCCCGCGCAGCTTGACGGCGACTGAGGCGGGCTTTGAAGCAAGGCAGGCGTGTAGCAGTTGATCATGACCGCTCGGGCCCCCGCGCTCGCGAGCGTCCGCAAGGACTGCATCGTGATCGCATAGCGTCCGAGATCGAAGATGGCGAAGATCAACATGAAAAGGGACACAAAGGCGAGGATGAACTCGAACGATGCGATGCCCCGCTGATCGAGCTTTCTCATCACTGCACCAAGCGGACAACTTGGGTGTAAGGGACGGTGACCGGATTACATCCATCCGTGCTCAGGAAGCCGCCACCGCCCATGGTGAGAGTTTTGGCGATCACTTGTGAACAGGTCGTATTGGTACTTTGCGTCGCTCCGTTCCAGGTCACGTCGACGTGCGGGAAATACATCGCACCACCCAGCTTAACCGAACCACCGTTGATGGTGACCTGATTACTGCTCTTGCTCGGTGCTTGATCATCAATCAGAACGCCGTTCAGATCAGAAGAGAAAGTGTTGGTGTAAGGCGCGGACAGATTAACTACAGCGCCGCCAGAGATGGAAATGCTGGAATCCCCGAGTAATACAAGAGTGACGCCTAAACCTGTGCCAGCCGGTGGCCAGGGTGTGCAGGCACTGCAAGTGATGGTTCCGCCATTGAATCTTATCGTGCCATTGTAGAAAAAGTACGTGCCCGGACTAAAATCTACCGCGTTCCCGGTCGTGCACGTTAGGTTGCGGTACAGGTTAGTGCTGCTCGGCGGGGTATTAGGCGTCAACGTACCACTGCATGCCAAATCGTTTGGCTTCCCGCTCGAGGTCAAGCTATTGAACGATTGGCTGTCCAATTTGCTAAGTGGATTGTTGGCATACGGCATGAAATAGTTGTACGTGACGCCGGGATTGGCGCAGGTGCTGGCTGGACTACAGCCGGTTACACCCAAGACGGCCCATCCCGAACCGGTGAAAGAGGCAGTGCTGGCAAACTGAACACTGGCATCCGACATTATCGGGCAACCCGTGCCGTTGTTGCTGACGTTACCGGCAATCTTAAGCGCCCCTCCGCCGCCGTTCGGATCAGGTCCGAGCGCCAAGGCGCACACCTTGCTCGGCAGTTCGACCAGAGCGATGGCTTGAGCGGGGATGTTGACGGTCGTCAGACCCAGCACTGCCGACAAGTAGGCCGGCTGCTGCTGGCTGACCATGGCGCGAACGGCGTTACCGCCGCCTCCTGCGGGCGGCGTTGTGAACGCACCCGCACTGTAGCTGCCGATATCGATCTGCACGGCCCGCGAGATTCCTGCTGGAAGGCTTGTCGCACAGTTGGTGCCCGGATAGGCCGTGTCACCGGAGTTGCAGAACCCGTTCTGCGCCGCGAATTCCTTTGCTTGATAATCCACTGATGTATCGCAGAGCACACCAGCATTGTCGCATGCAAGTCGCAGGGCGCCCGAGTAGGCCGCTGCATCGGCGGCATTCTGCGCGTGCTGCCTGGTGACGTACCACGATCCCGCCTCGGCCCCGAGTGCGACCACGCCGATGAGCGGAATCAGCACGATGACTGTTGCGAATGCGGCCGAGCCTCGTCTGGAACGGAGCAGACTGCGCATGAGAACACCTACTGGAAACGTTCGGAGTAAGGCAGCGTGTACGTGCAACTGCTGGGGCACAGCACCGACGTCAACACAATCGGGGCCAAAGTGACGGTCGTCGAAAATGTAAAGTACTTGGGAGTCAAACCAAGGTTGCCGGAGTTGCAGGCTGTGCTTCCGCACATGACCTGGATGTTGCCGATGGTATGCCCGGCGACCGTTGTCTGGAGCGTCGACACCCAGGTCCCCGGGTTCGCCGGGTCGGGCGGACTCTTGTATTGAATGTATTGTCCGAATGAGCGCAAGGCCGACCACGCAGAGATAAACCGGAAGCCCGCGGCAGCGACGTCGGCAAGCGGCATCAGCAGGAACGACACCATGAAAATGTAAACGATGACTGTCTCAAACGCGACGGCGCCGCGCTGATCGGCGACGAAGGACCCTTTACGATACGCGCGCCTGCCTCCACGGGGACTTGCCACGTGCGATCGCGTCACCCGAGCCGCAGCGATCTGAACCATGTCCACCACAATCCGGCCACGCATAGCCGCTCACCAAACGTAAGGAATCACTCGCCAACGTGATGCTTCGTAACTCGAATACTCGGGGCAATTGCGCCGAAGCAGGTCTTCTTCGTAAAGGATTCGGCAGACCTGAATGCCGATATGCAGGACCAGTACCATCACCGTGACCGGTGTCAGGTATTGCAGCACGACGCCCAGCACCACGATTTCTTCGGCGACATAGAGCGGGTGCTTGATCCATCGATAGGGTCCGGTCTGGACCACCGAGCGCGCCTGCGGCACCAGGCTGAACGACCGCCCCAGATGTCGGATCGTGACGAGCATCATGATCGTGCCGACCAGCACGCAAGCCGTCGATGCCAGGTTGGGCAGCGTGTCGTCGGTTTTGCCGAGGAAGCTGATCGACCACGGCAGATAGCTGCCGACGAAGGCAGCTATTCTTGGAAGCAGGCCGTCGGCATGCGCCTTTGCCGGTGAGCGCGTCATGATCAACAGTGCCAGGAGCATGTAGAAGATGCCGAGGCAAAAGCTCGACAAGAGCGAGGGCCACGGATCGTGCAGCGACGCCCCAATCCTGACGGCGACGCAAAGAGCCAGCAACAAGAACCACAAGCTGCCAAGCAGCCGCATGATCCGGTCGTAAGATCCGCTCTTGGAGAGGGCAATTGTGCTCATGGCTACTTTCCGAAGCTGGCGAACGAACGCACGAGGTGAAGAACGGGACTTCCCCCCATGATGACGAACATGGCTGGGAGCAGGAACAGCACCATCGGAATGGTCAGCTTGGCGCCCAACTTGTGCGCCCTTTCTTCCAGCTTGGTGATGCGTTCCCGCCGCAGGTCGAGCGCGATACTGCGCAGCGCCTGGCCCAACGGCGTTCCGTACTGCAAGCTCTGGCTGATCATCGTGCCGAACCGGCGAAGACCATCCGAAGTGACCGCCAAATTCTCGAATGCTTCGACGCGGCTTGGCAGTATCCGGAGATCATCAAGGAGTCGGTGCAGCACCCAGGCCATGGCAGGATTGGTCGACTTCATTTCTTCGGCGACACGCCCCAGCCCGCTTTCCAGGCCCATTCCCGCCTCGCTGCACACGATCAGCAAATCGATCATATCCGGCGTGCCCAGCCGAATGGCAGCATCAAAGCGCCGCTTCATCACCGACAGAGCCAATCGCGGACCCAAGATTCCGATCACCACACCCATCAGCGTGAAGACCAGCACGTCGGCAGGTCTCCTTCCCGAAAGTTGCGCCAGAAGCAGCGCAATGACCGGCAGCGCGAACATGCTGACGATCTTGATGCCGATCCAGATCGGCAAGGTTCTATGATGATTGAATCCAGATGAGTGGAGGACCGTTCGTAGCTCCTCCAGATTCTCCTCGGCGTAGAAGCGCCGATAGCGCATGCCAAGCCACGAGAACCAACCGGTCAGGTCTTTGAAGGGGGCTGAACGGTAAGGGATACCCATCACGGCGTTTGAGACCCGCGTGTCCAATGCACGGACGTGTAGTTCGCGGATGATCAACATGAAGGCCGCCGTTCCAGCTACGACTGCGAGGGCCGCCAGCCCGAGACCAAAAGTCATAGTTCTGTTTCCCGCCTGACCATCCAACTTATCACCAGATGCCCGATGAGCACCGAGACTACCGCGTAAGCCAGAAGCTTGTTTCCGGTCGGGTCAGTGAACAGCAGATCGACGTTCTGCGGATTGGCCGCGTATAGCAATGCTCCGGCAATCAGGGGCGAGATCGTGAGTGCTCGCGAGGAAAAGATCACTTCTCCCGCCAGCGCCTTGGCGCGAGCAGCGAGCGCAACACGCTGACTCACCGTGTCGCCCAGCGTCTGCAAGGTCTCGGCCAAGCTGCCGCCGGACTTCAATTGAACCGCAAGTGTCACCGCAAACATCGCATACTCTGCCACTTGCGTTCGCCGATAGACGCCTTCGACGGCTTCCTCCGGAGGTCTTCCCAGATTCATTTCGCTGCATACGATTGCAAATTGTCCAGACGTCGGTTGCGGCATTTCGCGCGCGATGGTGCGAAATGCTTCGTGCACAGGCAGACCCGATCGAACCGTACTCGTCACCAGCTGAATGGCGTCAGGCAGCTGCCGGAAAAGTTGACTGGCGAACCGACGTTGCTGCCAGCCAAACAGACCTCGCACGACTACCACGGCGGCAACCGCAGCCGCGACAGACACGTAGAAAACGGAAAATCCCAGCAGGCGATTAGCGTAGAAGATCGCTGCTACGGCGATAGCGGCAGCAAGCAGCACATACGCCGGATGCCAGGCGTGAACCATCTCGGGCCTGTAATTGGCCAAACGGTGGAGAAGCAGATATCGGGAGCCGGTCTCCGCCCGGCGTATGGATGGCAGGCTGGCCGGATGGGAGGCCGGTAGAGCGACCGCCAGCCGGCGGTCCATGCGTCGCTCCCGGCCGTCGAGCCATAACGAGCCGACGGCTGCGCACATCGCGAGCACCAGAACAGCGACGATCACGGCCTCAGGTATCATATCTGCCTCACTGCCTCGGCCCAGGCGCGATCGAGCCCGAAATAGACGAGACGGCTCTTGAATTTCGGGACTGCAAGGGTGGCCCGGTAAGTGCCCGAGATCCGCCCATTGTCGTCCTCCTCCTGGTATTCGAATGTTGCGATGTCATTGGTGGTGATCACATCCGATTCCAGCCCCATCACCTCGCTGATCTGGATAATGCGACGTTGCCCATCGCGCATGCGTTCGACTTGCACGATAAGATCCAGTGCAGCGACGATCTGAGTTCGAATGGCTCGCGACGGCAGATTCACCTGCCCCATCTGCACCATGTTCTCGATGCGGGTCAGGGCGTCGCGAGCACTATTGGCATGGACCGTGGAGATCGAACCATCATGGCCGGTGTTCATCGCCTGCAGCATGTCAAACGCTTCGGCGCCGCGCACCTCGCCCACGACGATCCGGTCAGGACGCATGCGCAGCGCATTCCACAACAGATCGCGCTGTGTCACCTGCCCCGTGCCTTCAAGGCTGGGAGGCCGGGTCTCCAGGCTGATCACGTGCGGCTGCTGGAGCTGCAACTCCGCCGCATCCTCGATGGTGACGACGCGTTCGCTGTGATCGATGAACTGGCTCATGGCGTTGAGCAGCGTCGTCTTGCCGGACCCGGTGCCGCCGGAGACCAGGACATTGAGCCGACACCGGGCGGCAATCTCCAGCAATTGTCCGACGGCTGCGGTCATCGAGCCGTTTTCGATCAGTGCGGCGATATCCAGGCGGCGGCTCGGAAACTTTCTAATCGAGATGCAGGGGCTGTGGATCGCCAGCGGCGGGAAGATGATGTTGACGCGGCTGCCGTCGGACAAGCGGCAATCCACCATCGGACTGGATTCGTCGATGCGCCGTCCAACTTGCGCGGCAATTTTCTGGGCCACCGATGCGATGTGATCATTGTCGCGGAAGCGCACCGCGATCCGCTCCAGCTTGCCGGCTCGTTCGACATAAACGTTGCTCGGCCCGTTGATCATGATGTCGTTGATCGATTGATCGAGCAGAAGCGGACGCAGCGGCCCATAGCCGGTCATGTCGTCGGCAATCTCGTCCGCCAGTTGAAGCTGCTCGCGACCCGACAGTTCGAGCCGTTCCTCATTGGCGATGCCGTGGATGATTTCCTCGATCTGGCGCCGAAGGACGTCACGCGAAACAGTTGCGGCCACCGATGGCTCAATCTGCTCGATGACGCGTTCGCGCAGTGAAGCTGGCATCACCGGCCGGTCAATCGAAGCCTCGTCGCGCCTTGAGGTTGATGCAGGCACGCTTGGCGTCGTTGCAGCCAAGCTCGGCGTCGATGCAGGCAAGCGAACCGGCGTTTCCTCGTCGCGCCTACCAAACTTTCTCATAGCCCCAGCAGCCTCCGCAACCGTCCCTTCTGCTCGGCGCCGAGCCCCGTGATCTCCCGTACGATCGGCGCGAGATGGCGTCGCAGTGCAGATACGTGCTTCAGCGCGGGAATTCCGAGATTGACCGCCTGGGTCATGCCCTTCCCGAGATCGGGTACGACCATGTCAGGCTCTGTCCCCAACGCCTTGACCACCGCGGCCCTGGGAAGGCCGCCCGGGCGATTGGCACGGTTCAGCAAGGTGAAGACCCGATCCCTGCCGGCAATGTTGGTGACGGCGGTCCGCAGTGCGTGGGCATTGCGAAGTCCGGTCACCTCCGCCTCCAGCAGCACCAGCACGTGCCGGGAAAGAGAGATCACCGGATGGATGGATGACGGAAACGGGACCGGGACATCGACAACGATGTAGTTGAATCGTTGGCGGAGCAGGCCAAGGACGTGCCTCACGCCCGCTTCGGTGATGTCGAGCTGAGCGTCCAGCTCCTCATCGGCGGAAATCAGGCTAACCCGCTCGTTGACTGCAATTGCGGCGCGCTCGAGGAACAACGTGTCCGCCCGCATCGGGTTCTCCAGGGCGATGCGCAGGCCTGGTCCGGGCTGAACACCCAGCATCACGGCTGTTTCGCCGCCTTGAAGATGAAGATCGAGCAGCGCGACCTTGGCCTTGGTGGTCTCCGCCAGTTGCAGCGCGAGATTGATGGCGATGCTCGTTGCGCCGGCACCGCCCTGCGCGCCGCAGATCGAGATCACATGCCCGCCTCGGTCGGTTGCCGCCGGCGCACGATCGCCCAGCAGCTTTGGGCGCAGCTGGTCCAGCACCATGTCCCGCGTGATCGGTCTCGGCAGGTACTCGGTCAAGCCGAGCTCCATAAGCGCGCGATAGAAGGTGATCTCCCTGCTTTCACCGATCAGAGCCACCCGGACATCGGGCGGACAGACGCCGGCCAGCCGCTCCAGTTCGGCAAATGGATCATCGATACCACTGATGTCCGTCACCAGGGCGAATAGTTCGGTGTCCGTTTCGAGCATCCGTATGGCATTGCGGATCGTGCCCCGCTTGATCGAAATATTGCTGCCTTCAAGGCCCTTGCGCAGAGCCGCGGCACTCAATTCGTCATTGACGAAGCAGACGATTCGATTGCGGGCGACAACAGACGTCGCTTCTTCAGGAGTGCTGAGGGCCGCTATGTTAACGCTCATCAACGTTTCTCCAGCAACTTGCCTGCCTGAACCACCATCGTCGCTCCGCGGCGGGACACTTCCGACCCGTCGCAGTTGATCGGAACGTCGCCGTCGGCAGATTCCTGTTTCCTGACGGAGTATTGTTTTATCTGACCACCGGAATGAACAACGACCGCTGCTGTCCGGCCGGCAATCGCATTTTGGCGGGCGATTTCCGGCGACACATCGCAGCTGGACATGGCGCCAGTGTCCGCCGTATCCCACTGCTCGACTGCGGCCCGCACCGCCAGGGAAAGCGTTCCGAGCTGCCTTGCGACCGTGATCTTCTTGACCTGGTCCGGGGCAAGCTCCAACGATACAGTCTGCGCTTGCTTGCCGGCCACCGAGCCGGCTACCGAGCTTACGGTTCGGCCACCCTGCATGATTTCCTGGTCAATCGCGATGACTCGAACGTTTCCTAGAACGGTCTCGCTCAGGGCCCGGCGCGCGGGATCTGCCTTCTCGAACACCTGGGTCAACAAGACATCAACATGATCACCCGGCCTGATCAGCCCCGACACGCCAGACTCCTCGTCCACCTTGATGCTGATCGCACGGCTATCCGGTGCCAGGACGCTGGCCAGGAAGCCACGATCCCGAGGTCGCAATACGTCCTGCAAGGTGATGGGACTGCCAGCGTCGACGAACTTGCGGACCAGAGAGCCGGGAAGTCCGGCCTTCGAGTCCGGTGTTTCCAGGATCGCCCCTGCGGGAAGGCGTTCAGGCGACACCGAGCGCACGGCGAAATCTTCTTCGCGGGCCAATGTACCTTTCGACAGCGGACGTGCCGCGACAAAATACCCGATAGTCGAAGGAGGCGCCGGCCCTTGCGCCGTAACCGTTACCGGAACCTGTTTCGGCAGGTTCATGTTGTAGGCGATCAGCCCGAATGCGGTGGTTGCGAGCAAGAGCACCAGGATGATCGAGAGGCGCAACGTGGATGACATGTCAAAATCCTCTGCTCGAGATGGTCCAGATGCCACCGCACGCTATGGCCACCCCGTAAGGCAGGGGCGCGTGTCGCACGTGGCGCCAGCGCTCGATCGCGTAGACGCGCCGTGCGAGCGACGAACCGACCGGCGCCAATTTCGGATATGGCAGGACGCGCATCACCAGATGCACCAGGGCAAGAATGCCCCCGGCCAGCGCGGTTACCGCCAGCAACTCAATCAAGCCTGTCGGCGGCAGGCCAATGGCCAAAGCTACCAGTAACTTGACGTCGCCTCCGCCAATCCCGCCACGCTGGTAGAGCGCGAGCAGCAGCAGGAACAGGAGCGTCGCGGCGATGAGGGATTCGGCAAATTGCATTGGGCTGGCAAGCTGACGGGCGATCCCGAGCAGCGCCAGCAAGAGACAGACGTCATTTCGGATCGTGCGGGTCGCGACGTCGAGCGTTGCGACATACAGCAACAACGAGATTTCCAGTATCGAGACGATGGAAGAAACCCAGCTCATGCATGCCTCAGGGTGGTGGGAAGGCACAGCAACAATAAGAATGGAGAGAAATAACATTCGGAGGGGGACACATTCCGATGCCCCCCTCTGGCCGGACGGCCGTATCAGACTGCCGCAGTAAAAGCGGTGGTGATCGCGGTGATCCCGCCTGTCAGCGCGGTTCCGATCGCACCGCCGGCCCCAACGCCGAACACAGCTGACACTGCGCCGATGATGCAAACCGCGACGATGATGTACTCGAATGACACCACGCCGTCCTGGTCCGTCCGCAGACGCTTCAACGCTTCCTTGGTCTCGATGAAATGATGCAACATAGAGGAATCCCTTCTTTCAAGATGGATTTTTCAGACACCTTGGCAACTTCAGCGGCTGCGGATTTATCTCCGGCCCCGCCAGCGACAAACTATTCATTAAATACCTATTAGCGTCAACATTTAATATATAATTCCGATTTTAAATCGACGCACTGCGAAGCGAGCCGTCACAACAATCTCAGAATCGACAAAAGCGCCGTAAATCAAATACGATAGCCGAACCAACAATCGGATCCTGGGCAGAGCGCTGGCTGGAGTCGGTAAGCAATCACCGGATTATTACGGATGAGCAGCGCTATAATAAGATTAATAGGTAATCATGTGAGGGCGACATAATCGACCGGATGCTGCGCCCCTGGCCCGCGCACATGGAGCAAATTCGCGACGTGCGAAGGCGCGACGCAGCACATCTGTCACGACGGGTGAGGTGATCCGTTCGGAAGATTCCGATCGCACTGATCGCTGCCTTGCAGCCGCATGATTCCCGTCAGTTGCACCGGTGTGCCGCAATCATAGAGGCTCCTGGACCCCACCTTGCGAGGCGGACCATCGCGGGATGGTGGTACGCTCTAGAGCGTAGCGCGCAGCCAGGACCCGTCATCATTGTTACGGGCTCGGTAGCCGGCGCATCTGCCCTGGGTGCGGAGAAAAGCAAAACAACCGATTATTTTATTAGTGTATATAATCATGATGACTCCATCACAAAATTAAAAAATATGTTGGGGAAAAGAAAACATGGGAGGTTGGAATGGAAGCTGCCCGCCGCTTTCGCGCAATGGCCTTGCTTTGCCGTCAGACTGCTGTACTCCAACCTGCGCGAAGCTGGAAATTGCTTGCAGAGGCAGAGTACTGGGAGCATCTGGCCGCCGCGGCCTTAGCTCATTGAGCTTCAGTCGGGCGTTCTTTGTCTTCCGTTTTCGTCGACTTCCTAGTTAAGTCCTTTTCTGAAGCATGTGATGAGTATGCGTCAAATTTCTTCTAGTGCTGTTCTGAGCGAACGGCACCAGGCGCTTCTGGAGGAGCTCAGAGAGGTGGAGAACCTTCGATGTAAGCTCCGACATCTAGAAACAAAACCAATCGGCAGAAGGCGGCGCACCAAAGCGAGCGGCAGAGCTAGAGCCGTTTAGAGACCCGCCGGATCCGAAGGATGACCCGGCTCACTCGCGCGGTCGATGCACGGATTGCCCGCGTTCCTCGCGTCCACCTCTACCTTGAAAGAGGACTGGGCGGCTTCATCTGCGCCTAGCGAGCCTCGGCGATGACGTCGCTACGACGCGTCGCCAACCAGCCAGGCCGGGATGCCTCATAACACTTGAACGAACTCGGCGGCGAGACCGGCCGCCCATTCAGGGTCGGGCGTTAGCTCCGACTTTCATTCGACGTTGCACTTCGGAACACCGCAACGAGCCGATCGCCTTCCCAAAGCTCAACGTCGTGCCCGTCATGCATTTGCTCGGCTCGGCGTCTCGCCGCCTGCTCGTCAATACAGTCGAGCTTTGCAGTGCAGATCACTTGCCGGCTGCCGTCCACCACGAAAACCTTATACCGCATGATGCCGTCCGATCCAAAAAGGTGACGATCATCGTACCCGAATGTCCGGTTAAGGCAGCGCCAAACTAAGTGCGATGCAACGGAACCATTGTACGTGTGGCAGTTCGGCGATACCTGCTCGTTCAATCCGTCGGTCGCGCGGCGGCAGTACCTCGTATGTCGCCACCTCAGTGGCGTAGTCTCACTGCGTGCCGAAGCGTGTGGCTCGAGCTTAAGAGCGAGAGGCCACCAAGCGTCATCAGCAGCCCACCGAGCCAGCCCGTCCAGCTGCGCGCTTCGTCGTGCCCCTCTGCAGTGCGCGGGCCCAGCGGCATATCTTGAGGTGGGTCGGCAGGCGCGGCGGCGAGAAACTGCCCAACGTTGACTTGATCCGGCACGGAGTGTTCGCGCTTGAGCTGGTTGCGGGGAATATCTCCGACGGGAGCCGCCGACATCAGGGTAGCACCCGTGCCGAGATCGGAAGTGGCATCTGCTACCTGCATTTCCGTTACAGGCGTCTGGGATTGCTCGGGCGGTGCAGAGCGCAGCAACTCCGCGCGCGCATCAACGATCACGCTCCGCGTGGTCTGCGTGGTTCGGTTCTCGTCGAAACTGGCGCTACGGTCTTTGGCCGCGGGAGCCCGAATGGGCTTCTTCACCGTCGCGATGCCCTCGGCCAGGAACCAGCATCTGCGACGACCGTCCGTTCGGTAGACCCAATGCTGTCCGCCACTGGTCGAGGTACCGGGACGCGGCGCGCATTCGGCTTGCGGCGGAGGGGTGGTTACCGTGGGTTGGGACGTAGCAGTATTGAAGAAGTCGGTTAGAGGATTGGAAGACGCAGGCGTCGCCGAGAAACCTCCGACAAGGAGCAAACTGGCGAAGTACAATCGCAAATGTCCGGACATCGGAAACTCCCGGGTGCGCCCCGCTTGAGCCTTAGCGGCGACAACGGCCCCCATGCGGCTTAAATCGGGCAACGCGATGAATTAATGGTATTCTTGGCCACCTAATTTATATGCCGGTCCAGCACTCCAGGGATGCCTGCAACAAGGATAGGCCGATGGATTCATCGGTCATCTGAGTTGCGCCGGGCCTCGATCCGCGGCGTAGCCGCCCGGTCGATTGCGATAGTTGCGCCCGTTCCCGAACACCAAAGCAAAACTTGCCGAGGGATGAGTTCGTGGATGTCGCGATACGTGGACACCCCCGCTACGAATTAAATACTCCATCGCGATATTGCCATCGTCGCGCCTTTCTCCCTGCCACCTAGCGGATTTAAATGTGGATTGTGCGATCAATATTTAACTGGCGGCTTGCCTGCTCCCTGATTCCCGACTTGTGTGCCCGGGCCTTCTGCCCAAGATTCGGATTGGAGCCATGAACACCGCGCATTTTAATTCGCTCTCCGTTGACGAGCTCTGGACCCTTCACCAAGAGGTCGCCGCCAAACTCACTCAGAAAATGTTGGTGCAAAAAGCACGTTTGGAGGAAAGGCTGCGCAGCATTAGACTGGCCAGCGAGGTCACACGGCTCAATTACAAGCGCCGTCGTCCATATCCGCCCGTCCGTCCCAAATATCGCAATCCGAAGAACCCAGCGGAGACATGGTCGGGTCGTGGCAGGCAGCCGCGATGGCTGCGGCCGCAGCTTCGAAGCGGCCGAGACTTGGACGATTTCCTGATCGATCAGGCTTCAGCTCAAAAGCGGCAGACAAATTGAGCGCCGATTGCGGCATTTTGGGTTGGGAATGCTGGCGCCGGCTGTTTCCCGATCTGAGATTTTCACATTATCGTTTTAACGCGGGTCATGACTATGGTTGGAGCCATTGGCCGTAGCGACCGCACTTGCGATCCGGCTGACGGTCTCGCTGAATCGCTCGGGGGGCCCGCGGCGCAGTGAAGACATCGACGAGAACTCAAGCGCACGATGGCCCGACTCTAGTCGTGATGCTCTCTGAAGTGCCGCCTAACCGCATTCCACGCTCGAAGGGCTGGAAGGAGGAGGACGACGAAAAGAACTCTGATTGCAACTGGAGTCATCCCGCGCTGCAGGAGTGGTGGTTCGCGACCATCCGAGCGACCGGCCGTCGTGTTGATCGTCGCCGGAGATGGAATTGCTGCGTGCCGAGTAGGTGCCGGTCTGCGCGAGGGCAGGACAGCTACAACGAACAGAACGTTCACCAGCAGCCATATTCCCACTATGAGAAGGACACTACGCACGAGAACGACCATCGTTGATCTAATCTGCCGAGCTTATTCCTGCCTCATGCCTGGCACGCAGCCGGCAACACTGCGTTCGCGGACGGAACCGCCTCGCTGCAGCCGGCACATTCGGCATCCGCCGATGCCATCGGGCCCTGAGCGCTTCGCGAACGCCCAGGATCGCTCGCAGCCTAGTCGGGGCCAACACTCGCGTCTGTGCGCTTTCGAACATTCATGCCCCTTCAGGTATGCCCGTTCTGTGCATCATCGGGCGAGAGCCGGACAGAGATAGCTCATCAGCCAGGACGGCCGACCTCAGCCCGCAGTCCCTGAACAGGGGCCGGGTCATGGAGCATGGCCAAATATCGCAGCACGATGAGCGACGAATTTGGCGGTCCGCATCGAACCAGTATCGAGTTTCGGCAGTTGACTCCCGGTGAATCCGAACAAGCAAACTGATTGTTCGGGCCGAGGATAATATTAAAAGCTACGCCGGCACACATGAAGGACCTCCGACGACGTTTGGAAAAGGTCCGCGCTGACGCCAGAGAATTTACGCTGATGAGTCAGCGGGCGACGGACATAGAGAAGCGCGAGCTGTTCAAGCGCTTGGCGGATGACCTCGCCTTCGAGGCTCTCGAGCTCGAGCTGATCGTGAAGAAAAATCAGCCACCTGATCCGTGCGACAAGCACGAGGTCGTGGAATTTACGTTACCCTCTCAGCGAAAGCGCGGCTGACGCGAAAGAGGTTAAGCCGGCTAGTTCGTGCGTGCATAACGGATCTTTGCGCATGACTCCGCCAGCGATCGCTGCGCCGCATCGAACTGCGCATTGCGCTTCGGGGGCCCAGATCCGGAACCTTCTGCTTCTGGTTCTGCAGCAAGCGGTATCTTGCTGCGACGGACAGAACACACCGTCCGTTCTGCCCGCTCCAATTTCCTAATCTACGACAAGCACGTGACCGACTTGTCCCATCGGATCTGCGCGCTGTATCGAATGGGTGAAGATATAGAAACTAGGGAAACACCGAATAGCAAACCGGCCGTGTCCACTCCAACAAAAACGTCGCACCAGACGCGCTTTGCTCTATCGAAGAATTTAAAAAAGCCCCTGCGGGCTTAAAGGTGGTGGGCGCACCAGGGCTCGAACCTGGGACCCGCTGATTAAGAGTCAGCTGCTCTACCAACTGAGCTATGCGCCCGAAAGGCGGTCAAGGCCTTGCGAGGCCGGTCGTTTAGCAAAGCGTTCCGGGTCTGGCAAGCGATCGGACGCAAGTTTTCCAAGGTCTCGTCCGCAGCCCCGGAAATGCGAAAAGCCGCTGGATTCCAGCGGCTTCGCCAGGGCTCACGGCGCCAGAACCGGTCCTTTCAGAGCCGGCCCTCCCGGTCCCGGTCGGGACCCCGGTCACGGTCGAAGCGGTCGTGGTGGAAGTGGTCCATGCCCCGTTCCATCATGCGGTCCATGCGCTCCATGAAGTGGTGGTGGCGCGGGCCGTCCCCGCCGCCGCCGAACGGGCCGCGGTGCCGGGTCAGCACGGCGAGACGCCGTTTCTGGCCCTCGTCGAGGGTCTTGTAGAGCGGATCGGCGGCATCGGCGATCTTCTTCAGGGCGGCGGAGCTGGCGCCCATGTCCTCGGCGCGCTGGCGCAGGCGGGCGATCGGATCCTCGGCCCTGTCGGCATCGCCCGGCCCGGCATTCATCCGCGCATTGGCGCGGTCGATGCGCAGCTTGGCGAACTCCCGCACCGCCGCCTCGACCGGCGGCCACAGCTTCTCCTGGTCTGCGTTCAGCTTCAGCCCGGCATGGACGGCGGCGATCCGCGCATCGACGAAGGCGGCGCGGTCCTCGGGGCTCATGCGCATGTGGCGGACGTGCTCCATCCACGGGCGATGATATTGGGCATAGACCGCGCCCGAGCCGGCGATGCTCAGCACGGCAATGGCGGCGATGGTGAATTTCTTCATCCTGACCTCCTCTGGAAGGATACCCGTGAGGATGAGCGCGAGGGGGCTGACGCGCAACTTACAACTTGGACAGGAAGCGCGCTCTTACAGAGATGTAATCGCCGTGAATGTCCGTTCAGATGCGAACAAAAATAATTCGCAACAAAAAGGGCTTCCGTGCGCTGCGCGGAAGCCCTTCGTTGGGGTCGCCCGTCGAGGTCAGTTCGTCGGGCTCTTGGCTTCCTTCAGGAACTCGTCGATCAGCCCCTGGCCGATGCGGCCCGCGGCCTCCTTGTAGACCGGCTCCATCGCCTTGCGCATCGCCTCGTCCTGATCGGCCGTCAGCTTGATGATCTCGCTCTTGCCGCTCTTCTTGATCTCGGCCAGCGCGTCATCGTTCTCCTTCTGCGACTGCGCGTTGCTGAACTCGGTCGCCTCTTTCATCGCCTTTGACAATGGGTCACGGATGTCGGCCGGCAGATCGTCCCAGAATTTCTTGTTCACGATCACCACGTAGCCGATGTAGCCGTGATTGGTTTCAGTGATGTACTTCTGAACCTCGTGCATCTTCTGGGTGTAGATGTTCGACCAGGTGTTCTCCTGGCCGTCGACCACGCCGGTCTGGAGTGCCTGGTAGACTTCCGAGAACGCCATCACCTGCGGCAGCGAGCCGAGCGACTTGAACTGGGCCTGGATCACGCGCGAGGATTGGATGCGGAATTTCACGCCCTGATAGTCGGCCGGCGTGATCAGCTTCTTATTCGCGCTCATCTGCTTGAAGCCGTTGTCCCAATAGGCAAGACCGGTGATGCCCTTGGCATCCAGCAGCTTCAGCAGTTTGGTGCCGAGCGGCCCTTCCGTCACCTTCCGCAGCGTCTTGATGTCGGGCAGGATGTAAGGCAGGTCGAACACCTCGAACTCGCGGATGCCGAGCGGGCCGAACTTGGAATTGGACGGCGCCAGCATCTGCACGCTGCCGAGCTGGAGCGCCTCGAGCTCTTCCTTGTCCTTGTAGAGCGTCGAGTTCGGATAGACTTCGACCTTGACTTTGCCGCCGGTGTACTTCTCGGCGAGCTCCTTGAACTTCTCCGCGCCCTTGCCTTTCGGCGTGTCGGTGGCGACAACGTGGCTGAATTTGATGATGATCGGTGATTGAGCCAGTGCCGGCCCGGTCAAACCAAGTGCCAGAGCCGCGATGGACGCGGCGATCGCCAAGGTGCGCATAGTCTCTCCCTATCGTTTGTTTGAGCCACCCGGCGGCGCCGGGTGGCCAGTCTTATGCCGGCTGCATCAATAGCGGCTCGCTTACACAGCCGCTATTGTCCCTTAGCAGGGCAGCCATTCAGCTCGCCGCCGCCGTCGTCACATTGTCGCGCTGGCGCTTCATGACGATCTTGTTGAGCGCACCGAGATAGGCCTTGGCCGAAGCCACCAGGGTATCCGGGTCCGCCGCACGTGCGGTCATCGAGCGGCCGTCCTGCGCCAGCCGCACCGACACTTCCGCCTGCGCGTCGGTGCCCTCGGTGACTGCGTGCACCTGGTACAGCTCGAGCTTGGCCTCGTGCGGCACCAGGCGCTTGATGCAGTTGAAGACGGCGTCGACCGGGCCATTGCCCTCGGCTTCCTCGATCTTGATCTGACCGTCGACGTCGAGCTTCATGGTCGCGCGCTGCGGACCGTGGGTGCCGGCGATCACCGTCAGCGAGGTCAGCTTGATGCGGTCGTGCGAGGCCGCCATCCCCTCGTCGACCAGCGCCTCGATGTCCTCGTCGTAGATGTCCTTCTTGCGGTCGGCCAGCGCCTTCATCCGCGTGAACGCATCTTCCAGCTGGTTCGGACCGAGCTTGTAGCCCATCTCCTCCAGCTTGTGCACGAAGGCGTGGCGGCCGGAATGCTTGCCCAGCACCAGCGAGGACTGCTTCAGGCCGACCATCTCGGGGCGCATGATCTCGTAGGTCGAAGCGTCCTTCAGCACGCCGTCCTGGTGAATGCCGCTCTCATGGGCGAAGGCATTCCGGCCGACGATCGCCTTGTTGTATTGCACCGGGAACGAGGTCGCCGCCGAGACCAGCTTCGAGGCGCGGGTCAGCTGCGTCGTGTCGATCTTGTTCCAGTAGGGGAATTTGTCGTTGCGCACGTTGATCGCCATCACGATCTCTTCGAGAGCGGCGTTGCCGGCGCGCTCGCCGATGCCGTTGATGGTGCACTCGACCTGGCGCGCGCCGCCCGTGATGCCGGCCAGCGAGTTGGCGACCGCCATGCCGAGATCGTTATGGCAGTGCACGGAGAACACCGCCTTGTCCGAGTTCGGCACGCGCTCGATCAGCGTCCTCATGAAGTGGGTATATTCCTCCGGCACCGTATAACCGACGGTGTCGGGGATGTTCACCGTGGTGGCGCCGGCCTTGATCACGGCCTCGACGATGCGGCACAAAAAGTCCATCTCGCTGCGGGTGCCGTCCTCGGCCGACCATTCGACGTCGTCGATCTGGTTGCGGGCGCGCGCGACCATCGCGACCGAGGTCTCGATCACCTGCTCCGGGGTCTTGTTCAGCTTCACCCGCATGTGCAGCGGCGAGGTCGCGATCACGGTGTGGACGCGGCCGCGCTTGGCGAACTTCACGGCTTCGGCACAGCGGTCGATGTCGGCGGGATGGGCGCGCGACAGGCCGGCGATGACGGCGTTCTTGGAGCGGCGGGCGATCTCGCTGACCGCCTGGAAGTCGCCTTCGGAGGTGATCGGAAAGCCGGCCTCGATGACGTCGACGCCCATATCATCCAGCAGTTCGGCGACCTCGAGCTTCTCCTCGAAGGTCATGGTGGCGCCGGGGCACTGCTCGCCGTCGCGCAGCGTGGTGTCGAAAATGATGACGCGGTCCTTCTCGGACTTGTTCACGGTGGCCATTCCTAGATTTCCTTTTGAGCGTTTGCGCCGTTCAGAGCCGTTTCAGTCCCTTGGCGCTTGAGGTGTCCGTTGATCTCGACCAACCCCTGAGCGCCCAGGCGCATGGCGCCCAGCCGGCCCTCAGGGGCAAGTAAGAACAAGGCCGCCAATAAGGAGGGTGGGCAGCAGCGCAGCCGGGATCGCGGCGGCGGCCAGAGCCACCTCCCCCGAAATCCCCTCGATTTGGCCGCGAATCAGCATTGCCAGACCCTGTAGAGCCTCAAATCCTCGGTCAAAACCGTTGACGGTTGGTTTCGGGAGAGGCCCGATGTGGCCGTTTCTAGACGAGAAATGGCCGCAACTGCAACGCCAAAAAGAGGGTCAACATAGATGACCTAAAAGGGTAGGCCTAGGCCGTGCCGGTGCGGCGGGCGCGCGCCCTGTTCTCCCAACGGTTCAGCATTTGGCCGAGCTCGCCGGTGGGCGCAGCGGTGCCGGTCTTCGCGATCTCGTTGGTGTTGGCCGGCGCATTGGCTGAGAGCCAGTCCGGCTCAGCGTACTCGCGCCAGCGGCGTGCCTCCGCGCGCCTTTTTCGGGAGACGTAATCCCGCGTGAAATAGCCGGCCGCAAACGCGAGTGAGAGAAGGATGACCAGGATGACGACTTGCACAATGAGCTCCGGCTTTATCCCCCGCTAGCGCCCTGCAATCCAAACGCACTCGAAGGTGACGAAATTGCGACCTGCGATCACGCCGCGGTTTCAAGTCTGCCTCTCGCAACCGGACGCGGACCGGACTAACCTTCGCCGCGCTTGGCCGGATCAACCGGCCGGCCGAACGTAACCGGGAGGATACGATGACACGCCAGGAGGCTCCTGAGCGGGAGCAGCGTGCGCACGATGCTGCGCTTTCACGACGAACGCTGGTCGGGGGGCTGGCGCTCGGCGCCGCGGCCACGTTGGCGGGCCCCGCGCTGGCCCAGACCGGGCCCGCCGCACCGCCGACGACGATCACGACGCCGCCGCGCGACTTCGGCCCGGGCGGCGCGCCGACGACCTATTTCTGGGACCCCGACATCATCGCGGTCGATCCGTCCTTCAACGATCTCGCGCAGCCCAACACCGCGATCAAGCGTCTCTACACCGGGCTGCTCTGGGCGGAAGGCCCGGCGTGGAGTGCGCAGGGCCGCTATCTCTTGTGGAGCGACATTCCCAACAACCGGCAGATGCGCTGGACCGAGGACGACGGCCGCGTCAGCGTATTCCGCTCGCCCTCCAACAATTCCAACGGCAACTCGTTCGACTTCCAGGGCCGCCAGCTCTCCTGCGAACACCTGACGCGACGGGTGACGCGTTACGAGCATGACGGTACCGCCACCGTGCTCGCCGAGTCCTACCAGGGCAAGAAGCTGAACTCGCCGAACGACATCGCCGCGCATCCCGACGGCAGCTATTGGTTCACTGATCCGCCGTATGGCGGCCAGCTCTACGAAGGCGAGCCCGACGTCGCGGGCGGCCCGAGCAATGCAGGCGGCAAGCTCAATCCGCGGATCGGACAGCCGGCCGGCTTCGTGCCGGGCAAGCGCGAGCTGCCGACCAATTGCTATCGCATCGATCCCTCCGGCCGCATCGACCTCGTCGTCACCGAAGACCAGGTGCCCGACCCGAACGGGCTCTGCTTCTCGCCCGACTACAAGAAGCTCTACATCGCCTCGACCGGCAAGGGACCGGGCGACACCGGCCCCGGCGGCAAGGGCGAGATCTTCGTGTTCGACGTCGGCAGCGACAACAAGCTGTCGAACCTGAAGAAGTTCACCGATTGCGTGATCGACGGCGTGAAGTGCGGACCGGATGGCCTGCGTTGCGACGTCAACGGCAATCTCTGGGCCTCCAGCAATGCCGGACGCGCCGTCGGCTACAGCGGCGTCACGGTGTGGTCGCCGGAGGGCAAGCTGCTCGGCCGCATCCGTCTGCCGGAAGTGTGCGGCAACGTCTGCTTCGGCGGCCCCAAGCGCAACCGCCTGTTCATGGCCGCAAGCCAATCGCTCTACGCGGTGTATACGGCGACCCAAGGCGCCGGGCCGGGCTGAGCGGCGCCATCCACGAACGAACGCGCCGGCGTGAAGCGCCGGCGCCGAAGAACCTCGACTTTGGCGATATTGACTTTCCGCCGTCCAGCTCCCCATACTTTGCGAACAACAACAAGATCGAACGACGGTTTTGAGGGAGGATAGGATGCCGACTTCACGCAGGCAGCTGCTGAAGACATCGGCGGCTGCCGCCGCCGCACTCAGCCTCGATTGGACACGCGCCCAGGCACAAGCCGAGACTATACGCATCGGCCTGATCTACGACCTCACCGGCCCCTTCGCCGCCGGCGGCTCGGTCGCCTCCTCGATCGGCGCGCAGATCGCCATCGACCTCGTCAACGAGAAAGGCGGTGTCGGCGGCAAATACAAGGTTGCTCCGGTCGCCGCGGATTCGCAGAGCAAGCCGGACGTTGCGATCAACGAGGCCGAACGCCTGATCAGCCAAGAGAAGATCGACATCCTCAACGGCGTCTATGCCAGCTCGCATGCGGTGCCGCTCGCGGCCAAGGTCGAGCAGCAAAAAAAGATCCTCTGGATCACGACCGCGGTCTCGACCGCCGTGTTCAAGGACAAGAACCTGCAGCACGTATTTCGCGCGCAGATCCATTCGGATCAATACGGCCAGGCCTTTGCAAGCTTCCTCACCGAGCACGCCAAAGCCAAGCTCGGCATGGATCCGAAGGAGGTCAAGGTCGCGTTGATCCACGAGGACGGCCCTTATGGCGTCGGCGTTGCCTCCGCTGACGAAGCCTATGCGAAAGAGGCCGGCATTCCGGTGGTGCTGCGCGAAGGCTATTCGGCCTCGGCGCCCGACCTGTCGGTGCTGGTGACCAAGATCAAGCGGGCCAAGGCCGACGTGATCTCGCACGCGGGCTACAACCCTGACATCACCCTGTTCCTGCGCCAGGCCCGCGAGAGCGGCCTGCGCTTCAAGATGCTGTTCGGAGCCGGTGCCGGCTACAGCCAACTCGACAAGTTGCGCGCCACGTTCGGCGCCGACATCGACAATTTCTGCAACATCGACCCGGTGCCGGCACAGCTGCTCGATCCCGCCAAGCTCGCGCCCGGCATGGGCGATCTGATCAAGACCATGGTCAGTCGCTACCAGGCCAAGACCGGCGCCACCGATGTGCCACCGCACTGCTCGATGGGCTTCAACCAGACCTGGGTGCTGCTCAACAACGTGCTGCCTGTCGCCAAGGAGAAGTACGGCAGCTTCGAGCCCGAGGCGATCCGGAAAGCGGCGCTCGACGTCGACATCCCCGCGGGCGGCACGATCCAGGGCTATGGCGTGAAATTCTTCCCGCCGGGCACGCCGCTCTCCGGCCAGAACGAACGTTCGACGCCGGTCGTGATGCAGAACGCCGGCGCGCACATCTCCGTCGTGTGGCCGACCAACATCCGCACGCAGGACCCGGTCTTCCCGCTGCCGAAGGGCTCGACCTACGGGGCGTGAGGGGGCGGCACGGGCAGTGTACACCCTCTCCCCTTGCGGAGAGGGTGGCTCGCCGCGTTGCGGCGAGACGGGTGAGGTGTCTCCCTCCGCGTGTTCAACTCTCATTGGGATGCGCGGAAACAACCCCTCATCCGGCGCTTCGCGCCACCTTGTCCCGCAAGGGGAGAAGGCAAGCGTGCCTGCGGAGACACGTTGCTTTCACAACACCACCCGCCGCCCCTCCTCCGCCGCCCAATATCCTGCGTAGTTCACCTTGATCGTCTCATAGGCCAGCGCGAGGTCCGACAGCGGCTGGCGGCCCGTCGCGACGCATTCCATGAAGTCCTGGATCTCCTGCAAATAGCCGCGCGTCCATTCCTCCTCGAGGCAGACATATTGCCAGCCGGTTTTGCGGTCGACCTTCTCGGTGATGTAGACGGAAGCGAGCTTCTCCTCGCTGGTCTGATAGCTCATCAGATGATTGTTGGGCGTGATGTTGGCAAACAGCGAGCCGCCGCTCGTATAGGTCTCGATCAGATTGCGCACGCCGCCCATGATCATGTCGCCGGAGAACACCGTCGCCTTGGTGCCGTCCGAGAAAGTGGCGGTGAGCGTGCCCCAGTCCTCGACATCGACGGGATTGGCCTTGATGTAGCTGCGCTCCTCCGGCTTGAGCCCAGCGGTGACGTTGCCGACATCGCCGGTGACGCTGGCCACATGGATGCGCTCGCCGCGCGCCTTGGCTTCGACCTGCTTCAGATACAGCACGGCCGAGAGGGGATGGCAGCCCATGCGGATCAGCGAGCCGCCGCCGGTCATCGCCCATTGCGCGGCATGCGCGGCGTGCGAGCCGGAATGGCTCTCCTCGCCCTTCATGAACAGAATCTTGTCCTTGGTCGCCTTGATGATCTCGGCGGTCTTGGTTACGGCCGGCGCGTAGATCCAGTCCTCGGCATACATGAAGAGCTTGCCCGTGCGCTCGATCGCGGCCCGCGTCCTGTCCATCTCTTCGATCACGCGTTCATACATCAGCGCCTTCGGCACGTGCTTGCCGATCGGCTGCTGATCGCCTTCGCGGCCGAAATAGCCGGCGAACGGCTTTTCGCAGATGACGTGCTTGCCGGACTGCATGGCGGCGACGATCATCTCGGCGTGAAGATTGGGCGGGGTGCAGATGTCGACGACGTCGAGATCGCGGTCGGCGATCAGCTCGGCGAAGCTCCGGTAAACACGCGGGATATTGTGATGCCCGGCAAACGCGACAACCTTGTCGCCGCGGGCAGCAACCGCCGCGACCTCGACGTCAACGCCGTAGACGCGCCGGAACGCATACATGTGCAACTCCGACACGAAGCCGCAGCCGACGAGTCCTACCCTGATCCTTGTCATAGCGCCCCCTTTGCATTGGGCGGCACTATAGCGCGCTCGGACGCCTAATCCACCGAGACCTGAACGACGCCCGCGCCCATGATGCATGGACCCGGCAGGGCCATCACACGTTGTTACTGCCGGTGGAACACCAGCGTGCGGACTTCGATGCTCTCGCGGGGCGCAGCATCGGCCGGCGTGGTCGGATCGACGAATGCGGTATGCGGCCCGAAACGGGTCCGGCCGTCGGTTGCGGAATCGTAGCACTTCAGCAGCAGCGCCTCATCCGGCGTCATCTCCGGGAAATAGAACCAGCGGTGGTTCGGATTGTATTTCACCGAATAGGTCTCGCCGCGGCGGTTGGGATAGATCAGGTCGGAAGCGACGAGGTCTTCCGGCTTGACCGTGGTGCCGTCGGCCATGGCGAGCGGTGAATCCCGCAAGGGACCGCGGATCGGCCGCCACAGATTGATCACCTGCACGCGCCCCTTCAGCAGCTCTTCGGCTTCATCAGGCAGATGCTCGCGGACGCGGTTGGCGCCGGACGTGATGGTCTGGTCGACATGGACGCGCGTGGCCGGCTGACGCGGGCCGCCGTCGCGCATATCAGGCGCGCCCGCGACACGCTTGCGCACAGTGTGGTCGAAGATGACGACACGGTCGGCCTTCAGCGTCGCGCGCAGAAAGGCCTCCACGGCGGGATAATAGACCGCCCTCACCTCGTCCTCGTTGTAGAAATCCTTCACCTGCGTCGGGTGACGCACCAACGCAAAGCCCTCGCGATCCAGCGAGAAGTTCTGCGCGATCAGCCGCGCATCGAAGATCGGCACCTGATGCGGCTCCGGCAGCGAGGTGGTTTTCGGCTCACCCGGCGGCGGATCGAACGCGTAGGTGCGCGGCTTGCCGTCGATCGGTGCGAGATAATTGAGTTCGGCGGTGACGAAGGGAAGCGATTCGATTTTTGTTTCTTGCAGGCCCATGGCCGGTCTCCCGATGTGGTCGTCGGATTGATCTTTGCGGGAGTGCGCCGTGCCGCAAGAGCTGCGGCGCAAATAGCAATAAGGGTGTTGTCGGGCGGTGAGAATGCAGAAGGAATATTTCGAAGAAGGCGATTGCGCTGGAACGTGCTCGTCGCGCTTCACGAATGCTTGAGTGACTCGTGAGCTCTCACACCCACAGTCGTCATTCCGGGGCGCCCGAAGGGCGAGCCCGGAATCCATCGAGCCGCAATGTCTGTCGATGAATGGATTCCGGGCTCGCGACTTCGTCGCGCCCCGGAATGACGACGGAGCATTACAACCCCACCTTCGCGATCGCGTCCGTGAACGAGCGATCGACGATCTCCGCGGCATCCAGCTTCTGCTTGATCAGGCCCCAGCGGAAATAGAGGTCGATCGTCGCCTGCTCGTCTTTGACCACGCCGTCATCGATCGGCGCGATCCTGATCTTGGCGCGTGACAGCCAGTTCTGCGGCACGGCGGTGGGGATGTTCATCAACCTGCCCCAGGTCGCGGCATAGCTGTCGATATTGTTAAGCGACCAGGCCCGCGCCGCGGTGAGGCGGCGGATGAAATCGGTCAGCTCGGCGCGCTTGTCCCTGATCGCGTCGGGCCGCGCTACCTGGAAGCTCAGCCCCGGCGTCAGCCCTTCCGAGGTGATGACGCGCCGCGACTTGAACAGCACCTCCTCCTGACTCACATACGGCTCCCAGGTCGACCATGCATCGACCGAGCCTTGCGTGTAGGCGATCTTGGCGTCGGACGGCGCCAGGAACGCGATCTGGACGTCGTTCGCGCTCCAGCCGTTCTTCTCCAGCGCAGCAAGGATCAGCTGATGGCCGATCGAGCCGCGGCCGGTCGCGATCTTCTTACCCCGGAGATCGGCAAAGCTCTTGATCGGCGAATTCTCGGGCACGAGGATGGCGAGCCCCTCGCGCGTCTGCCGGATAGCAGCGATCGCCTTCACCGGCGCGCCCGACGCGGCGGCGAAGGTGAAGGGCGCATCGCCAACGAGGCCGGTCTCGATCGCGCCGGCGCTGAGCGCTTCCAGAAGCGGCGCGGCCGCCGGAAACTCCCTCCACTCGATCTTGTAGGGCACATCCTTGAGCACGCCGGCCGCTTCCATCACGGCCTGCGCATTGCCCTTCTGGTCCCCGACACGGAGCGTGGTTTGCGCAGCTGCGACTTCGAACGAAGCGAACAGCAGCGCGCCGGCCAACATGAGGCGGATCATTCTGCGGCCTCGCCGCGAACGGCCTGGCGCTTGGCGACCAGCTCGCGTGTCAGCGGGATCAGCTCCCGGCCGTATTCGATGCTATCGATCAGCGGATCGAAGCCGCGGATCAGGAAATGGCTGATGCCGAGATCGTAATAATCGCCGAAGACCTCCGCGACCTGCTCGGGCGTGCCGACAAGTGCGGTGGTGTTGCTATTGGCGCCGGTCAGCTTTGCGATCTCGGTCCAGAGCCGCTTGTCGATGCGGCTGCCCTGATCGGCGAGCGCGAGCAGGCGCCGTGCGCCGGCGGTGGCATGCCCGTCAGCGGGCTTGCGATAGCCGGTCTTGTCCTGGAGCGCGGTGGCGCGCGCGAGAATTTCCTCCGCCTTCTCCCAGGCCTGCTTCTCGGTCGGTGCAATGATCGGCCGCACCGACAGGCTGAAGCGCGGCGTCGGCCGCCCCTGCCGCACCGCGGCGTTGTGCACGCGCGAGGTGATATCGCGCACCTGCGCGTAGGATTCGCCCCACAGCGCAAAGGTGTCGGCATGCTTGCCAGCGACGTCGATCGCCGCATCCGAGGCGCCGCCGAAATAGACGCGGATGCCTTCGGGGCGATACGGCTTCACCTGCGAGAAGGCGTTCTCGACCTGGTAGTACCTGCCCTTGTAGCTGAACGGCTTGTCGCTGCTCCATTGCAGCTTGAGCACGTCGAGGAATTCAGAGGTGCGGGCATAGCGCTCGTCCTTGTCGTCGAGCGTGTTGCCGTCTTGCCGCAGTTCGGTGGCGTTGCCGCCGGTGATGACATGGAGCGCGACGCGGCCGCGGGAAAACTGGTCGAGCACGGCGAACTGCCGCGCCAGCAATGTCGGGGCAGTAAAGCCGGGCCGCTGCGCGATGAGCACGTTGAGCCTCTCGGTGTGATTGAGCACGTGCTGGGCGACCTGGAGCGCATCGGGCGAGGTCGAATGAAACGCCAGCAGCGCGCGGTCGAAGCCGGCATTCTCATGCGCCTTCGCCACCGTCTCGATATGGGTCGGATTGAGCACCGGTCCTTCCCGGACGACGGTCTCGGACGAATTGTTGTTGCTGATGAAGCCGATGAACTCGATCGACATGATCGTCTCCCTGTTGATCCCTAGAGGCCGAGTGCGAGGCGGCCGAGGCCGATGCGCGTGGAATCATCCTGCGGCGTGTGCACGCGGCCGCACAGCACGTCGCGATAATGCCGCTCCAGCGGATTGGCGCGGCTGAGCCCGTGGTTACCGGTCAACGACAGCGCGTCCTCGACGACGGCAACGGCGTTGTTGGTCACGGTCAGCTTGATGACGTTGGATTCACCGGCAGAGAGATCGACGCCATCGTCGAAGTCGCGGGCAGCCGTGTCGATCAAACGTGCGTTGACCGCAAGCCGCGCCTCGATGGCCCCGACGATCTCCTGCGCGCGGGCTAAGGTCGCCAGCGGCGCGCCGAGGCTGGCAGGCACGCGCTGCTTCAGGAAATTGATCAGCCAGTCGCGCGCGGCGCGGGCAACGCCGTCGTAGATCGCGGCGATGAAAACGGTGTGCACAGTCTGCTGCGTAACGTCGAGCGTGCGCCAGTCCGCCGGCTTGCGCAAATCGACCTCGGCGTCGAGCGGGACCACGACGTCGTCGAAGATGACGTCGTGGCTGCCGCTGGCGCGCAGGCCGTGATGGTCCCAGGTCTGGACGATGCGCGTGCCCGGCAGGCCCGCCGGCACCAGGAACTGGCCGACGCGCGGCTCCGCCTCGTCGGTGCGCGCCCAGAGCAGGTACCATTTCAGGATCGGCGATCCCGTCGAGTAGATCTTGTGGCCGGAGAGGCGCCAGCCGGTTTCGGTGCGCCGCGCGATCGTCGCCGGCAACCCTCCGCGCGCAGGCGAGCCGAGCTCCGGCTCCACGCGCAGGGCGTTGATGAGCGCGATGCCCTCAACACTTTCGCGCGCGAGCTTGCGCGACAGTCGCGCCGGCCAGTTCGGACTGCGCGCCATCACGAGATGATTGATGTAGTGCATCGACAGCACCAGCGCGGTCGACGGATCGGCCTTGCCGAGAATGCCGAGCACGCGCGCGGCATAGCGCGCGCCGGCACCGGCGCCGCCATGAACCGCCGGCACCGTCAGAGACAGCAAGCCTGCCTCCGAGAGCTCGCGAAAATTCTCGAAAGGAAAGCTGCCGAGCCGGTCGTGCTCGGCCGCGCGCGCCGCAAAGCTTGTGGCAAGCGTCGCTGCGCGGGCGATGTAGTCGGGCTCGCTGTGAGCCGTGCGGCCCTTGGCTATGGAGGTCACCATGTGGCATCTAACCCCAACAGCCCGAGGATCTGACGACGCAGGTCGGCCAGATACGGATCGCCGCGATGGCGCGGATACGGACGGTCGACGCGGATATCGGCCTTCACCCGCGCGGGACGATCGCTGAACACGATGACGCGGTTGGCGAGCACCAGCGCCTCCTCCGCATCATGCGTCACCAGCAGCGTGGTGAACCCCTTGCGCTGCCAGAGCGCGACGAGCTCGGCCTGCATGGTGATGCGGGTCAGCGAGTCCAGTTTCCCCAGGGGCTCATCCAGGATCAGGATCTTGGGATCGTTGACCAGCGCCCGCGCCAGCGCGACGCGCTGCGCCATGCCGCCGGAGAGCTGGTGCGGATAGGCGTTGCGGAACGGCGAAAGCCCGACGAGGTCAAGCGCGTCATCGACGCGCTGGCGCTGGCTCCTCAAAATGCCCTGGGCCTCAAGGCCCAGGGCGACGTTGTCCCAGACCGACCGCCAGGGAAACAGGGTCGGATCCTGGAACACGACGACGCGCGAGGGATGCGGGTTCCTGATGCGCTCCTCGTCCTCCCGCAGCCTTCCCGCCTTCGGCTTGTCGAGGCCGGCGATCAGCCGCAGCAAGGTCGACTTGCCGCAGCCGGACGGGCCGAGCAGCGCGACGAACTCGCCGGGCTCGACCGAGATGCTGACGTCGCTCAGCACCGGCAGCTCGGTCCCGTCGATGTCGAAGGCGTGGCTGACCTGCTCGATATCGAGCGCGGCGCCGGTGGCCGGATGCGTGACCGCTTCGGCGAGAGCTGTGGCTACCATTTGACGGTCCCCTTCTGCCAGACCAGGAGGCGATCGCGGATCGCAAACAGCAGCGTGATTGCGCCGGAGCAGAGCAGCGACATCACGATCAGCGCTGCATACATGTTGGCGTAGGCGGCCCAGCCCTGCGCCCATTGCAGGTACCAGCCGAGCCCGGCCTTAACGCCGATCATCTCGGCGACGACGAGCACGGCAAAGGACGAGCCGAGCCCCATGAACAGGCCGACGAAGACGTGCGGCAACGCGGCCGGGATCGCGACCTTCAGCACCAGGAACGAAGGCTTTGCCCCCAGCGTGCGCGCGACGTCGTAATAGGCGTTGCTGACGCTCGCGACGCCCGACCAGGTCAGCACGGTAACCGGGAAGCCCGTTGCCAGCGCGATCAGGAAGGTCGAGGCGCTCCAGCTCGACGGAAAGGTGAAGAAGGCGATCGGCAGCCAGGCGGTCGCCGGCAGTGGGCCGATGAAGCGCAGCACCGGATGCACCCAATAACCGACCGCGCGCGACCAGCCGATCGAGACGCCGGTTAGAAAGCCAATCGTGGCGCCGATCAGATAGCCGCCGAGCTGGAGCTTGATCGAGGCAAGGACGCTGTCGAGCAGCTTCGGCAGATCGTCGGTATAGACCTCGATGATCGCCTGCGGCGGCGGGAAGAACGGCAGCGGCAGCCAGGCGAATTTTGCCGTTGCAACCTCCCACACCGTCAGGAACACCCCGAGCGCGACCAGCCACGGCGCCCGCTTGTGCAGCGCCTGTCCCGCCGCTCCCAGATAGTCGGCACCGACAGTGCCGAACAGCGCGATCGCCGCGATGATGAAAGCCGCAATGCCAAGTGAATGCGTGCGCGACCAATCGCCGACATCCTGCCACCACAGGCAGGACAGGCCGAAGGCGATCCAGGCGATGCTGGCGAGAACGCCGGCGCCGGATTCTCGGACCCAGCTCGCCAGCAGCGGCACGCGCGAGGTGCGCGGCGCGCCCGAGGCAAGGCCGTCAGACAGCGAATACGTCGACATAGATGCGCTCCGCGAATTTGGCGGTGTCGGTGCTCTGCTTGAAGACCTGCACGCTCTTGAGGTCGTCGGCGTAGGCCTTGAGCTCGCGCTTCAAGATCTCGCCGACGGGATGATGATGGTGGGTGTGGTAGCGCACCATGCCCTCGATATCGGCGAGCGTCGCCGCCTTCGGCGCATAGGGCTGGAACGATTTCGCCGCGAGCGTCGCATTCTGCGCGGTGAACATCGCAGCATCGAGCAGCGCCTGGGTGATGGCGCGCGCGACTTGAGGCTCTTCGCGCACGAGCGAGCCGCGCAGGCCGAGGATGCAGCAGCTCTTCTCGCGGTACTCCCCATCGAGATTTGAGGCGACCTCCTTGTACTGTGTGTCCTTGAGCCAGAGATAGGCGAGCGGATCGGACGACAGGAACGCCTGCACCTCGCCCTTCTCCACGGCAACGTTGAGCAGATTGCCGGGATAGGCGCGCCAGTCGACGTCCTTCACCGGATCGATGCCGAGTTTGGCCAATTGGATCGAGAAGAAGTTCTTGTCGGGACCGGCGAGATCGCCGACCGCGACGATCTTGCCCTTGAGGTCGGTCAGCTTCGAGACGCCGGAATCGGTGCGCGACAGCACCCGCATGCAGCCGCCATGGGTGCCCGCGGCGATCTTGACGTCAAAACCCTGCTCCAGCGGCTTCAGCCAGCGCAGTGCCATGCCGAGACCGGCATCGCTTTTGCCTGTCGCGATGGCCTCGAGCAGCTGGTCGGTCGAGCCGGAATAGTTGACGAGCTCGACGTCGAGATTATGCTTCTTGAAGAAGCCGTGCTCGATCGCGACCGGCACCGGCGCGAGGCAGACGGCGCCGGCATTCCACGACAGCTTCAGCTTGCGCGGCGCGCCAGTGAGCGCGGGTGCGTCAGAGGCCGTGCGGCACAGCGGAAACTCGGGGAAGTCGACACCCGGCGCGATGGCGCGCGGTGCGAAGGCCTGCGCACCCAGCGCGCCGAGCGGCGCTGCGAAGGCCGCCGCAAGCCCTGCCTGAAGCAGGTGGCGCCGGTCGAGTTTCGACCCGCTGCGCTGGTTATCGTTGTTCATCGGCCTGGCTCCTGCGCTGGCACGGCTCCGCCGTGTACGCAACGGGTCGCGTTGCGCATGTTCCGTGCGGAGCTGCGTCTAAGAGAAAATTGTTCCGTCGGCGCTTGGCGCGCCGTGTTGATGCGATGCGCAAATCATGCGGCGCGTTCGCGGCATCGTCAATGAAATGGATTTTCGAATGTTGCGCGAAGGGAAGACATTCTCTCCATCCGCGCATGGGCAAGCGATGAAAGGATTTTCGCAGATGCATAGGCACGCAGGGTCAACCGCGACTCCATCGCCTGCTGCATCCCTGTGCAGCGTCTGCCGCGCACGCTGCGCATTCTCGAAAGCGCCGGCCCGCTGAAACGTCATTGCCTGAAGCACGCACAATACGGTTGGCCATTTCATTGACGGCGCACCGCGCGCTCATAGACTTGATCGTCTCGCTGCACCGTTCGCTCACGCATCGTGAGCAACGCAACAAGACGGATCCAATGAGCATCAACTCTCACGACCATTCCATCACACGCCGGCTCGCCACCTCGCTGCTCGCCGCCGCCATCACGCTATCGACCGCTGCCGCATCGCTCGCCGCCGACATTGTCGTGCTGCGCGTCGGCGACCAGAAGGGCGGCAATCGCTCGCTGCTCGAAATCTCCGGCTATGCGAAGGACCTGCCTTACAGAATCGAATGGTCGGAATTCCCCGCGGCCGCGCCGATCCTCGAAGCGCTCAATGCCGGCGCGCTCGACGTCGGCTACACCGGCGATCTCTCGTTCCTCTCGGTCTATGCCGCGGGCGCGCCGATCAAGGCGATCGGCGGCACGCGCTCGGATGCGAAGACGCAGGCTATCCTGGTGCGTCAGGATTCGCCGATCAAATCGGCGGCCGACCTCAAGGGCAAGCGGCTCGCCGGCACACGCGGCGGCTGGGGCCAGTTCCTGATCGATGCGACACTGGAGAATGCAGCGATCAAGCTGGAGGATGCGACCTTCGCGCCGCTCGGCCCGGTCGACGCCAAGATCGCGCTGCTCGCCGGCTCGATCGACGCCTGGGCGGTGTGGGAGCCCTACGTCTCGTTCGCGACGTTGAAGGACAAGGCTCGCGTCATCGCCAACGGCGAAGGGCTGACGCCGACCATCACCTTCATCGTCGCCTCCGACAACGCCATCGCCACCAAGCGCGCGGCGGTGCAGGATCTGGTGCAGCGCTTGAACAAGGCGCGACTGTGGTCGCTGGACCATGTCGCCGAATACGCCAAGAACACGGCCGAATTGACCAAGCTGCCCGAGGACGTGCTGCTGTCGGCCTACACCGCGCAGCGCACCGGCCCGATCGTGATCGACGAGAACGTGGTCAAGGAGGTGCAGGAAGCCTCCGACCGCGCGACGCGCTACGGCATCCTGCCGAAGAAGCTCGACGTCAGCAAAGCCGTCGAGCGCAGCTTCACGGCTGCGGCCGTGGGATCGAATTAGGCGACGGCGGGAGGCGCAGGCTTCGCCTCAGGCCAGGCCCATTGCATCTCGCCGCGAACCTGCTCATGCATGTTGCATGCATGAGCCTGATCGTGTGGCTGTCATTCTAGCCGCGCGGTCTCACCAGTAGCCGCGGTAGTAGGGACGGTAGACACCAAACGGGCGGTGATAAACCCGGTACGGCCGGTAATAGCCATAGCTGTAATACGGACGGTACGGCCGATAATATCGCGGATAGACCGGTGCGTAGCCGTAGCCGCCGTAATAGGCGGGGGCGTAACCATAGCCGTAGCCCGGATATCCATAGCCGTAGCCGCCATAATAGGGCCGGCCATAATAGCCGTAGCCGTAAGGAGACCCCGCGGCGATGGCGCCGCCGATGAGCGCGCCGGCTGCGAGACCGCCGAGGGCAAAGCCCCAGCCGCTGCCGCGCCAATGGACCGGTGTGACATTGTCACCGGCCGCAGCCTTCATCGTCGCAACGTTGGTCGGCATCGGGGCCGCCGTGGCCTGCCCGATCTGGGCCACCATGACCACCCCGGCCAATGAACAGGCAATCGCCGTCTTCCAGATCCTCATCGTCCTACTCCCTGTCTGACCTTTCGCTTGGAAAAAGGATCGCAGCGTCATGATCGGACATCCTTGCGCCAAGTCAAAGCATTGAATTTCAAAGCCTGGAGTTTGCGTGCACCGCACAAGACGCTTGCCTCCGTTCTGATCAACCGGTGCCCGGCGACGTCATCGCCTGTGACAGCCGCGCGACGGTGGCTGAGGCCCGATCACCCCGGCAAGGCATTAAGCTTCCCGTGCATTCGCAACCAACAACCACCTTCACGATTTACTATTCGTGCCATTACTATCGGTTCCAATGTGCGCGGCCGGGAGGCTTCTCGCGAGCGCCAGAGTTGTGGGAGGATCACATGAGTGCCGCGAGACCCGAGCCGCTTGCCCGTCAGGCGCTGGCGTTTGTCCTGGCCGGAGGACGCGGCAGCCGCCTGCTGGAGCTGACCGACCGCCGCGCCAAGCCGGCGGTCTATTTCGGCGGAAAGTCCCGCATCATCGATTTCGCGCTGTCGAACGCGGTGAACTCCGGCATCCGCCGTATCGCGGTGGCGACCCAATACAAGGCGCACAGCCTGATCCGGCACCTTCAGATGGGCTGGAACTTCTTCCGCCCCGAACGCAACGAGAGTTTTGACATCCTGCCCGCCAGCCAGCGCGTCTCCGAGAGCATGTGGTATGTCGGCACGGCGGACGCGGTGTACCAGAACATCGACATCATCGAATCCCACGCCTGCCGCTTCATCGTCGTGCTGGCCGGAGACCACATCTACAAAATGGACTACGAGGTGATGCTGCGCCAGCACGTCGAGAGCGGCGCCGACGTCACCGTCGGCTGCCTGGAAATGCCGCGGACCGAATCTTCCGGTTTCGGCATCATGCATATCGACGAGAACGGCTGGATCCAGGAGTTCCTGGAGAAGCCGAAGGATCCGCCGCCGATGCCGGGCAAGCCGGACGTCTCGCTCGCCAGCATGGGCATCTACGTGTTCGACGCGAAATTCCTGTTCGACCAGCTCAAGCGCGATGCCGAGGACCCGAACTCGAACCACGATTTCGGCAAGGACATCATTCCCTACCTGGTCAAGAACGGCCGCGCGATGGCGCACCAGTACTCGACCTCCTGCGTCCGCTCGGGCAGCGACACTCGCGCCTATTGGCGCGACGTCGGCACGGTCGACGCCTATTGGGCCGCCAATATCGACCTTACCGACGTGGTGCCCGAGCTCGACCTGTTCGACCGCGCCTGGCCGATCTGGTCCTATGCTGAGATCACGCCGCCGGCGAAATTCGTCCATGACGAGGAGAGCCGGCGCGGCCAGGCGGTGAGTTCGCTGGTCTCCGGCGGCTGCATCATCTCCGGCGCCTCGCTGCGCCGCTCGCTGCTGTTCACCGGCGTGCGCATCAACTCCTACGCCAATGTCGAGAATGCCGTGATCATGCCTTACGTGAGTGTCGGCCGCGGCGCCCGCTTGAGGAACGTCGTGATCGACCGCGGCGTCGAGATCCCGGAAGGGCTCGTCGTCGGCGAGGATCCCGAGTTCGACGGAAAGCGCTTCCGCACCACCGAGCAGGGCATCTCGCTGATCACCCAGCCGATGATCGACAGGCTCAATACATGACGCCTGTTCGCGTCCTCGCGGTCGCCTCTGAAGTCTATCCCCTCGTCAAGACCGGCGGCCTCGCAGATGTTGCGGGCGCGCTGCCGGTTGCGCTGAAGGCGCATGGCGTCGAGATGCGCACCTTGCTGCCGGGCTATCCCGACGTGATGCGCCTTTTGTCCGGCACAGAGGAACTGCGGCGCTGGCCCGATTATTTCGGCGGTCCCGGCCGGCTGCTGGCGGGTTCGCATGCCGGGCTCGATCTGTTCGTGCTGGACGTGCCGCATCTCTATGCGCGGCCAGGCAACCCCTATGTCACCACTGACGGCGTCGACTGGGCAGACAACGGCGTGCGCTTCGCCGCGCTGTCGCGCGTGGCGGCCGATATCGGCCACGGCCTCGTGCCGGCCTTCGTGCCCGATGTCGTGCACGCCCACGATTGGCAGGCGGGGCTCGCGCCGGCCTATCTGCACTACGACAATCGTCCACGGCCCGGCACCGTGATGACCATCCACAACATGGCCTACCAGGGCAAGTTCGCCCCTGAGCTGATCGGATCGATCGGCCTGCCCTGGCATGCCTTCAACGTCAACGAACTGGAATATTTCGGCGGCATCAGCTTCTTGAAGGCCGGCTTGAGCCTTGCCGATCGTATCACCACGGTATCGCCGACCTACGCGAAGGAAATCCAGAGCGACGAAGGCGGCATGGGCCTCGGCGGCCTGCTTCGTGAACGATCCAACGTGCTGAGCGGCATCCTCAACGGCATCGACACCGAGGTCTGGAATCCGCAAACCGATCCGCACATCGCCTACCGCTTCGGCGCGGAAGACCTGACCTTCCGGGCCGCGAACAAGGCGGTGCTGCAGCAGCAGTTCAATCTCGATTCCTCGGACGAAGCGCCACTGCTCGGCGTCATCAGCCGGCTGTCGTGGCAGAAGGGGCTCGATCTCCTGATGGAGGCCATCCCGACCATCCTGCGCGAAGGCATGCAGCTCGCGCTGCTCGGCAGCGGCGACCGCGATCTGCAGGATGGCTACCAGGCCGCGGCCCGCGCCAATCCGGGCCGGATCGGCGTCGTGATCGGCTATGACGAGATTCTCGCGCATTTGATCCAGGCCGGCTCGGACGCGCTGATTGTGCCGTCCCGCTTCGAGCCGTGCGGCCTAACCCAGCTCTGCGCGCTGCGCTATGGCGCCGTGCCGATCGTCTCGCGCGTCGGCGGCCTCGAAGACACCATCGTCGATATCGGCGAGGCCGACGCGTCCGGCCACGATGCCACCGGCTTCAAATTCGCCCCCGTGACGGCGGATGCCCTCGCCGGCACGCTGCGCAAGGCCAACACCGCCTTCCACGACAAGCTGACCTGGCGCCGCCTGCAACGCAGCGGCCTTGCGACCGACGTCTCCTGGCGCAACCGCGCCGGCGACTATGCCGCGCTGTACCGCAGCCTCATGGCGGCGCGCGCGTGAGGCAGAGCCGAATCCATGCTATAGAGCCGACATGGACCCCTTCGCGATCAAGCTGCTCGGCTTTGCCGCCGCCACCTGCACCACCGTCGCCTACGCGCCGCAGTTCATCAAGGTCTGGAAGACCCGCTCGGCGCGCGACATTTCTCTCGGCATGTTTCTGGTCATGATGCTGGGCCTCACGCTCTGGCTCATCTACGGCCTGCTTTCAGGCGATGCCCCCCTGGTCGCGGCGAACGCCGTCACCATGGTTCTCGCCGGCGGCATTCTGGTGATGAAACTGAGATATGGGTGAGGCTTTCTTCGCCTCTCCCCGCTTGCGGGACGATGGAGAAGAGATCATTACCCAAACACATACGAGGCCATCGCCACATGCGCGACCTCGTCGACGAAGACGCGCCGTCCGACGTCGCTTCCCGCAGCACCGGCCGCCACCATCAGCGGCAGCAGATGGTCCTCGCGCGGATGTGCAAGGCGTGCGCTCGGCGCATTCTCCCAATCGACCAGCATGGCATTGCGGCGCGCCGCATCGGGGTTGCTGATCGCCTCGTTCAGATAGGCCTCGAAATCATACGAGACGGGCTTGGACTCCGGACGGTTGAAGCCGCGCATGTTGTGATAGGTCAGGCCGCTGCCGACGATCAGGATGCCTTCGTCGCGCAAGGATGCGATCGCCTGCCCCACCTTGACGTGCTCGGCCGCGTCATAGCTGGACTTCAGCGACAGCAGCACGATCGGCATGTCGGCATTCGGATACATCAGCCCGAGCGGAACGAACGTGCCGTGATCGAAACCCTGGTCGGGATCTTCGCGGCAATCGAGGCCGGCATGCGTGAGCAGCGCCTTCACTTGCGCGGCAAGCTCGGGCTTGCCCGGCGCCGGATATTTGATGTGGTAGGTATGCTCGGGGAAACCGTAATAATCGTAGACCATCGGTGGATGCGGCGAGGTCGACACCGTGAAGGCGTCGGCTTCCCAATGCCCGGTGATGACCAGCACCGCCTTCGGCCTCTCGGGCAGAAGCTGCGGCAAGTTCGCGAACGCCTCGGCGGTCTTGGCATATTGCACCCGCCTGTCCTCCATGAAGGGCCAGGGGCCGCCGCCATGCGACAGGAACAGGGTCGGAAGTCGCGTCATCGGCTCGTCTCGTTGACAACAGGCGCGTGCGAGCGGTCCGCACGATCGGCGGTGAGCATAGGCAAAGCGGCATGGTTAGCAAGTCGTTAACGATTTGCCGCCCAGAATCCCCGGCGGGGCCGAAGCAGTCGGCCTGAAGACAAGTGAGACGTGCGATGAGGAAGTTTGCGCTGGGGGACGTCGTCAACAGTGATAAGGGCCGCCGCGGTGTCGTCCGCGCCGCCTTCAAGTCGCGGGATGGCCAGCAGTTCTATGCCGTCGAGAAGGACGGCGCGATGGATTATCTGGAGGAAGACCGGCTCAGCCCGGCGCCGCGCGTCGAGCTCGCGGCTTAAATCCGATTCATCTCCTGCCCTCATTTGCGAGCCGGTCGAGACGATCCGCGAACGGGTCGTCGCCGCTCGCGATGCCATCGTTCGTGATCAGCAGCAGGCGATCGCCGCTGGCTGCGTCCCAGCGTGGCAGGTCGGGACCATGTAGGTCGGGACCATTGGGATCGCCACTTCGGGCGAAGTTTATCCAATAGGCGCGCATGCGGCCTGCGACCTCGCGGTCGCGCCGCGACAGGATGCCCGCACCGGGCACGCCTTCCGTACCGAAGATGAACTGCAGCTCGCGCCCGTGGCCGACGTCGGGATTGGCGCGCCTGGCCTCCGGCACATAGGCGAAGCGGTAGCGAAAGGTCGGCGCGCCGCCTGCCGCGTGCAGACGTGCCAGCAGCCGCACCGGCTCGGAAAAGACCTTGTCGGTGTAAATTCTTGCCGCGAGATCCGAAGGACTGGCGAGATCGGGATAGAGCTTGCGCAATTCGCCGTCGCCCGCGCCCGGCGGCGCAAGCTCCTCCTTGATCGCGGTCTCGTTCTCCAGGCCGGTCTCGTCCTCGTTCGAGCCGATGATCAGGGGAATGCGGCTCTGGCGTCCGGCCGCAAAGCCCGCGGCGAGGTCCTCCGTCGCGAGACGTCCATCCATCATCGGTGCAAAGCTGTGCGGCGATGTCTCCAGCAATTGTTTCTCGGCGGCCAGCAGGCGCCGCGGCTCGACTGCGCGCAGATCCGTCTTCGGCGAAAGCGCGGCCACGAACTCCCGGCCGATGGCCTCCGCCTCTTCCGCCGAGCGCAGGCGCGCGCGGCCGGGCACCGATTGCAGAATGGCCTTGTGGAAGAGATTGCGCGCTTGCGCGGACAGCATCAGCAGTGCAATCGATGTCGCGCCTGCATCGCTGCCGAACAGCGTGACGTTATCAGGATCGCCGCCGAACGCCGCGATATTGTCGTGCACCCAGTGCAGCGCGGCGATCTGGTCCATCAGGCCGAAATTGCCGGAGCCGGCGTCCGACAGCGCGGGATGCGAGAGCCAGCCGAGCGCGCCGAGGCGATAATTCACGGTGACCACGATGAGGCCCGCCTGCGCCAGCTTGGCGCCAACGAACAGCGCATCGTTCGCGGTGCCCGTGACGAACGCGCCGCCATGGATGAACACCATCACCGGCAACGGGCCGTCGACCCCGAAAGGACGAAACACGTTCAGCGTCAGGCAATCCTCGCTCGCCGCCGGCAGCGCCGGCTGAAGGCACGGCGCGCCGTAATCGTAGGCGGTGCGCATCTCCGAGCTTTCGGTCGTCGGCTGCGGCGGTTGCCAGCGCAGCGCGCCGAGCGGCGGCGCCGCGTAAGCCAGCCCCTTGAACGAGGCCACCTCGCCTTCCACGGCGCCGAGCATCTGCCCTTCACGCGTCAGCGCGAATGGAAACTGCCCGACCGGCTGGGCGACGGCCGAGCCGGCGCCACACAAGACTGCAATAGCCGCAACGAATGCAAGCAGGGCCCGCATCTTCGCAACGATCTCGATGAAGGGTTTCGGCAGGTTATGTCCAGAGCCGTCGGCAAGGCAAGCCTCGCGCCTTGAGCCTAACCGCCTTTGCCAATCAGCTCCGCGAGCGCGTGGCGCGCGACGATGCCGAGCTCGCCGAGCGTGGAGTGTCCCGCCCGCGCCGCCTCGATCAGGCGCTCGGCGATGAACCTGCGGCTGTCGTGATCGCCGCCATGCGGCAGTTGCCGGCACGTCTGCTCGAGGACGACGTCCATGTTCGCTTTGGTGCGTTCACTCAACTCTGTCATGACGCCCGGGCGGTACGCGTGGCTTGTAAGCGCAAGCATACACAGAAGGACGATGGCTGATTACCCCGGGCGATCACGGCCATTGTGCATCGCGGTGCGTGTGGTGCCGCAAGATTCGCGCGGTCACGAAGCCGCCGCAAACGACCACCCTAAGATTGCACTTGCTCTAATGACAAGCTGAGCCTGCGGCGATAGCCTGCCGCCAAAACAAGACATCCGGGAGGAATACCATGCCTGACGCAATGGTTGCCACACGTGCCTCCGATGGGCGCGGAACCGCTCAGCAGGTCGATGTTGCCGTGGTCGGCGCCGGATTTGCCGGCCTCTACCTTCTCCATCGCCTGCGCAAGACGGGGTTCTCGGCAGTCGGGCTCGACGAGGCCGGCGATGTCGGCGGCACCTGGTATTGGAACCGCTATCCTGGCGCGCGCTGCGACATCCAGACCATCGACTACAGCTACACGTTCGATCCGGAGCTCGAGACCGCCTGGACCTGGTCGGAGAAATACGCGACCCAGCCCGAGATCCTGCGTTACCTCGGCTTCGTCGCCGATCGCTACGATCTGCGCCGCGATATCCGTTTCAAGACCAAGGTCACCGAGGCCAGATGGGACGAAGCGTCCGGGCGCTGGCTCATCACCACGGACAATGGGCCACCCGTCTCCTGCCGCCATTACATCATGGCGACCGGTTGCCTCTCCGCGCCAAAGCCGCCGGAGATCGACGGCGTCAACGACTTCAAGGGCGAGGTCTATTTCACCGGGCGCTGGCCGCATGACGGCGTCGATCTCACCGGAAAACGCGTCGCCGTGATCGGCACGGGCTCCTCGGCGATCCAGTCGATCCCTGTGATCGCCGAGCAGGCTGCGCATCTGACGGTGTTCCAGCGCACACCGAATTTCGCGTTGCCGGCGCACAACGGCCCTGCGCCCGCGGACCGCATGAGCCTGTTGCAGAGCGACCGCGCGGCCTATCGCGAGCAGGCGCGGCAGTCGATGGCCGGCGTGCCCTATCCGCAGCAGACGGTCGTGAGCTGGCAGCTCAGCGATGCCGAGCGCCGCGAGCGGTTCGAGCGCGCCTGGGCCGCCGGCGACCTCGTCCACATCCTGACGCAGCTCTGGGCCGACCAGGCCGTAGACGTCGACGGCAACAAGATCGTCCAGGACCTGATCCGCGAGAAGATCCGCGTCGCCGTCAAGGATCCCGAGACCGCCGCGGCGCTGATGCCGGACGACCATCCGTTCGGCGCAAAGCGCCCCTGCCTCGAGACCAATTATTACGCAACCTACAACCGGCCGAACGTCACGCTGGTCAATCTGCGCAAGGAGCCGATCAAGGCGATCACCGCGAGCGGCATTTCCACGAACGGCCGCAGCTTCGACGTCGACGTCATCGTCTTCGCAACCGGCTTCGACGCCATGACCGGCGCGATCCGTGCCGTGCATCCGATCACCGGGCGCGGTGGCAAGTCGCTGTCCGATGTCTGGGCGCAGGGACCGCAGACCTATCTCGGCCTCACGGTCGAGGGCTTCCCGAACTTCTTCATGATCACCGGACCCGGAAGCCCGTCGGTGCTGTCGAACATGGCGGTGTCGATCGAGCAGCATGTCGACTGGGTGGTCGATCGCCTTGCGTCGCTGCGCGATGCCGGCTTCACCACGATCGAGCCGACCGAGACGGCGCAGGCCGGCTGGAACAGGCACATGGCCGACTGCTCGATGCTGACGCTGCACCGGCTCGCCAACACCTGGTACACCGGCGCCAACGTGCCCGGCAAGGTGCAGGGCCTGATGCCCTATACCGGCGGCGTCGGCCCTTATCGCAGCATCTGCGACGAGGTGGTCAGCCGCGGCATGCTCGGCTTCAAGCTCACTGGCCCCGATGGCGCCGTCCAATGCAATGACGGCGAGGTGGTGCGCCTGCAGCCGGACGTGCGGCTGGTGCTGAACCTGCTCGCCTCGCTCAACCTGCCGCCGATCGAGTCGATGGGCGCGCTCGGCGCCCGCGCCTTCGTCAACGAGTTCAACAAGGGCCGGCCTGCGGGGCGGCCGATCGGCGAGATCGTCGACGGCACCCTGCCCGTCGCCGACGGTGCGTTGCCCTACCGCGTCTACAAGCCGGCAACGCCGGGACCGCATCCGGTCGTGGTCTATTTCCACGGCGGCGGCTGGGTGCTCGGCGACGAGCAATCGGACGAGCCGTTCTGCCGCGACATGGTGCGGCGGACCGGCATGATGTTCGTCAGCGTCGGCTATCGCCACGCACCGGAGCATCGCTTCCCGACCGCGGCCGAGGACGGCTATGCGGCCACGCGCTGGATCGCCGAGCACGCCGCCGAGCTCGGCGGCAGGCCGGGCCCGGTGCTGGTCGCCGGCTGGAGCGCCGGCGGCAACATTGCGGCCGTCACCTGCCAGCTCGCGCGCGACCGCGGCGGGCCCTCGATCGCCGGCCAGCTTCTGGTCTGCCCAGTCACCGACTGCAGCTTCGATCGGCCCTCCTACAACGAAAACGGGACCGCCTACTTCCTGACGCGCTCTCTGATGTACTGGTTCTGGGACCTCTATTGCTCGCCGGCGGACCGCACCGACCCGCGGGTCGCCCCGCTGCGCGGCAAGGTTGCCGGCCTGCCGCCGGCCCTCGTGGTCACCTGCGAGTTCGATCCGCTGCGCGACGAGGGCATCGCCTATGCCGAGGCAATGGCCGCAGCGGGCGTGCCGGTCGAGCAATTGAAGGCGCGCGGCCACTTCCACTCGTCCTTTGCGATGGTGGACGTGGTGATCACAGGCGTGTCGGGACGGGTGCAGATGGCGGAAGCCTTGCGGCGCTTCGCCGGACTGCCGCCCAAGATCAGCGGCAGTGACGGTCACGGAGATGGTCACGCCAGCCCGCGGCACGAGATCGCGGCCGCCGCGAGCTGACGCAGCCACGAGGCGGCCGGGAACCTTTTCCCGGCTGCCGCGTTGGCTGACCTGTGGCATTGAGATGCAGCGACAGATGTATGGGCCCCGGCACGCGAGCACGTGTGCTGGGGTCGTGTTTTGCGTGAGGCAGGGCGATGGGGGACGTGGTCGGGGATTCAAAGGTCAATTTCGGCGCGCTTGCGGTGCTGCATAAATGGCCATCACTTGCCAATCAGCGCCAGCCTGACCGGGAGCCCTACCAGCTCATCGAAGGCACGCTCGACGATTGCATCTCGGCTTTCATGCAGAAACCGGCGACGACCCGGCACCTCTACGAGATCCGCACCGTTGCGCAGCCGCCGCTCGTCACCGAGATCCTCTCCCCCGAACACGTCCTCGAGCTGTCGCGCTTGAGAGAATTTCTCTGACGCCCTTCACAAGCGTGCGAGCAGGAACCTTCTTCCGGTTCTTCCCGTTGTCAGGGATCAAAGCAATGACGTGAGCGCCTCGAGATGTTTGACGCCGGCGTATCATCACCGATCGTGCCTTACGGAGCGGACCAGACCCTGTTCGTGGTGGTTGATCGCCGTGACGAGGCGACCGAAATCCGCATCGAGCGCAGCGATCTCGACACCACGATCGGCGAGCTCGTCGCCGGCTGCTTCAATGACCCGATCAAGGTGATCTCGTTCAACACGCTCGAGCACTGGATGAAGGATATCTCGTGCGACGTCGCCGGCGAGATCCGCGCACGCTGCGACATCTATGGAATAGAGCTCCCCGATTATCTCAGCGACTTCATCGAAAGCCATTCCCAAAGCGCGATGAAATGAAGCTCACTTGCCGAAAAGGACGGAGGTGCGCTCCCTCCCTGCTTGCGGGAATGACTATCGCATTTGGGAGTTTTTCTCTGCGGCCATCCTTCGAGACGCCCGCTTTGGGCGGGCTCCTCAGGATGAGGGCGGAGTGCGCGGCAGCAGTTTCAACGAGCACTGATGCTGATTAGCCTCATCCTGAGGAGGCGCGTCAGCGCCGTCTCGAAGGACGAGGCGTGCGCGCAGGCCGCCGCCACAAGTCATATCCGATAGCCCTGCGCTTGCGGGAGAGGGAGTGCACCTCCCTTGTAGCAATCAAACCTGATCGCATCGCGCATTAGTTGCGGCGGCGTTTGCCGGCGATGACCTCGATCTCGCGGCGGCGTTCGCCCGCGAAGGTCAGCAGCTTTTCGATCGTCAGCGTATCCGTGATCCGTTTGGCGAGCCGCTCGGCGCGCGCAGCCTGATCTTCGAGATGCTGGATCGTGTTCAAGCGTCGCCTCCCCCAAAGCCCCGAATTGTGCGGACAGCTATGGTGCTTGAGAAGCCGCTAACAGCCGGTTAAGCGCGCCCGCACGGTCGCGACGCGTGGCGCCCTATTGCACGACTTCGAGCCTGACATTGGTAATGCCCTTGTCGACCATGCCGAGCGCCTCGGCGGCCGACGGCGAGATGTCGACCACGCGTCCGCGCACGAAGGGCCCGCGATCGTTGACCCTGACCGTAACGAAACGGCCGGAGGAGGTCTCGGTAACGCGCAGCTTGGTGCCGAACGGCAGGGTGGGATGCGCCGCGGTCAATTCGTTCCTGTCGAACTTCTCGCCACTCGCGGTCTGCGTATCCGAATAGAAGCTGGCGATGCCGTGCGAAGCGGTTTGCTTTGCGTCACGGTCGGGGACGCGTGCCCGGCTGATGGGGCGTGGATGCAGCGCCGCCACCCTGTGCGGGCGCTCGACCGCGGCTTGCCGGGTTGTTCCGGCGAGATCGGCTTTCTGACGGCCGACCGGCGATTGCGAGCAGGCAGCGAGCGATGCGGCACCCAGGACCGCGAGCAATAACCGGCTCGAGCTCGCCAGCGACATCCGGGCAGTTTCGGCACTTGCAATGCGAGACATGATGCGCCCTCCGAACAACCCCAAGTTTCGGTGGGCAATGAGGGCAGAACCTTGTCGGAACAAAAGCGGCTCTGGGGCCGCCTTCGTTTCGCGCCAGCTGTGGCGATTCCACCACAGTGACCTGTTCAGAATCGGGACAGATCAGCGAAGGATCAGCCCGATACGCCCCGCGAGCCGCGTTTTCGGCGCGGCCCGATTTCTAGTACTTCGGCTCGTACATCTGCGACTGGACCAGAGCCTTCACGTCGTTGGGCGCGGGTCCGTCGGCGAGCGCGCGTTGATAGGCCACATCCGCAACCGCCGCCGCGATGCGCACGGAGACCTCGCGGATGCGCGGCAGTGCCGGATAGAGGCTGCCCTGAGCGAGGTCCTCCTTGCCGACGCAATCGGCGAGCGCGTGGGCCGCCGCCATGAACATCTCGTCGGTCACGAGGCGCGAGCGGCTGGCGATGACGCCGAGGCCGACGCCCGGGAAGATGTAGGAATTGTTGCCCTGGCGCGGCACGAAGCTGCGGCCGTTGAGCTTGACGGGATCATACGGACTGCCGCAGGCGAACAGCGCGCGTCCCTCCGTGTAGCGATAGGCATCCTCCGCCGAGCACTCGGCTTTCGAGGTCGGGTTGGAGAGCGCGAACACGATCGGCTGCTCGTTGAGCTCGGCCATCGCCTTGAGCACGTCGGGCGTGAAGGCGCCGCCGACCGCGGCGACGCCGATGATCGCCGTCGGCTTCAGCGTCTTGATGGCGGTGAGGAAGTCGGCGATCGGCGCCTGACCGGCATGGGCATAGCGGAGCTTATGGCCAGAAAGGCCTTCACGGCCGCTGACGACGAGACCGCGGGAATCCACCAGCCAGTTGCGGCGAAGCGCGTCCGCCTCGGACGCGCCTTCCGCCATCATGGCGGAGACCACGAGGTCGGCGATGCCGGTCGCCGCCTCGCCCGCGCCGAGGAACAGGATCTTCTGATCCTTCAGCTTGCCGCCGGAGATGCGCAGAGCCGAGAACAGGCCGGCGAGCGCCACCGCCGCGGTGCCCTGGATGTCGTCGTTGAAGACGCAGGCCTCGTCGCGATATTTGTGCAGCAGCTTGAACGCCGAATGATTGGCGAAGTCCTCGAACTGGATCAGCACGCCCGGGAACGTCTTGCGCGCGGCTTGCATGAACTCGTCGACGAAGCTGTCATAGGCCTCGCCCGTCAGCCGCCGCTCGCGCAGGCCGAGATAATAGGGATCGTTCAACAGCTCTTCGTTGTTGGTGCCGACATCGAGCACGATCGGCAGGCACGCTTCCGGATGCACGCCGGCGCAGGCCGAATAGAGCGATAGCTTGCCGACCGGGATGCCCATTCCGTTGGCACCGAGATCGCCAAGTCCCAAAATGCGCTCGCCGTCGGTGACGACGATCAGCCTGGCCTGGTAGGGCCAGTTCTTCAGGATCTCCGCGATCTGGCCGCGGTCGCGCGAGGAGATGAACATGCCACGCGGCCGCTGGAAGATCAGGCCGTATTTCTGGCAGGCAAGCCCGACCGTCGGGGTGTAGATGATCGGCTGGATCTCGTCGATATTGTCGACGACGACGCGGAAGAACAGCGCCTCGTTGCGGTCATGCAGCGCGTTCAGGGCAACGTATTTTTCCAGGTCCGTCGGCAGCGTGCGCAGATTGGTGAGCACGCGCTGAGCCTGGGTCTCCATCGTCAGCACGCAGGGCGGCAACAGGCCGCGCAAGCCGAGTGCGGCGCGCTCTGCTTCCGTGAAGGCCGTGCCCTTGTTGAGCAGGGGGTCGCGCAGCAGCGTCATGCCGTGCGCGGTGTCGGATGATGTCGAATGGGCGCTGACCCGAGCAGGTCTATTCACGATTCCCCCAAGGAGTTTCTTATTGAACCACGACCATTGTCGGCCAGCGTTCAATCGAGATCAAGGAGACTCCCGCCGCGATCGTGATCTCGCACCGCAGCAGATTTTGCAAACGCCTGGCACTTGCGCGCGAAAAGGTTTAACGCGCCAACCGGGGCGCGCGTTGGCGGACCCAAATAAAGGCAGGCCGGAATTTGGGACTGCTTATCCCGCCGCCCGCCGGGGCGTCAGATTGGCAGCGCTGTCCGCCGGCGGCGCGATGTGCATCAGGATGGTCTGCACCGGCGATGCGACCTCGATCCCGTTCTGCTGGAAGCGCAGCTTCATGCGGCGGTTGAATTCGCGCTGGACCGGCCAGCGGCCGGCCTCGGTGCAGCGGATCTGCCCGACGATCGACACCATCGCGCCATCGACTTTGTCGACGCCCCACAGCTCGAGGTCGCCGCGGATGAGCGCGCGGAAGTCCGCTTCACGGCGCATCTCATCGACGATGTCCTTGAGGATCTGGCCGGCGCGGTCGGTGTCTTCCTTGTAGGCGACGTTGACGCTGACCGAAGCGTTGCCGGCGCCGCGGCTGGCATTGGTGATGGTCGTGACTGCGCTGAACGGCACGATGTGCACGGCGCCGTCGCCCGCGCGCAGACGGATGGTGCGGATCGAGACGTTCTCGACGACGCCCGACAACCCCGACACGCTGACGCTGTCGCCGACCTGCACCGTATTCTCCAGCAGCAGGAACAGGCCGGTGATGAGATCCTGCACCAGCTTCTGCGAGCCGAAGCCGATCGCAATGCCGACGATGCCGGCGCCCGCCAGCAGCGGCGCGACGTTGACGCCGATCTCGCTGAGCGCGGTGAGGCCGACGATTGTCGCGATCAGGCAGAGCAGCGCTGTGCGCAGCATCGGCTGGAAGGTGCGCAACCGCGCGGCGCGGGCATAGTGCCCGTCCCGCGACAGCGTATTGATCTGGCGGTCTAGGAGCGCATTGCTGGCTTCCCAGATCGCCGCGGCGATGAGCACGGCAAGGCCAATGGTCACCACGGCCGAGATCAGCCGGCTGCCGATCTGGCCGCCATAGAACCAGACGATCGCGTCCACGCCCCAGACCTCGAGCACCGCCACGAAACCGATGAAGGCGATCACGCCGGATACGATCCTGCGGAGCAGCGGCAGATAGCGGTTGGCACGGATCTCGAGGCCGGGAAAGCGCTGGAGGATCTCCGGCTTGATGCGGAAACCGCGATCGATCAGGCTCAGCGTCAGCATGATGACGACACGTGCGACCAGCGCCACTGCGATGGTGCCGACGAAATATTGCAGCAGCAGCGAATAGCCGTTGCGGATGTTGAGCGCCCACACCGCCCAGAGCGCGAGGTCGAGCGCGATGGCAAGATAGTGCCACCCGCCGGCGACGCGGTTGCGCAAACGAGCCGCGATCCCCTGCCGCTCGGCCGGGGCGCGGATGGCATCGGCGACCTGGCGGCGGCATTGCAGGACGATGACGGCGATGAAGAGGTGCACGACCAGCATCACCATGCGCAGCAGCGCGGCGTAGCCGGCGCGGTGCAGGCCGAGCAGCAGCGCCACATTGGCAAAGGCGATGCCGGAGACGCCGACGCCGACGATGCGGCGTGCCCAGATCTCGACATAGGCGGCGGTCTCCGCGCGCACCGGAAACAAGCCGAACGGCCCCGCCAGCGCCCGGACCAGGCAGATGAGCCCGCGCGAGAACGCATAGGCGTTGACGACGGCGAGGATCACGAGGCGGACGGTTGTCGGTTCTCCAATCTCCGTCCCGAGCAGCGCGGTGGCGACGCCGACGAAGACGAGCACGGGAAGCAGCTCGAGCACGAAACGCCCGAGCACGAAGGGCAGGCGCAGCATGATCTGCCAGACCCGCGCAAGGCTGTGGCGTCGCTCCTGCATTTCAGGTGCAGGCGTAACGTCGGCGACTGACGATGGCGGATCGGCAAGCGGCAACGCGGGTGCCGGCAGGCGCGCGGTTTGCGGCACGCGTCCCTCCAGGAACGCGACCGGCCGGCGGATCAGGCGGAAGATCACCCATTCGGCCAAGAGGGCGCAGCCGAGCACCAGCGCAAGCTTCCAGGCGATCTCGATCAGAAGATTGTAAGCCGCGGGATCGTTCGCGGTGCGCACGATCCAGTAGTAGAACGCCGGAAAATGCGTGAGCGTCCGCGCGATGCCGGCGATCTCACGCGAGATTTCGCCGATCTCCTCCGAGACCGTCAGCATGAGCTGCGCACCGAGGCCGTCGGCCGAAAGCGGGATCGGCGAATTCGGCTGCGGCGCGGCCTGTTGCGGACCAGACGCGTTGGCGATTGCACGGAGCGTATCGATCATCTGCGCGCGCTTCTTGTCGTCCTGAAGCGTGTCCAACGCACGCTTCGCCTCGTCAGGCGATAGCGCCGCGGCACCGTTCGCGGCCGGCGCATCGGCGCGGGCGCAGGAGAGAGAAGAGATCGCAAGGAAAAGAGCGGCGAGAAGCGCCGGGACAAGCTTTTGCGACACGCAGATTCCCTGGAAAAGTGAATGTGCTCGCAGGTAGCGTGGCCGCCACCGCCGAAGCACATCCGTCATGTCGGATCGGCGCTATTCGCCCCCCGCCTGTGTCGGAAGTTGGCCTTTGGGACGACATTCTCTTGGCATTTGCCGCAGCGCAGGATCGGGAGCTGACGTCCCGTCAGCGCGCGCAAAGATCGTTTGCGGATCAACCAGCAGGATTGAGACGAGCGGGGTGTCAAAAAAAATTGGTGCGGCGGCCTTCACGGCCATCCGACACGATCAAAATACAGCGCCGGGAAGGTAGGGGCTTTGCCTCACTGATGCAGCCCGCTAAACCTTGTCCCGGCGTGCCGTTCGCGGTTTCCGCCGCTATGCGATAGTCCGAACGAGCTCCATCGCAATTAACGCGGCTGGATTTGCGGAGGTGGTGTCATAGACCTCCCCTTGCTCATGAGGTGGACGTTGCGCGTCGCTTGTTTGCGACCGCTATGATGCTCCTCCTGCGTCGCAAAACTGTCAAGCGGGATCAATGATCTGACGATCACATTTGACGATCCGAGTTCCGCCGTGCAAATCGCTTCCGGGCGAAGTGAGGGATTTCCGAAGGCAGCCGGCATGGTGACATCATGCCCCTGTTTTGCCCGACGATGCAAACGAATTTCGTGAAATCCGCATCGCGGATGATGGGAGTCGATAAGCCATTGATTCCGCTATGCCCGGCTACTGTGCATGGGGTTGTTTTCACACTTTTGCTCGATGGCCACCCGGCCATTTAGAGAAACATCTCCGCGAGGTCGACCGTCGAGGCCTTTCCGATCTGGTCGAAGTTTCGCGCCAGCCAGTTGCGCGCCGCCGCGCGGCCCTCATCGCGCAGGCGGCACAACAGGCTCCATTCGGGGTGGAACTGCGTGGCCGTGCCGAGCTGCGACATCAGCGCGTCGTTGCCGATCCAATGCATGTACATCCGGCTGTGCTTGTTGCTGTCGAGCTCGCCGTCGTCGATCAGCCGGGTGGCGAAGGCGATCGCGCGCATCTCGCGCATCAAGGACGAATTGAAGCTGATCTCGTTGATGCGGTGGAGGACATCGGCGGCACTGGCCGGCAGCTCGTCGCGCCGGATCGCCGTCACCTGCACGATGACGACGTCGTGGCTGCCCTTGCGGTAGATCAACGGATAGATCGCGGGATTGCCGAGATAGCCGCCGTCCCAGTAGTGCTCGCCGTCGATCTCGACAGCCTGGAAATAGGGCGGCAGGCAGGCCGACGCGAGCACGGTGTCCGCCGTGAGCAGCGGGCTCTGAAACACCTTGATCTTGCCGGTGCGGACGTTGGTGGCGTTCAGAAACAGCTGCGGCGCCTCGGGCGACGAATTAAGCCGGTCGAAATCGATCACGCGCTGCAGCAGCGCGCGGAGCGGATTGAACTGAAAGGGATTGAGCAGGTTCGGCGGCAGCGTGTGCGTCAGCGTGTGGATGAAGGCGTGGACCGGATGATATTCCGGCGGCAGCTTCAGGGCCTGGATCCACTGGTTCAGCGGCGACATCAGATCGTACGCCATGTCCATGCGCGACACTTCGTACCAGAACGCGTGCAGGCTCTCCCGCGCGGCCTCCGCGCCTCCATGCGCCATGCCGGAGGCCATCGCCACCGCATTCATCGCGCCGGCACTGGTCGCGCTGATCGCCTCGATCGCGAGCCTGCCGTCCTCGAGCACCTGGTCGAGCACGCCCCACACGAAGGCGCCGTGCGCACCGCCGCCCTGGAGCGCGAAGTTGACGTTCTTGCAGTTCGTGGTCCCGCCGGCTGTCACTTTGCTTGCCTCTTGCCTCCCGTGCCTTCTTTCTCCAGCGCCTTGCGCACCTGCTTGAACTCCTCCAGCGAGGCCTTGTCGGCACGGGGGAAGCGCAGGTCGAGCTTTTCCAGCTCGGCATTGATCACCGAGCCGATCACGACGCGGGCGAACCATTTGTGGTCGGCGGGCACGACATACCAGGGCGCATGGGACGTCGCCGTGTGCCGGACGATGTCCTGGTAGACCGCCTGGTAGCGCGGCCACAGCGCGCGCTCCCTGATGTCGTCCATGGAGAACTTCCACTGCTTGGCCGGATCGTCCAACCGCGCGAGGAAACGCTCGCGCTGCTCTTCCTTGGACAGGTTGAGAAAGAACTTCAGCACCACGGTGCCGTTGCGGCAGAGATAGCGCTCGAAGGCGGAGATGTCCTCGAACCGCTCCTTCCAGATGTTCTTGGTGACGAGCCTTGGCGGCAGCTTCTGCTTGGCGAGAATCTCCGGGTGTACGCGCGTCACCAGGCATTCCTCGTAATGCGAGCGGTTGAAGATGCCGATATGGCCGCGCTCGGGCAGCGCGACCGCATGACGCCAGAGGAAGTCGTGGTCGAGCTCCTTGCTGCTCGGCGCCTTGAAGGCCGTGACCTCGCAGCCCTGCGGATTGATGCCCTCGAAGATCGCCTTGATCGCAGAATCCTTGCCGCCGGCGTCCATCGCCTGGAATACGATCAGGAGCGACCAGCGGTCCTGCGCGTAGAGCTTCTCCTGAAACGCGATCAGCCGCTTCTTGTTGGCATCGAGGATCGCCTGCGCCTTCTCCTTGTCGAGATCGCCCTTCTCGTCGGTCTTGTGGTCCTTGAGGTGAAACTTGCCCGAGCCATCGTAGCGAAACGGCGTGATGTAGCGGTCAAGCTCCTGGGCGAGCGACTGGGACGGCTTTTTGCTCATGAGCGCGGGGCACCTTGCGTTGCAACTTCAATCGATCGAGCAAGCTACCAAGGATGCCCTTGGGAAGGAATATGATGAAAAGCACGAGCAGCACGCCGTAGACGAGATTGTCCCAGCCGACCGCCTTGGTGCCGAAACCGATGCGCAGCGTTTCCGCCAGCAGGATGGTGATGATGGCGCCGACGGTCGGACCGAGCGAGACGAACAGCCCGCCGACGATCGCGGCGAACACCATCTGCAGCGAGACCGCGATGCCGCTGACCGTGTCGGGCGTGATGAACATCTGGTACTGGCAGTAGATCGCGCCCGCCAGAGCCGTCATCAACGCGCTGAGCAGCGTGATCTTCAGCTTCTCGGCGGTGACGTCGACACCGGCCGCGGCGGCGGCGTCCTCGTCCTCGGAGATCGCCTCCAGCGCATAACGCGCCATGCTGCGGTCGACCCAGTGCCAGACCACGATGCCGAACAGCCAGACCGCAAGCGCGATCAAGTACCAGGTGGTCTTGTCGTCGAATTGCAGCGCCAGCAGCCTGTTGCCGGACGCGCGGTTCGGGGTGTAGCCGAGCGAGCCGCCGGTATAGTCGCGCGTCGCGGTGATGACCTGGAGCACGATGCCTGACAGCGCCAGCGTCACCAGCACGAAATAATGCCCGGTGATACGAAAGCGAAAGCAGGGATAGCCGACGATCATCGCCAGCGCGCCGGCCGCCGCCATGCTGATGGGAATGCCGATCCAGGGTGACAATCCTGCGTGATTCCACAACAGCGCCGTAACGTAAGCGCCGATCCCCATGAAGCCGCCATGGCCGAGCGAGACGAGGCCGAACCTCCCCATCATCGACCAGGACGTATAGGCGAACGACCAGATCAGGATCAGCACCAGGATGTGCAGATGATAGGGATCGCGATAGACGAAGGGCAGCGCGACCAGCGCCGCCAGCCCCACGCCCCATGCAGCAAGCCGCCCCTGCCCCATCATCGGCGCCTCGCAAGCAGGCCCGCGGGCCGGATGAACATCATGACGATGAAGAACGCGAAGGCGAGCACATAGCCCCATTCGAGGTCGGAGAACAGGCCCCCGAGCGAGATGATCTCGGCGAACACGAAGGCGGCGATGAACCCGCCGATGAAATTGCCGAGGCCGCCGAGCACGCAGATCAGGAAGGTGATCGGCCCGAAGGACAGACCGACGAAGGGATGCACGTCGTATTGCAGCACCAGGAGGCAGGCGGCGAGGCCGGCGAGCGCGCCGCCGAGCGCCGACGTGATCAAGTAGATCCGCTTGGTGTCGACGCCCATCAGCGCCATGATCTGTCGGTCCTGCGAGATGGCGCGGATCGCGGTGCCGGTGAAGGTGCGGGTCATGAACAGATAGACCGCAACCATGCCGACCAGCGCGGCGACGAACGAGAGCAGCCGTGCGTAGCTGAAATTCATGTCGCCGAAGGCGAGCACCGGCAAGCGGATGCCGAGATTGCGGAAGTCGATGCCGAAAGCCACGGTGGCAAAGCTCTGCAGCACGAACAGCACCCCGCCGGTCGCGAGCAGCTGGTTGATCGGAGGCGCCGTCAGCAGCGGCGCGATGACCAAGTAGTGCAGCGCCGCGCCAAGCACGGCGACCAGCAGGATGGTGAGCGGGGCAGCGACGAAATAGCTGACGCCGTAATACTGCACCATGAAATACATGCCGTACATGCCGATCATGACGAGCTCGGCGTAGCAGATCCAGGTCACGTCGATGACGCCGAAGATCAGGTTGAGCCCCAGCGCAAGCAGCGCCAGCACGCCGCCGAGCAGGATGCCGTTGATGACGGCCTCCAGCAGGTAGATGTCGAATACGTCCAGGAACGCCTGCATGCCCATCACACCCCGAGATAAGCTTCCTTGACCGTGTCGCTCGCCAGCATCTCGGCCGAGGTGCCGGAGGCGCGGATCGTGCCCGCCTCGATCAGATAGGCGCGGTCGACCACCTTCAGCACCTGCTGCACGTTCTGCTCGACGATCAGCACCGTCAGCCCGCTGGCACGGATCCGCTTCACCAACTCGAACACCTGCTGCACCACCACCGGCGCGAGCCCCGCCGAGGGTTCGTCGAGCAGCAACAGTTTCGGATTGGACATCATCGCGCGGCCGATGGCGCACATCTGCTGCTCGCCGCCGGACATGGTTCCGGCCATCTGGTGACGGCGTTCCTTCAGGCGCGGAAACAGCTCGAACACGACTTCGAGGCGCTCGGCGTAGTGGTCCCGCGCCTCCTTCATGAAGGCGCCCATCTTGAGATTGTCGTCGACCGTGAGCTGCGGAAACAGCCGCCGGTTCTCCGGCACATGCGCAATGCCGAGGCTGACGATCTTGTGCGATGGTGTCGCGACGAGGTCGACGCCCTCCATCTTGATTGATCCGCGCGAGGGGCGGATCAGGCCGGAGATGACGCGCATCAGGGTGGTCTTGCCGGCGCCGTTGGGGCCGATGACGCCGACGGCTTCGCCGGCCTTCACGTCGAGGTTGACGTCGAACAGCGCCTGGAAGGTGCCATAGCCGGCATTGAGGCCGCGAAGCTCCAGCATCACCTAGCCTCCCGCGCGGCGGCGCGCTTCGGCGGCCGCGGCCTGCGTGGTCTCGGCGTCGGTGCCGAGATAGACCTCGATGACGCGCGGATCGCCCGCGACCGCGCTCGGCAGGCCTTCCGAGATCTTCTCGCCGTGATCGAGCACCATGACGCGGTCGACCACGCGCATCAGGACGCCCATGATGTGCTCGACCCAGATGATGGTGATGCCGAGCTCGTCGCGGATGTTGCGCAGCATGTCCGCAGCCTGGTCCATCTCGGCCTCGTCGAGACCGCCGAGGCTCTCGTCGGCGAGCAATAGCTTTGGCGCGGTGGCGAGCGCCTTCGCCAGCTCCAGCTTCTTCAGCCCCGCTGCGCCAAGCCCATCGACACTAGCATGGCGATCGGTCGGCAGGCCGACCATCGCCAGCGACCGCTCGGCCGCCTCCTCCGCCTTGGCGCGGCTGTGGCGGCCCTGGCCGTAGAAGCCGGCAAGCGCGACGTTCTCGAAAATGCTGAGGCGGCGGAACGGCCGCGGGATCTGGAAGGTCCGCCCGATGCCGCTGTTGATGATCCGGTGCGGCGCAAGGCCCGCAATCTCGTGCCCGGCGAACAGGATCGATCCGGAGGTCGGCGCCAGCGTGCCGGAGAGCATGTTAAAGATCGTGCTCTTGCCCGAGCCGTTGGGGCCGATCAGGCCGAGGATCTCGCCCTGGTCGACCCGAAACGAGACGTTGTTCACGGCGGTGAAGCCGCCAAACCGCTTCACCAATCCGCTGACTTCCAACACCGCAGAACCCCGCTATTGGTTGCTATAGGTGGTGCCCTTGGGCAGCGGCAGCACGGCCTCGCGCTGCGCTTGGCTCTTGGGCCACACCACATAGGACTTGTCGTCGACGTATTGGATCACGACCGGGAACGAGCGCTCGTTCTGGCCGGCCATTGGCGAACCCTCGCCGTGGAATTTGACGCCGAAGCCGAGCATGGTGCCGCCTTCGGGTATGTCGGTGTCCAGTGCTGCCTTGCGCAGGGAGTCGGGATCTACGCCGCCATACTTCTTGATCGCTCGCGGCAGCACGTCGTTCAGGAACAAATAGGTGTTGGACGCAGCCATGCCGACATGGGCCGAACGGATGGCGACACCCGGCTTGCGCTTGTCGAACTCCTCGCCGACCGCCTTGATGATCGGCGGCAGCTTCGGATCCATGCTCTTCTGGTTGGCGAGCCAGATCGAGATCGGATCGGTGTTGAAGACATAGTTTACGTCGGCGCCCAGGCCTTCCTTCAGCTTCTCATAGACCCCGTAGCCGGCGCCATGTCCTACCAGTGCGCCGAACTTCAGCCCTTGTTCGCGGGCTTGCCGGAGCAACAGGGTGATGTCGGGATTATAGCCGGTATGGAACACCACATCCGGCTTGGCCCGCTTCAGCTTGGTGACCAACGCAGACAGATCCGGGGCCGTCGCCGAATAGCCCTCTCTGAGCACGATGTTGAAGCCGGCCTTCTTGGCACCGGCCTCGTTGCCTTTGGCAACGTCGACGCCGTAGGCGCCGTCCTCGTGGATGATGGCGACCCGCAGGTCCTTCGGGTCCTTGCCCAGCTTTTCCTTCGCGTTCTGCGCGATGAAGTCCATCGTCATCATGCCGAACTGGTCGCCGGAGGCCTGCGGTCGAAACACGTATTTGTAGTTCTTGTTCTCCAGCACTGCCGACGAAATGCAGGTGGTGATCCACATGAACTTCTTCAGCTGCTCGACCCGCGCTGCCACCGGCACGCATTGCGCCGAGGAGAAGAAGCCGAGCAGCATGTCGACCTTTTCCTGCTCGATCAAACGGATCGCTTCATTGATGGCGATATCCGGCTTGCTCTGAGCATCGGCATAGATCGCCTCGATCTTGTAGCCTTCGACGTCTTTCGCGCTGTACTGATCCAGCATGATCCTTGCGCCGGTATATTGCAGCTCCGAACCGCCGCCGGCGAGCGGGCCGGTCAGATCGTAGATGACGCCGATCTTGAGCTTTTTCTCTTGAGCCTTGTCTTGAGCCGCGGCAGACACCGCCAAGCCCGTCGCTGATATCGCGACCAACAGCCCACGTACCAAGCGGGCAGCCATGCGCAGGCGCATCAAAACCTCCCTGGACGATTTGTGCATTGCATTCTTGGTGCAATTCTTCGGCCCATCACATGGGCTGCGCGCGGCGATGTCAAGCCTCGCGCATCAGCGCGCTGCGAACTGCTGCTCGACGAAGGCCGTGACAAATCGCGGCATGGACGGCCTGAGATCGCTGGTCCCGCGCACGAGATGAATGGCGGACAGCTCCGGCTCGATCTCGCGCGCAAGGTTGGCTTCGATCCTGGCGCGGGCCGCATCGCCCGGCATGTCCAGGTTGATGACCTGCAACATTGCGATCGTGGGGCCGGTAACCACGCAATGCCAGCCGGGCTGGATCCGATAATCGGCCGCGGTCAGGCCGGTCTCCTCGCCGAGCTCGCGGACGACGCTGCCGGGGATGTCGAGCGCGCCGTCCCTGACGTCGTCGAGATCAGGCGTTCCCGAGGGGAAATAGATGCGGCCCGCATTGGCGGTGTGGGGCGCCATCTCGCCCATGATGAAGGTGCCGTCGGAGGCGCGCAACGCGCCCATGCCAAAGCCGTTGAACACGGCCTTGTCGGGAAAGCCCCAGTCGCGCCAGGCGAGAAAGCTTGCGAAATCGGTCTCGAAATAGGTCGCCCTCAGGTAACCGTCGCTGAACACAGCGTCGCGCCCGAGCAGGATGCGGCCGTTCCAGATCTTCGGCCGCTCGCGCTGCTTCTCGGCGAAATGCGCCGCGATCTCGGCGCGGCGCTCCTCGGCGAACGGCCAGACGATCGGCCGCACGGCAAGATCGAGCGTCGCGACGCGATGAATGACCGGAGACTTCATGACGGGTCGGTTACCACGCCTTCGCGTCGGCTATTTGACGCTCCCGGTGGTCTTCTTGGCCTGCTCGACGAATTTGTTGGTGAAGGTCTTGCTGACGTCGATCTTGGCGTTCGCCACCTCGGGCGAGCCGACGCTGAACACTGCAAGCACGGCGTCGGCACCCTTCGGGTCCATCTTGCCGGTCTCGGAATACATCGGGATCGTATTCTTCAGTGCGGCAAGATAGAGATCCTTGTTCTTGCCGACGGTCTGCTCGGGCATCTTCGCCATGATCTCCTCCGGCGTATGCGAATGGATCCAGGCGAGCGTGGCGAGGATCGCATTGGTGAGCGCCTGCGCCTCCTTCTCATGGCCGTTGATCCAGGCCACGGTCGAATACAGCGCGCCGCCCGGATATTCGCCGCCGAACGTCTCCAGCGTATCCTTCTGGGTACGGGTGTCCGAGAGGATACGCAGATCCTTGTGGCTGCCCTGCAGCACGGTCACGGACGGATCGAGCATCACTGCCGCGTCGATCTGGCCCTGCTCCATTGCGGCCACCGCAGTGGCGCCGAGGCCCACCCCGATCACGGCGACGCTGGTGGGATCGAGCCCGTTCTTCTTGAGCATGTATTTCAGGAAGAAGTCGGTGGAGGAGCCGGGCGCACTGACGCCGACCTTCTTGCCGGCGAGATCCTTGACCGACTTGATGTCGTTGGTGCGCGAGGGCGCGACCACCAGGACGAGGCCGGGATAGCGGTCATAGACCACGAAGGATTGCAGCTCCTGCTTCTTGGCGGCGAGATTGACGCAATGGTCGAAATAGCCGGAGACCACGTCGGCGCTGCCGCCGAGCACGGCTTTGAGCGCATCCGAGCCGCCCTTGAGGTCGACGAGCTCGACACTGACGCCGGCCTTCTCGTATTCGCCGAGCTGCTTGGCCAATACCGTCGGCAGATAGCACAGGCAGGAGCCGCCGCCGACCGCGATGGTGACCTTGCTTTGCGCCGCGGCAAGCGAGGTGGTGAGCGTCAGCGCGAGCAGTGCGCCGGCGAGCCTGGCAATCGTGTTCTTCATTGGTTTCCTCCGTTCGGCCGCCGGCACCATAGAGCAGCGGGCCTGGCTTGAGAAGCTCCGCCTGAGCGGGCTGGCCATCAGCCCCTCGGCGCAATAGCGGTGCCCAACACACGTCCGCGATCGCATCGACGCGATCAAAATAGACCTGCTTCCTACCCCCGCCCGTCCGACGCGGCCGGCCGCCACACCAGGAGGCGCCGCTCCACCAAGGTGACGCCGAAGTCGATCAGGATGACGAAGGCCGACAGCACGAACATGCCGGCGAACACGCCGGCGACATCGAAGATGCCCTCGGCCTGCTGGATCAGATAGCCGAGCCCGGCCGCCGATCCCAGATATTCGCCGACCACCGCGCCGACCACGGCGAAGCCGACGGAGGTATGAAGCGACGAGAACATCCACGACAGCGCCGACGGCCAATAGACATGCTGCATCAGCTGCCGCTCGCTCATGCCGAGCATGCGGCCGTTGTCGAGCACGGTCCGGCTGACCTCCTTGACGCCCTGATAGACGTTGAAGAAGACAATGAAGAACACCAGGGTGACGCCGAGCGCGACCTTGGACCAGATGCCGAGCCCGAGCCACAGCGCGAAGATCGGCGCCAGCACGACACGCGGCAGGGCGTTGACCATCTTCACATAGGGGTCGAACACCGCGGCGACCAGCGGCTGGCGCGCGAACCAGAAGCCGACCAGGACGCCGCCAAGCGATCCGATCACGAAGGCGAGGATCGATTCCGCGAGCGTGATGCCGAGGTGCTTCCAGATCACGCCGGAGGCGAACCATTTCACGATCTGGCTGAACACGTCCAACGGGTTGGAAAAGAAGAACGGCGGCAGCAGGATCTTGCCGAACACGGGAACGGTCGACAGCACCTGCCACAGCACCAGGCCGACGACAGCGACCAGGATCTGCAGCGCAAACAGCGTCGTGCGCGACATCAGACCACCTCCGCCGCCTGAGTGGACTGTGCGTACCCCTTCATCACCTCGTCCTTCAGCACGCTCCAGATCTCGCGATGGAGCGCATGGAATTCCTTGTCGAGGCGCACCTCGAAGATGTCGCGCGGGCGGGCCAGGCCGACGCGCCAGTCACCGATGATGCGCGAGGACGGCCCCGCCGACATGATCACGACGCGGTCGGCGAGCGCGATGGCTTCTTCGAGATCGTGGGTGACGAACAGCACGGCCTTGCGGTCGGCACTCCACAGATCGAGCAGCAGATTGCCCATGACCTGGCGCGTCTGCGCATCGAGCGGCCCGAACGGCTCATCCATCAACAGGATCTTCGGATCGCGGATCAGCACCTGCGCCAGCGCCACGCGCTTGCGCTGGCCGCCCGAAAGCATGTGCGGATAGCGGTTCGCGAAGGCGCCGAGGCCGACGGCGGTCAGCCATTTCTGCGCCTGCGACAAGGCCTCCGTGCGCGGCGTGCCCTTGACCTCGAGTCCGATCGCGACATTGTCGAGCGCAGTCTTCCAGGGGAACAGCGCATCAGCCTGGAACAAATAGCCGGCATCCCGATTCAGCCCCGCCAATGGCTGGTCGAAAATCCTGACGCTGCCCGCGGCGGGCTTGAGCAGGCCCGCCGCGACGTTGAGCAGCGTCGATTTTCCGCACCCTGTGGGCCCGACAATGGCGACAAACTCGCCCTGTGCCACTGCGAGATGGGCCTTCTCCACCGCCGTATAGACCCGGCCGTCCCCCAGCCGGAACGCAACCTTGGCATCTTCCAGCGCCACTGCCGTGGGCGTCGTCATGTGCTTCCTCCAACTCAGGCCGATGCCTTAGCCGCTCGTGCGGCCAAGTTCAATCAAGCCGCCAAGCGTGCTACGCATGGGGACTTGCCGTGCTCTCACCCTCCCCTGGAGGGGGAGGGTCGGTGCGCATGAAGCGAAGCGGAATGCGAACCGGGGTGGGGTGGACGGTTTCTCCGCGTCGAATACTGCCCGCGTCGACAGATCACCCCACCCCGCTCGCGCTGCGCGCGATCGACCCTCCCCCTCGGGGAGGGTAAGAGAAAAGAGAGCTCTCCCACGATGTCTTCCAAGCTGGCGATCAGCTACCAGCACGTCACCAAGCGCTTCGGCTCCCTTGCAGCCGTCGATAACGTGTCGCTCGACATCGCCGAGGGTGAGTTTGTGGCCGTCGTCGGCGGCTCGGGCTCGGGCAAGACCACGCTGCTGCGGCTCGCCAACCGGCTGATCGAGGCCGATAGCGGCACCATCACCGTCGAAGGCGAGGACGTGCGGAATGTCGATCCGGTCGCGCTTCGGCGCCGGGTCGGCTACGTCTTCCAGAGCGCCGGGCTGTTTCCGCATCTGAGCGTCGCCGACAATATCGGCATCACGCCGAAGCTGCTCGGCGAGCCGGCTGCGGCCGTTGCAGGCCGCGTCGACGAGCTGCTGGAGCTCGTGCAGCTCGACCGCGCAACGCATCGCGACCGGCTGCCCGAGGCGCTCTCCGGCGGCGAGCGCCAGCGCGTCGGCGTGGCGCGGGCGCTCGCGGCAAGGCCCCGCATCGTGCTGATGGACGAGCCGTTCGGCGCGCTCGATCCCCTCACCCGCGATGCGCTCGGTGACGATTATCGCGCGCTGCACCGCAAGCTCGGCCTGACCACCGTGATGATCACCCATGACATGACCGAGGCGATCCTGCTCGCCGACCGCATCGCAGTGATGCGCGGGGGACGATTGCTCGCACAGGGTACGGCTGCGGAGCTCTCGAGCAGCAGCGACGATTACGTGCTCGAGCTGTTGCGTACCCCGCGGCGCCAGGTCGAGCGGCTGAATGCGTTGCTGCCGATGGGCGGTGCGGCATGAGCCTCTTCACCGATCCGCGCTGGGGCGAGGCGCTGTCGCATCTGCCGGACTACCTCGGCAACCATGTGCGGGTGAGCCTCGCCGCCCTCGCGCTTGGCCTCGCCGTGAGCCTGCCGCTGGCGATCCTGACGCGCAACCGTCCGGCGCCACGCGGCATCCTGCTCGCGTTGGCCAGCATCGTGCAGACCGTACCCGGGCTGGCGCTGCTCGCGCTGTTCTATCCGCTGCTGCTGCTGGCTGCTTCCGTCACGCTGGCCTGGTTCGGCGTATCTTTCTCCGCCTTCGGCTTCCTGCCGGCGATGCTGGCACTGGCGCTCTATTCGATGCTGCCGGTGCTGCGCAACGGCATCACCGGCCTCAACGGCATCGATCCCGCGCTGATCGAGGCTGCCGAGGGCGTCGGCATGACCGCGCGGCAATCGCTGCTGATCGTCGAGCTGCCGCTCGCGCTACCGGTGATGATGGCCGGCATCCGCACCGCGGCGGTGTGGGTGATCGGCACCGCGACGCTGTCGACGCCGATCGGGCAGACCAGTCTCGGCAATTACATCTTTGCCGGCCTCCAGACCCAGAACTGGGTCTTCGTGCTGTTCGGCTGCGTGGCTTCCGCTCTCCTCGCGCTCGCAGTCGACCAGTTGCTTGGGCTGATCGAGAGCGGCCTGCGCCGCCGCAGCCGTGTGCGCAGCGGTCTCGGGGCGCTCGGAATCGCGGCGCTGGTTGCAGCAACGCTGGTGCCGACCATGGGGCGCTCGTCGTCAGGCTATATGGTTGGCGCCAAGACCTTCGCCGAGCAATATGTCCTGTCGGCATTGATGAGGGACCGCCTCGAGGCGGCGGGCCTCTCGGCGGCCGCACGCTCCGGCCTCGGCTCCAGTGTGATCTTCGGGGCGCTGAAGGCCGGCGACATCGATCTCTATGTCGACTATTCCGGCACGCTCTGGGCCAACCAGCTGCATCGCACCGACATCAAGCCGCGCGCAGAACTGGTGGCGGAATTGAAGACGGCGCTCGCCAAGGACGACATCACCCTGCTCGGCGAGCTCGGCTTCGAGAACGCCTATGCGCTGGTGATGCCAAGACGACGTGCCGATGCGCTCGGCATCCGAACCGTCGCCGATCTCGCCGCACATTCGGCCACGCTGTCGATTGCCGGCGACTACGAGTTCTTCTCGCGGCCCGAATGGGCTGCCCTGCAAAAGGCCTATGGGCTGCAGTTCCGCGCCCAGCGCCAGATGCAGCCGGACTTCATGTATGCGGCCGTCGCCAGCGGCGAGGTCGACGTCATCGCTGGCTACACCAGCGACGGCTTGATCGCCAAATACGAGCTCACAGCGCTCGACGATCCCAAACGCGCGATCCCGCCCTACGACGCCATCCTGCTGCTTGCGCCGAACCGCGCCGGTGACGCGCGACTGCAGGCGGCGCTCAAGCCATTGCTCGGCAAGATCGACATCGCCACCATGCGCGAGGCGAACCTGCGCGCCAGCGGCAATGATGCGAATTCATCACCGGATGCGGTGGCGAGGTGGCTGTGGGAGAAGATCAAACAGTAGGTCCGCCGCCGCTTGATGAGCACCTCAGGGGTGACGGTCGAAGAGTTGCGTCCGCGATCCAAGCGAGAGGCTACAGCCCCCGGATCATCCCCGCGTCGATCAGCAGCCGGTTCAGCCGCCGCGCCTCGGCGCCATCCTTGCAGCCGTAAAAGATGCCTTTGCAGCGGAGCATGATCTCCTTCTGCTCGGCAAAGGACGGGTCGAGCGGGATGCCGGCGGCTTCCTGAACCACCAGCGGCAGATAGGGACCGTCAATCGTGTCCATCACGGCCTGGCTTCCGACCGGTTCGAAATTGATGGCGTCGATGGTATAATAGGTCGCGTAGAGGCGCGCATCGTAGGCGTCGAGCTTCTTGCCGATGGCGCCCTCGTCGAGCCCGGGCTCGAGGATGGCAGCCGCAAACTCCGGCTGATGATCGCCGTAGCGCACGATCAGGAATGGCTCGCCGGGAAAGGTCTTCTTCAAGCCGGCAACGAACGCCTTGTACTGTTCGGCGCTCATAGTCTGGCGGCGCAGATATTCATCGATGGACGGCACATTGCCCGGCGCGCGCCAATTCGGCAGCAGATCGGGACGGAAGCGGGTCTCCCAGGGGAAGTGGTTGGCACCGAGATAGATGAAGGCGAACAGCGGCTTGTTCGGCGGCTGCTGGCCGATCAGCTGAAGCGCCTTGTCGTAGAAGAAGCTGTCGGGCTCGACACCCTTGGCGCCCAGATCCTTGGAATCGAGGAAGCGCTCGATTCCCGTCGTCATCTGGAAGCTGCGCGCGCCCATGAAGCCGCCATGGGCGGGATAGAGCGACAGCGTGTCATAGCCGCAGCGGCGCAGCGCCAGCGGCAGGCCGCGCTCGACCCGGTTCGAGGCGATGCGCGTGACGAAATAGGCGAAGCGGCCGAATGAACGCGAGGAAAGCCCTGCGAGCACGTTATACTCGGTGAACCAGCTCGGCCCGCCATTGCTCTCGGCGAGGAACGTGCGCTGCTTGCCGTCCCACGATTTGAAATAGTCGCCATAGCGCGGCGGCACCTTGATGCCCTGGGCGGCGCGGATGTCGAAGCTCGATTCATCATGGATCATGATGATGTTGGGCCGGCGGCCAGCCGGGTGGCAGGCATCGACCAGCGGCATGTTGAGCCGCTCGCCGGTCGAAGCAGACGCCTCCATGAAGCCGTATTGCGCAAAATCGGAGACGGCCGTGACGCCCGAGCGGAAGAATTTCGAGAGATAGCCGTCGTCGTAATAGCCGCGCCAGGCCTCGTCCGGGTGATAGAGCGAATAGCAGACCAGGGCGGCAAGGCAGGCGAGCTTGCAGGCGAGCGCTGGCAGGCGGCGGATGCGGAACGGATCGAGCCACCACAGCGCATACATCAGCGGCAGCGTGACCAGACCGGCCAGGATCACCGACCAGCGTAAGTTCGGGAAGATCGTGAACAGGAACGCGACGGAGTCGCGGTCGATCATCATCAGGTCGATGAAGTTGACCGTCATCTGCACGACGTCGTGCTTGAGCCGCGACAGCAGCACCAGCACGACCACCATGGTCAGCGACAGCGCACCCGACAGCGCGGGGCGACGCAGCAGCGTGATCCAGAAGAAGTTGAGGATGCCCCAGGCCAGCGCGAAGGACAGGCGCGAGCCGAAATCGGTCTCGGTCTCGTACATCAGGGCGAGTGCCGCCAGATGCGGCGCTGCAACCGCGAGCAGCCGCCAGATGCCGAGCGCGGCGACGCTCGCCAGCACGGCCGTCGTGGCAGAAGGACCTGGATTGGGCGCGGACGCCATCGACGACACGCAACTTCTGGTCCGGCGCGGTGATGCCAAGCCTGGCTGGCCGACCCAAAAACAGCCAGGGCGTCCGGAGCAGCCGGAAGCCTGCACCGTGTCATAAAACTGTAACGGAATGATCAAGGAGAGGCAACGCGCGGCGCGGTCCGACCTTCGCTTAATGTTAGCGGGCTGCGCCGTACGGCATCGACCAGAGCCGCTGGCCCGCTAGGGCTTTGCGATACCTGCGATGAACAGGTCGATCACCCCCTCCGCCATCCGCTCGATCTCGCCCTCCCCGACGCCCCAGCGCGGGAAATGGCCGTCGAGATTCATCCGAGCGAAACCGTAGACGAGGGCGCGCCCGGCGACCTGGATACGCTTGAGGTCGGCCGACCGCAGCAGGCCTTGCTCTGCCGCGTCGACCAGCATCTGCTCCGTTAGCGCGATCAGCTCGGCGTTGTCTCGTGTCAGGTCCGGCGAGCTGCCATGGGCAAAATAGCGCCCGGTCGAGATGATCTCGAAATGCGCGGGATTGCGCATGGCCCAACGCAAATAGGCGAGACCGAAGGCGCGGAAGCGGGCGAGCGGGTCGGCGGCCGGAGCCTCGCGCAGCGCCGCATCGATCTCGGCGCGAAAGCGCCGCTGTGCCTCCTCGGCCGCGGCTGCCATGAGCGCATCGCGGTTGGGAAAGTGTCGGAACGGCGCCCCCGGCGACACCGCGGCTCGGCGCGCAGCCTCCCGCACCGAGACTTCGGCGCCGTCCGCTGCGAGTTGCAGCGCAGCATCGATCAACACGCGGCGGAGGTCGCCGTGATGGTACGGCCGGGCTTCCGTGGCAGGGCGGCGGACGCGCGGCTTGGACGGCTGACGAACAGGCATGGATCCTTCTAGCCTCACCCGAACGTGAATGTAAGCAATGATTACACCGTTGACGGCGCATTCACGCCAAATGTAATCGATGATTACATAGAGAGGGAGGTCGCCATGTCCGAACGTCGAAGCTGGCTCGAAGGCTGGCGCCTGCTGGCCGTTCTCTGCGTGAGCCTCGTCGCACTCAGCCTATGGATCGCCTCGATGCGGCAGTTCGAGGTCGAGGGCGTTCGCACGGTGATCCGCTTCACGGCGCGAAGCTCGCTCCTGTTGTTCTGCCTCGCCTTCAGCGCCGCGGCGCTGGCGCGGCTGTGGCCCAATGCCTGGACGCGCTGGCAGAAGCGCAACCGCCGCTATCTGGGCCTTAGCTTCGCGGCCTCCCACGCCATCCACGCGGCGGCGATCATGACGTTTGCCGGGATGGATCCGGCCGCATTTGCCGAGGCCACCTCGGCAGCCTCCTACGTCTTCGGCGGCATCGGCTACGGCTTCATCATCGCAATGGGCGCGACATCGTTCGACCGCACCGCCGCACTGATCGGCCCGCGCGCCTGGCGGGCCCTGCACCTTGTGGGCGGCTATTACCTCTGGCTCCAGTTCATGGTCTCGTTCGGCAAGCGCGTGCCGACGATGCCGCTCTATGCCGCCTTCCTGCTTCCGCTGCTCATCGTGCTGGCGCTGCGCATGATTGCGATGGCCCGCGATCCGCGTGGGCAGACCGTCCCGGCGAGCTGATGCGACGCCGTATTTGGCAGCAGCCGAGCCGCTCAACTGCGCTTCAGGCCGCGGAAAGAATGAGCGAGCGATGTCTCGCCGAGACGAAAAGAGCGAGACCGCTGTTTGCGATCTCGCTCGACCATAGCCGCCAAGGTCCAAGATTTGGCTTGGCGAGCGAAGCTTGAATTTCGCTCGTCATTCCGGGGCGCGCGCTGAGCGCGAACCCGGAATGACGGCGCAGACGTCAGTTCTTGCTCTTGTCGACCAGCGCGCCCTTCTTGATCCAGGGCATCATGTCGCGCAGCTTCGCGCCGACTTCCTCGATCGGGTGCTCGGCGAGCTTGGCACGGGTCGCCTTGAACGAGGTCTGGTTGACCTTGTTCTCGAGCATCCAGTCGCGGGCGAACTTACCGCCCTGGATGTCGGCCAGAACCTTGCGCATCTCCTTCTTGGTCTCGTCGGTGATGATGCGCGGGCCGGTGACGTACTCGCCGTACTCGGCGGTGTTGGAGATCGAGTAGTTCATGTTGGCGATGCCGCCTTCATAGATCAGGTCGACGATCAGCTTCACTTCGTGCAGGCACTCGAAGTAGGCCATCTCCGGCGCGTAGCCGGCTTCGACCAGGGTCTCGTAGCCGCCCTTGATCAGCTCGACCAGGCCGCCGCACAGCACGACCTGCTCGCCGAACAGGTCGGTCTCGCACTCTTCCTTGAACGTGGTCTCGATGATGCCGGCGCGGCCGCCGCCGATCGCGGAGGCGTAGGACAGGCCAAGGTCATGGGCATTGCCCGAGACGTCCTTCGCAATTGCGATCAGGCAGGGCACGCCGCCGCCGCGCTGATATTCCGAGCGCACAGTGTGGCCGGGGCCCTTCGGCGCGATCATCAGCACGTCGAGGTCGGCACGCGGATCGAGCAGGTTGAAGTGAACGTTGAGGCCGTGCGCGAACACCAGGGCAGCGCCCTTCTTCATGTTGTCGTGCAAGTGCTCGCGGTAGATGTCGCCCTGGAGCTCGTCCGGGGTCAGCATCATGACGAGGTCGGCCCATTTGGCAGCTTCCGCAACTTCCAGCACCTTGAAGCCGGCGGCTTCCGCCTTCTTCGCCGAAGCCGAACCCTTGCGCAGCGCAATGGCGACTTCCTTTACGCCGGAATCCTTCAGGTTGAGCGCATGGGCGTGACCCTGGCTGCCGTAGCCGACGATGGCGACCTTCTTGCCCTTGATCAGGTTCAGGTCGGCGTCGCGATCGTAATAAACACGCATAGGTCGTTTCCTCGTTCAGGGCCGAAATCGGCCAATGGTCAGTGTCCGAAGGGTGAAATTTGCGGATTTCGGGGGCTGTCTAGAGCATTTTCAGCCCTGAGGGAAACCCGTTTCTGCATGGAAATCCGCGACATCATGCATCCATGAAAACGGGGTAGAGGGAGGCCAGCAGCAGGATCGCCATCAGGATGTTGAAGGCGCGGACCAGCCGCTCGGAAGTCAGAACCGGCCGCAATGCGGTACCGAATAGCGCCCAGACTACCGTCGAGACCGTGCCGACGACGAGGCTGATCACGGTCTGAATGGCGATGTTGAGCGGGAATTGGGCGATCGCCGCATAGGCAGTGATGGTGCCGATCACGATCACCCAACCCTTGGCATTGATCCACTGGAACATGGCCGCGCCCCAGAAGGTCATGGGGCCGCGGCCATTCTCCTCGCCCGGCTTGGCCGGACCGGCCATGGCGATCACAGCGGCGAGATAGATCAGATAGGCGGCACCGGCATATTTCAGGATGGTCTGGAGGATCGGATAGGCCAGGAACACGGAGCCGAGCCCGAGGCCGACCGCGGCGACCATGAAGGCGAAACCGAGCACGATGCCGACGATGTGCGGGATGGTGCGCCGGAAGCCGTAGGTCAGGCCGGAGGACAGCAGCATGATGTTGTTCGGCCCGGGCGTGAAATACATCACGACCATGAAGACGAGGAAGGCGTAGAGCAGCGAGTAGGTCATCATCACCCTCACGCAGTCTTCGGTAGAACTTGCGGGCGCTTCGCCAGCACCATCACGGCGATCCCAAAGATCACGGTCAGCATGCCGGCGAGGCGCAGCGGCCCGAACCGTTCGCCGAACACGATGCTGGAGGCCGCCGAGCCCACGAACGGCACCAGCAGTGCGAACGGCACCACTTGTGCAGCCGGATAGTCGCGCAAGAGGCGGCCCCATAGCCAATAGGCGATGCTGGTGGAAATGCCGCCGAGCATCAGCATGCAGAGCGCCGATGTGAGCGACATGTGCGTCAGCGACGTCCAGGTCGGCGCCGGACCGTTGGCGATCAGCGCCAGCACGAACAGCGGCACGGCCGAGGCGAGGCAGAGCCAGGCGAAGAGATCGAACATCGGCACGCCGCGGGCACCGCGCAGCAACAGATTGCCGATGGCGAAGCTGAGCGGCGAGACCATCAGAACCGCGAAGGCGCCGACGCTGAAATCATAGCCGACGGTGCCGCAGATCATCAAAAGGCCCGCCGCGGCAACGACGATCCCCAGGGTCTGCACCGGCGTCGGCCGCTCACCGAACGCGAGCACGGCAAAGCCGATCGTGAACAGCGCCTGGCTCTGCACCACGACGGAGGTCAAACCCACCGGCACGCCGTGGGCGATACCGTAAGCCTGAGACAGGAACTGGCCGAGGAACAGCGTGAAGCTGATCGCGATCAGCAGTGACCAGGCGACCTTCGGCTTGGAAATGAACAGGCACGGCACCGCGGCGATGGTGAAGCGCAACGCCGTCATCAGCTCCGGCGACAGCTCGTCGAGCGCGATCCGGCTCGCCACGAAGGCAAGCCCCCAGATGATCGCCACCATGACGGCGATGAGGATGTCGGCCGGCTTCATTGTTGTTTCCGGTTCTGCTTTGTCTCGCAGCCCTGTTTGTTGTTCTGGTCTAGCCTTGCTCGCCGGCTTTCGGTTTCCGCAGCAGATACGTGCCGTGCATCGGCGCGTGGTAGTCGGCCGCGACCAGGGTGAAGCCGACGTCGGTCAGCATCCGCTCCATCACCCAGCCGAAGGTGGAATATTCATCGCGCATGTGAGTCACCACGCCCTCGCGGGAGAAATCGTGGTTCTTGATCTGGAAGTCGGCCCATTGCTCGACGTCACGCTCGATCGCGTCGGGCATCGATGAGTAAACGATGTCGCGGAGATAAAATGTCGCCCCGGGCTTGAGGGCGCGAAAAATCCGCGACATCGCCACCGCCTTCCAGAAATCCGGCAGGTGGTGCAGCGTGAACTCGCTGACGATGAGATCGTAGGATTCCGGCCGGTAGGCGAAGCTGAGCAGGCCGGCGGATTGGGTGCGCACGGGCGCCTTGCGGTCGCGGGCGTAGATCTCGGCGAGCGCCAGCATGGCCGGGGAAATGTCGATGGCGTCGACGTCGGCCCCCATCAACGCCGCTTCGGTGGCGAGCACGCCGTTGCCGCAGCCGATATCGGCGATGCGCCAGCCGCGCTGGACCCCGAGCATCTTCAGCGCGGCGCGCGCGCGCAGATCGGCATCGTCATGGTTGTCGTAGATCGAGGCCACAGCGGGCTCGATCCCCATCCGGTTCCGCTCGTTGTAGTACCAGTCGCGCGCCAACATGGCTCACATCCCTTCAGGCCCGCGACCTATCGCGGCAACACCCGTGCGCGACACCTCGACGAGGCCGAGCGGGCGCATCAGATCGATATATTGATTGATCTTGTCCGTATTGCCTGTGATCTCGAACACAAAGCTCTCGGTGGTGGCGTCGATCACACGGGCGCGGAACGCGTCCGCCAGCCTGAGCGCCTCGACCCGATGCTCGCCCTGCCCGCGCACCTTGACCATCGCCAACTCGCGCTCGATCGAGCGCTTGGTCTGGGTCATGTCGACGACCTGGTACACCGGGATCATGCGGTCGAGCTGGTTCTTGATCTGCGCGATCACCATCGGCGTGCCCGTGGTGACGATGGTGATGCGCGACAGGTGCTTCTGGGCCTCGGTCTCCGAGACCGTGAGGCTCTCGATGTTGTAGCCGCGCCCCGAGAACAGGCCGATGACGCGCGCGAGCACGCCTGGCTCGTTCTGCACGAGCACCGCAAGCGTATGCGTCTCGTTGGGATCGTGACGGTCCTCGATGAAATAGGCGGATGCGGGCTGGTTCATTGTCGTCCCCTCTGTCTCTCCGTCACGCCGTCGCCGGCGCATCCGTCCCGACCCAACGGCGGAACAGATCGAAATCGATATTGCCGCCGGACAGCACGAGACCGACGCGCTTGCCCTTCAGCTTGCTCTTTTCCTGCAGCGCCGCCGCCAGCGCGGCAGCACCGGCGCCTTCGGCGAGATTGTGCGTGTCAGTCCAATAGGCGCGGATCGCGAGCGCGATCTCATCGTCCGTAACCTGGACGATGCGCGAGGCGCCCTTGCAAACAAGCGCAACAGCTTCCGCGTCCGGAAAGCGTGTCGCCACGCCATCGGCCAGCGTATCACTGGTCTCGGTCGTTACGACCTTGCCGGCCGCGAACGAAAGTGCATATGACGGCGCCTCGGTCGATTGCACACCGATGATCTCCGTCTTCAGGCCCAGCAAGTCGCGCACCAGGATGCAGGCGCTGATACCGGAGCCCTGCCCGATCGGAACGTAGAGCACGTCGAGATCGGGCACCGCGCGGAACAGTTCCAGTGCGTAGGTCGCCACCCCCAGCACGAGGTCAGGGTGGAACGACGGCACCATGTGCAGGCCTTCGAACTGCGCGCGGCGCCCGGCTTCTTCGCGCGCCAGCTGGAAATCGTCGCCGTGCTCGACCAGATCGGCGCCGAACGCGCGCATGGCATGGTTCTTCTCAACCGAATTGCCTTTTGGCACATAGATCACGGCGGGCACGCCGTGACGCCGCGCCGCGAAAGCAAGACTCTGGCCATGATTGCCGCGGGTGGCCGAGATGATGCCCGGCACGTTCGGCCGCTCTCGCTTCAGCCGATCGAGATAGACCAGGCCGCCACGCACCTTGAAGGCGCCGGTCGGCGTGTGGTTCTCGTGCTTGACCACGACCGCGGTGCCGAGCCGGCGGCTGAGCAACGGCCAAGCATGCGCCGGCGTCGCCGGCACCGCCTGCCCCACGATCGCATGTGCGCGCTCGAGTTCGTTCAGGTCGAACATGGCGTCACACCAACGCCTTGCCGCCGGCGAATGCCTTCGCAGTCGCCTCGTCGTTGGCCTGCTCCGGCAGCAGCATCTCGTTGTGGGCCTTGCCGGAGGGGATCATCGGGAAGCAGTTTTCGAGCGCCGCGACGCGGCAGTCGAACAGCACCGGGCGCTTGACCGAGATCATCTCCTTGATGGCGCCATCGAGATCGGCCGGCTTGTGCACCTGAAGCCCGACGGCGCCGTAGGCCTCCGCGAGCTTGACGAAATCCGGCAGCGCTTCGGAATAGGAATGCGACAACCGGTTGCCGTGCAACAGCTGCTGCCACTGGCGCACCATGCCCATGTACTGGTTGTTCAGGATGAAGATCTTGATCGGCAGCTCGTACTGAACCGCCGTCGACATCTCCTGCATCGTCATCTGCACCGAGGCATCGCCGGCAATGTCGATGACGAGGCTGTCGGGATGGGCCACCTGAACGCCGACCGCGGCCGGCAGGCCGTAGCCCATGGTGCCGAGACCGCCCGAGGTCATCCAGCGATGCGGCTCCTCGAAGCCGTAGAACTGCGCCGCCCACATCTGATGCTGGCCGACCTCGGTCGTGATGTAGGTATCCTTGCCGCGCGTCTGCTCGAACAAGGCCTGGATCGCGTGTTGCGGCAGGATGACGTCGCTGCTCTTCTTGTAATAGAGCGAGTTGCGGGCGCGCCATTGCGCAATCTGCTGCCACCACGACTTGATGTCGGGCTTCTTCGCCTCCGCCTTGAACACCTGGAGGATGTCGCCGAGGACGTTGCCGCAATCGCCGATGATCGGCACGTCGACGCGGATGTTCTTGTTGATCGAGGACGGATCGATGTCGATGTGGATCTTCTTCGAGCCGGGTGAAAACGCATCGACGCGGCCGGTGATGCGGTCGTCGAAGCGCGCGCCGACGCACAGCATGACGTCGCAATCATGCATGGTCATGTTGGCCTCATAGGTTCCGTGCATGCCGAGCATGCCGAGCCAGTTCTTGCCCGACGCCGGATAGGCGCCGAGGCCCATCAGCGTCGAGGTGATCGGGAAGCCGGTGACCTCAACCAGCTCGCGCAACAGGTGGGTCGCCTCGGAGCCGGAATTGATGACGCCGCCGCCGCTGTAGATCACGGGACGCTTGGCGTTCGCGAGCAGCGATACCGCCTTGCGGATCTGCGTCGCATCGCCCTTCACGCGCGGCGCGTAAGAGCGGTGCACGTCGGACTTGCGCGGGGGATGGTAGGTGCCGGTGGCGAACTGCACGTCCTTGGGAACGTCGACCAGCACCGGGCCCGGACGGCCCGAGGTGGCGACGTAGAAGGCCTCATGCAGCACCTTGGCGAGATCGTTGACGTCGCGCACCAGCCAATTGTGCTTGGTGCAGGGACGCGTGATACCGACGGTGTCGCATTCCTGGAACGCGTCGTTGCCGATCAGATGCGTCGGCACCTGGCCGGAGATGCAGACCAGCGGGATCGAGTCCATCAGGGCATCCGTCAGCGGCGTCACCATGTTGGTGGCGCCGGGGCCGGAGGTCACCAGCGCAACGCCCGGCTTGCCGGTGGAACGCGCATAGCCCTCGGCGGCATGGCCGGCGCCCTGTTCGTGGCGGACCAGGATGTGCTGGACCTCGCTCTGCTGGAAGATCTCGTCATAGATCGGAAGCACCGCGCCGCCGGGATAGCCGAAAATGTCGGTCACGCCGTGATCGATGAGTGCGCGGACGATCATCGCGGCGCCGGTCATCTGGTTCGGATCGTGGCTCTTGTCGCTCATTGGCTTGCTCCGGATGCGCTGTTGTCAGCGGCTTCATTCGTGTCGGGTTCGGGAAATAAAAAAGGCCCCGAAGAGGGCCCATGCACACCGCCTGTCATGTGGATGGCAGCTAGCCACCCCCGGCGGTGTGCCTGGGTACGACGGCGATAAGGAGTTTGGTAATAATGTTACGCATGGCGGCGCTCGGCTTCCCAAAGGTTGCGCGAAACATAGCGGCCAAACCTTGGATGTCAAGGCAATGCGGCCGTTCCCGCGCGATTTCGGCAGTGTAGCGGTGTTCCCCGGGTTCGGCGAGAGGTAAATTCGGGAACCCGGCACAAAAGCGCGTCAGTCGGGGCGCCGTTCCGCCGGCACGGCCGCGGCGAGCCATCCGCTCGCTTGCTCCGGCCTCACCCATTCGAAGTCCGGCAGCTGGTGCCGGAACCAGGTGAATTGCCGCTTGGCGTAATGGCGCGTATCGGCGCGGCCAATGCTGGCGGCCTCCTCCAGGCTGAGTTCGCCGCGCAGGTGCCGGATCAAGGATGGCACGCCATGGGCCTTCATGGCCGGCAGCAGCGGATCAAGATGCCTGGCGGCGAGCCGCTCGACCTCCTCGAGCGCGCCGGCGCCCAGCATGGCATCGAAACGGGCATCGATGCGGGCATAGAGCTCGTCACGCTCGGGCGCGAGGAAGACCGCGCGAAATCTGTCCTTGGGCAGCAGCGGTGGCTGTCCCTCCCGCTGCCAATCGAGCAGCGAACGGCCGGTTGCCTCGATCACCTCGAGCGCGCGGGCGATGCGGGTGCGGTCGCGCAGGTTCAATCGCTCGGCCGCGCGCGGATCGCGGACTGCGAGTTCCGCGTGCAACGCTTCGACGCCGTTCCGTTCCAGCCGCGCGCGCACATCCTCGCGCAGCTCGGCGGGGATCGGCGGCACCGCGGAGAGACCTGTGGTCAGCGCCTTGAAATAGAGCCCGGTGCCGCCGATGAAGATCGGCAGCTGTCGCTGCGCCCTCGCCTCGTCGAGCGCCTTCGCCGCATCGCTTACCCAGGCACCGGCCGAGAAATTCACGGCGGCATCGACGTGGCCATAGAGACGATGCGGCACGAGCGCCTCGTCCGCCGCGGTCGGCCGCGCCGTGATGATGCGGAGGTCACGATAGACCTGCATGGAATCGGCATTGATGACGACGCCGCCGGCGGCACGCGCAAGCTCCAGCGCCAGCGCCGACTTGCCGCTGGCGGTCGGGCCTGCGATAAGCACGGCCTTGCTGGAATACCCCTCGCTCACGAAAACCTCAAATGTCCCTCGTCGCCACGCTGATCTGCAACCCTGACAATCCCGCGCTCGACTCGACCATCGTCGATGGCGCCCGCGCCGTGCTGCCGCAGGCGGCGCCCGCGCACTGGCTGTTCGACGGGGTTGCGGTCGACATCCCCTTCGGCGCGGACAGTAACCTCGAAGGCGACCGCAACGCCATCGAGCAGCGGCTCCGCGAGCTCCGCGGCGATTTGCCGATCGACATCGTCGTGCAGCCTGTTGGCTTCAGGCGCAAGAAGCTTTTTCTCGCCGACATGGATTCCACCATGATCGGCCAGGAATGCATCGACGAGCTCGCCGATTTCGTCGGGGTCAAGGCGCATGTCGCTGCCATCACCGAGCGTGCGATGCGCGGCGAGATCGAGTTCGAGCCGGCGCTGCGCGAGCGCGTCGCGCTGCTCAAGGACCTGCCCGCCAGCGCAGTCGACGAAGTCCTGGCCAAGCGCATCACGCTGACGCCGGGCGGCCGCGAGCTGGTCGCCACCATGCGCGCGAACGGCGCCTATACCTGCCTCGTCTCTGGCGGCTTTACGCTATTCACGAGCGCGGTCGCCGCCAAGATAGGTTTCCAGGAGAACCGCGCCAACGAGCTCGTCGTGCGCGACGGCAAGTTCACCGGGGAAGTGAAGGAGCCGATCCTGGGCCGCGCGGCGAAGCTCGCGACCTTGGTGGACCTGATGGAATCGTTCGATCTCGACGACATCGACTCGGTCGTGGTCGGCGACGGCGCCAACGATCTCGCGATGATCCAGGCCGCGGGTCTGGGCGTGGCCTATCACGCCAAGCCGGCGGTGGCTGCCGCCGCGGCCGCGCGGATCGATCACGGCGATCTCACCGCGCTGCTGTATGCGCAGGGGTATCGGCGGGACGAGTTCGTGGAGGGGTAAAGCCTCCCCTCTCTCTGTCATCGCCCGCGAAGGCGGGCGATCCAGTATTCCAGAGACAGCGAAGCTAGAACCGAGAAGCCGCGGCGTACTGGATGCCCCGCCTTCGCGGGGCATGACAGTTGAATGTGGCGCGAACAGCGCCCACTACTGCACGCTCAGCGCGACGAACCGCAGCTCGCCCTCGCCGTTCGAGACCAGCAGCAGCACCGATTTCTTGCCGTCCTTCTTGAGCTGATCGACTCGCTTCTGGATGTCGCCGCCACTCGACACCGCCTCCTGCGCCACCTCGACGATGACGTCGCCGGCGGACAGGCGCTTCTCGGCGGCATCCGAATTGGCGTCGACATTGGTGACGACCACGCCCTTGACGCTGTCCTTGATCTTGTAGCGCGTGCGCAGATCCTTGCTCAGCGTTGCGAGATCGAGGCCGAGCGCCTTCTGCGTCACCGGCTTCTCCGGCGCCGGTTCGTCGGTCTTCACGGCGGCCTGCACCTTGTCGGGATCCTGCAGGCGGCCGAGCGTGACCTTCTTGATCTCTTCCTTGCCCTTGCGGATGATGACGACGTCGACCTCCTTGCCGACCGCGGTGTCGGCGACGACGCGGGACAGGTCCTTCGGGTCCTTGACGTCCTTGCCGTCGAACTTGACGACGACGTCGCCGGGCTCGATGCCGGCGGGCTTGGCCGGGCCCTTGTCGTCGACACCGGCGACCAGCGCGCCCCGCGCGGGCTTGATGTTGAGGCTTTCGGCGATCTCGTCGGTGACGCTCTGGATGCGCACGCCCAGCCAGCCGCGGCGCAGCTCGCCGAACTGGCGGAGCTGGTCGACGACGCCCACCACCGTCTTCGACGGCACGGCAAAGCCGATGCCGATGGAGCCGCCGGACGGCGAGATGATCAGCGTGTTGACGCCGATGACGTCGCCGTCGAGATTGAACAGCGGGCCGCCGGAATTGCCGCGGTTGATGGATGCGTCGGTCTGGATGTAGCTGTCGTACGGCCCGGAGGAGATGTCACGGTTCTTGGCCGAGACGATGCCGGCAGTCACCGTGCCTCCCAGGCTGAAGGGATTGCCGATTGCGACCACCCAGTCGCCGAGGCGCAGCTTGTCGCTATCGCCGAACTTGACCGCGACCAACGGCTTCGTCGGCTTGATCCTGAGCACAGCGAGATCGGTCTTCTTGTCGACGCCGACCAGCTCGGCCTTGATCTTGGTGCCGTCGTTGAGGATGACGTGGATCTCGTCGGCGTCCGCAATGACGTGGTTGTTGGTGACGACGACGCCCGCGGTGTCGATGATGAAACCGCTTCCGAGCGAATTGGTCTTGCGCGGCGCGCTGTTCTCGCCGCCCTTGCTGCCGCCGCCGGGCCCTCGGCGGTTCTTGAAGAAATCGTCGAAGAACTCTTCGAAGGGTGAACCGGGCGGCAGCTGCGGCATCGAGTTGCTGCCCCCGCCCTTGGCTTCGACGTTCTGCGAGGTCGAGATGTTGACGACCGCGTCGATCACCTTCTCGGCGACGTCGGCGATGCCATCCGGTCCACGCGCATGAGCCGGCGCGCCAAACGCGCCGCAAGCACCGATGGCGAGCGCAACCAGCCCAAGTCGAACACCAAATCGCGCGCGGCGGCGCGAGCGGGACGGGGCAATGGTGGCAGCAGTCATTGTGATCTCCAGGCAAAAGGGATTCGGCGCCAGACTGCGCTCGAACGGGGGCACGGCGCAAGCGCGGAGCTTAACGGGCCTCAAGAGCCCGATAATACGGCGAAAACCAGTCTGGCGCCTTCACTTTGGCGTTGGGCCGAAGGCCTAAATCGGGCGCCGCATAACCCAGATCAGGACTAGGCCGGCCACGGCCGAGCCGATCCCGACCGCCCGCAGGATGTTGTCCGGCGTGGCGATGGCGCTTTTCATGGCTTTGCGCATCCAGTTTGGACTGGCCGCGAACATCAAGCCTTCGAGGACGAACAGGATGCCTAGGCCGATGAGGAAGTCGGCGAACGCAATGGACCTCATCGGAATGGAACCTCCCGCTATGCTGTTCTTGTCTGGACGAAGGGCGGCGAAATCCGCCGCCCTTTGTCTGGCTTACGGCTTCGCCTGCGTCTCGGTAGGCGTCCTGCCGGAGGGGCTACCGAAGTACCGGAAGAAATCCGACTCCGGCCGGAGCAGGAAGCGGGTATCGTTCGAACGCAGCCCGTTCTCATAGGCCGTCATCGACCGGTAGAACGCGAAGAAGTCGGCGTCCTTGCCGTAGGCTTCTGCAAACAGGCGGTTGCGTTCGGCATCGCCCGCACCACGGGTCTGCTCAGCCTGCGAATTGGCCTCAGCGATGATGACGGTCGCCTCGCGGTCGGCCCTGGACCTGATCTCCTGGGCCTTCTGCCCACCCTGTGCCCGGAACTCGGCGGCCTCGCGCTCACGCTCGGTCTTCATGCGCAGGTAGACCGCCTGGCTGTTCTGCTCCGGCAGGTCGGCGCGGCGGATCCGGACGTCGACGACCTGAATGCCGTAGCCATCGGCCTCGCGGTCGAGCTGGTCGCGAATGCGCAGCATCAGCTTCTCGCGGTCGTCGCGCACCACGTTGATGAAGGTGACCTCGCCGAGCACGCGGCGCAGCGCCGCGTTCAGGAGCGTGGTGAGCTGGATGTTGGCGGCCTGGATCGAGCCGACGCTCTGATAGAAGCGCAGTGCGTCCTTGATGCGGTAGCGCGCGAAGGCGTCGACCACGAGCCGCTTCTGGTCGGAGGCGATCGCCTCCTGCGACGGGTTCTCCAGATCGAGAATCCGCTTGTCGATGTTGATCACCGAGTTCCAGGGCGCCTTGAAGTGCAGGCCGGGCGCGGTGACGACGTCGACCGGCCTGCCGAACTGGAGCACGATCGTCTGCTCGGTCTGCTGCACGGTAAACAACGACATATAGCCGACGATCACGACGAACAGGAGGGCGAGCAGCGTGACAAAACCTGTGACCGGAGACTTCATCGGGTGCCTCCGCTCGACTGCGGACCAGTCGTAGGTGTCCGCTTTGGCGCCAGTTCGGGAAGCGGCAGATAGGGCACGACGCCCTGGCCCGAGGGGCCACCGTCATAGACGAGCTTGTCAGCCCCGCCGAGCACGCGCTCCATCGTCTCCAGGTAGATCCGTTCACGCGTCACGTCGGGCGCCTTCTTGTATTCCTCGTAAACCTTCAGGAAGCGTGCACTCTGGCCCTTGGCCTCGGCGACAGCCTGTTCCCTGTAACCTTCGGCATCCTGCTGGATCTTGGCCGCGCGTCCACGCGCCTGCGGGACAACCTGGTTGGCATAGGTCTGCGCTTCGTTCTGCAGCTGCTCCTGATTGGCGCGGGCCGCCTGGACGTCGCGGAAGGCGTCGATCACCTGCGCGGGCGGATCGACCTTCTGCATCTGCACCTGGGTGATCTGAATGCCGGCACCATAGCTGTCCAAAGTCCTCTGGATCAGCTCGTGCACGTTCTGCTCTGTGACGTTGCGCGCTCCGGTCAGGATCGGCTGGATCTGAGACCGGCCGATCACCTCGCGCATCGCACTCTCGGCGACCGCCTTCACGGTACCCTCGGGGTTCTGGATGTTGAAGAGGAAATCACCGACACCGTCCGGCTTGATGCGCCAGAGCACGGTGAAATCAACGTCGACGATGTTCTCGTCGCCGGTCAGCATCAGGCTCTCTTCCGGCACGTCCCGAATGGAGCGGCCGCGCCGCGCCGGATCCTCGATCACCGTCATGCCGATCGAGGTGGTGTTGACGCGCAGCGCCTTCGGCAGCAGCACGGTCTCGATCGGATAAGGCAGATGATAGTTCAGACCCGGCTGCACGGTGCGGACGTGCTTGCCGAAACGCATCACCACGCCGAGCTCTTCGGACTGCACGCGGAAGAAGCCCGACAGCAGCCAGAATGCGACGATCAGCAGGATGATCAGCGTGATGCCGATGCCGGAGAAATAACCGCCCGGCATGATCTGCTGGAGGCGGTCCTGGCCGCGCCGCAGAAGGTCTTCCAGATCCGGCGGCCTCGGCCCGACCGGTTGCGGGCCTGAGCCCCACGGTCCCTTTGGACCCGAGCCCCACGGGCCACCGCCCTGATTCTTCCACGGCATTCGACGTTCTCCTCGGCAGGGTGGAATTGCCACCGCCCGCTTTGTCCGGTCCGGCTTTATAGGGGACAGGCAAGTCCCTTACAACGCAGCCCTGACCGTCTTCCGAGCTATGCTCGGGCACGAAAAAGTCAATGTAAACATTGGCAAAAGCGGTTAATGGCCGCGCCGCCGACGATATGTCACATAGGACAGGTCGGCGCTGTCGGCGGGGCCGGCCGGATGGCGGATGCGTTCGCCCTCGTCCCATTCCGCCTTGTCGATTTCAAAATGCGTGTCCCCTTCTGGGCGCGCGTGCACTTCGGTGATCTCGAGACGATCGGCACGACCGAGCCATTGCCGGTAGATCTCGGCGCCGCCGATCACCGCGATCTCAGTGACCGAACGCCGCAGAGCGTCGCCGCGCGCGACTGCCTCCGCATCCGCTGGCGATGTCGTGACGATGGCCCCATTGGCGCGATAGGCCGGATCGCGCGTGACCACGATGTTGGTGCGGCCCGGCAGCGGCCGGCGCAGGGTCTCGAAGGTCTTGCGGCCCATGATCACAGGCTTGCCGATCGTCAGCGCCTTGAAGCGCGCCATATCGGACTTCAATCGCCACGGCATCGCATTGCCCGCGCCGATGACGCCATTCTCTGCGATGGCGACGACGAAGACGATCTCCATCAGGCAGAGCTCCCGGCAAGCTGGGTCAGCGCAGGCCCGGTGACCCGGCACAGCGTCCAGTCGTCCATCATGACCGCGCCGATCGACTTGTAGAACGCGATCGAGGGTGCGTTCCAGTCGAGGACCGCCCATTGCAGGCGCGACCAGCCGCTGTCGACGCATTCCCTGGCGAGATAGGCCAGCAGCGCCTTGCCGAGGCCCTTGCCCCGATGCGACGGCCGCACATAGAGATCTTCGAGATAGATGCCGTGACGGCCGCTGAAGGTGGAGAAATTGAGAAACCACACCGCGAAGCCGACCGGCTCACGGTTCCACTCCGCGATCGCGCAATAGAGCTGCGGCCTCTCGCCGAACAGCGCGTCGGCGATGTCAGCCTCGGTCGCTTCGACCTCGTGCGACAGCTTCTCGTACTCGGCGAGCTCGCGGATGAAGGAGAGAACGAGCCCGGCTTCCTCGGGCCGTGCACGGCGGATGGTGAGCGACATAGGGCGCTAGACCGCCACGTCCGCCTTGATGTGCGGATGCGGATCGTAGCCGACGAGCTCGAAGTCTTCGTAGCGGAAAGAGAAGATGTCCTTTACCTCAGGATTGATCCGCATCACCGGCAGCGCGCGCGGCGCGCGGCTGAGCTGCAGCCTCGCCTGCTCCAGATGGTTGGAATAGAGATGAGTGTCGCCGAGCGAGTGCACGAAGTCGCCGGGCTTCAGGCCTGTGACCTGCGCGACCATCATGGTGAGCAGCGCGTAAGAGGCGATGTTGAAGGGCACGCCGAGAAACACGTCGGCCGACCGCTGATAGAGCTGGCAGGACAGCTTGCCGTTCGCGACATAGAACTGGAACAGCAGGTGGCAGGGCGGCAGCGCCATCTTCTCGACGTCGGCCGGATTCCAGGCGGTGACGATCAGGCGGCGGGAATCAGGCGTGCGCTTGATCATGTCGATGACATTGGCGATCTGGTCGATGCTGCGCCCGTCGGCCGCGGGCCAGGAGCGCCATTGATGGCCGTAGACCGGGCCGAGATCGCCATTGGCGTCCGCCCACTCGTCCCAAATGGTGACGCCGTTGTCGCGCAGATATTTGATGTTGGTGTCGCCCTTCAGGAACCAGAGCAGTTCATGCACGATCGCCTTCAGCGGCAGCCGCTTGGTCGTCAGCATCGGGAAGCCGGCCGACAAATTGAAGCGCATCTGGTGGCCGAACACCGAGAGCGTGCCGGTGCCGGTCCGGTCGGTCTTCTCGGCGCCGTCGGAAAGAATCCGCTCGAGCAGGTCCTGATACTGGTGCATGTTGCGACTGAGCCTTTGGGGAGGCGGCGAACTTAACGACACCCCCCGCGCTACGACAGCGGCGATTCGCTGTCGCCGTCGATTATACCCGGAAAAGTGAGTGTTCCCGGCACAAACGGCAAGGGGCGGAACTCAGCGTTCCGCCCCTCGCCTAGCGCCTTGATCGCCTTCGCTTAATTCGCCGGCTTGAGCACCGGGCTCCACTTCGCGATCTCGCTCTTGACGAGGGTCGCCAGCGCCTCCTGGGTTCGGTCCTTCGGCGCGGGGATGACGCTGCCGAGCTCGAGCAGGCGCTTCTTCACCGTCTCGTCGTCGAGCGCCTTGACGGCGGCGGCGTTCACGCTTGCCACGATCGCGGGCGAGGTTCCCTTGGGCGCGAACATCGCGTTCCAGGCCTGAGCCTGGAATGCCGGCAGGCCGGCTTCCGCCGTGGTCGGCACGTTCGGCAGCGACGGGTTTCGTTCGGCCGTGGCGATCGCATAGGCCTTGATGGTGCCGGCATTGATCTGCGGGACGGCGTTGACGATCTGGTCGCACATGTAGTCGACCTGACCCGCCACCAGCGCGTTCATCGCAGGTCCCGTGCCGTTGAACGGCACGCCGACGGGCTTGATGTCGAGGATGGAGTGGAGGAGTTCGCACGAGACGTGCGAAACCGAACCGACGCCTGCATGCGCGGCATTCACCTTTTCGGCATTCGCCTTCACATAGGTGACGAACTCCTTGAGATCCTTCGGCGGAAAGTCCTTGCGCGCCAGGATCAGGATCGGCGTGCCGGCCAGCAATGCGATCGGCTCGAAGTCCTTCTCGGGGTGATAGGCCAGCTTCGGATAGAGCGGCACGGAGGCGGCATGCGTGCCCATATGCCCGGTGATCAGCGTATAGCCATCGTTGGCCGCACGCGCGGCACGCGTCGTGGCGGTGGTGCCGCCGGCACCGACCACGTTCTCGATGATGATGCTCTGCCCCAGCGTTTGCGCCATGTGCCCGGTGACGATGCGTGAGATCACGTCAGTCGGCCCGCCGGCTGCGAACGGGACGATCACGGTAATGTTGCGCGTCGGATAGGTCTGCGCCTCAGCCGTTGCGATGAAGGCGCCCAGCGATGCTATCGCTGCTGCACATGCGCCTGTAAGCGCGCGAATGAACGTCATGGCGATCCTCCCTTTGGACACAATAAAATGCCGGCCCAAAGGCCGGCATTTCCATTTCACAAAGCCGTAACACAAGTCGATTCGACTTCCGAATGCGGCGCGCCGACGCAGGACCGAGCCGACTCGGCGCGCACGACCTCAGTTCTCGGACTCGGTGAACACCTCGTCGCGCTTGGCGCGCAAGACAGGTAGCACCGTAAGGACGAGCAGGCTTGCCGCGACCGCAAGCAGCACCGCCGACAACGGGCGCGTCAGGAACACGCTCCAGTCGCCACGCGAGATCAGCAGCGCCCGGCGCAGGTTCTCCTCCATCAGCGGTCCTAGCACCATGCCGAGCAGCAACGGCGCCGGCTCGAAATCGTGCTTGATCAGCCAATAGCCGACGAGACCGAAGACGCCCGCGAGGATGACGTCGACCGGCGCGTTGTTCACCGAATAGATGCCGATCGCGCAGAAGATCACGATCGAGGGGAACATCAGCCGATAGGGCACGCGCAACAGCCGCACCCAGATTCCGACCAGCGGCAGGTTGATGATGATCAGCATTAGATTGCCGATCCACATCGAAGCGATCATGCCCCAGACCAGATCCGGCTGCTTCTGCATCACCTGCGGACCGGGCACGATGCCGTGGATGGTCATCGCGCCCACCATCAGCGCCATCACAGCGTTCGGCGGGATCCCGAGGGTGAGCAGCGGAATGAACGAGGTCTGTGCCGCGGCATTGTTGGCACTCTCCGGCCCCGCCACGCCCTCGATCGCGCCGCGGCCGAACCGGGACGGGGTCTTTGAGAGCTTCTTCTCGAGCGTGTAGGCCGCGAAGGACGCGATCACCGCGCCGCCGCCGGGCAGGATGCCGAGGATCGAGCCGAGCACGGTGCCGCGCAGGATCGGCGGCGTCGCATCGCCGAGGTCCTTCCTGGTGGGCATCAGTCCGGTGATCTTCTGCTGCACCAGATCGCGGTTCATCTCGGCGCCGTGGTCGAGGTTGCGGATGATCTCGGCAAAGCCGAATACGCCCATCGCCACGGTCGCAAAGCCGAGACCGTCGGCGAGCTCGGGAATGTTAAAGGCCATGCGCGAGGCGCCGGTCTCGATGTCCGAACCGACCATTGAGAGCAGCAGTCCAAACACGATCATCGCAATCGCCTTCAACACCGAGCCCTTGGCCAGCACCACCGCGAAGATCAGGCCGAGCACCATCAGCGAGAAATATTCGGCCGGACCGAACGCCAGCGCGAGTTTCGTCAGCGGTGCGCCGAGCAGTGCGATCAGGATGGTCGCAACGCAGCCGGCGAAGAACGAGCCGATCGCGGCGATCGCGAGCGCCGGACCGGCGCGGCCCTGCTTGGCCATCTGGTGACCGTCGATGGCGGTCACGACCGATGTCGCCTCACCGGGTATGTTGACCAGGATCGACGTGGTCGAGCCGCCATATTGCGCGCCGTAATAGATGCCGGCGAGCATGATCAGCGCGCCGACCGGCGGCAGCCCGAAAGTGATCGGCAGCAGCATCGCGACGGTGGCGATGGTGCCGATGCCAGGGAGAACGCCGACCAGCGTTCCGACCAGGGCGCCGATCAGGCACATCAACAGGTTGATCGGGGTGAACGCGACGGCGAAGCCGTGAGCAAGATTGGCAAAGATATCCATCACGCCCTCACTGGATCAGGAAACGCGGATACATCGGCATCGGCAGCCCGAGCACATAAGGAAACAGGATTGCGCAGCCGACCGTCAGGCAGGCGCCGACGATCACCGCTTCCAGCCAGCGCGTCTCGTGCGAGCCCGTCGCCGCGATCATGAAGCTCGAGAAGGCCGTGACAACGAGACCGAGGGACCGGATCGACAGGGCAAAGAACAGGATCGCCGCCACCACGAACAGCGGCCCGCGCCAGGAATAATGCGCAAGCGCCGGTCCCGCCGTGATCAGGCCGGTCAAGGCGATGCCGGCAGACAGGGCAACCAGCAGCCCGCCGAACATACGTGGCGCAGTGCCCGCACCGAAGGAGAAGCCACGCATGCCCTGCAAATCGCTCGATGCCCACAGCGCAAACAGGGCAACGGCCATCAGCACGACGCCGCCGACATAATCTTGCGCCGAGCGGATGGTCATAAACAGCGTGAGGATCGCCACCGCAAACAGCGGATAGGAATAGATCAGCGCCAGCAGCACCTCGGACGACATCTTCTTGGCGCCGCCGCCGAATGATCCGAAGAGGGCGCTCGGCGCGCCGGCCAGCAGCGCCGTCGCATGACCGGTGACGACCGCCGCCGGACCGCGGCCGGTCCCCCAGCCGAAAATCGTCCCGATCGACCAGATCAATTCGAAAATCTGCGGCGCAATCGCCAGCAGACAAAAGCCGAGCGCCACCCGGGTGTTTCGGGTGGCCGTCGCTGAGTGGCCCATCGTGTCGGCCATGCCTGTCTCCTCCGCGACCTGTAAGTCACGAGCACTGTTGTTCTAAATCGGCTGGAACTGGATACCCGCCCGGATCACTGCCTAGCGATTTTCATCAGACAATGCCAGCAAAACCCAACACGCCGCGGCAAGCAAAAGCCAGAGGGGATTGATGCGCGAGATGGACGCGACCACTGCAACCATCGCGGTCAGACGCAGTGCAGCAATTGCTGGATCGGCCCGATTAACGTCACGATAAGCGTTCGGACCTGGCAAGTCCTGCGAGGTCGGACCGGTGTCCTGGTCGGCCTCTGGTGCTTCGCCTCAACCGCGGTGCAGTGGGTCTCGCGCACTGCCGGCGCAGCGGCGACGGCGAAGAGCGAGATCGGGCCGAAGTGGAGATCAGCGCCTAGTCGGCTTGCGGCTCGTCACGCTGCTACTTTCCGCCGCAGGAAATTGAACGTCGCTGAGACTGACATTGTCCGTTCGCTGGAGCAGCAGCGTCATCATGCGCATGGCCGCAACGATCGGGACTGCCGGGCAGGAGATGCGCAAGGATTCGGCACATCGGGCTGGCGACCTCTGGCAAAGGCCAGAGCCGCGATAGGCCCGGCACTCCGAAGCCTATCCAAAGGGAACCGCGGGATCGCGCCTCCAACCCTCTGTTTTTCGAAAGCTTTGCCCCCTATATTGGGGGTGCCGGTTCGCCGGCTATGGAAATAAACGGTCGTCGCAATAAACCATTCGGACCCGGGGGCGGTACCCGGCGCCTCCACCAAAGCCCACCATCGGGCGTGCCCGAAGCTGGGCTTTGGCGGGGGCGAAATAGGATCGACGAGGGCGTAAAGGGCGTACTTTTTCCCGGTATTGTTCCGCCGTTATCGGGCTACTGCAATAGTTGCCAACGACAACTTTGCTCCGGTTGCTCAGGCTGCGTAACGCAGTTTGAAAGACCACTCTAAAGTCCTAGCGGGTTAAGCTCCGCTAGGCGGGGTTCGGAGGCACCTGGCAACAGAAGCCTCCACTTTACTCTTTGATTCTTCCCCGGCGGGGACTCCTGCTCGCCCGTCAGGCGCGGTACTATTGCGGCTTGGCGAGTCGGATCGGCAGGGTCCGGCTGCTTGGATGCAACAGGACCACCATGGCGACCGATCATATCCGATACGATGTGCTGGCCCGCGATGCGCTGCGCGGCGTGCTGCGGAAGGTGCTGACCGATGCCGCAGCGCATGGCCTGCCGGGCGAGCATCATTTCTTCATCACCTTCGTGTCCAAGGCCGAAGGCGTGAAGCTGTCGCCGCGGCTGCTCGCACAATATCCGGAGGAGATGACGATCATCCTCCAGCACCAGTTCTGGGACCTGACCGTGCTCGAGGATCGTTTCGAGGTCGGCCTGTCCTTTGGCGGCATTCCGGAGCGGCTGGTGGTGCCGTTCAGTGCCATCAAGAGCTTCCTCGATCCGTCCGTGAAGTTCGGCCTCCAGTTCGACACCTCCGACGTCGCCGAGGTCGCGCCGGACAATCTGCCGGCAGCACCCGCGCCATCGGCCGTATCGGTCCCGGCACCTGCCGCGGAGAAGCCGGAAGCTGCCGACGAGTCGCCGCCGCCGAGCCACGGCGGCGCCGAGGTCGTGCGGCTCGATCGTTTCCGCAAGAAATGATCTAGGTTGGGCGCAGAGCCATCGCGCCCGGCCAACTGTCTATATAGAAGAGCACATGAACAGGCCGCGCGGCGTTTCGCGCGGCAGAATGGATGTGCTCATGGCCAAAGCGTCCCGCTCGAAGACTGCCCGCCCCGCAACCCGCACCGAGACCGACAGCTTCGGTCCCATCGAGGTCGCCGCCGACCGCTATTGGGGGGCGCAGACCGAGCGCTCGCGCCAGAATTTCCGCATCGGCACCGACCGCATGCCGATCTCACTCGTGCATGCACTCGGCATGGTCAAGCTCGCCGCTGCGCAGTCCAATCTCGAGCTCGGCCTGCTCGATCGGCGCCGTGCTAACGCCATCATCCGCGCTGCGCGCGAGGTGATCGAAGGCAGACTTGACGACCATTTTCCGCTTGTCGTGTGGCAGACCGGCTCGGGCACCCAGAGCAACATGAACCTCAACGAGGTGATTGCCAACCGCGCCAACGAGCTGCTCGGCGGCGAGCTCGGCGCCAAGAAGCCGGTGCATCCCAACGATCACGTCAACATGAGCCAGTCGTCGAACGACTCCTTCCCGACCGCAATGCACATCGCGGCGGCAAGCCGCATCAATGCCGATCTCGTCCCTGCCCTCGGCGAGTTGCTGCGCGCTCTGCGCAAGAAGGAGAGGGAGTTTTCGAAGATCGTGAAGATCGGCCGCACCCATACCCAGGATGCGACGCCGCTGACGCTCGGTCAGGAATTCTCCGGCTATGCCGCGCAGGTCGAAAGCGGCATCGCCCGGCTCAAGATCGCGGTGAAGGACCTCTATCCGCTGGCGCAGGGCGGCACAGCCGTCGGCACCGGCCTCAACTCGAAGCCGCGCTTTGCCAAGCTGTTCGCAAAGCACGTTGCCGGGATTACGAAGCTCCCCTTCACCAGCGCCGCCAACAAATTCGAGGCGCTGGCCTCGAACGATGCCTATGTGCTGGCGCACGGCGCCATCAATTCGGTCGCGACCGGCCTGTTCAAGATCGCCAATGACATCCGCCTGCTCGGCTCCGGCCCGCGCTCGGGCCTCGGCGAATTGATCCTGCCGGAGAACGAGCCCGGCTCCTCGATCATGCCGGGCAAGGTCAACCCGACCCAGTGCGAGGCGATGACCATGGTGTGCTGCCAGGTGTTCGGCAATCACACCGCGATCACGATCGCGGGCAGCCAGGGTCATTTCGAGCTCAACGTCTACAAGCCGGTGCTGGCCTACAACATGCTGCATTCGATCCGCCTGATGGCGGATGCCGCGCGCTCCTTCACCGAGCATTGCGTCAGCGGCATCCGCGCCGACGAGAAGCGCATCAAGGAGCTGATGCAGCGCTCGCTGATGCTGGTGACGGCGCTGGCTCCGAAGATCGGCTACGACAACGCCGCCAAGGTGGCCAAGACGGCGCACGCCAACGGCACCACGCTGAAGGAGGAGGCGCTGCGGCTCGGCTTCGTCTCGGCCGACGAGTTCGACCGCCTGGTGCGCGCTGAGAAGATGATCAGCCCGGGATGATTCCGAATTCCGATAGCCATCCGTAATGATACGGACGCTCGGCGCCCAAAAATATGCGGTTTTGGGGGCGGGATTTGATTACCGTCAATGTTGCGGCGGGGCGGCGTGTTACGCAGCTCCACTGCCCTCGACGGGGCGAAATTCATCGTTTGATGGCCCAAGGGCCGATTGACGAGGACGAGCGAATGGCGATCAAGTCTTCTGCGGCGCAATGTGGCGCCCTGTTTCTGAATGTTTCATCCTGCCTGAAGAGGAGCGGATGATGGAGACGCGGCATGGGGAACGTCATCAACCTGAATCGTTTCAGGAAGCGCGTCGAGCGGGAAGCCTCGGCGAAGCAGGCGGACGCCAACCGGGCGAAGTTCGGGCGCACGAAGGCGGAACGGTCGTCCGAGGCGAAGCGGGCGGACCAGGCCAAGGAGAATCTGGACCAGCACCGGATCGATCGCGAGGAGCAGCCATGAAGTCGCCGGTCGTGAAACGATCGATCGTCGTCGCCGGCCACAAGACCAGCGTCAGCCTGGAAGAGGCGTTCTGGAACGGCATGAAAGAGATTTCCGGCCTGCGCAACATGACGTTGTCCGAGCTGGTCGGCGAGATCGACAACAACCGCCAGCAGGGCAATCTGTCGTCGGCGATCCGTCTGTTCGTCCTGGACTACTTCAAGAGCCGCGCCATGGCCGCCCAGCCGGACAAGGTCCCGGCCCAGTAGCCGTCGGGGGCGCCCGCGACGGCGCCCCGGCCTCTGCACTTTAAAATCGCTCTAAGGTGCATCTTCGGCGCGCGGGCACGCTTGACCTCAATGCCCGGCGTTGAAAATACAGGGCATGACCGATACCACTGATACGCGTTCGCACATGCCGCTGGGTCTGGCCCAGCGCGGCTATACCGGCGTCATCCAACACCTTGCCGCCAAAGAGGCTGGCTCGGCGCTTTCGGACGTCGAGCTCGAGAGCCGCCTGATCGAACTCGGCTTCGTCGAGGGCGCCCGGGTCGAGATCCTGCATGAGGGGTTGGTCGGGCGCGATCCGATCGCGGTGCGGGTCGATAGCACCACGATCGCGGTCCGCCGTCGCGAAGCCATGGCCATCATCGTCGCCTGACGCGCGACCGCAATCTGCCCCGCAGGCCCTTGATCCCATGGAAGCACCGCTGCTGCATCTCGCCCTGGTCGGCACGCCCAACAGCGGCAAGACCTCGCTGTTCAACGCGCTGACCGGCAGCCGGCAGAAGGTCGCGAACTATCCCGGCGTCACGGTCGAGCGCAAGGAAGGCTTCTTCGTCACCCCGCTCGGCCGCCAGGTCTCCGTGGTCGACCTGCCCGGCACCTATTCGCTGCGCGGCCGCAGCCCGGACGAAGAGATCACCCGCGACTTCGTGCTCGGCAAGGCCTCCGGCGAGACCCTGCCCGATCTCGTGCTGTGCGTCGCCGATTCCACCAATCTGCGCCTGACCATCCGCCTGCTGCTGGAGCTGAAGCGCACCGGGCGGCCGATGATCCTCGTGCTCAACATGTTCGACATCGCAAGCCGCCGCGGCATCACGGTCGACGTCAAGCGGCTCGCCAAGGAGCTCGGAGTGCCCGTGGTCACCTCGATCGCGGTGCGCAAGGGCGGCACGGCCGACCTGCTCAAGCTGACCGACGAGATTTCCGCAGCGCTCGCCGCCGAGCCGGTGGAGAACAGCTGGCGCGCGCTCGGCGTCTCCGAGCTGCGCGCCACCCAACGCGAGGCCGATCGCATCATCGCCGACTGCGTCAGCCTGCCTGCTCGCCCCGACACCTGGACCGCACGGATCGACGCGATCGTGCTGCATCCGGTCGGCGGGCTGATCGTGCTCGCGCTGATCCTGTTCGTGATGTTCCAGGCGGTGTTCGCCTGGGCGCAGCCGGCGATGGAGCTGCTAAAGTCCGGGTTCGACTCGCTCGGCGAGCTGGTGCAGGCCACCCTGCCCGACGGCTTGCTGCAAAGCTTCCTGCAGAACGGCGTGATCTCCGGCGTCGGCAGCGTCATCGTGTTCCTGCCGCAGATCATCCTCATCTTCCTGTTCATCCTGCTCCTGGAAGATTTCGGCTACATGGCGCGCGCGGCGTTCCTGATGGACCGCATCATGGGCGGCGCCGGCCTGCACGGCCGCGCCTTCATTCCGCTGTTGTCGAGCTTTGCCTGCGCCATTCCCGGCATCATGGCGACGCGCGTCATCGACAACAAGCGCGACCGGCTGACCACGATCCTGATCGCGCCGCTGATGACCTGCTCGGCGCGCATTCCGGTCTATACGCTGATCATCTCCGCCTTCATCCCGGCCAGAGACGTCTGGGGCTTCATCAACCTGCAGGGCCTCGTGATGTTCGGCCTCTATGCCGCCGGCATCATCAGCGCGCTGTTGGTCTCGTTCGTGATCAAGTTCTTCATGCTGCGCGACTTTGTGCCGGCGCCGTTCATGTTGGAGCTGCCGGACTACAAGATGCCGCGGCTGAAATCCATCGTGATCGGCATCTACACCCGCGCCAAGATGTTCTTGCAGCGCGCCGGCACCACGATCTTCTCGATGATGGTGCTGATCTGGTTCCTGGCCTCCTTCCCGCAGCCGCCCGCGGGCGCGACCGGGCCGGCCATCGAGTTCAGCCTGGCGGCGATGATCGGCAAGGCGCTCGAACCCCTGCTCGCCCCCGTCGGCTTCAACTGGCAGATCGCGGTGGCTCTGATCCCGGGCATGGCGGCGCGCGAGGTCGCGGTCGCGGCGCTCGGCACCGTCTATGCGATCGAGGGCGGCAGTGAAGCGGTCGAGCAGATCGGCCAGGTGCTGGCGACAAAATGGTCGCTCGCCACCGCGCTGTCGATGCTGGCCTGGTACATCTTCGCCCCGCAATGCGCCTCCACGCTCGCCGTGATCCGGCGCGAGACCGGCAGCTGGGCCTGGATGGGCGCCACCTTCGCCTACATGCTGGTGCTGGCCTATGCGGCGAGCCTCGTGACGTACAACGTCGCCGTCGCGCTGGGGGCGGGGTAGCCCTTCCAAAACGAAACTGCGAAAACAACCCCATGCACAGTAGACCGGGGGTCGTGAAATCAATGAGTTACGCGCAAGGCAACGATCCGGCCGTCGCCCGTTGACCCGTCGGGCAAAACAGGGGCATGATGTCACGATCAGCCCGCAGCGATAGCAGCATGAACGACGACACGCCTCGGAAGCGGCGATCTGTTGCCGTGGACCATTTCACCACCGACCGCCTGACTGCCGAGCGATTGCGCGAGGATCACCTCGCCGACCTCGTCGCGCTGCATCGCGACGCCGAGGTCTCCCGCTATCTCGGCGGGGTGCGGACGCCCGAGGTCACGAGGGCCTATCTCGCAACCAACATGGCCCATTGGGACCAGCACGGCTTCGGACTCTGGACGCTGCGAACGAAGGACGGGGCCTTCGCCGGACGGGCGGGCATTCGGCACATTCTCGTGGACGATGTCGACGAGGTCGAGATCGCCTACGCGTTCAAGCGCGAATTCTGGGGCCAAGGATTTGCCAGCGAGATCGCGACCGCGCTGACGGACCTCGGGCTGTCACAGCTCGCACTGCCGTCTCTCATCGGCATTGTGTATGTCGGGAACGGTGCATCGCGGCGCGTGCTGGAGAAGTCGAACTACCAGCTCGAGCGAAGCACGAACCGTCACGGCGAGGACGTCGTGATCTACCGCATCCGGCAGTGAGGGCAGCAACGGGATGGACCGCGAGCGGACCGTTTGTGTTCATTTTTGAACCGACACCATCCACGGGTCGGCACAGTCTGAGCGGCAACGAACCGGTCGCCGGACCGCCAGTCGGGCGGGAACTCATGCCCGGCCTAGGAGTTCCTTAGACGGACCTTTTCAGTCAAATCCGGCTCCCGGCATGCGCTTGGAGCGCATGGAGAGCTTTGGGAAGATACGCGTAAGGGGGGGGGTCATGACCGGTCAATCCGCGCCTGCTCCAGGCAGCGACCTCAAGGATTTGCCGAGAATTTCGACCGGCAGCGACGGTCTGGACGACATCCTCGGCGGTGGCTTGGACCCCAACCGAATGTATCTCTACGAGGGACGCCCCGGCACAGGCAAGACCACGATTGCGCTCCAATTCCTTCTTCGGGGCGTGCGCGACGGCGAACGCGTTCTCTACGTTTCGCTCTCCGAGACCAAGAGCGAGCTCACAGTGGTGGCACAGCGGCATGGCTGGTCGCTGGACGGCGTCGATATCTTCGAGCTCGTTCCGCCGGAAACGACGCTTGATCCCGAGCGGGAGCTGACGGTTTTTCATCCCGCCGAGATGGAGCTGAGCGAGACCACAGGTCTGATCTTCAAGGAGGTCGAACGGATCAACCCTACCCGCGTGGTGCTCGACAGCCTGTCCGAATTGCGCCTGCTGGCGCAGAACCCGCTCCGCTACAGGCGACAGGTTCTGGCCCTCAAGCACTTCTTCACCAATCGCAACTGCACCGTGGTTCTGCTCGACGATCTGTCGTCCTCCCAGGATGATCTGCAACTGCATTCGATCGCGCACGGCGTGGTGATGCTCGAGCAGCTGGCCATCGACTACGGTGCCGAGCGGCGGCGGCTTCGCGTGATCAAGATGCGCGGCATCCGTTTTCGCGGCGGCTTCCACGATTTTACGATCGCGCAAGGCGGCCTGCGCATCTTTCCGCGGCTCGTCGCGGCCGAGCATCACAGATCATTCGATGGCGACATGGTGTCCAGCGGCAACCCCGAGCTCGACCAGCTCCTCGGAGGCGGGCTCGAGCGCGGCACCAACGCGCTTTTCCTCGGCTCGGCCGGCGTCGGCAAATCGTCACTTGCGCTGACCTACGCCATCGCGGCGGCGCAACGCGGCGAGCACGCCGTGTTCTTCGCATTCGATGAAGGACGCGGAACGGTTGAGGCACGCGCCAGGACGCTTGGGCTGCCGCTGGACGAGCACCTCGCCTCCGGAAAGATCCGGTTTCAGCAGATCGATCCCGCCGAATTGTCGCCGGGTGAGTTCGCGGCAACGCTTCGCCGTAGCGTCGAGGTCGACAATGCCCGCATCATCGTCATCGACAGCTTGAACGGCTATCTGAACGCGATGCCGGACGAGCGCTTTCTCGTTCTGCAGATGCATGAACTGCTCAGCTATCTGGCCCAGCAGGGCGTGCTCACCATCCTCATCCTCGCCCAGCACGGGCTTGTCGGTCCCATGGATACGCCGCTCGACCTCAGCTATCTGAGCGATGCGGTCGTGATGCTGCGCTATTTCGAGTTCGCCGGAACGGTTCGCCGCGCCTTGTCGGTCGTCAAGAAGCGCAGCGGCGGCCACGAGCACGGCATCCGCGAATTCCGGCTCGGCGGCACCGGGATCAAGCTCGGCCCGCCACTCGTTGAATTCAGCGGCATCTTTTCCGGCAATCCGCGCTATACCGGCACGGCCCTCCCGGAAGGGCCGCTCGAATGAGCGCGCAGCGCGATCACCGCGTTCTCGTCTTCGCCCCGGTGGGCCGCGACGGGCCGGCATCGGCCGAACTTTTGCGCAACGCGAACCTCGAGGCGATCAGTTGCCGGGACTTGGCCGAACTCGTCACCGAAATGGCGGCAGGCGTTGGCACCGTATTTCTTGCCGAGGAAGGATTGTTCGGCAAGGACACCGCGGCGCTGGCACAATGGATCGCCGGTCAGCCGCCGTGGTCCGATCTGCCTTTCGTCGTTCTCACCAGCCACCGGGAGCAGCCCTCGGTCATCGCCTGGCGACGCAGTATCGTCGAGCTTCTGCGCAACGTTTCGCTGCTCGAACGGCCGGTTCAACCGATCACGCTGACCAGCACCATCCAATCCGCACTGCGGGCTCGGCGGCGTCAATACGAGATCCGGGCTCTGCTCGAGGCGCGCGAGCAGACGGCCCAGGAGCTCGAGAAGCTGGTGATCGAGCGGACGAAGGCGCTGGAGGAAGCCAACACGCAGCTTCGCCTCGAGATCGAAGAGCGAGCACGCGTGGAGGAAACGCTTCGGCAGGCTCAGAAGATCGAGGCCATCGGCCAGCTCACCGGCGGCGTCGCGCATGACTTCAACAATCTCTTGATGGTGATTTCCGGCGGCCTCGACATGCTCGAACGCCAGACCGATCCGACCCGGCGCCGCCGCCTGATGGACGGGATGATCCAGGCGGCGCAGCGCGGAGCGAGCCTGACCAAGCAGCTTCTGGCATTCTCACGGCGGCAGAAACTCCGGCCGGAGCCTGTCGACGTCGCCGCGCAGATCGGCGGCATGCGTGAACTGCTCGATCGCAGTCTCAGGGGCGACGTCCATGTCGAATTCGACTTTCCGGAGCAACTTTGGCCGGTGGAGGTCGATCCCGGCGAGCTCGAGCTGGTCATTCTCAACCTGGCCGTCAACGCCCGCGACGCCATGCCCAATGGCGGCACGATCATCGTGCGCGGCGAAAATCTACCCGACCTGAACGATGGGGAGATCGCCGGCGACTATGTCCGCTTGTCCGTCGTCGACACCGGTGTCGGCATGCCCCCGGAGATCATGTCGCGGGTGTTCGAGCCGTTCTTCACGACCAAAGACGTCGGCAAGGGGTCTGGACTGGGGCTCGCACAGGTCCATGGATTTGCGACGCAGTCGCGGGGCACGGTGCGAATTCAATCGAAGGTCGGCCGAGGCACGAGCATCGAGCTGTACCTGCCGCGATCCTTCGAGACTCCCTCCGACGAGCGACACCTCATCGACCTCACCAGGGTGCGCCCGAAAAAGAGCAATCAGGGGCAGATCCTGCTGGTGGAGGACGATAACGAGGTTGCCGCGCTGGTCAGCGAGATGCTCGGTCAGCTCGGCTACGAGGTCACACGCGCTTCCAGTGCCGCAGCAGCGCTCGGTGCCCTGGCGGACGGCCGTCCCATCGATCTGATCTTCTCCGACATCATGATGCCGGGCGGCATGAACGGGGTCGAGCTTGCGCGCGAGGTCAGGAAGAGACGAAGCGACATACCGATATTGCTGACCAGCGGATATGCCGAAGCCTCGGTCCATGAAGCGGAGAGCGCGGGTATCGAGATCCTGCCCAAGCCCTATCACATCGACGAGCTCGCCGCAGCCCTGGCCGCGGCGAAGTCAGGTCTTCGGCGCGATGCAGGCTCCAAACGCTCGAACTCCTGCTGAGAGCAATCGTGGATTACGCTGCGCGCCAGTCTGCGCGCGATCCCCGGAGCCTTACCGAAAATATCCCAGCACGAGATCGACATCCGCGCTGCGGGCCGCCGTGCCGTTCAGCTCGGCGTCGATGACGCGGCGGCAGGCGTCCACCGCGGCGTGGTCGCCGAGGTCGTTGGCGGCTTCCAGCACGAGCCAGGCGGCGTCCACCGAGGCCTTGTCCGGAGCTGCGCCGCCGAGATCGGTGGCGCCGGCATTGGCGAGATTCTTCTTGCGAACGGCGGTGCCGAATTGAGGTAACATTGCAGGTACTCCCCTCTCCTCAGTGGACCTGTCAGTGGACTTGAAGTTCGGGCTGACGGCCCGCATCGGCACCCGCGCCGGTCTTGCGCGACTGGTAGAACTTCAGAATGCTGCGCGACGTCTCGATCTTGAGCCGGCCGTACTCGCGCTCGTTGTCCTGGAGCTCGCGCGCCGTGATCAGATGATCCTTGGCGCCGAGGAACAACAGCGACATCGTCGTGTCCCAGGAGAAGTCGAGCGCCTTGCACAGCACCAGGATCATCTCGCGGTTGCGGTCCATCAGCGCGCGCTCGATCACGTCGACCGGCAGCGCCGACAGCAGCGACAGGCCGATCTGCACCTCGTCGAAGCGATGCTGGCGGGCATAGTTCGAGATCGAGTCCTGGTTGAGATTGCCCTGGCGATACTGCGTCGTGACCACGCGCTTGGCGACGAAATAGCTGCGCGAGGACGGGCCGAACTTGGACTGGAGATCGCCGGTGACCTCGGTGACCGAGCTCTGGATCTGCGACATCATCTCGGGCCGCTCGGTCTCGAGGCGGCGGCGGACGTCTTCGGAGGCTTTCGCGATCAGCTGCTGGAAGATGTGACGCGGCACGTCCTTGCGCAGGCCGAGCTGCTCGGCAAGGATCGAATCGCCCTCGGCGCGGCGGACCATGTGCAAGAGACCCGAGCCGGAGAAGCGCGCGCCCTCGTTCCTGGCGACCGAAGTCACGACCTCCTGGTTGCCGCGCTTGACCAGCACGTCGGTCACGGCTTCGCCGATCGACTGGCGCTGCGAGATCGCCAGCAGATGCGCCTGGCCCTTGGTCATGGCGCTCTGGACCAGCATCTTCTCGTCGATGCGGTTGGAATCGCGCAGCACGGGACCGGCCACCGCGATCTCGTCGTCGAGGGCGAGCCTTTCGATGACGTTGAGCGGGGCGTGATCGCAGGCCGACATCACTTCGGAGAGCTGCGCGCGCGCAGCCACCTCGATCTCGTCGGCGAGCCGGCCGATCACCTCGCCGAACATGCTGATCTCGTCGTCGCTGTAGCGGCCGGTGATCAGGATGTCGGTCGCATGCCATAATGCGCGTGACCGGCTTTCGTCGGTGCCGCGCGCGATCGCGTCGTCCAGATCCTGCAGAAGCGATTTCGCCCCGTTCATCTCGATCACCCCAGTTCTTGGCAGCCCGTTGGCGAGCCGTCCCGCCGCTCGCGGCGCGACGCCGAATTCCTCTGGGAACCCACGCTAGAGATGAAACGCGAGAATTCAGTAAAGTCGGCAAATCAGTTTTGCCGACGAAAATTCGTTCAAATGCGAGGGAATGGATTTACTGTTGTGCAAGAGCCGAGAAGCTTTGGGCACTGAAACCTCTCCGCGTCATGGCCGGGCTTGTCCCGGCCATCACGCCTTGCCGCATGGCACAAAGAACGTGGATGCCCGGGACAAGCCCGGGCATGACGAGCATCGGCAACGGAGCGCTTTAGATAGCGCCGTCTACGGATGCTGCGGCGTCAGCACCAGCGGCGGCTTCGGCCTGGGCTTGGCGGGCGGCGGGCCCGGGGCGGGCTTCACGTCGATGGCCGGAGGGAGCGGCGCGAGCTGCTGGCTCGCGAGCGGCGGGCTCGTCAGTGAAGGGCTTGTCAGTGAGGGGCTTGGCGCGGCGGGCGCGGCCTGCGGAGCTTTCGGGGTCGGCGCCACCCTGGGCTTTGCCGGCGCGCGGCGCGGGTCCTGGCCCGGCAGCGGCACGTTGGGTGGCGCCTGCTCGGTCGCTATCTCCGGGGACACCAGCGTCGGCAGCGCAGCGGTGGCCGGCGGCGGCTCGCCGCGCTCGATGGCGTCGAGCCGCCGCGTCTCGCGATCGATCGTGCGCACCGCAAGCCATGACGACAGCGGTGCGAGGTCGATGGTACGGCTCAGCCTGTCGGGCGGGCCTGCCGCAAACAGCTGGATCTCGGGCGGGGCGCCGGAAAGCCCCGTCATGATCGGCGTCAGGCTGGCGCGGATGTCGGCCTGGTCCGCCGGAATGTCGTAGCCGCCGGAGACGATAGCGCGGGCGTTCTTCGCTTCCAGCGGCGTTGCGCCGATGCGCAGGCGGCCGTCGCGGATCGTGAACGGAATCTGCGCCGAGGGCACCGCGATGCGCCCCGCCGACAGCGCGGGCTCGACGAGCTGCCGCAGCCGGTTGTCGTCATTGACCTGGCCGCCGTCGCTGGCGCGGATGGCGATCTCGAACGCACGCGGATTGAGGCCGGCGATCTCGGCGGATTCGAGCGTCACCGTGCCGTTGCCGGCGAGCGCACCGGTCAAGGCCGCGACGCTGCGGCCCTGGCTGGTCAGCGCCATCTGCACCGAGGCGCGCCCCTTGGGCAGGGCAAGGTCGCGATAGCGCAGCGCCGCCGCATCGACGTTGCTGAGCTCGATGCGCGCGTTCAGCGCAAGCCCACCCGCGCCATTGCGCGCGTCCAGGCTTGCGGACATGTCGCCGCCGCCGACGCCGCCCTTGAGCGCATCGAATGCGAGCGACTGGCCGTCGCTCCGGATCGTGCCGCCGAAGGGGCGCAGCTCGATGCCGCCGGGCAACGTTCCGCGCAAGGCCTGGAAGGCGATGCGGCCGCGCCAGCCGCTGACCAATCCTGCGCTGAGCGGCTCGCCGGACTCACGACCGGCTGCGCCGACGGCGATTGCGAGCGCCGGCGCCAGATCGAGCGAGTCGAGACCGACCTCGCCGTCGATGCTCTTGTCCTGATCGAGCGTCACCGAAACATGGCCGCGCAGATGCGAGCCCGCGGCATTGCCGTCGAGATCGCCGAAGGTCAGGCGATTGCCGGAGAGCGTGACGCGGGAGGACAGGCTGACGTTCTGCGCCGACGTGCCGGCCGGGCTGGTCCCGAGCAGCGGCGCCAGATTGGCGTTGCGCACGCGCAGGTTCACGCTCGCCTTCGGTTCGAACGATTTGGGCTCGAACGATTTGGGTTCGGACGGTTTGGACTCCGACCATTCGACGCTGCCTTGCGCGTCGGCATCGAGCCCGCCGCCGCTGAGCTTTGCGTTCAATTGCGAGGGACGGCGCCAGGCTCCGCTCAACCGTCCTTCGAATTGCGAGGCGCCCTCGCCCGCGGCCACGATGCGGTCGAGCCCCAGCAGTGCCAACAAGGCGCCGGCCTGCGGCGCCGCCACTTTCGCGTCCAGCGTGAAGTCGCTGTTGCGCAGGCGTTCGAGGTCGATACCGCCGATGGCGGCCGCCGGCGTCTGCGCGGCCAGGGTCGCCGTGGTCTTGAGCTGCGGTGCGTCGAGGTCGAGCACGAAGCGGGCATTGCTGCGATCGGCATGCTCGGCGTTCTTGTCGAGGCTGAGATCGAGCTTGAGACGGGTCGCGCCGGGCAAGGACGGGAGCGCATCGAGGCGCGCGCGCAGCGCGGGCGCGAACGGCTCGACCAGCGCGGTGAGCTCGCGCAGCGAATTGGCCGAGGATTTCAGCGCGAGCTTGCCGGTCGTCTTGGTGCGGTCGAAGCTGCCGCTCGCCTCCGAGGTCACGCCGCCGCCCTGGCCGAAGCGCAGCTGCTCCAGCGACAGCGACGCCGGGCTGTAGGCGAGCCTGGCTGCGAACGGCCGCAGCTCCTGGCCGGCGGAGATCGCGCGGCCAATATCGAGCGAGAGCTTTGCCTCTTCCGGCCATTCGCCTTGCGGCCCCGCCAGCGCGCGCACGAAGCTCGCGGCGGCATCGAGGTCGAGCCGGTCGGCCCTGAGGTCCGCATCGATCCGCGAGCCGTTGCTCGCGCCTGTCTGCACGAAGACGATGCGGCCTTCGATCGCGCCGCCATCGATGTCGGCCTTCAGCCTGTCGATGGCGAGATGATTGGCTGCGATGGTGACGTCGCCCGCGAGACGCAGCGGCCGCGTGCTGCGGCGGGTGATCTCGCTGCGGCCCTGCAGCCAGGCCACCAGCGTGTCGGGATCCGGGGATTCAACGCTGAGCCGGCCGCTGAAACTGTCGGCGCCGGGAGCCGCGCCATTGAGCGAGACCTGCGTCATGCCGGGCGCGCGCAGCTCCAGCCGCCGGAAGGTCCAGGACCGGCCGTCGGTCGCAAGCTCGGTCGCGATGTTCTGGAGCGGACGGCCGCCGAGCATGATCTGATCGGCATTGAACTCGATCTGGGCAGGGATCGGCACCTGCGGGATCGCCGCCAGCCCTGCGCGCAGCGCCGGCAGGACGCGCTGCGGATCGGCATCATGCTTGGCGGTCAGCCTGTCGGCATCGACCTGCCGCGCCGACAGCACCGCGCGCAGCAAGGGCGATGCGCCAAACCTGAGGTCGCCGACGCCGCCGAGCTTCAGCGCGGTGTCCTCCGGGCCGAAGCTCGCGTCGATCTGCTCGAATTTCGCGCCGGCCGGATCGGCCTTGAGCCTGGTCGCAAGCTTCCAGGGCGTCGGTCCCGCCTCGCCCGCCTTCCTGGCCGCGGGCACGGCGAGGGTCAGCGCGCCCTCGAATTTCGGCTGGCGATTATCGAAGGCGAGCACGCCCTCAAGATCGGCGAGGATGGCGCGCTCGCCGGGATCGATGTTGAGGTGGAGACGGGTGGCGCTGCCGTCGGCGCTGGGGCCGGAGGAGACGCGGAACGGGTAGCGCACGCCGCGCGCGGTGAAGCTGCCGTCGCCCCGCACCGAGCCTGCGAGCGAGCGCACATCGCCGGAGAAGGCGATATCGTTCAATTCCAGCGTCGAGCGGCTGGCGGCATCGTGCAAGGCGATGCGGCCGGTGAGGTTCAGCCGCTCGATGGCGAGGGAGGCCAGGTTGAAGGTGCCGCTCGCGGTGGAGGGCAAATCGACCCGTCCGCGCGCGTCCAGACCAAGATCGACCGCCATGCCGCCGACCGAAAGCTCGGTGGCGCGCCATTCGCCGCGCATCAGGGAGCCGAGGCTGAACTCGACATCGAGCTTGTCGGCGCGCAGGCGGCCGAGATCGTTGTTGCCGCCGAAGGTGACGCCGCGCAGCCGCAGCGTCGGCGCCGGCAACAGCCGCGCATCGAGCTCGCCCGCCACCCGCACCGGCACGCCGATGATCTTGCCGGCCTCCGCCTCGAACTGGGGCCTGAACTGGTTCCAGTCGATGTAGTAAGGCCCGATCAGCGCGGCCAGCAGCGCAATGATGAAGGCAATCGCCAATCCGAGCAGCGTCGTCTGCACGGGTCTCCCCTCGGCCAAACCGGCCTGGGCCGAAGCTGAGAGCCTCAGGCGCGCCGGAACAGCCCCTTATATAGGGGGAAGTATGGCGAAGTCACAGCGACTGTTGCGCGCGGAGGTTAACGCGCAAGCCCCCTCACCAGCTCGCCGGCAGCCGCCTCAGCCCGCGCAGCACGAAGGTCGGCCGCCATTCCGGGGTCTCGATGTCGTCGATGCGCAAATCCGGCAGCCGCCGCAGCAGCGTGGCGATGGCGATCTCGGCCTCGATCCGCGCCAATTGGGCCCCAAGGCAGAAATGGATGCCGCCGCCGAACGACAGCGGCTTGACGTTCGCCCGGGTGACGTCCAGCCGGTCGGGCCTGTCGGGGTAGACCGCGCCATCGCGGTTGGCCGAGCCGAGCAGGCACAGCACGGTCTCGCCCTTGGGGATCGTCACGCCGCCGAGGTCCTCGATCTCCTCCAGCGTGACGCGCCCGGTCATCTGCACCGAGGAATCATAGCGCAGGAACTCCTCGATCGCGTTCGTCATCAGCTCCGGTTTCGCTTTCAGGAGCGCAAGCTGATCCGGGTTGCGGTGGAGCGCGAGCAGGCCGTTGCCGATCAGGTTGACCGTGGTCTCGTGGCCTGCGCCGAACAGCAGGATGATGTTGGCGGTCAGCTCCTCGTTGGTGAGCTTGTTGCCGTCCTCCTCGGCCTGCACCAGCTGGGTGATGAGGTCGTCGCCGGGATTCTTGCGGCGCAGCTCGAACAGCTGCTGGAAATACATCTGCGCCATCAGGTTGGCGGCGTTGCCCTGGCGGATCTCCTCCGGCGAGAGCGGCACGGGGTCGAGCAGCCGTCCGCCGTCGCGCGAGCTCTTGTAGAACACTTCGCGATGCTCCTCGGGGATGCCGAGCATGTCGCAGATGATGGTGACGGGCAGGCGGAAGGCGAAATCCTCGATCAGGTCCATGTGGCCGCGCTCGATCACGGCATCGATCGCCTGGTCGACGATCTCCTGGATCCGCGGCCGCATGTCCTCGACCCGGCGGGCGGTGAAGGCCTTCACGACCAGGCCGCGCAGGCGGGTGTGGTCCGGCGGATCGGCTTGCAGCATCCAGTAGCTCATGCTGCGAAACACCGGCTCCTTCATGATCTCCGGGCCGTAGCGGCGCGTGGTGCGCTCGACGAAATCCTTGCCGAAGCGCTTGTCACGCAGCACGAGGCTGACGTCGGCGTGACGGCTGGCGACGTATTGGCCGAACGGCGTCACATGGATCGGATCGACCGTGCGCAGCCGTTCATAGTGCGGATAGGGATCGCGGATGAAATCCGGCGAGAGCGGGTTGAACAGCGGTCCGCCAGCGGGTTGCACTTGCTCGTTCATGGTGACCTCGGATCGATTGCCGCACGACACGCATACGCAAGGCTGCCCACCGCCCGGCGTAACCATCCCTGTAAATTATCAACTCGATACATTGTTGTATCGAGTTGCATTCTGCCCTAAGCTGCGCCGATGTCAAGGGTGAGAACCAGGCCGACCAGGGACGACACACGCGAGGCGCTGTTCGAGGCGGCCGCGCGCGTGTTCGAGGCGGACGGCATCGGCGGCGCCAGCATCGAGGCGATCGCGGCGGCGGCGGGCTTCACCCGGGGCGCGTTCTATTCGAACTTCAAGAGCAAGGACGAATTGATCATCGCCATGCTCGAGGACCATGTCGCACAGTCGATCCGGCGCAACATGGACATCCTGGCGCAGCACGACAATCTCGACGATTTCATCGCGGCGCTGAAGACGATGGATCGCAGCCGCCAGGATCCGCTCGGCCGCTCGCCCCTGCTGCACATGGAGATGATCCTGTTCGTGGCGCGGGCCGAAAAGCGCCGCCCGGAGCTCGCCAAACGCCTGCGCGCGCGGCGCAAGCTGGTCGCCGACATCATCGAGGCGACATCGAAGAGCAACGGGCGCAACGTCAATCTGAACCCGCCCTGGATCGCCTCCGTCGTGCTCGCGCTGGAAGACGGCTTTCGCCTGCACCGGCTGATCGACCCCGAGACGACACCCGCCGACAGCTTTCTGCGCGCGATCACGGATTTGCGGCGGAGGACGGGATTGGCGTCGAACTAGCGGGCTGCACTACTTCTTCTTTGCAGGTCCGAAATCCGGTTGCCAGGCGGCTTCCTTGCGGGACGGAGCCGCGGCGATCACCTTGGCCTTTTCCTTTTTCGGCTTCTTGGCTTCGCGGTTGCCGCGTTGCTGGCCCTTGGCCATGTCGCTCTCCCTTGCTGGTTTGAGTTCGTCGAATTCATTCGGCTGCAGGACACGGCCGCGCGGGGTGCAGACCCTGACGTCCATGTAGCCCTCGCGCAGCAGCTTTTCCGCGAGACGTAGCGCGACCGTCGCAGTTCCACGGCCGAGATTGGAACTGCCGTATTCGTTGGTGCCACTGACCAGATACGGCACGCGTGTTGTCCTAGCCATTGAGCACCGCAGCGGCGCACACGAGAAGCAGAAGAAACAGCGGAACGATCACCGGCGGCACGATCCATTCCGAGATGCGGACACGCGACATCGAACGCTCCTGCGAAGCCTCGGCGGGAGCACACGTGACCCTCAGTCACCGGTCGATGCCGTTGAGAAGCGCGGTGATGACAACGAGCCTACGCTCACGCCGAACCAATAGCGAGCAGTAAATGCATCGCCGGCTAGCCTTGCACCGTGGCAACTAGCGTTCGTTGGTGCGCAGACGATAGTGCTGGCTATTGCCGCGCCAAAGGCGCATGGTCGCAGCAGCCGGCACCGGTGGGGCTTCACTTGCGAAAGGCAGCGTGCATGACCATCCGCTCGCGGCGAGAGACCGTCATCTTCAGACATCCGTTCCAAATCCGCGGCATAGCGCGCACCTTGCCGGCGGGCGCTTACGAGGTCGTCACGGATGAGGAGACGATCGACGGCTTGTCTTTCGCCGCCTATCGCCGGATTGCCACGATGATCACCGTGCCCGCCGAAGGCGCGCGCGGTACCATGGAGGTATTGTCGATCGGCTCTGTCGATTTTGCTGACGCGCAAGCAGCGGACGCGAGCATCGCCAGTGAATGACCGGCCCGTCGATCTCGACAAGCACCGTGGCATGGCCGCGCAAAAGGCCACCGACCTGCGCCGCGCGTTGGGCGAGGTCGAGGCCCATGCCCGGGAGCTGCGCGAGCGCGAGGCCGATCTCGAGCACCGCATGATGACGGTGCCCGCGGCTTCCTGGCAGGAAGCCGCGGTGAAGGCGCGCCATCTGCTCAACCTCTATGCTGCAAGTCTTCCGGCAGAGGACACGCGCCACCGCGCGCTGGTGTCGGCGCTGTTCGATGATTTCGCACGGCTGTCCGGGGACGGCTGAGCCGAGCGACGGCCGCCTGTGTTCTATGCGCATGCCGGCGCGAGCCAGGAAGCCGACGTGCAATGGAGTAGGACATGACACTGACGAGCGGCCGCTTTATCGGCCATGAATACGAGCGGATGATCGTGCGGTTCTCGATGCATGACGGCGCCCGGGAGATTCCTTGCGCGATTTCGACCTCCGCGATGGACGGTCTCGAGCAGGGCCCGCAAGTCAGGCCCGAGCAGCGGGAAGCCCAATTCGCTCGTCTACGGGATCGCATCGAAGCATGCGCTGCGAACAAGTATCGCGCCACAGAATTCGAAGGTACCCCGCCGGGCATCGTGCTGCGAGGCATCGATTTCAGGCGATAGGATCTCAGCCCAAGGAAGACAGGCCGCGAACGGAAAGCGGATCGTTGCTATTCCGGCCTCGCCTTGATCTCCGGCAAGGGCGGCTTGCGCTCGAAAGGTTTCTTTTTCGGCGGTGCGGGCAGCAATCCTTCCCTGATCGCCTGCTTGCGCGCGAGCTTGCGGGCGCGGCGAATGGCCTCGGACTTCTCGCGGGTCTTTCTCTCCGACGGCTTTTCGTAGGACCTTCGCTGCTTCATTTCCCTGAAGACGCCCTCGCGCTGCATCTTCTTCTTGAGAACGCGCAGTGCCTGCTCAACATTGTTGTCTCTGACGAGTACGTGCAAATTGAATCCTCCTGGCTCGGGCTGCGAATGCGACACGTCCTGCAAGGCAGCCAATTGCGCAGGAGCTTCATTGCGATGTGTGAGGATGGATGGCCGCGACATTGGTCACGGCTTCGGACGAGCCGATCTGCTTGTCACAGCGAACAGCTTGGTGGCGCCACGTGACCATTGTGGTGCTGCGCTGTCAATCGATAACGCCTTTCTCGCAGATCGACGAACACGTGCAAAGCGCCGCGATCGGAACAGAAGAACCGCCTTGCAGCAAACAAACTGCGTTCGCTCCTTGCAAATGCGCGAAAGTTGTATATATTGAAGTTGTTCGATTAGCCGCTGTGCCTTGTTGAATGCGCCCGCGGGCTCCTTTTCCAAAGACATCGACGAAGTTGAAGGTAACCGCGCGATTGTCGCGCGGGATGCGCTTGCGCGCTTTGGAGAAGACAATGACGACAGGTACGGTCAAGTGGTTTAACGGCCAAAAGGGCTTCGGTTTCATCCAGCCAAACGACGGTGGCAACGATGTGTTCGTTCACATCAGCGCCGTTGAAAGGGCTGGACTTGCCGGTCTCGGCGAAGGCCAACAGGTTAACTTCGAGATCAAGACCGACAAGATGCGAGGCAAAGCCAGCGCCGAGAATCTCTCGCTGGCCTGAGATCGTTGCGCCGTTTCACGGATGTACTGAAACGGTTGCATTGCCCGCTCAATCCCTGGATTGAGCGGGTTTAGTCTTTGCGGATCCGGTGAACGATGAGCAGCAAGAAGCCGGCAGAGCCGTCACCCGAGAGCATTGCGCGTTCCGATCGCAAGCGCCTGGCCGCTGAAGAGGGAGCGCGGGCATTGGCGGACGTGGAAAGGCAAGCCGTCGAGGTTCGCAAGAACATGGCGCGGCTTCGAGAGGCGCGCCAGGCGCGGGAAGCGGCCAATGAAGCTCTTCGATCGACTTTGCCGGTGCCTAAGCTCAAGAAGCGGACAAGGAAGCTGGCGCGATAGCCGTCTTCAACGCCGCCGGCGAAATCTGAAGTGCCGATCCCATGCCGGAGAGTGCAGATCGTGCCTCGCATAAAGCCAGATCACGGAACCATCACCTTCTTTCTCGCGTCCGGCGCAAATCGGCAAATGTGCCGGCTTGCAACGACGTTCAACACGCAGAAGCAGGCGTTGAGCTATCTGCAGAAGCATCGCACGGAGCTCGAGCGCATGGCGCGGGCGCGCCTGGCTTCAGGAGAGCTCGAGGAAGGCATTGTCGTGCTTTCGATGCTCTAGCGTTACACGTGATGAGCGCGAGCACACATTGCGATTTCATCGGCGATCTCATGGCGATCTCAATTGACCAGCCTGACTTTCTCGTAGACGAATGTCGCTGTCAGAACAGGGCCATCCGCATTCCGAACATTGATGGCGAGGCCGTCGCTGCTGGCGAGCGGGTCGCGCTGCTTGACAATGTCGGCAAGAGACAGCGCCGCCTCGATCTCCGCGGCCCGCCGGCTGGCCAGATCGAGACCTTCCTCGTCGACAACGAGCGCTTCACCATCCCAAATATCAAAGTAGAACTGCGACACTAACCCGTCCTCTCGGACCGGTCTCGCCGTTCAGCCTCCCTTGCCAACCGTTCAGCCTTCAGTCGCTCTCGATTGTCGTGGAAGACCCGTTCTGCCTTCTCATAGTCGGTCGCGGGCTTCGTCGCGGTCTGCTTGAAGAGCTTGTTCGCCTCGGTCGTTGCACGCGATTGGGAATGCCTTCGCATTGCTCGTCCTCCTGTCGCTGGTGATTCGAAGTCCGCCGGTGCCGGCGGCTTTGTTGCTCGTCCTATTCCGGGATCGGCTTGCTGCGTCTGAGACACTACTGCGGTGGCGCTGCTTTCCGGTCTTTTCATTGGGCCCGTGCAGTTTGCAAACAGGACGTGGCGCCTGCCCGCCGGCGGAGCACCAAGCCGCAGGCCGCGAATGCGTTCCTACCGTCCGGCAATATTGCCCAAAGGCGGCTACGCCGACTGCTTCACAGCAGCCCTGTCCGCTACAAGGTCCAGCCGCCCCAGCATCGCCCTCGCCTGCTCGGCGCAATGCTCGATCAGCCAGCGCTCGAAGGCGACCGGCGGCAGCGGCGGTGCGTAGAGGAAGCCCTGGACGATGTCGCAGCCGAGCTCGGCCAGCGTGTTGCGCTGCCCCTCGGTCTCGACCCCCTCGGCGACCACGCTCATGCCGAGGCCCTGGCCGACGCGGACCACGGCGGTGGCAATCGCGAGCGCGCCGGCGTCCTGCTCGATGTCGCGCATGAAGCTGCGGTCGATCTTGAACTCGCGGATCGGCAGATGCGCGAGCCGGCTGAGGCTGGAATAGCCGGTGCCGAAATCGTCCACCGAGAGGCCGACGCCGAGCTCGCGGATCGCTTTCATCGTCTCCAGCGCCGCGGCGCCGTCCTGCATGAACGCGCCTTCGGTAATCTCCAGCATCAGCGCGTCCGGCGGCAGATCGTGCTCGGCCAGGATCTCCTTGAGCCGCGCGGCCAGCGTGACGTTGCGGAAATTGATCGGCGACAGGTTGACCGAGACGCAGGGGATGTTGAGCCCGGCGCGGCGCCAGCTCGCCATCTGGCGGCAGGCTTCGCGCACGGACCACAGGCCGATCTGCTCGATCAACCCGCATTCCTCGGCGAGCGGGATGAACCTTGCCGGCGAGACGTCGCCGAGCTCAGCATCGCGCCAGCGCGCGAGCGCCTCGACGCCGTGGATCGCGCCGTCGCAGCTGCGGATCTGCGGCTGATAGTTGAGGCTCAGCGCACCTTCTGCGACAGCGCGGCGCAACGCCGCGATCAGCGCCAGCCGCTGCTCGGCGAGCACGTTCATTTCGGCACTGAAGAGGCGATGCGTCGAGCGTCCGGCCTGCTTGGCCATGTACATGGCGGCGTCGGCCTGCTGCATCAACGTGTCGATGTCGGTAGCGTGATCGGGATAGAGGCTGATCCCGATGCTGGCGGACATTGGCATCAGCTTCGACCAGAGCCGCAGCGGTGCGGACAAGGCCTCGGTGATCCCTGCCGCGACGCGCTCAGCGGCCTCGGCATTGCGCCCCGGCAGCAGGATGACGAATTCGTCGCCGCCGAGCCGCCCCAACATATCGTCGGGACCAATCTGCTCGCGCAGGCGCTGCGCGAGCAGGATCAAGAGCTCGTCGCCGGCGGCGTGGCCGAGCGTGTCGTTGACGTCCTTGAAACGATCGACGTCGAGGAAGGCGAGCGCGACATGGCCTCCGGTCGGACAGGCATCGATCGCGGTCGTGATCAGGTGGCGCAGCTGCGCGCGGTTCGGCAGGCCGGTGAGCATGTCGTGATAGGCGAGCCGCGCGATCTCGGCGCGCGCCTCCTTGCGCTCGATCGCGAACGCGCCGAGGTTGACGCAGGCATCGACGATCTGACGGTGCCATCTGCTCGGCGCCCGGGGCTCGCGATAATAGAAGCCGAAGGTGCCGATGACCCGGCCGTCCTTGGCCTTGATCGGCGTCGACCAGCAAGCGCGCAAACCCACTTCGAGCGGCCGCGCCTTGTAGGGCTGCCAGCGCGGATCGGCATCGATATCGGCGACCAGAACCGGAATGCCGTAGAAGGCTCCGGTTCCGCACGTGCCGACCTCGGGACCGATCGCGATGCCGTCGAGCGAACGGGAATAGTCCTCGGGCAAGCTCGGGCCGCCCAGCGGATGGAGCAGGCCGGCGGCATCGACGTGCAGCAGCGAGCAGACGACGCCGGGGGCGATCTGCTCGACGCGGCGGCACAGCCGATCGGCAATCTCGGTGATCGGCGCCTCGTCGGCGAGCGCTGCCATGATCAGCTGCTGCAGCGAGCGCAGCTGCCGGGATTCGGTGATGTCCTCGAGCAGCGCGAAGATGTGCTTGACCCGGCCTTTCTTGTCGCGGAAGGCGTCGATCCGGGCAGAGACCCAGATCTCCTCACCATCCCTGTCGTAGACGAGCACCTCGGTCTCGGCGCCGAGACCGCCACGCATCAGCCGCCTGACGAGCTTCGCAATGGCCCTGCGATCGGTGTGGCGGCCGGCAATGAGCTCGCCGGCGCGGCGGCCTTCGGCCTCCTCGCTGGTATAGCCGAACAGCGCCGTGAACGCGGAATTGACGTAGACAATGTTCTGCTCGACGTCGGTGATGATCACCACGCGGTTGGTCTGGTCGGAGACCGCGTGGAGAAGTCCGATCCTGGCGCGGCGTTCGGCATCGAGGGTGACGTCGCGCGCGAACACGATGTGATGGGTCGCGCCGTCGACCGTCGCCGATGACATCGCGATCTGCGCCTTGATACGGCTGCCGTCGTGCCGCACGAGGCTGATCTCCTCGCGGAAATCCGCGGTCGCGCCGGCGCTTAGGCATTTGAGGGTGAGGACGGCGGCATCGCGGCCGAGCACCTCGGCGGCGGCGAGCTTCCAGATCCATTCCGCGGCGGGGTTGAAGTGGGTGATGCGATGCGCCTCATCAACGATGACGATGCCATCGTCGGCGCGCTCGAGCGCGGCGCGCAGCACGTCAGGAGTTTCTGTCGCAAGGTGATCGGAGGCGGACATCGTCGGGACCAGCGGCATCGGGAAATGCGGCAATCGGCGAGAGGTTAATGCTCCGATGGTGTCCAAGACGTTTTTGCAGTTCCGTCGCGCCGCGCCAAGAGACGGCATGATTAACGCTTCGCGAAAACGCCGAAGGTATCTTGAAGCGCTCTGGACCTATTCGGATGCCGTTTTGAGCTTGTGCAGCCGGCCGGCCACGGCCCGCACCTTGCCCGGCGCCGCGCGCCAGATCGCGAGCGCCGACACCCCGCTCACGGCCATGGCGAGGGCGAAAGCCAGCGTGTAGTCGCCGGCGCGATCATAGAGAACGCCGGTCAGCCACGGTCCGGCCGCACCGCCCGCCAGCGCCGCGAGCATGATCGTGCCGAAGATGCTGCCCTGGTGCCTGCCTTGGAAGATCTCGAACACCACCGCGCCCATGATCGAGGTGAGGCCGTAGCCGAGCGCGCCTTGCGTGAACACCATCAGATAAACCAGCCAGAGCGAAGCCTGATATTTCAGCGTGATCAGCGCGGCGAAGCAGACGACGAAACCCGCACAGCTGATCGCCCACACCCACTCCCTGCCGATGCGGTCGGAGACGTGCCCCAGCACGATCTGGCCGGGAATGCCGAGCAGGCTGACCATTCCGAGCGCCCACACCGCAACGCCGGGGCTGAAGCCGACATCGAGCAGGAATTTGGTCTGGTGCACCTGCACCGCATACCAGATGTACAGGCCGCAGAAATAGCCGAGCCCGATCCACCAGAACCGCGCGGTCGCGACGGCGCGCCGCAGCGTCCAGTCGGTGTTGACCCAGACGTGATCGACGACGTTGGAGACCGGGCTTGCCGCGCCTGCGGCGGGGGCGGCATCGCCGTCCGGCTGGAGCCCGATGTCCTCCGGGCGCTTGTGCAGCAGCAGGTTGATCGGCGCCAGCGCGATCAGGACGAGCAGGCCCATCGCGGTGCAGGCGGTGCGCCAGCCGGTCTGCTCGATCATGTGCTGCACCCATGGCAGCAGCGTCACCGAGCCGATACCGACGCCGGCGAAAGCGATGCCGATGGCGAAGCCGCGCTTGCGGATGAACCAGTTCGGCAGGAACAGCGACTGGCCGGAATAGCCGAGACAGACGCTGCCGGCACCGACCATGACACCGATGGTGACATAGAGGTGCCACGGCGCGCTGGTCAGCGGCGCCAGCAAAAGGCCGCCGCCCATCAGCACGACCCCGAGCTCCATCACCGCCCGCGGACCCGCGCGGTCCATCAGGCGGCCGATCAGCGGGCTGACCACGCCCGACACAACGAAGCCGAAGGAGAAGGCGCCCGCCGTGACGCCGCGCTCCCAGCCGAACTCGGAGATGATGGGTGGAAAGAACAGCGAAAAGGCGGTGCGCGCGTTGACGCCGATCGCCATGGTGACGAAGGTCACGGCGACCACGATCCAGCCGTAGAAGAACGGAAGCCGCATGTTGTATGCTTGTTTCATCCCTAGACGGTTCTTCGGACCATCCGGGGATGTCCAGGTCAAGCGCTTTTCGCGCATGCCTCGGGCGCGCTCAGGCGGCGTCGAGCCGTGAGGATTTGACCGGCGCGTCGAACAGGATCCGCTCGATCGGATGCGGCCGGCCGAACAGATAGCCTTGCGCGAAATTGACGCCGAGCGCCTTCAGCCGGTCGAACTCCTCGCGCGTCTCGACGCCTTCGGCCGTGACCGACATGTCCAGTCCGCGCGCCAGCGTCACGATCGAGGAGATGATGGCGGAAGAGCGCGGCTGCTGCGTCAGATTGCGAATGAACGACTTGTCGATCTTGATCTTGTCGAACGGGAACGCGGTCAGGTAGCTGAGCGAGGAATAGCCGGTGCCGAAATCATCGAGCGCGAGCTCGACCCCGAGCTGCTTCAGCCGCTCCATGAAGGCATGATTCTCGCTGCCGCGCTCCAGCAGCACGGATTCCGTGATCTCGATCTCGAGCCGCTGCGGCGGCAGGCCGGAATCGGCGAGCGCCGCGCAGATCATGTCGAACAGCTCGGCTTCCTTGAACTGGATCGGCGAAAGATTGACGGCGATCATGAGATCGGCAGGCCAGCCGGCTGCGTCCGCGCAGGCGCGCCGCAGCACGAATTCGCCGAGCGGCACGATCAGCCCGGTCTCCTCCGCAAGCGCAATGAACTGGTCCGGAGGGATCAGGCCGCGCGTCGGATGCCGCCAGCGCACCAGCGCCTCGAAGCCGCGTCGTTCGCCGCTGAGGGCGTCGACGAACGGCTGATAGTGCACCTCCAGCTGGCAGCGCGCGATGGCGTCGCGCAGATCTCCTTCCAGCGTATTGCGGGCCTCCAGCTCGGCCGACATCGCCTCATCATAAACAGTGAAGCAGTTGCGGCCGGCCGATTTCGAGCGATAGAGCGCGAGATCCGCTTTCTTCAGGAGCTGCTCCTGATCGCTGCCATGATCCGGCGCAATTGCGATGCCGATGCTGGTGCCGATCTCGACGCGGTGTCCGGGCAGCAGGAACGGCTCGCTCACGAACTTGGCGATCCGCGCCGCCAGATCGGTCGAGCAGGCGCGCTGGTCCTCGCCGGCTTGCTGGATGATGGCAAATTCGTCGCCGCCGAGCCGCGCCAGCACGTCGTTGGCGCGCAGCGCGGATTTCAGCCGCTGCGCCACCTGGCGCAGCAGCGCATCGCCGGCCGCGTGGCCGAGGGAATCGTTGACGTTCTTGAAGCGGTCGAGGTCGAGCATCAGGATCGCGAAGGGCTCGCCCCGCACGCTCAACTTGCCGTTCATCTCGTCGAGCCGGTTGAGGAAGAAGGCGCGGTTCGGCAATCCGGTGAGGATGTCGGTCTGGGCAAGCTCTAGCACCCGCCGGTTCGCCAGCGACAGCCGCCGCGAATTGCGGCTGGCGAGCATCAGATAGGTCGACAGCGACAGCGTCAGCAGCATGCCGACGACGAGGACCGCAACCGCGCGGTCGTAAGTCGTCGCCAGCGGACCGCCGGCGGTCGGAACCGCCCGCACCTGCCAATCGGTGTCGCCGATCTTGAGACTGCCCGACCAGTGCAGGGTCCGCGCGATGTCCCGCATCGACCGCAGCGCCGAGGCGGCCGACGCATAATCCGGCAGCATCTGCTCGAGGCTGACGATCTGCGCCGTGTACGGCGGGAAGACCGTCATGCTGACCGCGGGGCTGGCTCCGGTGGTCACGCGGATAGACTGGATCAGCAGCGGCAGGTCGAAGACGCCGACCACGACGCCGGCGATATTGCGGCGCCGGTCCGCGATCTCCTCGCGCGAGGTTCCCTTGGCGTAGACGGGAACGACGACGAGGACATAGGACGGCCGATCGCTGTCCTTCGGCCCGAACAGGCGCGTGCGCATGGCTGCGACGCGATCGTTGTCGCGCGCGCTCCAGCACCGCCCGTCGCTCCGGAACGGTCGTGTAGTCCATGCCGTAAACCGACGAGGTCTTCGGCTGCGTCGAGTAGAACACCGGAAAATATTCGTCGCTCTGCGGCGCGATGACGAAGCTCTCGCCCTGCAGCGCCTTGATGTGATAGCTCGACACACCGTCCCGGATCGCCGCGGCCTCGTAATCCGCGCGCTCCTTGCGGTTGATCCGCGGCAACCAGGAGATGCGCAGCATGCCGGGGTGACGCTCGAACAGGCGGGCGCTGAAGGTCTCGAATTCGCTGCGGGTGACTTCTTCGTTGGTCGATTCGAACAACGTGCGCAGCGCGAGAAGTCTCGATATGTACTCGTTCATGCCGTTCTGCAGGACGATCGCCTGGGTCTCGGCTGCGTTCTCGAACTCGATCCTGTTGACGCGATCTTCCCACCGCGCGACGGCGGCAGCGCCCACGATCGAGAACAGCAGGCCAACGCCAACCGCGACGAGCGCAGGACGATAGAGCCCGAGCAGCGGCGCGGCACGCCACCATCCGCCTCTACGTCTCCGATCCTGATCGTTCTGATCGCGACCGCCCATCTTGAAGCCGCCGTCCCCTGTCCGCGACGAACCGAACCTCTGGTTGAGGTGCCGGTGCCGCTATCGGAACAAGACGGCGGTTAAGAAGTGCACAATTTCGGAAACCAGTCGTACCGCAATGCGGAAATTAGTTAACGAAGTGCACGAGCGATCCCGGCTTTCTCGACATAAGTTGCCGGTTTTCCCCGGTGTAATACGGCCTCTCTGCGCCGTGGCACTTAGCGAGCTATTCAGCGTCGCAAGGCTATGTTGCGCAAGGTTTCTTTCAAGGATCCGGCAAGCCTCCCGATGCATCGAATTCGATCAGCGAGATCCGTCGTTCTGACCATCGCGCTTCTGGCCGCGACCACGCTGGTTGCGAGGGGCAACGAGGCCGGCATCAGCGAGGATGCAATCCTGTTCGGCCAGGCCGCGGCGCTGGAAGGCCCGTCCTCCGCGCTGGGACAGCGCATGCGGCAAGGCATCGTCGCCGCATTCACCGAGGCCAATGCCAAGGGCGGCGTTCATGGCCGCAAGCTCCAGCTCATCAGCCGCGACGACGGCTACGATCCCGACCGTTCGGTGGCGCAGACGCTGCATTTGATCAACGACGACAAGGTGTTCGCGCTGATCGGTGCGGTCGGCACGCCGACCGCGATGGCGACGATACCGATCACCAGCTCCAGGAACGTGCCCTTCATCGGCCCGTTCACCGGCGCCGAGTTCCTGCGCGATCTCGAGCTTCCGAACGTCGTCAACATCCGCGCCAGCTACGGCGCGGAGGCGGAAGCCTGGATCAAGCATCTCACCGAAGATCGCAAGTTCACCCGCATCGGCATCTTCTACCAGGGCGATTCCTTCGGCCGCGACGGGCTTGTCGGCGTGAAGCGGGCGCTCGCCAAGCGCGGGCTCGAGCTCGCCGCCGAGGGCACTTACGAGCGCAACACCCGCGCGGTCGGCCAGGCCTGGCGCATGATCAAGCGCGCCGACCCAGAAGCCATCGTCATGGTCGGGACCTATGGTCCGTGCGCGGAGTTCATCAAGCTCGCCCGCCGCAGCGGCGCTCGTCCAACCTTCGTCAACATCTCCTTCGTCGGCGCCGTCGCGCTCGCCGCGGAACTCGGCCCGGAGGGCGAAGGCGTCATCGTCTCGCAGGTGGTGCCGTTTCCCTGGGACCGCTCGCTCAAGCTCGTCGCCGACTATCAGGCGGCGCAAAAGGCGTACGACCCGGCGCTGACGCCGGACTTCGTGTCGCTGGAAGGCTATCTGTCCGGCCGCCTCGCGGCCGCGGCGCTGAAAAAGGCCGGCCCCAATCCGACCCGCGCCAGCCTGCTGCGCGCCATCAACGATACCGGCCGTTTCGACATCAGCGGCAGCATCGTCACCGTCGGCACACGCATGCTCGACATGCCGCCGAAGGTGTTCCTGACCGTGATTCAGAAGGACGGGACGTTCAAGGCGGTGGACCGGCTTTGAGACCTTTCACGGCCGCCGCGTCCAGCGATCGGCGTTAACGGCGCCTTGCGGGATTTCTCCCCTCGCGATGGCCTCGACCTGTCGCACGGTCTCCAGCGACTGGTATTCGATGGCCTGCGGCGTCAGGCCGCCGACATGGGGCGTCGCGATGACATTCGGCAGCTTGGCAATATCGGGCGTCGGCATCTGGTCCGGTGCGCGGCCGACATCCATGGCGGCGCCGGCGATGCGGCCTTCACGCAGCGCGCGTGCCAGCGCCGACTCGTCGACGAGATTGCCGCGCGAGAGATTGATGAAGACGGCATGCTTCTGCATGCGCGCCAGAGCTGCGGCCCCGATCAGAGTCTCGGTCTGCGCATTGGCGACGGCGAGGCAGACGACATAGTCCGATGCGGCGAGGAGCTCGTCGAGACCGACTTGCCGGATCTCGGCATCGCTGACGGTTACGAAGGGATCGGAGATCAATACCTCCATGCGCAGCACTTTTGCGATCTCGGCGAGGTAGCGCCCGATGCTGCCGTAGCCGATGATGCCGATCCGGCTGCCGGCGAGCTGGCGGCCCATCCGTGCTTCCGGCTTGCGGCCTGCCTGGTAATCTGCGGTGGTCCGCGACACGCCGCGGGAGAGATCGACCATGAAGCCGAGCGCGAGCTCGGCCACGGCCTGCACGAAGCCGGGCCCGGCGCGGGTCACGAGCACGCCGGCTTGCGAGGCCGCATCCACGGCGACATTGCGGATGTCGACGGCGCAGCGGACGAAGGCCCGCAGACGCGGCAATTGCGCAAAGATCTCGCCGCGCCCTTCGGTCATGCGGTCGGCGACGATGATGTCGGCGTCTTTGGCTGCGCGCACCAGGCCGGCTGCGTCCAGCGGCTCATCCTTCTCGTGCAGGATCACCTCGGCGGCCGTCCGCAGGCCGTTCAGGCTGCGATCGCCGTAGTAATTGCGCCGCATCTCCGGGGTGTGCGCGAGCAGAACCTTCACGACAAGCCTCCCTCACTGGCAGAATGCCCGCGGCAGCGCGGTCGAAAGGTCTAGCACAGGGACGGCTGCGGCAGATACCCTGCCCCATTTTGCCGCGGCCCCTGAGTGATCCAGCGCACAGACGCCCTCATGGCGCGGACTTAGAAATAGTGACATCATCGTGCGCATTGCCGTTGGAGGTGACATCATGCGCCGTCCAGTCTTTTCGAATTTGCTTCTTGCGTCCGGTCTTCTCGCACTCACCCAGTTGGTGACGCCCACGGACGCGGCCGCCGAAGCGCGGCTTGCGCTGGTGATCGGCCAATCGGCCTATCGCACCGTGCCGGAGCTGCCGAACGCCGCCAACGACGCCAAGGGCATGACGGAGCTGCTCGGCAGTGCCGGCTTCACCGTCACCACGGCGGCCAATCTGGCGCAGACCGAGATGCGCGCGGCGATCTCGGACTTCGCCGGCAAGGTCAGTGCCAGCGGCCCCGACACCGTCGCGCTGGTGTTCTATGCCGGCCACGGCCTTCAGATAGACGGCGAGAACTATCTGGTGCCTGTCGATCTCGATCCCAAGCGCGAGGCCGACATCCCGCTGCAGGGCGTGCGGCTGAACGACATGCTCAACACGCTCGGCGCGCTGCCGACGCGGGCGCGCATCTTCATGCTCGATGCCTGCCGCAACAACCCGTTCCCCGCGCTCAGCGGCGCCGGCCACGGCCTTGCGATCGTCGATACCAAGGCCGGCGCGCCCGGCACGTTCATCTCCTATTCGACCTCGCCCGGCGCCGAGGCCGAGGACGGCAACGGCCTCGACAGCCCCTACACGACGGCCGTGCTGACGGTCGCCAAGCAGCCGAACCTGCCGATCGAGGAGATGTTCAAGCGCATCCGCGTCGCGGTGGCGCAGTCGACCGACGGCCGGCAGATTCCCTGGGAAAGCTCCTCGCTGACCACCGATTTCAGGTTCTTCGGCGAGAGCGGCGGCAGCACGCCCGCTATTCCCGGCGCATCCGCCATGGCGCTCGCCGGCGGCACGCGCAGCGTCGCGGACTGGCGCAAGACATTGCAGGGCAAGCCGGCCATGGTCGCCTATGAGCTCGTGATCACCGAGGACACCGTGGAGGCGTATCAGGCCTATATCGAGCTGTACGCCCAGGACACCCGCACGCCGCGCCTTCGCACCGTGCTGGAGCGGCGTCGCCAGATGCTGGCGTGGGAGCGTGCCACCGCGATCAACACCCGCGCCTCGTTCGAGGCATACCTCGCGAACTGGGACAACAGCGATCTCGCGGCAACCGCGCGCCGGCTGCTGCTGCGCGTGCAGAACCGCAACTACACCGTGCCCCTGGCCGCCGCGGCGACGCCCGTCGCGGTCGCGATGGCGCCGACCTGCCCGTGCTCGACGCCCGCGACCCCGGCAACGCCGGTCCCGCCCGTGATCAAGAAGCGCGTCGAGGAGACCCCGCCGAAGCGCAAGGTGGTCGAGACGCCGCCCAAGCGACGGCCGCCGTCCGAGCAAGTGGTCTACGAGCGCGCACCGCCGCCGGATCGCGGCCCGCCGCCCGAGGCCGTGATGCAGGGCATCGGCATCGGCGTGGGGATCGGCCTCGGCATGGGAATGGGCGGCCGCGGCGGCGACCATAACAGCGGTGGCTACCGCAGATACTGAGCCGGTCCGGCAGCAGCAGCATTCGGCTCGCGCCAATCGCGCGAGCCGAGCTTATTGCGACAGGGCCGGATGGTCCCGGAGCACGGCTTCTCGAATCCAGCCTGCCTGGATCGCACGCGACAAGATCTGCGCCGTCTTGATGTCCTCAGCCTTCATGCAGAGATCCACGATGCGGCGCACGGCGTCGTCGCGCATCAGATCGTCGGAGATCTTCATCGCGATCTCCATGGCAGCGCGGGCTGCGCGCTCATAGCGCTCGCGCGTGCTGGTCGGCGCCGAAGCGCCGGCGGCTTCGGCGATCGCCCGCGCAGCCTGGCAGATGTTGCGAATCCGGTCGGCTGCGTCGATGTCGCCGAGCGGCCCCCCGATCGGCTCGTCCCAGACGTCTGCCGGCTCTCGCCTCGCGAACCACTTCATTGCCCCACCAATGGTCTTCAATTGCTCACGGCGTTCAGGACATGCGGCGCGGGCCGATCGCCTCGAACTGCGCCTTCTGCTCGTCGTTGAGCGTGGCGTAGAAATCATCGAGCGCCGCCCGCACCGACTTGATTCCGTCCAGCATGACATCGAGGCGCTTGCGGATCGCGGCCATGCGGGCCGGAGGCGTCATCACCTCATTGGGCTCGCAGGACGCCTTGAGCGACGTGCTGACTTTGGCGCTGGTGTCCTGGAGCACCTGGAGTGCCGCGCGCTGAGTGTCGTTCGGACGAAGCCGTTCTTCGATCGTGGCGCCGGGCCAATCGAACGCGGCGGACGGGCTGCAAGTCTGCACCGACGATCCGCCCGCATTGTTCGATGCCGCGGCACGACGTTGATCGTCGGCAAGCGCATTGAAGCGCGCCTTCTGCTCGTCGTTGAGCGAACCATAGAACTGGTCCAGCGCAGGCTGAACCAAATCGACGGCCTTCTGCATCGCCTCGACCCGCTGCTGCATGGCGGCGAGCCGGCCGGGCGCCGTCGCCGCGGCCTGCGTCGGACAGGAGGTGCGGATCAACGCTGCCGCGTCGACCGAGGCGTTGCCGAGCGCATCGAGAGCAGCGCCTTGCGCGTTCGTCGGCTGCACCGCGGCTGCGATCTGATCGATCGGCAGGCCGACGATGGCGCGGCGATCGCTGCCGCAGAGCTGATCGAGCGGCGCGCTGCGCGCCCGCCGCCGTCCCTGCGGCTGCTGTGGCAGATAAGCCGATAGCCGATCATAGCCATAGGGGCCGAAAATGCCGGCATAGATGTCCGGATAGCCGTAGCCCCAGAAGCCGAGCCCGTCGCCCCAGATCGTGTAATCGTAGAGATCGTTATAGGCGAACGGCCAGAACAGCGGCCCGACCCAGCCGTAGCCGCCGCCGGGATGTTGCCACCATCCGCTGCTTGCACCGCTCCAGCCGGCGAGTGCCGCCGCCGCGGCAATCTGCGCGCGGGCCGCCGGATTGCTGATCAGCCGGCCGTTGCGGAAGGCGCTGGCGTTCCAGGCGTTGCGGAAGTTCGCCGGCCGTATCGCGGCATTGCGGATCTGGCCGAAGCTCGGGCCGCCACGCCGGGCGCCGGTTGTGAACCGCATCCCGCGATGATGCCCGCCATGCGCATGCCCGCCGCCGTGGCCGCGGACATGGCCGCCGTGGTGACCGCCGCCGCGCCCGCCGCCATGGCCACCTCCATGGCCGCCGCCGTGTCCGCCCTTCGCGAACGCGGCCCCCGCAAGCATGCAGGCAAAGGCCACCGCGGCAATTCCCATGACCGGTCGCACCATCGCACCCTCCCGCGCAAAGCCCCGCCATTGAGCATCGGAAATTGGCGGGAATTGGAACCGGCAGGATTGCCGAAAGTTCCCGGTCAGAGATGCACTGGCCCTTAGGCCTCCGGCACGATCTTGCCGGGGTTGAAAATGTTGAGCGGATCGAGTGCCTGCTTCAGCGCCCGCATCGCATCGAGCGCTTCGGGGCCGAGCTCGGCCTCGAGATATTTCTGCTTGCCTTGGCCGATGCCGTGTTCGCCGGTGCAGGTGCCGTCCATGGCCTGCGCACGCTCGACCAGACGATGCATGAACTCCTCGCCGCGCGCCATCTCGTCGGCGTCGTTGGTGTCGCACACCAGCGAGCAGTGGAAATTGCCGTCACCGACATGGCCGACGATCGGCGACAGCAAATTGAGGCGCTTGAGATCCTCCTCGGTCTCGCTGACGCAGTCGGCGAGCCGCGAGATCGGCACGCAGACGTCGGTCGCGACCACGCCGATGCTGTCGCCGGGCCGCAGCGCCTTCACCGACCAATAAGCATCGTGCCGCGCCTGCCACAGCTTGGTGCGGTCCTCCGGCTTGGTGGTCCAGGAGAAATCGCCGCCGCCGCAGTCCCTCGCGATCTCGCCGAACGCCTTGGATTGCTCGGCGACCTCGATCTCGCTACCGTGGAATTCCATCAGCAGCAGCGGCGTCTCCGGCAGCGTCAGCTTGGAATAGGCGTTGCAGGCCTTGACCTGCGCGGCATTGAGCAGCTCGATGCGCGCGACGGGAATGCCGGTCTGGATCGCCAGGATCACGGCCTGGCAGGCGCCGTGGACGGTCTCGAACGACACCGCACCGGCCGCGATCGTCTCGGGGATGCCGCGCAGGCGAATGGTCAGCTCGGAGATGATGCCGAGCGTGCCTTCGGCGCCGACGAACAGATGCGTCAGGTCGTAGCCGGCGGACGATTTCTTGGCGCGCGTGCCCGTGGTGATGATCTCGCCGTCGCCGCGCACCACTTTCAGCGCCAGCACGCTGTCGCGCATGGTGCCGTAGCGCACCGCATTGGTGCCGGAGGCGCGGGTCGAGGCCATGCCGCCGAGCGAGGCATCCGCGCCGGGATCGATCGGGAAGAACAGGCCCTGGTCGCGCAGATGCTCGTTGAGCGCCTTGCGGGTGACGCCGGGCTGGATCACGCAGTCGAGGTCCTCGGCATGCACCGCGAGCACCTTGTTCATGTCGCGCAGGTCGATCGAGATGCCGCCCGCGGGCGCGTTGACCTGCCCCTCCAGCGAGGTGCCGGTGCCGAAGGGAATGACGGGCACGCGATGTCTGGCGCAGATCCGCACCACGTCCTGGATGTCGGCGGTCTCCTGCGCCATCACCACGCCATCAGGCGGCTGGTTGGGGATCCAGGTGGTGGTATGACCGTGCTGCTCGCGCACGGCCTGCGAGGTGATGAGGCGGTTGCCGAAGCGCGCGGCAAGCTGCTCCAGCGCGCTCGCGAGGGCTTTCGGCTCCGGCCGCGGCGGATTATTGGTGATGGTCGTACCCACGGAATTCCTCCCGACGAGAAGAGACCGTGGCAAAGGACATATAACCGGTCAAGTCAAGGGACCGGACGCATAGCTTGGGAAGGACACATGCCGGAGACTGCCGCCACAGCGCCGAACGCAGAGCCGTTTCGCTCCTCGATCATGCAGGTCGAGCCGCAATGGATCGACTATAACGGCCATCTCAACATGGCCTATTACAACGTGATGTTCGACCGGGCGATCGACGAGTTCTGGCTCGAGCTCGGGATTGGCCCGGTCTACAAGACAGAGCGCCACGGCTCGACCTTCACCGCCGAATGCCACGTGCGCTATTTGCGCGAGATCCATCTCGGCGATCCCGTGCAAATCCTGGTGTGGCTGCTGAACGCCGACGACAAGCGGCTGCACACATTCGAGGAGATGCGGCACGGCACCGAGGGCTGGCTGTCGGCGACGTCCGAGAACATGTCACTGCACATGGACATGAATGCGCGGCGCGTTGCGCCGTTTCCGACCGACATCCAGCAGCGCATTGCAGGGGTCGCCAAATCCCACAGCGCCTTGACGCGACCCGAGGGCATCGGCCGGAGCGTGGCGATGCCCTCGAAGCGTTAATGGCTCAGGCGCCGTCTGCCGCCTGTGGTTCACCTCTCCCCGTCGGAGAGAGGTGAACATCGCAGCTATATTCTGTTGCGGCCGCGGGCGAGGCCGACGACGGCCGAGACCAGGAACAGAACGACTGCGATGAAGAAGATGATCTTGGCGATCTCGATCGAAGCGCCGGCGACGCCGCCGAAGCCCAGGATGCCGGCGATCAGTGCGATAACCAGAAACGTCACAACCCAGCCTAGCATGGTCAAACCCTCGTCTTGATGTTGTCTGCGATCGACGCGGCTGGCCGCGCCACCTGTCCTGACAATCTCGACGCGAGAACGATAGTTCCGGTCCCGGCGGGAGCGAAATTCACTGGCTCAGCTGGAACCAATCGGCCTGCCGCGCACGTGGAAAACCCCGCCCGGCGCCCCATATAGGCACCAATCCCTGTTAAGAAGGCTCCCTTCCACCACCCCGCGGTGCCATCGTGGGGCCGATGATTCGCATGACCGAGCCGAGCAAGATCACAGCCGTACCCGACCACCAGCCCGCAGCCGGCGGCATCGCCGCGCGTGCGCGCGCCTCGGTGGGCCCGAAATACCTCGCCGGGCTCAATCCGGAGCAGCGCGAGGCAGTGGAGACGCTGGATGGCCCGGTCCTGGTGCTGGCCGGCGCCGGCACCGGCAAGACCCGCGTCCTGACCACGCGCATCGCGCACATCTTGAGCCAGGGCCGCGCCCGCCCGGCCGAGATCCTGTCGGTGACCTTCACCAACAAGGCCGCGCGCGAGATGAAGCACCGGCTCAGCCAGATGCTCGGCCACGCCGTCGAAGGCATGCCATGGCTCGGCACCTTCCACTCCATCGGCGGCCGCATCCTGCGCATCCATGCCGAGCTGGCGCAGCTCAAGTCGAACTTCACCGTGCTCGACGTCGACGACCAGGTCCGGCTGCTCAAGCAGCTGCTGCAGGCCGAGAACATTGACGAGAAGCGCTGGCCGGCGCGGATGCTGGCGGGCCTGATCGACGGCTGGAAGAACCGCGGCCTGATGCCTTCACAGGTACCGTCGGGCGAGGCCGCGATGTTCGCCAACGGCAAGGGCGGCAAGCTCTATGCGAGCTATCAGGAGCGGCTGAAGATTTTGAATGCGGCCGACTTCGGCGATCTCCTGCTGGAGAACATCCGCATCTTCCGCGAGCACCCGGATATCCTCAGGCAGTACCAGCAGCGCTTCAAGTTCATCCTGGTCGACGAGTACCAGGATACGAACGTCGCACAATATCTGTGGCTGCGGCTGCTGTCGCAGGCGCCTTCTTCCACCTCTCCCCGCTTGCGGGGAGAGGTGGCATCGCGAAGCGATGCGGGTGAGGGGGCCTCTCCAAGCACCGAGCTCGTGGAGACTCCCCCTCATCCCGGCCTTCTCCCCGCAAGCGGGGAGAAGGAGAAGACCAAAAACATCTGCTGCGTCGGTGACGACGACCAGTCGATCTATGGCTGGCGCGGCGCCGAGGTCGACAACATCCTGCGTTTCGAGCACGATTTCCCCGGCGCCAAGGTCATTCGCCTGGAGCGCAACTATCGCTCGACGGGTCACATCCTCGCCGCCGCCTCGCACCTGATCGCGCACAATGAAGGCCGGCTCGGCAAGACGCTGCGCACCGAGGACCAGGACGGCGAGAAGGTCACCGTCACGGGCTCATGGGATTCGGAAGAGGAAGCCCGCGGCATCGGCGAGGAGATCGAGCAGCTGCAGCGCCAGGGCGAGAAGCTCAACGAGATCGCCATTCTCGTGCGCGCCTCCTACCAGATGCGCGAGTTCGAAGACCGCTTCGTCACGCTCGGCCTGCCCTACCGCGTCATCGGCGGCCCGCGCTTCTACGAGCGCGCCGAAATCCGCGACGCGCTGGCCTATTTGCGCGTCATCAATTCGCCGGCCGACGATCTCGCCTTCGAGCGTATCGTCAATACGCCCAAGCGCGGGCTCGGCGACGCCACCGTGCAGATGCTGCACGACCACGCCCGCAAGCGCCGCATTCCCCTGTTCGAGGCGGCGCGCGCCGTGGTCGAGACCGACGAGCTGAAGCCGAAGGCGCGCGGCTCGCTTCGCGATCTCATCGTGCAGTTCGACCGCTGGCGTGCCCAGCGCGAGGTCACCGCGCACACCGATCTCGCCCAGATCGTGCTCGACGAGAGCGGCTATACCGAGATGTGGCAGAAGGACCGCTCGGCGGACGCCGCGGGCCGGCTGGAGAATCTGAAAGAGCTGGTGCGCTCGATGGAGGAGTTCGAGAACCTGCAAGGGTTCCTGGAGCACATCTCGCTGGTGATGGACCGCGAGGGTGGCGCCGAGGACGACGCGGTGTCGCTGATGACGCTGCATTCGGCCAAGGGGCTCGAATTCGACAACGTGTTCCTGCCCGGCTGGGAGGAAGGCCTGTTCCCGAGCCAGCGCACCTTGGACGAACAGGGCCGCGCCGGCCTGGAAGAAGAGCGCCGGCTCGGCCATGTCGGTCTGACCCGCGCCCGCCGCCGCGCAAAGATCTATTTCGCGACCAATCGCCGGATCCATGGCACCTGGTCGACCACGATCCCGTCGCGCTTCCTCGACGAATTGCCGGCGGCCAATGTCGAGATCACGGAATCCAAAGGCGGCTCCGGATGGGGCGGCAGCGGCGGCTACGGCGCCTCGCGCTTCGACGACATGGAGGCGTTCGGCTCCAGCTATTCGACGCCGGGCTGGCAGCGCGCCCAGGCCAACCGGAATCGCGGCGGCGGCCGAAGCGGCGGCTTCGAGGAAGAGGCCGCGACGTTCTCGACCTCCTCGTCATCCGGCCCCGATTTCGGCAGCTTCGCCTCGCGCCGGCGCGGGCCCCTGACGATCGAAGGCGAGCTGGTCGCCAAATCGACCGGCACGACGTCCGAATTCTCGCTGGAAGACCGCGTCTTCCACCAGAAATTCGGCTATGGCCGCGTCACCAAGATCGACGGCAACAAGCTCACCATCGCCTTCGACAAGGCCGGCGAGAAGAAGGTCGTGGACAGTTTCGTGCAGCGGGCGTGAGACCCGATATGGCTCAGTACGTTGCCATCATCGAGGACGCCGACCCGGACGAAACCGTGAGCTTGTGGTTTCCGGACCTGCCCGGTTGCATCTCCGGCGGCGACGACGTCGAGGAGGCCCTGGAGAATGCGCCCGAGGCGCTCGCATTCTATGCGCAGGAGCTGACCGCGGACGGGCGCCAGCTGCCCCCGCCGCGGACGCTGGACGAGCTCAAGGCCGATCCCGAGGTTGCCGAGGACCTCAGGAACCATACCGTCGCCCTGGTCGACTGGCCGCCCCTCGCTGAGGCCGAGTGAGGACTGTTCGCCGCACTGCGCAACTCTCGACAGTTCTCGCCCGAACGCCCCTTGACCGCCGCGAACTTCCCCGTATCAGATGCAACCCATGGTCCGGGGCTCCGTCACATTGATCGTGCTTGCATTGGGGATGCCGTCGCTTGCGGCGGCGGAGACCATGAGCTTTGGCGATTCGATCGGCAAGCTGGCGGCGAGCTGCGGGGCGGAAATCGTCGCCAATTGCCGCGGCGTCAACCCGGATTCGAACCGGCTGAAGGAATGCCTGTCGCGCAATCGCGACGTGCTCTCGCCGCAATGCACGAGCGACTATCTCGGCGTGTTCGACGCCATCCAGAAGCGCGTCGCCGCGCGCGTGACGGTAGCGAACGCCTGCCAGCGCGAGATCGTCAAGGTCTGCGGCGGCTCGACCAAGGAGACCAGCAAGTCGATCCCGTGCCTGGTCTCGACGCCCAAGGGCATCAGCAACAACTGCCTGAAGGCCGTTGACGACGCGGGGTATCGCTGATGCGCGCGAACGGGCTCGCTACCGCAGGACTGGGCTTGGCGCTGGGGCTCGCTTTGCTCGCGGGCCCCGCCGGCGCGCAGACGGCGGCGCCGACCCGCGACGACATTGTCACGAAGCTGAACCATTTCGAAGAGGCCGCCGAGGTTGACCTGCCCGCGCTGAAGCAGCAGGTGATGGAGCGCGCCAAGACCAGGATCAAGAACGATCCGGGGCCGGTGAACCGGCCGCTGATCGCGCCGGAGCTCGCCAAGCTGCCCGCCTTCAATGCGCAGATCCAGTTCGACGCCGACACGCCGATCATCCAGCCGGCGTCCTACCAGACCGTTGGCCGCATTGCGGACGCGCTGGTTCATTCCTCGCTGCTGCCCTACACTTTCCTGATCGTCGGCCACGTCGAATCCAATTCGAAGACGCGCGAGGCCAATGCGATCCTGAGTCAGCGCCGGGCCGATGCGATCCGTGACGTCCTGGTGAACACCTTCAAGATCTCGACTAAGCGGCTGCATCCGATCGGCCTCGGCGAGGAGCAGTTTCTCGATCGGGCCAAGCCGACCTCCGCCGTCAACGGCCAGTTGCAGATCCTGACTTATGCCAAGCTGCCGGAAGAGACGCGTCCGGCTGCGACGCCAGCGCCTGCGGCGAAAAAGCCCGCCAAGAAGCGCTGAGCGAAGGCGGCTCCGCGGCTGACGGAACCCCTTGAAGTGCGGATTATTTTGCAGCCTGTCCCGGGCGCGCGCGCACGGTTTCACGCGACAAAAGTGCCGGTTTGTGCACCGCTCGGTCCAGTGCTATAGCCTCTATTCGCCCTTCCCGACCCCGTGCTGCATGAGACCGAAATGGGTGGCTTTTTCCAGCGCCAACTTGCCGTTTATGTCGAGTACCATCGCGATCCCCGCAATACGGCGATGCATGTGGTCGGCATCCTGCTGCTGTTCACCGGCGCCGTGCTGCCGCTGACGCTGGTCAAGCTTCCGCTGTTCGGATTCAACGTCAGCCTGGCGGTGGTCCTGGCTGTTCCGGTCTTGATTTATTGGCTGCTGCTCGACGCGGCGCTCGGGCTCGGCATTCTGGCCGTCTCCGTCGTGCTGTTTTCGGTTGCGACGACCATCGCGGCGCAAGTCGGCACCGCGACGATGTGGGCGATTTTCGCCACGCTGGTGGTGCTCGGCCTCGCCGCACAGGCCATCGGCCACAAGGTTTTTGAGGGGCGCGAGGCCTCGTTGTTCACGTTCCCCTCGCATCTTTTGCTTGGACCGATGTTCGTCATGGCAAAATTATTCATTGCACTGGGTTTCCGTCGCGACCTTGCCGCGATTCTGGCGCCTCTTCCGGCCAATTCCCTTTCAACCCGATAACGCTCGAAGCGAAACAGCAACCTACTGCATGGCTCTCGTCCTGGTTACCGGTGGCAGTGGCTTCATCGGACATCACCTCGTAGAAGCGCTCCGCGCCCGTGGGCAGCGGGTCCGCGTTCTCGATGTCCGTGTGCCGAGCGCGGCGAACGCGGATGTCGAGCACGTCCACGGCTCGGTGCTGGACTGTGCCGCGGTCGATGCGGCGATCGCCGGCTGCGATCAGGTCTATCACCTCGCCGGCCTGCCCGGCATGTGGGTCGACAACAAGCAGGACTTTCACGAGGTCAATTGCCGCGGCACCGAGATCGTGCTGGCGGCGGCGATGAAGCGCGGCGTCTCGCGCTTCCTGCATTGCTCGACCGAATCGATCCTGTTCCCCTATTCCGACCTCAAGGGCGTTCCCGCCGAAGAGGCGCTGCAGCCGGCCGAGGCAATGCCCGGCGCCTACACCCGGTCGAAATCGCTCGCCGAGCATCATGCCGCCAAAGCGGCAGAAGCGGGCTTCCCGCTGGTGATCGGCACGCCGACCATGCCGATCGGCGCCGCCGACCAACATCTGACACCGCCGACCGCGATGCTCTGGTACTTCCTGCAGAAGAAGGTGCAGCCGCACCTCAACTTCCTGGTCAATCTGGTCGACGTCCGCGACGTCGCCATGGGCCTGGTCCTGACCATGGAACGCGGCCGCCTCGGGCAGCGCTACATCCTCGGCGGCGACTGCGTCCCGCTCGGCGACATCCTGCGCATGATGTCGACGATGAGCGGACGCCGGCAATTTCCCGTCGTCGTACCCGGCAAGATCGCCGAGCTCTCCGCGATCATGCTCGAATACATCGCCGACCACATCACGCGCCGGCCGCCCAACGGCACCGCCGAGGGCGTGCGGATCGCGCTCGCCGCGAGCGATCTTTCGATCGGCAAAGCCCGTACCGAACTCGGCTATTCGCCGCGTCCGATCGAGCCCGTCTTGCGCGAAACCATCACCCACCTGCTCGCCCGCAACGGCCAGCAGCCCTCCGGCGCCCTCAAGCATCACGCGCTGTCCTCGCGCGCGAGCTGACGCCGCTTCAAACGCAAAGAACCTTCATGTCTTTCGATTTCAGCAAGCTTCTCTCTGTCGCCTGGGGTGGCTGGACCACGACCTGGCCGACGCAACTGCTCGCCCTGATCTGGCTCGCTTTTCTGGTCAGCTGGGTCGGCGCCTCGTTCTGGCAGGGGCAGACCAAGAAGCAGGTCATGACGCTGGAGTCGCAGCGCTATCGCCTGCCGATCCTGGTCGGCGGCATCCTGTACACGCCGTTCATTGCGGAAGCCATGGGCTGGAAGCCGCTTTGGGTGCTCGGCAACACCGGCATCATCATCGCTGCGGTCCTCTCCGTCGCCGGCATCGCTTTCGCATGGTGGGGGCGGCTGCATCTCGGAAAATTCTGGTCCAACACCATCACCCAGAAGGAAGACCACCGCGTCATTGACACCGGCCCTTACGGTATCGTCCGCCACCCGATCTACACCGGCCTAATCTTCGGCATGCTGGTGACCGGCGTTGCGATCGGCTTGGTGACGACGATCCTCGGCGCGATCCTGATCTCGCTCGGCATGTGGCAGAAGGGCCGGATGGAAGAGGTGTTCCTCTCGAAGGAGCTCGGCGAGGACGCCTATGGAGCCTATTGCCGTCGCGTTCCGATGATCATTCCGTTCACGTCGCCGCGGTGAGGGCGTCACTCTCCTGTCCGGACGCGCTGCGCTGCGTCCGGGGCACGAGTGCACGATCCGACTCGCCAAGGAACCACACCTCTGCTGGTCCGTTAGCCCTCGACATCTGTCAACGGCCGCAGAGCATCGAGCCATGTCGGACGCCTACGATTATTTTCGCGCCCACGCGATCGCCGCCGTCCGCAAGGCGCGGGCGCTGCCCCCCGGGCGTACGAAGCAGAAGCAGCGCACGGTGGCGCGGGTCTATCATCTGCTCTCCAGGGAAGCGGCGCTGGCGCCGAACATCCGTCACTTGGATGATTTTCGCGCGGCACGACGGCTGGAGCGGCAGATCGGCCGTTGATCTCCGGGCCGACGCCGCGACCTGTCCCATGCAAATTCGATCGGCTGCCATTCCACGGGAATAGGCCCGTGCTGAGCTCCGCACAGGTTGACGTCGGCCCCGTCAGCCAGTTGGATGCGCGCGCAACCGGGGGCTTGTCATGACGTTTTCCAGCATCTTCGCGCAGTTCGTCGCCTTCATCGGCGGCATCGCGCTGCAATGGCGCAAGATGACGGGCACCGACCCCGCGCCGGCCTGGGGCGAGAAGCCCGCCATTCCCGAAGCGAAACCGCAAGGCGCGATCCCCACCTTGAAGATGCCGACCGCACGCGGCTGGCGCGACGGACAGAAGCCGATCGCTGCACCCGGGCTCAAGGTCGATGCGTTCGCGACCGGTCTCGACCATCCGCGCTGGATCGAGGTGCTGCCCAATGGCGACGTGCTGATCGCGGAGGCAACGCAGATCGCGGGCGCCCCGCGCAGCGTGTTCCACTATGCGATGCAGGCGACGATGCGGCGCGCCGCCGCGCTCGGCGTCTCCGCCAACCGCATCACGCTGTTGCGCGACAAGGACTGCGACGGCGTTGCGGAGATTCGCGGCGCGTTCATGGAGAACCTCAGCCAGCCGTTCGGCATGGCACTGGTCGGCGACACTTTCTACGTCGGCAACACCGACGGCGTGATGGCTTTTCCTTACGTTGCCGACGCCGACCGCATCACAGCACCGGGCAAGCGGCTGACGACATTCAAGCCCGCCGGCCACTGGACGCGCAGCCTGCTCGCCAGTCCCGACGGCAAGAAGCTCTATGCCGGCGTCGGCTCGCTCAGCAACATCGCCGAGATGGGCATGGAGGTCGAGCAAGGTCGCGCCGCGGTCTACGAGCTCGATCTCGTCGCCGGCACGCATCGCATCTTTGCGGCCGGCCTGCGCAATCCCGTGGGCCTTGCCTGGGAGCCGGCGACCGGCGTGCTTTGGACCGTCGTCAACGAGCGCGACGGCCTCGGCGACGAGACGCCGCCCGACTATCTCACCTCCGTGCGCGACGGCGGCTTCTACGGCTGGCCCTATTGCTACTGGGGCAAGACGGTGGACGACCGCGTGCCGCAGGATCCGGCGATGGTTGCCAAGGCAATTCAACCGGACTATGCGCTCGGTGGCCACACCGCTTCGCTCGGCCTGTGCTGGATGCCCGCAGGCACCCTGCCCGGCTTCGGCGACGGCATGGTGATCGGCCAGCACGGCTCGTGGAATCGCAGCAAGCTGTCCGGCTACAAGCTGGTGTTCATCCCGTTCGCGAACGGCAAGCCGTCCGGCCCCGGTCGCGACATCCTGTCGGGCTTCCTGTCGCCGGACGAGAAGGAATCCTACGGCCGCCCGGTCGGCGTCGCGATCGGTCCCGACAGGAAATCGCTACTGATGGCCGACGACGTCGGCAACGTGATCTGGCGCGTGACGGGGGCGTAATGCGCCACGCCATCGGGTGCGCGTAACCTCTCCCGCTTGCGGGAGAGGTCGGCGCGAAGCGCCGGGTGAGGGCTCTCGCCTCTTGGGGAGTGTCCCGTTGCGGAAACACCCTCTCCCCAACCCTCTCCCGCAAGCGGGCGAGGGAGCGCACTGCCGTCTGGGCTAATTGAGTCTCACCCCACTACGTCCCGACGCAGAGCGTGGCGCGCTGCTTGCGGAGCAGCGCGATCACCGACAACGCGGTGATCAGGCCGGTCTTGGGATTCTCGGACGGGATGTTCTCGATGCCCATCGAGAAGCGCGCTGAGTCCGCCTCGACCTCGATGCGGTGAACGTTGCGCGTCACGGTCGGGTCGGCCCAAACCTGGATCTCGGTGCGATCGGGCCCGATGCCCGCGAGCGACAACGCAACGGCGACATTGACGTTGGCCGGAAAGCCCTTTGCCGCTTCGCGCGCGCTGCCCTCGAACAGCTTCAGCGGTTCGCGCAGATTGTCGATGTCGATGTTGTTCTGAACGATGAACGGCGCGCCCTTCAAGCCGTCGATCGGCTTGCGGGTCACCATCTTCACGGAATGGATGGTGCCGATTGCGGCGGCGTTGACGGCATCGAGGCCGATCAGCGCGCCGGTCGGCACCAGGATACGGCCGCCATTGGCGCGGGCGAGATCGACCAGATCGAAATTGTCGAGCAAGCCGCCGACGCTGACTACGACCGCGGCCTTGCCGCGCTTCACCGCAGGCTGGACGATCGCACGCAGCTGGCTGCTCGGCGCGCATTCGACGACGATGTCGGCGGCCTTGCCGAGCTGGTCGAGCGGCAGGATTGTCGGTGGGCGACGCAAGCCGTCGATGAAGGCTTGATGCTTGGCGGGATCCCGCACGGCCACGGCCGCGAGCGACAGGCCGTCGATGCCCTGATCGAGTGCGGTCGCGATCTTGGTGCCAATCGAGCCCAGCCCTGCAACAGCCACCCGCAATTCGCCTGAAGCCGTCTGATCCGTCATCACCATCCCTCTGTCCTGGCCTCTGTCTTGGCCGATGTCATAGCCGCTCACGCCTCCCGCGCATAGCTGCGCAGGCGGGCTTCCAGAACGGCCAGCATGGCATCGCGGGCCGGATCGCGCGAGCCGCGCAGCCAAGCGGCGGCAAGCGGCAGCCGTCCGACCGGCCCGCTCTGCCTCAGTCGAAGCGGCACGAACCGCACACCGGTCACCGCCATCCGTGCGGTCCAGCGCGGCACGATGGCGACCCCGAGCTTCGTTGCCACGAGGTTGATGATGGTCTGCTTCTCGTCGGCGACCTGAACGATGCGCGGCGTCAGGCCGGCCTGTTCGAACAGCTTTATGGTGAGGTCGTGGCTGTGCGGCCGCGAGCGCCGGTCCGGCACCAGCATGGCCTCGTCGGCGATATCCGCCAGCGTGATCGCTTTGCGCCCGGCCAGCGCGTGCCGCCGCGGGATCGCAACGATCGCGCTCTCCTGGAGCAGGCCGCGGAATTCGAGCCGCTTGTCCGGCCGGTCAGGCGGACGGACGAAGGCGAGATCGAGCGCGCCGGTCAAAATCCTCGGCAGCAGCCGGACAGTCTTGTCTTCGAGGAGCTGCACCGCGATGTCAGGATGCCTGACGCGGAAATCGCGCAGGAGCGGCGGCAACAGTCCGGCCGCCGCGCTGTCGATAGCACCGACCCGCAGCCGCCGCGCGGTCCCCGCGCGCGAGCGATTGCGCAGGTTGCTCTCGACCGCCTCGACCTTGGCGAGGATGGTGCGGGCATCGCGCAGCAGCGCCGTGCCGTCCTCGGTAAGCGACACCGCGCGCGTGGTCCGCGCGAACAGCCGAGTGCCCAGGTCTTCCTCCAGCAGCCGGATCTGCCGGCCGAGCGCGGAGGGCAGCATCTGAAGCTGCTGCGCCGCGCGGCCGAAATGCAGCTGCTCGGCCGTCGCCACGAAGCATCGGAGCTGATGCAATTCCATTCGCCGTCCTCTCGCCTCGCCCGACCGCGCTTGAGACTTGCGCGAGGTCGTCATGCCCGGGCTTGTCCTGGGCATCCACGTTCTTGGGCCGCGGGGAAAGGCGTGGATGGCCGGGTCAAGCCCGGCCATGACGCCGTGGCGACCTCCCGATGATTATATCATTTTTTTGTATAAACCAGCGCCGATTGAGTTTGCCCGGCACTCCCGTCTAGATTCGCCAGCGACGCCGACGGCCGGATATGCCGGCGCGGTCTCTCAAACGGAGCCTTCCCATGCGCACCCATTCGATCGCAGCCATCCCCGCCGACGGCATCGGCCCCGAGGTGATCTCGGCCGGCGTCCGCGTGCTGGAGGCTCTCGCAAAACGCAGTGGCGATCTCGCCTTCAACGTCAAGACGTTCGACTGGGGCTCGGATTATTACAAGAAGCACGGCGTGATGATGCCGGCGGACGGCCTCAGCGAGCTGAAGAAGTTCGACGCGATCTATTTCGGCGCGGTCGGCGCCCCCGACGTGCCCGACCACATCACGCTGTGGGGCCTGCGCCTGCCGATCTGCCAGGGTTTTGACCAATACGCCAATGTGCGGCCGACCAAGATCCTGCCGGGCGTCGCCTCGCCGCTGCGCAATGTCGGCGTCGGCGATCTCGACTGGGTGATCGTGCGCGAGAACTCGGAAGGCGAATATGCCGGCATGGGCGGCCGCGCCCACAAGGGCCTGCCGGAAGAGGTCGGCACCGAAGTCGCCGTCTTCACCCGCGTCGGCGTCACGCGGATCATGCGCTATGCGTTCCAGCTCGCGCGGTCGCGCCCGCGCAAGCTGCTGACCGTCGTGACCAAGTCGAACGCGCAGCGCCACGGCATGGTGATGTGGGACGAGATCGCGGCCGAGGTCGCCGGCGAATTCCCTGACGTGACCTGGGACAAGATGCTGGTCGACGCCATGACGGTGCGCATGACGCTGCATCCGAAGAGCCTCGACACCATCGTCGCAACCAATCTCCACGCCGACATCCTCTCCGATCTCGCCGGCGCGCTGGCTGGAAGCCTCGGCGTCGCCCCGACCGGAAACATCGATCCGCAGCGCCGCTTCCCCTCGATGTTCGAGCCGATCCACGGCTCGGCGTTCGACATCACCGGCAAGGGCATCGCCAACCCGGTCGCGACGTTCTGGACCGGCGCGCAGATGCTCGAGCATCTCGGCGAGAAGGATGCCGCCTTACGGCTGATGGCCGCCGTCGAGCGTGTCTGCGCCGCGGGCGTGCTGACGCCGGATGTCGGAGGCAAGGCGACCACGAAGGAGGTCACGGACGCCGTGATCGATGCGATCCACGGATCGAATGTTTAGTCTTATCGGATCGAGTGTCGCCAAGGACTCGCTGCACCTCTCCCACTTGCGGGGAGGCGACGCGCTCGGCAGCGCAATTGCGCGCCAGAGCGCGGCGGGTGGGGGCTCTCTTCTCTGGGGTCCTCGATCGAGGAGAGACCCCCTCCCCAACCCTCCCCCGCAAGCGGGAGAGGGAGCGCACCGCCTTCTGCGGCAAGATAACGGCCCCTACCTCCGCGCCGCCGGTGACGCCGGCGGCGTGGCCATCGCGGCGGCCGGCTCGGGCGGCGTCAGATGGCGGGGGACGATGATGGTCTGGCCCGGCGTCAGCTGCGCGTTCTCGGGCAGCGAGTTGCTCTGCGCGAGCGTCCACAGCGGCACGCGGTTGGCTGCTGCGATGCTCTCCATGGTGTCGCCGCGGCGCACCGGCACCCGCACGCCGCTGTCCCACAATTCGACCAGCGTGTCCGCCGGCACGAGATAGCGCAGCGGCACGGCATCGGCCTGCGTTTGCGGCGGAATGCGCGGCAGCTGCGTCACCATCTCGACGATCTGACGATGGATATCGTCGGACTTCTCGATGTTGATGTGGGTGACGCGCGCGTTCCGCTTGAGGTCATAGCTGGCGTAATGGCCGCGAAAGCCGGGAACAGCCACGACGTCGCCGCCGCCGAGCACGCTGTCGGACAGGAAGATGTTGATGAAGCGCTCGACGTTGAGGGGGACATCGCCGGTCGCTTGCGCGGGATCGATAGCGATGACGAGGCTGATCGGGATGTTCTCCTTGGCCGCCATCTCGGAGATGACGATCGAGCACAGCCCGCCCATGGAATGGCCCATCAGCACGATCGGCGCCGGCGATTCCTTATAGCTGGAGATGGCGCGATCGCCGATCCACCGGCAGATGGTGAATTCGTAGACGTTGGCCGAGAAGCCGGCCTTCGTTAGCTTCTCTTCGAGCCGATCCATGCCGGTCGAGAAGATCGGGCCCATGGCGCCGCGGAACAGGTAGATTTTTGGCGGCGGCAACGGCTCGAACGGCGGAGGCGGCGGCGGCGCGGCGGGGGCGGTCGCGTTGGTCTTGGACTTGGGGGGAGTAGCAGCGGCCATGCCACTGCTCAAGGCGAGCAGCACCACTGCTGCCAGCGCGAGGAGTCGCCTCGAATGAATCATCAGTCCAGCAGTCCCACCACGGGAGGCAGGGGCCTCCCCTGACCGGCTTAGTGACCATCGATTGGGTGGATTTTGGGGCACGGAACCGACCATCTCTCGTCCGGCGCCCTCTCCGGCTGCCGCGCCGCTGGACGTGGCTGCGACCGTCGGCCTCAGGCGGGCCTCTCCCGGGCTAAAGCGGCAGCAGCCGGTTGAGCAATTCGAGCAGGGTGCGCTGCTCCGCCTCGGTGAGCGGGGCCAGCATCTTCCGGTTATAGAGCCCCGTCAGGCTTGCCCCGTCCTGAATGAGCTTGGCGCCCTTCGGCGTAAGCATCAACTCGACGGCGCGGCGGTCGGATTTCGAGCGGTTACGCTTGATGAAGCCGGACGATTCCAGCTCGTTCAGGATCTTGATCAGGTTCGGCAGGCGCAGGCGGAGCAGGCTGGCAAGGCTGCTGGGGGGAACGCCCGGATTGTCGCGAATGACGACGAAGATCGCGTAGGTCGCCGGCGTCAGGCCCAGTGCGGCGAACTCCTCGTAGAAGCCTTCGAAGAACTTCAGCTGCGCGAGCCGCAGCATGAAGCCGGGCGTGCGCTGCAGCGCGCGCAAGTCCAGTGACGTCTCCGACGGTTGAGCGGGCTTCGCTCCGGGTCTGACTGCTTTCGGGCTCATGATCCTGGATCCGGCGGCCACAAGTCGGCCGAATTGACACCCTCGAAAATAGCTATAAAATATAACTATTATAGAGCGGCACCAAGACCGCCCATGGGAGGGACACAATGAACAGCAAATTCCTGCATAAACTGTGCATGGTGGCCGCGGTGCTGACCGCCGCACCGGCCTTGGCCCAGGACGTCGTGAAGATCGGCATCCTGAACGATCAATCGGGGCCGTTCGCGAGCTATCAGGGCATCGGCTCGGTCGTCGCCGCCAAGATGGCCGTCGAGGACTATGGCGGAAAGGCCGCCGGCAAGCCGGTGGAAGTCGTTGCGGCGGACCATCAGAACAAGACGGACATCGGCATCGGCATCGCCCGGCGCTGGTACGAGAACGAGAGCGTCGATGCGATCTTCGACATTCCGAACTCGTCGATTGCGCTCGCCGTGGCCGGCATGAGCGCCGAGAAGAACAAGGTCTTCGTGGGCTCGGGCGCCGGCACGGTGCTTCTGACCGGGGAGAAGTGCACGCCAAACACCGTGCACTGGACCTACGACACCTATTCCTACGGGCGCGGCCTCGGCAAGGCCATCGTGCAGCAGGGCGGCAAGAAATGGTTCTTCATCACCGCGGATTACGCGTTCGGCCATGATCTGGAAAAGCAGGCCGCGGAAGCCGTGAAAGCGTCCGGCGGTGAGGTGCTCGGCAGCGTGCGGCATCCGTTGGGCACGGCTGATTACGCCTCATTCCTGCTCCAGGCCCAGGCGTCGGGTGCGAGCGTCATCGCATTCGCCAATGCAGGGGACGATACCATCACCTCGATGAAGCAGGCCGCCGAGTTCGGGCTGACAAAGGATCACAAGCTGGTCGGATTGATCCTCGGCATGAACGGCCTTCCCGCGCTTGGGCTCAAGTTTGCGCAGGGCGCGCAGATCATGAATCCGTTCTACTGGGATCTGACCGACGGCACGCGTGCTTTCGCGAAGCGCTTCGCCGAACGCATTCCCTCGAAGGCCTATCCGAACGACATGCAGGCCGGCGTCTATGCCTCGGTCATCCACTACCTCAAGGCGGTCGACAAGGCCGGCGGCGCCAAGGACGGCAAGGCCGTGGTCGCGACGATGAAGCAGATGCCGACCGACGATCAGTTGTTCGGCAAGGGCTACATCCGCAAGGACGGCCGCAAGATCCATCCGCTCTACCTGTTGCAGGTCAAGGCTCCCGAGGAATCGAATTCGTCCTGGGATCTGCTGAAGGTCGTTGCCACGATCAAGGGCGAGGACGCGTTCCGGTCCGAGAGTGACGGTCAGTGCCCGCTCGCAAAGCAATAGCGGTTCGGAGCTGACCATGAGCGGCATTGCATCCAGTCCGGTCGATCCGTTCGCGCCCGGCTTTCTGACGGATCCCTATCCCGCCTATGAGGCGCTGCGCGCAATCGGGCCGGTGTTCGAGGTGGAGCGCTACGGCGTGTGGGCCATGGCGCGCAATGCCGAGGTCGAAGCGGCCCTGAAGGACTGGAAAACGTTCATCAGTGGCGAGGGCGTCGGGCTGAACGGGATGAACCCGGCGCTGCCAAAGCCGCTGACCCTGCAGATCGATCCGCCCGACCACGACAAGGGCCGCCGCGTGCTCGGCCGCACGCTGTCTCCGGGCGTCGCAAGGAAGCTGCGCGAGACGTTCCAGCGCGAAGCAGAGAGGAAGGTCTCGGAGCTGATCGACAAAGGCACGTTCGATGCCGTGACCGATCTTGCGGAAGCCTATCCGATGAAGGTGTTTCCGGACGCGATCGGCATCCGCCCCGATGGGCGCGAGAAGCTGCTCGCCTGGAGCACGTTCGTATTCAACAGCTTCGGCCCGGAGAACGAGATCCTCGCGGCGTCGCGGAAGGACGGTCTCGCGGCGCAGAGCTGGATCATGGAATGTTGTGCGCGCGATGCGCTACGGCCCGACAGCCTCGGCATGATGATCTACCAGGCGGCCGATGAGGGCGAGATCACCGAGCACGAGGCCACGCATCTGGTGCGGCCGTTCCTCACGGCCGGGATCGACACCACCGTCAATGGCATCGGCAATACCCTGCTCGCGCTCGCCACCCATCCGGACGAATATCGCAAGCTGCACGAGAAACCAGAGCTGGCACGCAACGCCTTCGAGGAAGGTCTGCGCTACGATACACCGGTGCAGACGTTCTTTCGTACCACCTCGCGCGATGCCGAGATCGGCGGCGGCATGATCCCGGCGCACCGCAAGGTGCTGCTGTTCATGGCCTCCGCCAATCGCGATCCCGCACGCTGGGACAAGCCGGCCCGTTTCGACGTGGAGCGGGTTGCGACCGGCCATGTCGGCTTCGGCGCAGGCATACACGCCTGCGTCGGCCAGATGATCGCGCGTCTGGAGGGCGAATTGATCTTCGGCGAGCTCGCAAGGCGCGTGAAGACGATCGAGCTCGCGGCGGAGCCGAAGCGCAGGCTCAACAATTCCCTGCGCGGGCTGGAGAGCATGCCGGTTCGCGTGACGCCAGCTTAGGCGGCATCACGCGGCAGGATGCGCGACGGCTCAATTCCTCGCCGGATCCGTTGCCGCCGCCGCGCGTGCGGGCCGCGGCGCAGCGGGTTCGGCGACTCGCGCAGCCGGGGCGCGCGAGCGCATGATGGCGGCGTCGATCTCGGCGATGACGCGGCGCTGGATCGCCTCGTTCTTGTCGATCGAGATGTGGCCGACGCCACTGCCGCGGATGTCGACATTGTCGAGCTTGCCGCGGAACCCGGCCGCGGCCCGCACCGGCTCGCCGGGGCCATCGCCGATATAGATGTTGATGTAGCGTTCCGCGCCGGTCGAGAGCTTGGTCTTGAACACGGAGTCGAGGCCGATCGCGAGCTTCACGGGCACGCCGAGCTGGTTGAGCTTGGCGATCATGTCGGGCAGCGCGGTCGCACCCGAGGAATGGCCGACCAGGATGATGGTCTTGAGCCGACCGGCCTTGTAGGCAGCCGCCGCTTCATCGGCGAGCGAGGACCAGGACACGAAATTGGCGACGGTCACCGGAACGCCCTGCGCCTGGAGCCGGGCGCCGATGGTGTCGAGGCCGAGCGAGAAGATGTTGAGCACGCCGCGGAGCAGATAGACATGCGTGGTCGCCGCCGCGGCCTGGCTCGGCGCGGCCTTGGCGGTGGTCGGGCTGATGGCAACAGCTGACAGCAGGAGCAGGCCCATCGCCCAAACACGGAGGGCGGACAATTGGCTGGCGCCGGCGGTGTGACGGCCGTTCGGTCTCATCGATCTTTTCCCTGGAGACAATACGCTTCGCGATTGGCCGGAATCGTAGCCACGGCGCGCTCGCAGACGCAACAAAGAGGCGCGTGAGCGCCAATCTTAGCAGCAAGCCGTGACCATCGCGCAACACTTGCCCGGAACATGCCACTAAAGCGCCTGTTTTGAGACCATTTTTCTCCGGGGAATTGCGGAGGGACAATGGCGTTCCTATTTCAGGGCTCCGCCGACCTGTCCTCCTGGATGGTCCGGCCCCCTCCCCAGCCTTTGCTCCTCAGCCTCGCGGCCATCATGTCTTCCATCATCTCCGTCGCCAATCTGTCGAAGACCTATGGGTCCGGCTTCAAGGCGCTCAAGAACGTCAATCTCGACATCAAGCGCGGCGAGATTTTTGCGCTGCTCGGCCCCAACGGCGCCGGCAAGACCACGCTGATCTCGATCATTTGCGGCATCGCCAATCCGAGCGAAGGCCGCGTCCTGGTCGGCGGCGAGGACATCCAGACCTCCTACCGCAAGGCGCGCTCGCTGATCGGCCTCGTGCCGCAGGAATTGCACACCGACGCCTTCGAGAGCGTGTGGGCGACCGTGAGCTTCTCCCGCGGCCTGTTCGGCAAGCCGAAGAACCCCGATCACATCGAGAAGGTGCTGAAGGCCCTCTCGCTGTGGGACAAGAAGGACAACAAGATCATCACGCTCTCCGGCGGCATGAAGCGCCGCGTGATGATCGCCAAGGCATTGTCGCACGAGCCGCAGATCCTGTTCCTGGACGAGCCGACCGCCGGCGTCGACGTCGAGCTGCGCAAGGGCATGTGGGAGGTGGTACGCGGGCTTCAGCAATCCGGCGTCACCATCATCCTCACCACGCATTACATCGAGGAAGCCGAGGAGATGGCCGACCGCATCGGCGTCATCAACAAGGGCGAGATCGTGCTGGTCGAGGACAAGACCACCTTGATGCAGAAGCTGGGCAAGAAGCGGCTGACGCTGCATCTGCAGAACAAGGTGACGGCGTTGCCGGAAAGCCTCAGCCAATACGAGCTCGAGCTCTGCGACGGCGGCGCGACGCTGGTCTACGATTACGACACCCAGGGCGAGCGCACCGGCATCACCAGCCTGCTCGGCGATTTGCGCGCCGCCGGCATCCGCTTCAACGACCTCGACACGACGCAATCGTCGCTCGAGGACATCTTCGTCGACCTCGTGAGGACGTCATGAACCACCGCGCCATTCGCGCCATCTACCTGTTCGAAATGGCGCGCACCTGGCGGACACTGCTGCAAAGCATCGTCTCGCCGGTGGTCTCGACCTCGCTCTATTTCGTGGTGTTCGGCGCTGCGATCGGCTCGCGCATCAGCGAGGTCGAGGGCGTCAGCTACGGCACCTTCATCGTGCCGGGCCTGATCATGCTCTCGGTGCTGACGCAGAGCATCGCCAACGCCTCCTTCGGCATCTACTTCCCGAAATTCACCGGCACGATCTACGAGATCCTGTCGGCGCCGATCTCCTATTTCGAGATCGTGCTCGGCTATGTCGGCGCCGCCGCCACCAAGTCGATCATCCTCGGCCTAATCATCCTGGCGACCGCCGGGCTCTTCGTTCCATTGCATATCCAGCATCCGGTCTGGATGCTGGCCTTCCTGGTGCTGACGGCGGTGACGTTCAGCCTGTTCGGCTTCATCATCGGCATCTGGGCCGACGGATTCGAGAAGCTGCAGATGATTCCGATGCTGGTGGTGACGCCGCTCACCTTCCTCGGCGGCAGCTTCTATTCCATCGACATGCTGCCGCCGACATGGCGCACAGTCGCGCTGCTCAACCCGGTCGTCTATCTGATCTCCGGCTTCCGCTGGAGCTTTTACGAGATCGCCGACGTCAGCGTGTCCGTCAGCATCGGCATGACGCTGGCGTTCCTGGTGATCTGCCTGGTCGTGATCTGGTGGATTTTCCGAACCGGATACCGGCTCAAGAACTGACCACGCGGCGCTCGCGAAAATGTCAGCGCCGCCGGCCGGCGCGGCACAAAGCGGCCTTGCTTACGCCTGCCATCACGTTAACGATGGACAGGCTGGCCGCTGGAACCAACGCCGGGCTGCAGGCATAATGCACGCCGGGGGACGGAGAGCCGCGGCGCTAAGCATGAACAGGCCGGAGGCCAGAAGTCAGATGCGTTCGTTTTTTATTGCTCTCACATCCCTGATGCTTTTGAGCGCGGGCACCGCGCAGGCCAAGGTCGAGATCACCGTCGACAAGGACAATCAGCAGATGACCGTCGCCGTCGACGGGGTCGCGCGCTACCGCTGGCCGGTGTCGACCGGCCTCCCCTCGCGCGAGACGCCGAACGGCGCCTTCCGGGCCTTCCGCATGGAAGAGGATCACTACTCCAAGGAATTCGACGACGCGCCGATGCCGCACGCGATCTTCTTCACCAAGGTCGGGCACGCCATCCACGGCACGGACTCGGTCGGCCGGCTCGGCTCGCCGGCATCCCATGGCTGCGTGCGCCTGTCGCGCCAGAATGCCTCGACGCTCTATGCGCTGGTGCAGCAGCAGGGCGTGCTCAACACCACGGTGACGCTGACCGGCTCGGCCCAGGTGGCGCTGGCGCGCAATCCGCGCGGCCGCAACAACACTGCGGTGGCCCGCGCCCCGCAGCCGGCCGAAGACCAATACGCCACCACCGGCGCCCCCGTGGACCTGACCCCGCCGGCGCAGCCCGCGCGGCGCTACATGCCGCAGGACGACAATTACATCTACCCGGCCGACGGCAGCGACACCGGCGCGCGCTATCCGGCGCCGCGCTCGGCCACCCGCCCGCTCTACGACGCGCAGGTCTATCAGCAGCAGCCGCGGCCTTATTACGACCAGGGCTACGGCCAGCAGGGCTATTACTATCAGCCGCAGCCGCGGCAGGTTTATCAGCCGCGCGGCTACTACTATCAGAACTGACCCGGCGACCATCAACCGCCCTTGACCGTCGAGGCACCATGCCATCACGTGCCACGACAATCCCGGTGCTGCTCTCGCTGCTCACTGCCGGACAAGCCATGGGATCTGATTTGGCCTTCGACCTCGAGGCGCATCGCGGCGGGCGGGCGCTGCTGCCGGAAAACACCCTGCCCGCCTTCGCCCATTCGCTGACGATGGGCGTGGACACGCTGGAGCTCGACGTCGGCGTCACCGCCGACGGCGAAGTGATCGTCGCGCATGAGCGCGGGCTCAATCCCGATCTCGCACGGCGGCCCGATGGCGCCTACATCGCTCCGCCCGGCACGCCGTTCGTGAAATTGCGGCTCGACGAGATCAGGACCTATGACGTCGGCCAGATTCGGCCGGACAGTGCCTATGCGAAACAATTTCCGGGCCAGCGTGCCGTCCCGGGGACTCGCATTCCCACCTTGCGCGAGCTGTTCGCGCTGGTGCGCAAATCCGGCAACAGGCAAGTGCGCTTCAACATCGAGACCAAGATCGATCCGAACCGTCCCGATGAAACGCTTGATCCGCAAGAATTCGTCGCGAAGCTGCTCGGGGTGATCGAGACCGAGGGAGTCTCCGATCGCGTCATGATCCAGTCGTTCGACTGGCGAACCTTGCGTCGCGTCCAGCAGCAGGCGCCGAACATCCCGACCGCGTACCTGACGATCCAGCGCAGCCTGGCTCCGACGGTAGCGCTCGACAAGGCGACAAACTGGACGGCGGGGTTCAACCCGGCCGATCACGCCGGCTCGCTGCCGCGCACGATCAAGGCTGCGGGCGGCGCGATCTGGTCGCCCTATTTCGGCGACGTGACCGCGCCTCTGGTCTCCGACGCCCACGCGCTCGGACTGCGCGTCGTGGTGTGGACGGTGAACAAGCGCGAGGACATGACGCGCATGATCGAGCTCGGCGTCGACGGCATCATCTCGGACAGGCCGGATCTATTACGAGAGGTGGCCGGCGCTAAGGGAATTGCGCTGCCGGTGGGGACGCCCGTGGCGCCGTAGTTGCGATGCCTCGTAGCCCGGATGGAGCGCAGCGAAATCCGGGACAGTACCACGCCGGGAGCGCCCCCGGATTGCGCTTCGCTCCATCCGGGCTACGAAGAGAGCCCTACTCGCCGTCCTTCCAACGCCGATATAGCGCGCCCAGGATGTTGGAATAATCGTCGGTCCAGACCCGCGCTCTGTCGTCGGCTTCGGTCTGTTCCCATTGCTTGGAGGACGCGAGCCTGCCGATGTCGGCCTCCTCGCGCGCGGAGATGACGACGTCGGTGGAGAAGATGTAGTCACCATCGCGCCCGGAATCCTCGTTGAAGACCCAGCTCTTGAGATCATTGGCGTCCGCGATACCGACGACGACGGTTTCGAGATCCAGATGCCGGTTCGAGACGTGCATCACCACGGCACCGTGCGGCGCGAGCTTGTCCTTGTAGATCTTCATCGCCTCTTCGGTCGCAAGATGGATCGGGATCGCGTCGGACGAATAGGCGTCGACGATGACGAGATCATAGGCGCCGTCGGGCTCCTTGGCGAAGGTTAGGCGCGCATCCCCGATGACGGGCTTCATGTCGGGCATGCAGCTCGAGATGTAGCGGAAATTCCTGGGATCACGCGCCGCATCGACCATGGACTGGTCGATCTCGAAGAAGGTCCAGTCCTCCCCCTGCTCGGCGGCGCAGGCGAGCGTGCCGGAGCCAACGCCGATCGCGGCAACCTTCAGCGGCGCGCCCTTACGCTCGCGGATCGCGCTGACCGCCTGACCGATGCCGCCGTCCTTGTGGTAATAGGTGATCGGCTCGGGCCGGCCGGCAACAGGCGTGCCGTCATTGTTGCGGAAACGCTCGGCGCCATGAATGGTGGTGCCGTGCATCAGCACGTGGAAATAGCCGCCGGGCGTCACCACGATCTTGTGCACGCCGAAGAAGCTGCGCACGGTCGTGACGCGGCCCTCGTCCGCGGGATAGACGCGGATCAACGCCAGCGCCAGCACGACGGTGGCAAAGATCTTCCAGCGCCCGGCATTGAGGATCAGCGCGAGCAGCGCGGCGAGCACGCCGACGGCGCCGGCGACCCAGACACGATGATCCTCGAACCAGGTCGAGAGGCCACCGGTCGTATATGACGGCGCGATGAGCGCCACCGCGAGCGCGGCGAGCGCCAGCCAGTACCATTTGACGATTGCGGCCAGCCGCTCATTCCCGGACGGACGGCACAGCGCGGCAAGCGCGATCAGGATCGGATATTCGGCGATCCACGAGAAGGTGAAGGGCGCAACGAGCCCCGCGAACAAGCCGCCGACCATGCCACCGAACGACAACGCGACATAGAAGCCGGTGAGATATTTGGCGGCAGGCCGCGTCCGCGCCAGCTCGCCGTGGCAGGCCATGGCGATGACGAAGAAGCAGAGTTGATGTCCGCCGAGGGTCAGCAGCAGGTTCTGCTCGCCGCCGAAAGCCAGCAGGACGACGACGCCCGCAATCGCGACCGGCTGGAGCATCAGCATCCATTTGTGCGGCAGCAGCGGCCGGGACTGGAACACGACGACCCAGGTCAAGAGGTAAAGCGACAGCGGCAGCACCCACAAAAGCGGCGCCGCCGCGACGTCGGTCGAGATGTGCGCGGTGACGGCGATGAGCAGGCCCGATGGCACGGCGGCGAGGAAGATCCAGCGCAGCCGCGTCAAGAGGCCGGGCGCGGGTGCATTCACGTCCTCGGCCCGCGTGTCGGTCAGCGCCAACTTCGGCGAACGCAACAACAGCACGCCGCAGGCGCCGATGAGGAGGATCAGCAGGCCATAGCCACCCGTCCAGAACCGGTTCTGCATCTGCAGCGTGAACATCGGCTCCAGCAGGAACGGATAGGACAACAGCGCGAGGAAGCTGCCGATATTGGAGGAGGCGTAGAGGAAATAGGGATCATGGCCGGCCGGATGGCCGGTGCGGACGAACCAGGCCTGCAGCAGCGGATTGTTGGCGGCGAGCGCGAAGAACGGTAGCCCGATCGAGACCGCGAACAGGGCGAGCAGCCAGATTGCGTAGCCCGAAGCCGGCGGCTCGCCATAGGCGGAGGCGATGCCGAGCGGCAGCGTCGCGAAGGCGGCGAGCAGTAGCACCAGATGCACCGCCACGGGGACGATCCGGTTCCGCGCCTGCATCAGCAGATGCGCATAGGCATAGCCGGCCAGCAGCAGCGACTGGAAGAACACCATCGCCACCGACCACACCGCCGGCGAGCCGCCGAGCCGCGGCAGCACCATCTTGGTAAACAGAGGCTGCACGGAGAACAGCAGCAGCGCGCTGACGAAGATGGCAGCGGTGTAGACCGCCAGCAGCAGCCGGTTGCGCGACGACGACGGCTGCTCCGTGGCGGCGGGTTGCACGATCGAATCCATGGAAGCTCCGGCTCAAACCCCGGCGGGCGCCGGATCGCGCGCAATGGAGCACAAGGCGCCTGGACGGGCAATAAAGTGTGGCGTGATGTTGCAGCAAGGAATGCCTGATATAGAGATGTCGTTCCGATGCGACGCGCGACATCGAACCCGGAACCTCGAGATTCTCCGGTGCGGAGCCCGCATCATAGTTCGGCTCTGCCGAGTAGCCCCGGAATTATGCCAAGGAAGTCATGACAGATACCGACGTCATCATCATCGGCGCGGGACATAACGGCCTCACCTGCGCGACCTATCTGGCGATGGCGGGCCTGCGCGTGCGCGTGGTCGAGCGGCGCAAGGTGGTCGGCGGTGCCGCGGTGACGGAGGAGTTTCACCCCGGCTTTCGCAATTCTGTCGCCGCCTACACCGTGAGCCTGCTCAATCCGCAGGTGATCCGTGACCTCAAGCTTGCCGAGCAGGGCCTGCGCATCGTCGAGCGGCGTGCGCAGAATTTTCTGCCCGCGCCAGACGGCAGCTATCTCCTCACCGGCGAGGGGCGAACGAAAGCTTCGGTGGCGCGGCTCAGCGCGCATGATGCGGAAGCGCTCGACGGCTTCGCGCGCGAGCTGGAAGACATTGCCGACGTGCTCAGGCGGTTCGTGCTCCGCGCGCCGCCGAACCTGCTCGACGGTTTTGGCACCAACGCGGTCCGCGAGGCCGTGAACGCTTTGCAGAGCGCCAACATTCTGCGCGGCCTGACGCTGGAACAAAGCCGCAGCCTGCTCGATCTGTTCACGCGCTCGGCCGGCGAGATGCTGGACGAACGTTTCGAGCACGATCTAGTCAAGGCGCTGTTCGGCTTCGACGCCATCGTCGGCAACTATGCCAGCCCCTACGCCGCCGGCTCGGCCTATGTGATGCTGCATCATGCGTTCGGGGAGGTGAACGGCAAGAAGGGCGTGTGGGGCCACGCCATCGGCGGCATGGGCGCGATCACGCAGGCCATGGCGCGCGCCGCGCGCGACCGCGGCGTCGCGATCGACACGGATGCCAGTGTGCGTGAGATCATCATCGAGCGCGACCGCGCCGTCGGAATCGTGCTGGAGAACGGCTCTGCGATCCGCGCGAAATATGTCGCGGCCAATGTCAATCCAAAGCTGCTCTACACGCGCCTGATCGCGGCCGATGCTCTGCCTGCGGACTTCCTCGCCCGCATGCGGCATTGGAAGAACGGCTCCGGCACCTTCCGGATGAATGTGGCGCTGGACCGCCTGCCCTCCTTCACGGCGCTCTCAGGCGAGGGCGATCACCTCACCTCCGGCATCATCCTGGCGCCGAGTCTGGGCTATATGGATCGCGCCTGGCTCGACGCGCGCGCGCAGGGCTGGAGCCGCGAGCCTGTCGTGGAAATGCTGATCCCCTCGACGCTCGACGACACGCTGGCCCCGGCCGGCAAGCATGTCGCGAGCCTGTTCTGCCAGCATGTCGCACCAGGGCTTCCCGATGGAAAGTCGTGGGATGACCATCGCCACGAGGTCGCCGATCTCATGATCGCGACGGTGGATAAGTACGCGCCGGGATTTGCGGCAAGCGTGCTCGGCCGTCAGATCCTGTCTCCGCTCGATCTCGAGCGGCAGTTCGGGCTGCTTGGCGGCGACATCTTCCACGGCGCGCTGACATTGAACCAGCTGTTCTCGGCGCGGCCGATGCTGGGCCACGCCGACTATCGCGGGCCGCTGAGAGGCCTCTACCATTGCGGATCCGGCGCCCATCCAGGCGGCGGCGTCACCGGCGCGCCCGGCCATAACGCCGCGCAGGCCATCCTGCGGGATCACCGCGCCCTGTTCGGGAGCCGTGGATAGGGCTGTGGATTGGCGGTGGACAGGCTGTCGAAAGGCCTGTGAGCGGCCAGAGGAGGCCTGGGCGATACGGCCAGGAGCGATCCTGGGGAAAGCCGGAGGGAAATCGGCGGGGCGATCAGGGGAAAAGTGGTGGACAAAGTCCGGACAAGCAGGCGGATAAGCTGTGAAGTCGGGCTGCAAAAACGACCTCGCCCGCCAGGGGAAACCCCTAGCGGGCGGTGATCAGGAACAGCCTTTGAAGAAAATAGCCCCCGCTGGGAAATGGCGGCGGAAATTACTTCAAGGAGGTGCTAATCGAAGTGAACTTCTCGTTCATGGTGGTGCCCAGGCCGTTCACCACGGTAATGATCGCCAGGGCGATACCCGCGGCGATCAGGCCGTATTCGATCGCGGTTGCACCGGACTCATCCGACCAGAACTTCTGAATCATGCGCTTCAAGACTCGCCTCCGTTTCAATTCAAAGCTGCGTGGACTTGCTTGTACATCCGAAAATATACGGGCCACACACTGCAGGCGCGTTAATATGGGAACCTCAACTTGTCCGAAAACTGGGCAGCAAAAGTTCCAAAAATTGAACGCGACGGAACCCTGAATGCAGCCTTCCCCGACCTATCGCGCCAGCTTTTCGATCGGCAATGAAGCCGACGCCAAGCGCCTCGTCGACGTGCTCACCGAGGTCTTTTTCGACGGCGATGCGGCGGTCGCCGCGTTCGAGCGGCCTGACGGACGCTGGGACGTCACGTTGCATTTCGCCGCAGCGCCCGATCAGGCATGGCTGCGCGAACTCGTTGCAACTTCAGCAGGAAATGAGATCGCGGCGACGCTCGTCTTCGACACTGTCGAAGCCAAGGACTGGGTCAAAGCCAGCCTTGAAGATCTCGTCCCGGTGCCGGCCGGCCGCTTCGTCGTGCACGGCAGCCACGATCGCGACCGTGTGGCGCCGAACAAGCTTGCCATCGAGATCGAGGCGGCGCTCGCCTTCGGCACCGGTCACCATGGCACGACGCGCGGCTGTTTACTTCTGCTTGACCATGTCCTGAAGAGCTCCCGCCCAAGGAGCCTGCTCGATCTCGGCACCGGCACGGGCGTGCTGGCGATCGCGGCGGCGAAGGCGCTGCATCGCGCGGTGCTGGCTTCCGACATCGATCCGCCATCGGTCCGGGTGGCCGCCGAGAACGCCACGCTGAACGAAGTTGGCAACCATGTGCGGGTGATCCGCGCGACCGGCTTTGCCGCGCCAGATTTTGCGCGTGCAGGCCCGTTCGACCTGGTGCTCGCCAATATCCTTGCCAATCCGTTGCGGCAATTGGCGAGCCCGATGACGCGGCACCTTGCGCCTGGCGCCCGCGTCATCCTCTCCGGCCTCTTGACGCACCAGGCGCCCGCCGTGATCGCCGCCTACCGCGCCCGCGGCCTCGTGCCGGTGAAACATCTGCGCATCGAGGGGTGGAGCAGTCTGCTGCTGAGGAAGGTGGGATGAACTAACCGCGTCGCGACGGCGGTGCGCTCCCTCGCCGCGCTACTCGGCCGGCTTCACGTCGCGGCGTGACGCGCGCTTGCCCCGCAAGGCGCGCTTGGCGCGGCGCTCGGCGAAACGGTCGATCATCTGGCTGATGAGGCCGCGCGGCTTCTTTGTTACTGCCGCTGTCGGAGCGCGGCGCGCCGGCGGCGAAATCTTCTCAAAGGTGAACGCTGGCATTGTGTGTCCCCTCGCCGTTGAGATGAACCACCCGCTCGAATTTCCCTGTTATCCGGACGAAGCGCAACTGCCGCATCCTTTACTCCACTCGATTCGAATGGAACTATTTCAAGCACAGTCCATGCCAGATGCGACGCAAATGCGTCTACATTGCGGACTGATCTCCATGATCCTAAAGTGATCCACCATGTTCGAAGCGCACTTCCAGACATTCGAGGAGCCGGAGGCCGGCGTCGCGTTGGCGGCACGACTGGCCGCACTTCGCGAAGAACTTGCCCGTCGCAAGTTGACCGGCTTCGTCGTGCCACGTGCCGATCAGCAGCAGAACGAATATGTGCCGCCATCGGAAGAGCGGCTCGCCTGGCTGACCGGCTTTACCGGCTCGGCGGGACTAGCAGTGGTTCTGCCGCAGGAGGCTGCGCTGTTCGTCGACGGCCGCTACACGCTGCAGGCGGCCAAGCAGGTCGATGCCAAGGCATGGGTAGTGGAATCGCTGATCGACCCGCCGCCGGAGAGCTGGGTGGCGGTGCATCTGAAAGCCGGCGACCGCCTCGGATTTGATCCGTGGCTGCACACTTTTTCGGCAGCCGAGCGATTGTCCGCCGCCTGCGCCAAGGCCGGGGCCGAGCTGGTCGCGGTCGACAGCAATCCGATCGACGCGATCTGGCAGGACCGGCCGCAGCCGCCGCTCGCCCCCGTCGCGGTGCACAGCCTTCAGCACGCCGGTATCACTGAAGCGGAGAAGCTGACCCAGATCAGGGCCGAGATCGCCAAGCTCGGCACCGATGCCTTGGTGCTGTCGGACAGTCACGCGGTGGCCTGGACCTTCAACATCCGCGGCGCCGACGTCGCCCATACGCCGCTGCCACTGTCCTACGCGCTGGTGCCGAAGGACGGCCGTCCCACCATCTTCATCGACCACCGCAAGCTCTCCAACCTCACACGCGACCATCTCGAGCAGTCCGCTGACGTGCGCGAACCGGACGCCATGGCGCCGACGCTGATGGCGCTGGCCAAGAGCGGTGCGGCCATTGCGCTCGACAATGCCACAGCGGCCGACGCACTCAGCCGCCTGATCAGCGGGGCCGGCGGCAAGCCGGTGCGCGGCAGCGATCCGGTTGCACTGCTCAAGGCGGTCAAGAACGCGACCGAGATCAAGGGCACCAAGACGGCTCATTTGCGCGACGCCGTGGCGCTGGCGCGCTTCCTCGCCTGGATCGATCGCGAGGCGCCAAGCGGCAAGCTCACCGAGATCGACGCGGTCGAGGCGCTGGAAACCTTCCGCCGCGACACCGGCGCGCTCAAGGACGTCTCGTTCCCGACCATCTCCGGCACCGGCCCGAACGGCGCCATCGTGCATTACCGCGTCACCCGCAAGAGCAACCGGCGGATCGCGCACGGCGATCTCCTGCTGATCGATTCCGGCGCGCAATATGAAGACGGCACCACCGACGTCACGCGCACCATGGCGATAGGCGAGCCGACGGATGAGATGCGCGACCGCTTCACCCGCGTGCTGCGCGGCCACATCGCGATCGCGCGCGCCGTCTTTCCGGACGGCACCACGGGCGCGCAACTCGACACGCTGGCGCGGCAATATCTCTGGGCCGTCGGGCTCGATTTCGAGCACGGCACCGGCCACGGCGTCGGCAGCTATCTCTCGGTGCACGAAGGACCGGCACGAATTTCGAAGCTCGGCACCACGCCGTTGAAGCGCGGCATGATCCTGTCGAACGAGCCCGGCTACTACAAGACCAATGGCTTCGGCATCCGCATCGAGAATCTCGAGCTAGTCGTCGCCGCCGACATCAAGGGTGCCGAGAAGCCGATGAACGCGTTCGAGACGCTGACCCTGGCGCCGATCGACCGCCGTCTGATCGATGTCGCGATGCTGAGCCGCGACGAGCTCGATTGGCTGAACGCGTACCATGCGCGCGTCAGGGACGACGTGCGGCCGGCGCTGGACGAGGCGACGAAGACCTGGCTCGATCAGGCCACGGCGGAGCTGAAGCTCTAACTCCGTCATAAGACTGCCTGCGTAGGGTGGGCAAAGCATCCGCTGCCGCTCGAAGAGCGGAGGCGGATGCGTGCCCACCATCCATCTCCGGGTGACGGCAGCAATGGTGGGCACGCCGCGCAAAGAGCGCGTCTTTGCCCACCCTACAGGCCCAGCGCCTTGACGCCTCGCGCATAGCCGTATGCCGAAATGAGCGTATTCGCTCGCAACGCGATGCGGCTAGTGTCCGGCGATGCACGGCATCATCAGCAAGCCGCCCGAAGCGGCCGGCAACCTCGCGACCTCGCGTCTGGTGTTGCTGCTGCTGGTGGTGATGACCGGGGTCGCACCGATCTCGCTCTACATCCTGGTTCCGGCGCTGCCGGTGCTGGCGACGGATTTCGGCAGCGACATCTCGATCGCGCAGATGACGGTGTCGCTCTACATGGTCGGCATCGCGCTGTCGCAGCTGATCATGGGCCCGCTGTCGGACCGGTTCGGGCGGCGTCCGGTGCTGCTCGGAGGACTTGCACTGATGGTGGCGGCCAGCGTCGCCTGCATTTTCGCCGAGACCCTGCCGCAATTGATCGCCGCACGCTTCTTCCAGGCGCTCGGCGGCGCATCCGGCATGGTGATCAGCCGGGCCATCATCCGCGACATCTACGAGCGCGACCGCGTCGCCTCGATGATCAGCCTCGTGGTCGCGGCGCTGATGATCGGGCAGATGGTCTCGCCGCTCACCGGCGGCCTGATCGAGACCGCGTTGGGATGGCGCGCGATCTTTTATGCCATCACCATCGCCGCCATCGTCGTTGCCGTCGGGATCGCCTTGGCGCTGCCTGAGACCCGTCGCAGCCGCGCCGCCGGCAGCGGCTTCCGCGGCGATATCGGCATGCTCATCCGCAACCGCGCCTTCGTCGGCTATGTGATGTGCCAGGTGCTGGCGTCCCAGATCATCTTCACCTTCGCCGGCGGCGGGCCCTACATCGTGGTGACGCAGATGGGCCGCAGCAGCGCCGAATACGGCGCCTGGTTCGCAACGACGGGCTTTGCGTTTCTGGTCGGCAACCTGCTCTGCGTGCGCTTTGCGCCGCGCCACTCACTGGAGAAGCTGATCTGGTTCGGGCTCGCCCTGCAACTCTGCGGCAGCCTTGCGAACCTGCTCTGGAGCTTCGTCGGCTGGAACGAGGCGCCCGCCTGGCTGTTCGGCACCCATATGATCGTGATGGCCGGCAATGCCTTCGTGATGGCGAATTCCGCCGCCGGCGCCATCAGCATCCGTCCCGAAGCGGCCGGCACCGCCTCGGGCGCGATGGGCTTCCTGCAGCAAGGCATTGGCGCGCTGATGTCGCAGTTCGGCGCCTATCTCGGCGGCCACTCCGCAACGACGCTGCCGCTGACCTCCGCGGTGCTCGCGATCTCGATCCTTTGCGCCTGCGTGATGATGTTCGTCGTGCCCCGCCGCGAGGCGGTAGCGAGCGAGGCGCTGATCGGGCAGGCCGAGGAGGATGAGACGGGGATGATGTGAGGGGCGCCGAGCAGAGTCCCTCTGCGGAACGACTCTGGATTGCTTCGTGGAGCCTGTCATCGGGCCGCGCTTTGCGCGGACCCGGTGGCTCGCAATGACGACGCGGAGAGAGCAGTGCCAAAAATGAGAGGCGGGGCTGGGCCCCGCCTCTCTCAATTCAAGTCTGTGTTTCGGCTTACGCCTGGCTCGCGATCGCCTTGCCGAGCGCGGCCTGCGCCGCTGCAAGCCGCGCGATCGGCACGCGGTAGGGCGAGCAGGAGACGTAGTCGAGACCGATATGGTGGCAGAAGGCGACGGAGGCGGGATCGCCGCCGTGCTCGCCGCAGATGCCGACCTTGAGCGAAGTGCGGGTCTTGCGGCCGCGGGCGACGCCGATCTTGACCAGCTCGCCGACGCCTTCCTGATCGAGCGAGATGAAGGGATCGACCGTGAGGATGCCCTTCGCCACATAGGGACCCAGGAAGCTCGCCGCGTCGTCGCGGCTGATGCCGTAGGTCGTCTGCGTCAGGTCGTTGGTGCCGAACGAGAAGAACTCGGCCGACTGCGCGATCTCGCCCGCGAGCAGGCAGGCGCGCGGCAGCTCGATCATGGTGCCGACCTGATAGGCCAGCTTGGCGTTGGTCTCACGCATCACGGCCTGTGCGGTGGCATCGATCCGTGCCTTGACCAGGTCGAGCTCGGCCTTGGTCGCGATCAGCGGCACCATCACCTCGAGGCCGACGGCCTTGCCGGTGCGCTTCTGCGCCTCGACCGCCGCCTCGAAGATCGCGCGGGCCTGCATCTCGGCGATCTCGGGATAGGCGATGGCGATGCGGCAGCCGCGGAAGCCGAGCATCGGGTTGAACTCCGAGAGCTCCCGGGCGCGGTCGGCGAGGCGCCGCGGGTCGGTGTTCATGGCGCGCGCCACTTCCTCGACCTCGGCATGGGTGTGCGGCAGGAATTCATGAAGGGGAGGATCCAGAAGCCGGATCGTGACGGGCAGGCCCTTCATGATCTCGAACAGCTCGACGAAGTCGGCGCGCTGCATCGGCAGCAGTTTTGCCAGCGCGGCGCGGCGCGACTGCTCGTCCTCGGAGAGGATCATCTCGCGCACCGTGCGGATGCGCGTCTCCTCGAAGAACATGTGCTCGGTGCGGCAGAGGCCGATGCCCTCCGCGCCGAACTTGATCGCGGTGCGCGCGTCGTCAGGCGTGTCGCCGTTGACCCGGACGCCGATCTTGCGGACCTGGTCGGCCCAGTTCATCAGCGTGCCGAACTCGCCGGACAGCTCCGGCTCGATCATCGGCATGCGGCCGGCGAGCACCTGGCCGAGCGAGCCGTCGATGGTGATGACATCACCGGTCTTGAAGGTGCGCGAGCCGATGCTCATGGTGCCGCGGCCGTAATCGACGCGGATGGTCCCGCAGCCGGAGACGCAGGGCTTGCCCATGCCGCGCGCGACCACCGCCGCGTGCGAGGTCATGCCGCCGCGCGTGGTCAGGATGCCTTCGGCGGCGTGCATGCCGTGGATGTCTTCCGGGCTTGTCTCGATGCGGACCAAAATCACCTTGCGTCCGTCGCCCTGAAGCTTGGCCGCCTCGTCCGAGGAGAACACGATCTCGCCGGAGGCCGCACCCGGCGAAGCCGGCAGGCCGGTTGCGATCACGTCGCGCTTGGCGTTGGGATCGATGGTTGGATGCAGGAGCTGGTCGAGCGAGGCCGGATCGATCCGCGTCACCGCTTCCTTCTTCGAGATCAGGCCCTCATTGGCGAGCTCGACCGCGATACGCAGCGCGGCCTTGGCGGTGCGCTTGCCGCCGCGGGTTTGGAGCATCCAGAGCTTACCCTGCTCGACGGTGAACTCCATGTCCTGCATGTCGCGGTAGTGCTTCTCGAGCAGCGTGTAGATCCGCGTCAGCTCCTTGAAGGCTTCCGGCATCGCCGCTTCCATCGACGCCTTGTCGGAGCCCGACTCCTTGCGCGCCTCCTCGGTGATGTCCTGCGGCGTGCGGATGCCCGCGACTACGTCCTCGCCTTGTGCGTTGATCAGGAACTCGCCGTAGAGCTTGCTCTCGCCGGTCGAGGGGTTGCGGGTGAAGGCAACGCCCGTGGCCGATGTCTCGCCCATGTTGCCGAACACCATGGCCTGCACGTTGACCGCGGTGCCCCAGGATTCCGGAATGTCGTGCAGCTTGCGGTAGGTCACCGCGCGCGCGTTCATCCAGGATGAGAACACCGCGCCGATCGCGCCCCAGAGCTGGTCGTGCGGATCCTGCGGGAATTCCTTGCCGGTCTCGCGTGCGACCGCGTCCTTGTACTTGCCGACCAGTTCGACCCAGTCCTCGGCGGACAGATCGGTGTCGAGCGTGTAGCCCTGGCTGTCCTTGAAGGTGTCGAGGATCTCCTCGAAGTGATGATGCTCGAAGCCGAGCACCACGTCGGAATACATCGTGATGAAGCGGCGATAGCTGTCATAGGCGAAACGGCGGTCGCCCGACAGCTCGGCCAGCGCTTCCACGGTCTGGTCGTTGAGGCCGAGATTGAGCACGGTGTCCATCATGCCCGGCATCGAGGCGCGCGCGCCGGAGCGCACCGAGACGAGCAGCGGGTTCCTGGTGTCGCCGAACACCTTGCCGGTCAACTTGCCGACATAGTCGAGCGCCTTCTCAACCTGCGGCTTCAGTTCCTTCGGGTAGGTCTTGTCGTGCTCGTAGAAATAGGTGCAGACCGAGGTCGGGATGGTGAAGCCCGGAGGCACCGGCAGGCCGAGATTGGCCATCTCGGCGAGGTTGGCGCCCTTGCCGCCGAGCAGGTCGCGCATTTCCGTCCGGCCCTCGGCCTTGCCGTCACCGAACGTGTAGACCCATTTGCCGGCCTTCGCCGCTGCCGGCGCCGCCTTGGCAGGCACAACCTTCTTCGGCGCAGGCTTCGCGGCAACCTTCGGCGAAGCCGCCTTGGTCATTGCCTTTGCCACCGGCTTTGCAGTGGGTTTGGCGACCGGCTTCGGCGCGCTCTTGGCCAGCGCCTTGCGGGCCGCCGGCGCGGCCTTCGCCTTGGCGGAGGGCTTTGATTTCGCTGCAGTTTTAGAAGGCTTCGAGGCGGCTTTGGCCATAGCTTGCACACAACCTGCGAGAGGAATGGGAAATCGCGGGCCTTACACCACTTTGGGCGGGCCCGCGCAAGACGGACAGTTCCGAAAAGTGAACGCCTAGAAGCGGAGCCACTTCAGGAGCCCGAGCCCGATCGCGCCGTTGACGATGAGGAAGATCGCGACGATGAGGTTGAGAAGCCGCGGCATGATCAGGATGAGCACGCCCGCAATCAACGACAGGATCGGCGAAATGTGGGCGACGGTGATGTGCATGAACTATCTTTCTGTGAGGTGAGGCGAATCGCGCGCGGATCATAACCGGATGGGTTCCGGGAGTAGAGATGCGCAAGGGCTGCTGCGAGTTCCGGCCTCACGAAAACTGCCCGAAATTGCCGCGAATGCGGCATGCCTTTTCCCGGAACATTGGCTTGAGGCACGCATTGGCAACCGGTCGCGCCGCTCGCGCGCCCGCAGAATCACGTCGAAGGAGTTGTCCATGCGGAACAGGATTTTTGCTCTCGCAGCGCTCGCGGCCGCAACCGGCGCGCCCCTTGCGGCGCAGGCGCAAAGCGATGTCACGATTGGACGCGCGCCCGCCATGGTCGACGGCGCGCCGACGATTGCCGTCGAACAACGGCCCGCCTTCCGCGAATATGTCGTTGAACAACGTGTGCCGCCCTTCCGCATTCCGGATCGCGTGGTGGTCGGCACCACCTTACCCGAGGCAGGCGTCACCTATTATGACGTGCCGCAACGTTTCGGCGCCACGACCTATCGCTACACCGTCGTGAACGGCGAAACCGTGCTGGTCGAGCCGCGCTCGCGCCGCATCGTCGAGGTGCTGGACTAAAGACGCAGCCGCTCCATTCGATGTCCGGCGCGTCACAGCAGGCTGGCGCGAGCAGTGTAAATCGGACATCAGGCCCCGCCCGGTCCTCCCCCCGCCGGGCGGGGCTTCTTTGGGCAAGCCACATCAGCAGCCGTCATTCCGGGACACGCCGGAGGCGTGGGCTATGGTGCGCAATTGCGCACCTGAGAATCCATACTCACGATCGTGGTTATGGATTCCGGGCTCGCGCTACGCGCGCCCCGGAATGACAGCGGTGTTTGCCGCAAACCGCGCCTCAATCCTGGATCTTCGAGAAGTCCGCTACCGCGCGCGTGGCGCTGCGGATCTCGTTGAGGAGCTTCAGGCGGTTCTCGCGCACCTTCGGATCATCGTCATTGACGCGCACTTTGTCGAAGAAGGCATCGACCGGCGGACGCAGCTTTGCCATCGCACTCATCGCGGCGGCGAAGTCTTCCTTGGCCACCGCAGCGCTGGCTTCCGCCTTGACCTCACCGATCGCCTTGGCCAGCGCCTTCTCCTCAGCGAGGCTGTAGAGCGCAGCATCCGGCGCGCCGTCGAAGCTGCGCTTGTCCTTCTTCTCCTCGATGCTGAGGATGTTGCTGGCGCGCTTGGTGCCGGCGAGCAGGTTCTTGCCGTCGTCGCTATCGAGGAATTTTCCGAGCGCCTCGATGCGGCGGACGATCATCAGGAGATCGTCCTGGCCGCCGAGCGCGAACACGGCATCGACGAGATCGTGGCGCGCGCCCTGCTCGCGGAGTTGGACCTTGAGGCGATCGGCGAAGAAGGCGAGCAGATCGCTCGGAAGCTTCGAGGCATCGGCCGGCTTCACCGACAAGCCGGCGAGCGCTGATCCCGCCACCTTTATGAGCGACAGACGCAGCGCGTTCTCAGCGATCAGCCTGATCACACCCAGCGCCGCACGACGCAGCGCATAGGGGTCCTTGCTGCCCGTCGGCTTCTCGTCGATCGCCCAGAACCCAACCAGGGTATCGATCTTGTCCGCGAGCGCCACCACGACGCTGACCGGATCGGTCGGAACGCGATCAGCAGGCCCTTGCGGCTTGTAGTGCTCCTCGCAGGCCGCGGCGACGGAGGCGTCTTCGCCCTGAGCCAGCGCATAGTATTTGCCCATCAGGCCCTGCACTTCCGGGAATTCGCCGACGACTTCCGTCAGCAGATCTGCCTTTGCCAGATGCGCCGCGCGCGTCGCCTTGGCGACATCGGCGCCGACCAGCGGCGCGATCTCGGCGGCCAGGCGCTCGATGCGCTTGATGCGTTCCGCCTGCGTCCCGAGCTTCTCGTGAAACACGATCTGATCGAACTTCGGCAGCCGGCCCTCGAGCTTGGTCTTGAGGTCGGTCTCGTAGAAGAACTTCGCATCGCTCAGCCGCGCCCGGATGACGCGCTCGTTGCCGGCGATGATGGTTTTGCCACCGTCGGTCGCCTCGATATTGGCGACCAGGATGAACTTGCTCGCGAGCTTGCCCGTCTTGGGGTCGCGCACCACGAAACACTTCTGGTTGTTGCGGATGGTGGCGCGGATGACTTCGTCGGGAGTCTTCAAGAATTCCGGCTCGAACGAGCCCATCAGCACGACCGGCCACTCGACGAGGCCGGCGACCTCGTCGAGCAGATTCTGGTCCTCGACCAGCTCAAAACCTTGCGCGAAGGCGAGCTGCTTGGCGTCGGTGAGGATGGCGTCCTTGCGGCGCTCGGGGTCGAGCACGACTTTTGCTGCAAGAAGCTTAGCGTCGTAGTCCTCGAAGCGGCGCACGGAGATCGGCGCCGGCGCGAGGAAGCGGTGGCCGTAAGTGGTCTGGCCGCTCTCGATGCCGTCGACCTCGAACTTCACGACATCGGGCTCTTCGGTCTCGAGGCCGAAGGTCGCGGTAATCGCGTGCAGCGGACGCACCCAGTTCAGCGAGCCGGGCTTGCCCGAGCGCGCGCCCCAGCGCATCGATTTGGGCCAGGGGAAGGTGCGGATGATGACAGGCAGGATCTCGGCGAGCACGTCGATCGCGTCGCGGCCGGGCTTCTCGATCAAGCCGATGTAGAAATCACCCTTGGGGTCGCGCTGGATCTTGGCTTCGTCCAACGACTTCAAACCGGTCGCCTTGAGGAAGCCCTGCACGGCCGCGTCGGGCGCGCCGACCTTGGGTCCGCGGCGCTCGGTCTTCAGATCCGGCTGGCGCGCAGGGATGCCGTGCACGGTGAGCGCAAGGCGGCGCGGCGTCGCGAACGACTTTGCGCCCTCATAGACCAGGCCTTCGGCAACCAGCTTGTCGGTGACCATGCGGCGCAGATCGTCCGCCGCCTTCGCCTGCATGCGCGCGGGAATTTCTTCGGAAAACAGTTCAAGCAAAAGATCGGGCATCAGGCCGCTCCGCCCGCTTCAGTGTGGATCCAGGCCTCGCCACACGCTTTTGCCAGCTCGCGCACGCGCAGAATGTAGCTCTGCCGCTCGGTCACGGAGATCACGCCGCGGGCATCGAGCAGGTTGAAGACGTGGCTCGCCTTGATGCACTGGTCATAGGCCGGCAGCGCCATCAGATGCTGTTTCCGGTTGCCGCCGTCGCGCCAGCCCGCGTCGAGATATTTTCTGCAGGCCGCTTCCGCCATCTTGAACTGCTCGAACAGCATCGCGGTGTCGGCATATTCGAAATTGTGCCGCGAATATTCCTGCTCGGCCTGCAGGAACACGTCGCCATAGGTGACCTTCTGGTCACCGTCGCGGCCGTTGAAGTTGAGGTCGTAGACTCGGTCGACGCCCTGCACATACATCGCGAGGCGCTCGAGGCCGTAGGTGAGCTCGCCCGCGACCGGCGCGCATTCGAAGCCAGCGACCTGCTGAAAATAAGTGAACTGGCTGACTTCCATGCCGTCGCACCAGCATTCCCACCCCAAACCCCAGGCGCCCAGGGTCGGGCTCTCCCAATCGTCTTCGACGAAGCGGATGTCGTGCACGGCGGAATCGATGCCGATCGCGGCGAGCGACTTCAGGTACAGCTCCTGAAGGTTCGGCGGCGAGGGCTTCATGATCACCTGGAACTGGTAATAGTGCTGCATCCGGTTCGGGTTCTCGCCGTAACGGCCGTCCTTGGGCCGGCGCGACGGCTGCACATAGGCCGCGTTCCACGGCTTTGGCCCGAGCGCACGCAGCGTGGTCGCCGGATGGAAGGTGCCCGCGCCCATTTCCATGTCGTAGGGCTGCAGGATCACGCAGCCCTGCTCGGCCCAGAACCGCTGGAGCGCGAGGATGAAGCCCTGGAACGAGCGTTCCGGGCGCATATGGGCGGGCAATGAGGCGTCCATCGTCAGATCGGGCTCTCGCGGGGGGTTTTGAATCGCGCGGGACCGTATCGACGGCGGGGATGGGAATCAAGGCGAAGGGGGCGGATTCGGGCGTCATTCCGGGGCGCCCGCAGGGCGAGCCCGGAATCCATTGCGCCGCTCACTCCGTGGTTCGATGGATTCCGGGTTCTCGCTTCGCGAGCCCCGGAATGACGAACGCGTGGAGGTGTGCCCTAACCCGGCCGGTAAGCTCCGGTCACGGGGTCACGCTTCAGCGTCTGGATATCCCCCATGCGGGCGGCCTCGGTGACGCGCGACAGGCGCATCTCCTCCAGCTCCTGGTTGATCCGGATGGCGGTCTTGTAGGCCCAGCGGACCACGGCAAGCCCGCCCAGGACGCCCGCGAAAGCGACGAACGGCGGCATCGGTCGATCCTCGTCTCATGCTCAGCCCCCACACGCATTGTTGCGCAGATGGACCTGCGCCGCAATCGGCGCCGCCCGGGCGAAATGGCGCGGGAGCGCGAGACCTAGAACCCGAATTTCGCCCAAATCGCCCGCGTCTCGACCGCCGAGATCAGCTCGTCCGGCAGCCCGGCCATTGATTCCAGGGCCGAAAGCTGCCCCGCGCCGGGCGATTTCCGGCCCAGAAGGCCGGAGAGCAGCCCGGTCGGCTGCGCGATCACGGGGGTGAGAACCTTCTCACCATAGCGGGCACGAAGAGTTGAGCGGAGATCGCCGATGCTGTCGGCGAGCCCCAGCGCGATCGCGCTGTCCCCCGCCCAGTATTCGCCCGTGAACAGCGTGTCGTCCGCTCCCTTCAGCCGGGCGCCGCGGCTTTCCTTGACCAGCGCGATGAAGATCTGGTGGATCTCGCGCTGGATCGCCTTCAGCCTCATGACGTCGTCAGGGTTTTCCGGAAGAAACGGGTCGAGCATCGCCTTGTGCTCGCCCGAGGTGTAGAGGCGCCGCTCGATGCCGAGCCGCCTGATCGCCTCCTGAAAACCGAAACTGCCGCCGACCACGCCGATCGAGCCGAGGATCGAGGAGGGATCGCAGATGATCTCGTTGCCCGCGCAGGCGATCATGTAACCACCGGAGGCCGCAACGTCCTCGACGAACACGAGCACCGGCAGCTTCTTCTCCGCGGCGAGCTGCTTGATGCGCAAGTAGATCTGGCGCGACTGCACCGGCGAACCGCCGGGCGAGTTGATCACCAGCGCCACGGCCTTGGCGTGCCGATAGGAAAACGCGCGCTCGAGCACCCGCGCGACGCCGGCAAGCGTCAGGCCCGGACGCAGCGGCGTCACCGCACCGATCACACCGGACAGCCGCACCACCGGCACGACCGCCGTGCCGGGACGAAAGCGCGCCGGCAGATATTGCATGAGCTTGTCGGCCAGGCCGGAACTCTCACGATCGTTCAATTGTTCGGCCATGGCCTTACCTCTGATTAACCATTTCTTATCACGCGAGTGTCATTGAAAGTGCCAGGAACGTGTTTTGCAGAATCCGCGTTGGGAAGCTGCAATAGGCAGCGGAAGGAAACGCCATGAAGATCTATCTGCTGTTGCTGTTGATCGGTGCGCTTTTCACGGCGCTTCACTTTACGTCGCCGCAAGAGCAACAGACGGAATCGCTTCCGCAATAAGCCGTCACGGCCTCGCCAGCGGCAACGCCGCCCTCCCCTCCAGAATATCCTTCACCTCTTTCTTCGGCACGTTTGACTCCTCGTTGAGCATGAGGCCCGGCAGCAATTGCGTCGGTGCCCGGCCGCCTTTGACTGCGCGCACCAGCACCCGGATGGCAGGCTTTCCCGCTTCGCCATGAACCGGCAGGATCGCGAGGCTGCCGAAGCCGCGTGACAGCGCTGCCACGACGTCGCCAATTCCGTCCGCGCGCCAGATCAGGGTCAGCACGCCGCTCGATCGGAGAATGCGCCGGGCTGCATGCACCCACGCATGCAGTGTCTCCTCCCTCGCCACATGCGCGGTGTGGCGCGCCTGATCCGGCGAGCCGCGATGGCGTGCGGGATCGTTGAAGGGCGGGTTCATCAACACGGCGTCGGAACCGTCGGGCAGAAGTCCGTTCGCTGCAAACGCCTGCGCGTCGGCGGTGACGTCGAGCACGATGACCTCGGCAGGAATCGCGTTCGCGGCGGCGTTGGCCCGCGCGAGCTGCGCCAGTTCCGGATCGATCTCGACCAGGCTGAGCCTGATCCCCGCGACGCGCCGCGCCAGCGCAAGGCCCGCCGTGCCGACGCCGGCGCCAAGCTCGACCACGCGGTCACCCGCCTTAGCGTCGGTCGCTGCTGCCAGCAGGATGGCGTCGTGCCCGGCGCGGTGGCCTGACCGCTTCTGCATCAAGCGCAACTGCCCGCCGAGAAACGCGTCCTCGGTAATATCCGCGGCCTCAATCATCGCCGCGCAGTTCGTGGCTGAGGCCGGCCTCGGTGAGGAGCGCCCTGGCTTCCTCGGCGTCGTCCTCATGAACAAGGATCCGCCGCGGCAGAATGCCGAGAGACCCCTCGATGATGCTCATGTTCTGGTCCAGCACCAGATGATGGATGTTGGCGCCGTCGAGCAGCGCGCCAATCGCCGACACCAGCACCATATCGTTGGTCCGAACCAGTTCACGCAAAACGGAGGTCTCCTGCCTGAAAGTGGCTAACGCGGCAAATGTCAATGGTTCCGCGGCCCTTGCCGCATCCGCCGCCAGTTTCTATTGTATTTCCATCAGAATAGCCCTTCCGGGGCAAATATTGGAGACCGGCGTGGCCGTCATCGTACCTTTCGAAACCCCCGGCGCGTCGATCGAAGAGCTGGTTGCCCTTGTCGCTCCCGACATGGAGCGCGTCAATGCCACGATCCTGTCGCGGACCGGCTCCGACGTGACCATGATCCCTGAAGTGGCCAACCACTTGATCTCCTCGGGCGGCAAGCGCCTGCGCCCGATGCTGACGCTCGCCATGGCCAATCTCGCCGGCTACACCGGTGACGGCCACATCAAGTTGGCTGCCAGCGTCGAGTTCATGCACACCGCCACCCTGCTCCACGACGACGTGGTCGACGAGAGCGAGATGCGCCGCGGCAAGCTGTCGGCGCGCATGCTCTGGGGCAACGAGGCAAGCGTGCTGGTCGGCGACTTCCTGCTCGGCCAGGCCTTCCGCATGATGGTCGAGGTCGGCTCGCTGCGCGCGCTCGACATCCTCTCCGCGGCGGCCGCCACCATCGCCGAGGGCGAGGTGATGCAGCTCGCCGCCGCCAAGAACACCGCGACCACCGAGGACGAATATCTCGCCGTGATCCGCGGCAAGACCGCCGAATTGTTCGCCGCCGCCTGCGAGGTCGGCCCCGTGATCGCGAACCGCCCGAAGGCGGAGCAGACTGCCTGCCGCTCGGTCGGCATGAATCTCGGCATCGCCTTCCAGCTCGTCGACGACGTGCTCGACTATGGCGGCAAGAGCGCCAAGCTCGGCAAGAACACCGGCGACGATTTCCGCGAAGGCAAGATCACGCTGCCCGTCGTGCTCGCCTTCCGCCGCGGCAACGACACCGAGCGCGCCTTCTGGATCCGGGCGCTCGAGCGCGGCGAGATCGGCGATTCCGATCTCGATCACGCCATCGGCCTGATGAACAAGCACCGCGCGCTCGAGGACACGCTGATCCGCGCCCAGCACTACGGCGCCATGGCCGTGGATGCGCTGGCGCTGTTCCCGCCCTCGCCGATGAAGAACGCGCTGGAGCAGGTCGTGGCGTTCTGCTTGGCAAGGTCGCATTAGGCGACTGACGCTCACGCTTTGCGCGCTCCCCGCACCCGTCATTGCGAGCGTAGCGAAGCAATCCAGAATCCCGCCGCGGAAACAGTCTGGATTGCCTCGCTGCGCTCGCAATGACGGAGTACGCCGCGACGGCACCGCTCGCTCTCGTGTCCCGGACACGCTGCAGCGTGAAACGCTGCTGCGCAGAGCCGGACCCATGCGACATCCGCAATCGTGAGCAATATGGCCCTGGCTCTGCAGCGCACCGCTAGGAGGCGCTGCGCTGCGTCCGGGGCACGAGAGCGCGCTTCATCTCATCAGCAGAACCCAGCCTCACTCGCTCCACATGCCTCCCCGCGCAGTCACTTGCATTTTGCAAGTGACTGACCTACCTTGCCCGCATGCAACCCAAATCCCCTTCGATCCTGGAATGCCCGGTCGGCCGCGCGGTAGAGACGGTCGGCGAATGGTGGAGCATCCTAATTCTGCGCGATGCGTTTCAGGGTGCGACGAGGTTCGACGAGTTCTCGCAAAGCCTCGGCATTGCGCCGAACATCCTGTCGCGGCGGCTCTCGCATCTCACCGAAAGCGGCATGTTCGTGCGTCGCCGCTATCAGAAGCGCCCGCCGCGCTACGAATATGTGCTGACGGACAAGGCGCGGGATTTCTTCCCCGTGATCGCTACGCTGCTCGCCTGGGGCAACAAGCATCTGGCGCCGAAAGGCGAATCCATCCTGCTGGCGAACCGGAGCGACGTCCGCCCGCTCGAGCCGATTGTGGTCGATGCCGCCGACAAGCGCCCGATCACGCTCGCCAATGCGGTCGTCGTCGCAGGTCCCCGCGCCAGCCGCGGCATGCGCGCACGGCTTGCTGCGCTCAAGGCCATGAACCCGGCCGTCGCGCCGGCTGGAGACTGACATGCGTCGTATCGTCGTGACGGGAATGGGCGCGGTGTCGCCGCTTGGCTGCGGCGTCGAATTGACGTGGCGGCGGCTGCTCGCCGGGCAAAGCGGGCTGCGCCTGTTGCCGGAATGGGCAGAGGCGCTGCCCGCGCGCATTGCAGGCCTCGTGCCCGACAAGGCCGATGATGCCGAAGGCGGTTTCGATCCGGCGCAGGCTGCCGCGCCCAAGGATCAGCGCAAGATGGACCGCTTCATCCTGTTCGCGCTGCTCGCGACGGCAGAAGCCGTCGCGCAAGCCAAATGGACACCGCAGGATGCTGGCGCGCTCGAGCGCACCGCGACGATCATCGCCTCTGGCGTCGGCGGCTTTCCCGCCATGGCGGAGGCGGTGCGCATCACCGCGCAACGCGGCGCGCGCCGGCTGTCGCCGTTCACGATCCCCTCGTTCCTCGCCAATCTTGCCGCCGGCCACGTCTCGATCAAGTACGGCTACAAGGGCGCGCTGGGCGCGCCCGTCACGGCCTGCGCCGCCGGCGTGCAGGCGATCGGCGATGCCGCGCGCATGATCCGATCAGGCGAAGCTGACGTTGCGATCTGCGGCGGCGCGGAGGCCTGCATCGATATCGTCAGCCTCGGCGGCTTTGCGGCCGCTCGCGCGCTGTCGAGCGGCTTCAACGACGAGCCCGCGCGCGCCTCGCGTCCGTTCGATCGCAACCGCGACGGTTTCGTGATGGGCGAAGGCGCCGGCATCCTGGTGATCGAGGCGCTGGAGCATGCGCAGGCGCGCGGCGCGACGCCGATCGCCGAGATCGTCGGCTACGGCACGACCGCGGACGCCTATCACATGACCTCGGGGCCGCCGGATGGCGATGGTGCCCGCCGCGCCATGGAGATCGCGCTTCGGCAGGCCAAGCTTGCGCCCGCGGATGTGCAGCACCTGAACGCGCACGCGACCTCGACACCGGCCGGCGACGAAAGCGAGCTAGGCGCCATCGGCGCGCTGTTCGGCCGCAACCGCGGCATTGCCGTGAGCGCGACCAAATCGGCCACGGGTCACCTGCTCGGCGCCGCCGGCGGGCTGGAAGCGGTTTTCACCGTGCTCGCGTTGCGCGACCAGATCGCGCCGCCCACGCTCAATCTCGAAAACCCCGATGCGGGCGCCGAAGGCATCGATATCGTCGCAGGCAGCGCGCGGCCAATGCCGATGCAGCATGCCATCTCCAACGGGTTCGGCTTCGGCGGGGTCAATGCCAGCGTGATCTTGCGCCGGCTGGGCTAAGCAAGAGGTCTTGCAATCGCCGCCGGCTTCGCTACGAAAACGGCATGATCGAAACGAATTTCTGGCTGTTCCTGGCCGCAGCTCTCCTCATTGCCGCCGTTCCCGGCCCTAGCATTTTTTACGTCGCGGCGCGAACCTTGTCGGAGGGGCGTGGCAGCGGCTTCGCCTCGACCGCGGGCACGGCGCTGGGCGGATTGGTTCATGTGGTCGCGGGCAGCCTCGGCATCTCCGCCATCATCCTGGCCAGCGCGGAGCTGTTTGCCGCCGTGAAGTTCGTCGGCGCGCTCTATCTGGTCTGGCTCGGCATCAAGACGTTTCGCAGCGCCGGCAACAACCTGTCGCTCGGGAGCGAGCCGATCGGCGACAAGCGCGCGTTTCACGACGGCGTGCTGGTCGAAGCGCTCAATCCGAAGACCGCGGCATTCTTCCTCGCCTTCATTCCACAGTTTCTCGATCCGTCGGACTCGAACCCGACGCTGCAATTCATCCTGCTCGGTGCGATCTCCGTGGCCTTGAACACGCTCGCCGATGTCGTGGTGGTGCTGATGGCTTCCGCGACGCGCGCGCAGCTGACCGGACGGCCGCTTCTGATGCGTCGCCTCACGCAGGGCTCCGGCGTCTTCATCGCGGGCCTCGGCCTCTCGCTCGCCCTGGCGCGGCGGCCGGCCAATGGCTAGCGCCCCGCAAAGCCGCTTCTATGAATCGCACGGCCTGCGGCTGCACTACGCCGACTGGGGCAACGAGGGCGCACCCACCGCCATCCTGGTGCACGGCGGCCGCGATCATTGCCGCAGCTGGGATCACATCGCGCGCTCGCTGCAACCGCATTTTCACGTCGTCGCGCCCGACCTGCGTGGTCACGGCGATTCTGACTGGACGAGAGGCGGCAGCTACGCGCTGACAGAATACGTGTACGATCTCGCGCAGCTGGTTCGCACCTTAGCCACGCCTCAGGTCACCCTGATCGGCCATTCGATGGGGGGCATGGTGAGCCTGATCTTTTCGGGCGCATTCCCCGAACAGGTCACGAGGCTCGTCGTCCTCGACGGCGTGACCATGTTGCCGGACACACCGAAGCCGCCGGCGCATGAGCGCATCGGCAGATGGGTCGGCCAGCTCGACAAGCTCCACGACCGCACCCCGCGCCGCTATCCGAGCCTCGAGGACGCCGCCGCGCAGATGGTGCTTCACAACAAGCGCCTGTCACGGGACCTCGCGCTGCATCTCGCCAGGCATGGCACGCGGCAGAACGAGGACGGCAGCTACAGCTGGAAATTCGATCCCTATCAGCGCGCCTCCGCGCCACATCGGCTCTGGCCCGACGATCACATCGAGCTGTGGTCGCGGATCACGTGCCCGACGCTGCTGCTCAATGCCGGCGAAAGCTTTCTAGCGGGCGCTCGCTCCGCCGGCCTGGAGCGATACTTCCAGAACGCGCGCGTTAAGACTATTGCCGGGGCGGGACACTGGCTGCAGCACGACAAGCCGCAGGAGGTGTTGGGTGAGATCCGGCGGTTTCTCGAGCTCAACGAGGACGAAGGCTAGCTCAACGTGCCCGCATGCACCCACCAGCCGGGGTGATCGCGCCGGATCGTTTCGGCCGCGGCATGTGCCTCCTCAGATGCGCCGTAGATCGCAAAGCACGTCGCGCCCGAGCCGGACATGCGGGCGAGCTTGACGCCGGCGGAATCGCGCAAGGCGTCCAGCACCTCGCCGATCACAGGCTCGATCCGCAGCGCGGGCGCTTCGAGATCGTTGGCGACGGTCTCGAGAACCTCGACCCAATCGGAAATCGAGGCACCCTCCTCCGGCCAGGCCGGAGCGCGGATGACGTCGGTGACGCCGACCAGGAGCTCGCCGTTGCGCAAGCCCAGCGCCTGGAACACGTCCTTGGTGGCAACAGGCACGCGCGGATTGACCATGACGCAAGGCATGCTCGGCAGCGCGAGCGGCAGCAGCTGCTCGCCGACGCCGGTCATGTCGCAGGCGCGCGAGAGGAGGCACACCGGCACGTCGGCGCCGGTCGCGAGCGCGACCTTCTGAATGCGGGGATCATCGAGCGACAAATCGTTGAGACGCGCCAGGACCCGCAGCGCGGCCGCGGCATCCGCCGAGCCGCCGCCGATCCCGGCTGCAACGGGGAGCACCTTGTCGAGCGCGAAGGCGCCAAGCTGCAGGCCAGGGATCGCCTCGGCAAGGAGCTTGGCGGCCTTGAGCACGAGATTGTCGGCTGTGTCGCCGCAGGCGGCAGCCAGCGGCCCAGTCGTGGTGAGCTTCAGCTCCCCGCCCGGCTCCAAGGTGAGCCGGTCGGCGCAGTCGGCAAACGCGACCACGCTTTCGAGATCATGATAACCATCGGCACGACGGCCGACGACGCGAAGGCTCAAATTGACCTTCGCCCGTCCCTCTTCAATCAACGCCGACATTGGCGATCAGCCCCCAAGACTCACTTGTTTGCGCATGATCTGATCGGAAAACCGCTCCACACTTTTCCGGATCATGCGCCTAGCTTAGCCGCCCTTGCCGTCGTCCTTCTTCTTTTCGGCCTGCGCCGCAGAAGAGTTCGAATTGTCGTCGGGAAGGCCGTTGGCGATCTTGGCCTCGATCTTCGGCAGCTCTTCCGGCTCGGGCTTGAGATCGCGCGCATGCGACCACTGGAATTTTGCCTCCAGCGTGCGGCCGACGCGCCAATAGGCGTCGCCGAGGTGGTCGTTGATGGTCGGATCCTCGGGCTTGAGATCGATCGCGCGCTCGAGGTTCTTCACTGCCTCCTCGAAATTGCCGATGCGGTAATAGGCCCAGCCGAGGGAATCGACGATGTAGCCGTCGTCGGGACGCTGCTCGACGGCCCGCTTGATCATCTTCATGCCTTCGTCGAGATTCACGCCCTGGTCGATCCAGGAATAGCCGAGATAGTTGAGGACGTGCGGCTGATCGGGCTGCAGCTCCAGCGCCTTCTTCATGTCGGCCTCGGCCTTGGCCCATTGCTTGGAGCGCTCCTGGCAGATGCCGCGATAATAGTACCAGACGCTGTTGGCCTTGTCGTTGCCGGGCGGCAGCACCTCGATGCCTCGTGAATAGGTCGCGCCGCAATCGCCGAACCGCTTGCGGCCGCGCTCGATGTTGCCGAGCGCCATGATGGCTTCGAGGTCCTTGGGATCCTCCGAGGTGACGCCCTTGAGGATCTTGATCGCCTCGTCGGTGCGGTCGGCGGAATCGAGATCGATGGCGAGCTGAATTTGCGCGTTGCGCTTGAGCGGCGAGTTGGCGGGCACGCGCTCGTAGACCTTGATCGCCATCTTCGGCCGCTTGACTGATTCGTAGAGATCGGCGAGCGACAGCAGTGCCAGCGGATGCGTCGGCTGCAGGTAGAGCGAGAGCTGGAGATAGACCAGCGCCAGATCCTCGCCACCGCGGCGGGTCAGCGTCGCGCCGATGCCGTAGAGCGCTTCGGCGGCGCCGGCCTGCGCGGAATCGACCAGCGGCGGCATCTTCTTGCCGGCCTTGGTCTCGCGCAGGCCTTCCTGGATCAGCGGATGGCGCGCGAGCTTCTTGTCGAAGGCCTGATAGATGTTGGTAGCCGCGGCGGAATCCTTGTTGCGCGACAGCCAGCGCGCATAGGCCTCGGTCACGCGCAGCATGGAATCGTCGAGCTTGTAGGCGCGCTCGAAGCGCGTGCCGGCGTCCTTCTCCTTGCCGGAGAGCTCCAGGATCATGCCGGTGTGGAGATCCTTGAACAGCGGATACCATTCCGGACCTGTCAGCTTGTCGATGGTGGCGACACCACCCTTGGCATCGCCCGCACCATAGGCGGCCCAGCCCGACAGCAGCGTGGCGACGAGATCGGTGATCGGACCACGGATCGACTGGTTGATGTTGGTCTGCGCCGCGACGTACTTCTTCAGCTTGAGATCGTGCACGCCGACGACGAGACGGGCGACGCGGTTGGTCTTGTCGATGGTGAGGATGCGCTCGGCGAGCTTGACCGCCTCCTCGATGTCGCCGTCGGCGACCGACGAGATGAAGGCACGGTCGAGCAGCTCGTTGTTCTTGGGATCGGTGCGGAGCGCCGAACGGTAGAATGCGGCGGCCGAGGTCGCGTCGCGCTCAACGCTAGCATGGCGGGCGGCGAGATAGCTGCCGGCGCCGGTGAGCGACTTCAGATCGTTTCGCGTCGGAAATTGCGCCGCCGTGTTTTCCGGATGATCCGGCGTCTGCGCCAGGACCGCGCCGGGGACCGTCGCGATCGCGGTGCCCATGAGGGCGATGGCGGCAGCAGTCCAGCGGTTGAAACGATTTGAAAACATCAGGGCTCGCCTTGAGTTGGGTGGTGCCTGGGTTTGCAGCAGAAGACCGTATCGCAAGCGAACGCGGCCGGTGACATCCGGGCCCGGAACCGTCAGGCCGACAATGCCGCTTTTGGCGCTTCGCCGCAAGGATTCGGACCCGGGAAGATCCCCTCCGCACGCCCAAGCCGGCCCATTGAAACCGCGCCAGCGCCCCAAGACGCCGCCACTATGGCCTTATCGTGGCCGCGGCGGGTCGCCGCAGCCTCGTCCTCACGGGAACGTGCGCCTGGTCACCCGTGCGATGTCCTCACATCGCCTCGTAGTTCGGGCCGCCGCCGCCCTCCGGGGGAACCCAGGTGATGTTGCCGTTGGGATCCTTCACGTCGCAGGTCTTGCAGTGGACGCAGTTCTGGGCGTTGATCTGGAAGCGCGGACCGGAGCCCTCCTCGATCCATTCATAGACGCCAGCCGGGCAATAGCGGTTCGAGGGGCCGGCATAGACGTCGTGCTCGGACGTCTTCTGGAGGTTCATGTCCGTGACCTTCAGATGGATCGGCTGGTCCTCCTCGTGATTGGTGTTGGACAAAAACACCGAGGACAGCTTGTCGAACGTGATCTTGCCGTCGGGCTTCGGGTAGTTCCTGGGCGCGTGGCTCTTGGCCGAATCGAGCGTGGCGCGGTCGGGCTTGACGTGCGACTGCGTGCCAAACAGTGAGGCGCCGAACAGCGTATTGCACCACATGTCGAAGCCGCCCAGCGCGACGCCGAGCACGGTGCCGAACTTCGACCACAATGGCTTGACGTTGCGGACCAGGAACAGGTCCTTGCCGACCGATGAGGAACGCCAGGCGTTCTCGTATTCGACGAGCTCGTCATTGGCGCGGTCGGCGGCGAGCGCGGCCGCAACATGTTCGGCAGCCAGCATGCCGGTGCCCATCGCATTGTGCACGCCCTTGATGCGCGGCACGTTGACGAAGCCGGCCGCGCAGCCGATCAGCGCGCCGCCGGGGAAGCTCAGCTTCGGCACCGACTGATAGCCGCCCTCGGTGATCGCGCGCGCGCCGTAGGCGAGCCGCTTGGCGCCGTCGAAGGTGCCGCGGATCGAGGGATGGGTCTTGAAGCGCTGGAATTCGTCGAATGGGGACAGATAGGGATCGTCGTAGTTCAGATGCACGACGAAGCCGACGGCGACGAGATTGTCGTCGTAGTGATAAAGGAACGAGCCGCCACCGGTCTTGAGGTCAAGCGGCCAGCCGAATGAATGCTGGATCAAGCCCTTCTGGTGCTTGGCGGGATCGATCTGCCAGACCTCCTTGAGGCCGATGCCGAACTTCGGCGGCTCGCTCTTGGCGTCGAGCGCGAACTTGTTGATGAGCTGCTTGGTCAGGCTGCCGCGGGCGCCTTCGGCGAACAGCGTGTACTTGCCGAGCAATTCCATGCCGCGGGTGAAGGAATCCTTCGGCTTGCCGTCGCGGCCGATGCCCATGTCGCCGGTGGCGATGCCCTTGACCTTGCCCTCCTCGTCATAGAGCACCTCGGCCGCCGCAAAGCCCGGATAGATCTCGACGCCGAGCGCCTCGGCCTTGCGCGCCAGCCAGCGGCAGACATTGCCGAGCGAGCCGATGTAGCAGTGATGATTGTTCATCAGCGGCGGCATCATGAAATTCGGCAGCTTGATCGCGCCGCCGCCGGTCATCCAGTAGAAGCGGTCGTCCTTGACCTGCGTCTTCAGCGGGCAGTCGGCATCCTCGCGCCAGTCCGGGATCAGCTTGTCGAGGCCCGCGGGATCGATCACGGCGCCCGAGAGGATGTGCGCACCAACCTCGGAGCCCTTCTCCACCACGACGACGTTGAGCTCGGCGTTGAGCTGCTTGAGCCGGATCGCGGCCGACAGACCCGACGGGCCGGCGCCGACGATGACGACGTCGAATTCCATGGATTCGCGCGGGGGAAGTTCTTCGGTGCTCATCTGATCTCAGCCCTTGAGACGGTCCTTGGTCGTTTGCGCCCTCTTGTTTCCGATTTTTCCGGGTAGGACAACCTCGGAATCGCGTTCCGCGGGATGCAAGGCCGCCCAAACGGGACCACCCCCGGTTCTGGTACGCCAGAACCGGGAGGTCCCGATCATTTCTTAACGCGTTTTCTTCACGCGAACCGGTGTCCACCTCGCTTGAAAACGCTATGCTATAAAAGTCATTCTTTCCCATGATCCCCGAACCCGCACCCACCGTCCGAGAGCTGCTCGCCTTCTATCTGGAGGCCGGTGTCGACTGCGCGCTCGCGGAGGAACCGATAGACCGCCTGGCGGAAATCGATGCGCCGCCACCCAGCCCGCGCGCGGCCCCGCCAGCCGAAGCGCCGCGGCCGGTCGCCGCGCCCGCGGTCATGCGCGGCGAAGCCGTGCCTGCACCGGACGTCGCCATCGCCTCGGCACGCGAGGCTGCACGCACCGCGCCGACCCTGGAGGCGCTGCGCGAGCTGATGCAGAATTTCGAGGGCTGCGCGTTGAAGCACACCGCGACGCGGCTGGTGTTTGCCGATGGCAACCCGCAGGCGCGCATCATGTTCGTCGGCGAGGCGCCGGGCCGCGACGAGGACATCGAGGGACTGCCTTTCGTCGGGCGCAGCGGCAAGCTGCTCGATCTGATGATCGGAGCCATCGGCCTCAACCGCACCACCGCCTACATCGCCAACGTCATTCCCTGGCGGCCGCCCGGCAACCGCACGCCGACGCCGCAGGAGACGCAAATCTGCCTGCCTTTCATCCAGCGCCAGATCGAGCTGGTGAACCCCGACGTGCTGGTGACGCTCGGCAATCCCTCGACGCAGACGCTGCTGTCGACGCGCGAAGGCATCATGCGCACGCGCGGGCGCTGGTTCGACTACGACACCGGCCAGCGCGTGATCCGCGCGCTGCCGACGTTTCACCCGGCCTACCTCTTGCGCTCGCCGGCCTACAAGCGGCTGGCCTGGCAGGATCTGCGGGCGATTGCGAAGGCGCTGGCGCAGGGCGCCGTGTAACGACGCCCACGCCGTCATTCCGGGGCTCGCGAAGCGAGAGCCCGGAATCCATCGAGCGGCAGAGTTGGTGGATGAATGGATTCCGGGCTCGCGGCTTCGCCGCGCCCCGGAATGACACCGACCTACGTCCCCTTCGGCCGCACGATGGCCCAGCCGATGCGCAACAGCTGCTGGCGGCCGGTCACCAGCCATTCGAAGGCGCGCGGGACTTCCGGCACGATGCCGGGAAAGCGCTTGAGGATCTCCGGCGGCGGCGTGCCCGCGGTATCGGAGGCGCGCCAGACCACGACGCCGCCGGTCTCGCTGAACTTGGTCTGGCTCATCCACGGCGTCCGCGCGGGGGCGGCGTCGATGAACAAATGCGGCCGGCCGGAATGCAGCGCGATCAGGCTCGCGAGCTGGGTCTCGCCGGCGACGGCGCGCAGGCGATGGTTGGTGCGGCGGGCGAAGCTCTCGTCGAAGAAGTCCGAGATCGCGCGCGCCGGCATCGAGGTCGCAATTTCGCTAGTGCCCGTCCAGGGCAGGAACAGGACGGCAAGCACCACGCCGGCGGCGGGCGCGGCAACGGCGGCGGCCCAGACCATGCGGAGCATGCGCGCGCGGCGCATCGCGATGAGATCGCCGGCCGCGACGACCACGGTAAGCCCCGACATGATCAACACGACGCCGGGGCCGCCGACGACGGAATCGAGCCCCAGCAGGCCGGAGATCAGCACTGCGCCGAGCGGCAGAGCGAACGCGAAGAAATAGACGAAGTTGCGCGCGAGCGGCTCGACCGGCGGGCGGTAGATGATCGGTGGCTCCTCGCCCTTGCCGGCGAACATTCCGGTGTTGAGAAAGGTCAGCGCCGGGATCGCCGCCGCCCCCAGCACGAGGCCACCGAGCAGCCAGGCCGCATGCAGCGCGCGGGCGTTGAGCTCGGCGACTGGCGGCAAGTCCGGCAGCGCCAGCGTCTCGGCCCGCATCAGAAAGACCGCATAGGGCAGCGCCAGCACGGCGACGACGATCAGCGCGAACAGCGGATCGAGCCCGCGCAGCGTCCGGCGGCCGCCGGCGGTCGTAACCGCGAAGACGACGATCAGCAGCAGCAGGAAGATCGCGGCGGGCGTCGTCAGCAGCAGGAGGCCGGCTTCGATCGACCAGGCGAACCAGGCATTGCCGCGGCGCTGGCCGATGATCTGCCAGGAGTGCAGCAGCAAGAGCGCCCAGAGCGGCCGCGCCAGGATCAGCGGGCCGAAGTCCAGCGCCGAGGAGGAGAAGGCCAGCACCGTCATGGTGAGGAGCACGGCAAGCACCGCCTGCTGCGAGCCGACCACGGCACGGGAGAGATGATAGAGCGCGATGAAGGTCGCGATCTCGCAGAGCTGGGCGAGCACATAGACGCCGAGCATGTGGCCGCCGGCGGCGCGATAGGCGATGTCGGCGAGCCAGATGGCAAGCGGCGGGCCGAGATCGGTGCCGACCTGGTATTCCCTGCCGAAGGCCAGAAGGGTCGCGAGAGTGCCGGGCGGGCTGCGGTAGAACACCAGCGCCACGAACAGCCACATCGCGGCCTGCAGCAGCACCGCAATCCAAACGATCAGCCGCGGCCGGGCGCGAATGAGCTCGATGACCAGGGAGGTAAACCGCATGCAACGTCCGAAGGTGCAGCCAACCCGTCCAGCCGGCCCTATTCGCTCACGTCTGTTTTGATAAAGGGCGTCACGGGTTGTGGCAACCGCCGCAGTTCGTCATGCCCGGGCTTGTCCCGGGCATCCACGTTCTTCGTGCCGCTGGTAAGACGTGGGTGGCCGGGTCAAGCCCGGCCATGACGGATGGGAAAGCTGTAGGAGGATCGCTAGAGATTTACGGAAGCGTCGATCTCGACGCTCGCCTCCACCTGCACCTCGACCTCGGTCACCGAGAACAGGTCGTGCACCGGCTCGACGGTCCAGGGCATGTGCTTGGCGCGGGCGGCGGCGACGGGAGCGAAGAAGCTGCGGTGGTGGATGGAAGGGCCGAGGCGATCAAGCGCGTCGAGATGCTCTGGCACGGCGTAGCCCTTGTGCTGCTCGAAGCCGTAGCCCGGGCAGTCCTGCGCCAGCGCGCACATCAGCCGGTCCCGGGTGACCTTGGCGACGATGGAGGCCGCGGCGATCGACAGCACGATACCGTCGCCGCCGATCACGGCCTCGCAGTCGCATGCGGTGTCGAGCCGGTCGCGGCCGTCGACGAAGACGTGCCTGGGCGCCTCGGGCAGGGCCACCACGGCGCGCTTCAGCGCCCACAGCGAGGCGCGCAGGATGTTGTCGCGGTCGATTCGCGCCGGCGAGGCGACGGCGACCGAGACCTGCGCGGTGGCGCAGATCTTGTCGAACAGCTTTTCGCGCTCCTCAGCGGTCAGGCGCTTGGAATCGTCGATGCCGCGCGGAATGCGGTCGGGATCGAGAATCACAGCGGCGGCCACCACGGGACCTGCGAGCGGGCCGCGGCCGGCCTCGTCACAGCCCGCGACCGGCCAGACGCCGCGCTTGATCAGCGCGCGCTCGCGGCGGAAGCTCGGAGGAGCAACGGCAATGATGCCTTTCCTACCGGCAGGAACCTTCGCAGCATCGGCCGCAGATATCTTTGCCGCCTTGGCGGGCACAGCCTTCGGCGCGGCCTTTTTCTTCGGCGCGGCTTTGGCTGGGGTCTTGGCGGAGGGGTCCCGAATCATGGCCGGGATCGTGCGCCAGGGGGCTTCGCCAGCGCAACCGGGAACCCAGGATATTCCCGTTATTCAGGCCGCCCGCCCTACTCCGCCAGATGCACCCGCCGGTCCTCGCCCACCTCGATGCCGGGTGCGACCACGACTTCCCAGACATGTGCATCGGGATCGGCAAAATACCCGCAATAGCCGCCGTAATCGGTCGCGTGCGCCGCCTTCAGCAAGGTGGCCCCCTTCTCGACGGCGAATGCCAGCACCTCGTCGACCTCCTCGCGGGTCACGCAATTCCAGGCAAGCGTCATGCCGCGAAAGGTCGTGGGCCTCGGCTGGTCCTCCAAGGACGCGTCCGCCGCGAGCCGATCCCAGTGATAAAGCGCTAGCACCGGACCGCCGGTGTCGTAGAACGCAACCGCCTCGCCGGTCTCCTTCAGCCGGCGCGAGAAACCGAGCGCGTCGTAGAAGGCGATGCTGGCGCGGATGTCGTTCACACCGAGCGTGATGACGGTCAGCCGCGGCACCGGCACGGTGAGTTCCTTGAGCATGCGACACCTCTTGCACGTGTCCGCTCAAAACAGGCTGAGCTGATCACCGTTCCGCTTCGGCCGCGCAAAGTGATCAATGGTCAGCTTGGAGCGCCGCTTGTTGAGGCCGAGTCGCTCGCAGGCGATCTCGAAGCGGCGGCCGATGGTCCAGGCCATCGGTCCGGTGCCCTTCATCCGCTCGCCCCATTTGGCGTCGTAGTCGCGCCCGCCGCGCATGTCTCGGATCAGGGTGAAGACGTGGCGATAGCGGTCCGGATAGTTCGCCATCAGCCATTCGCGGAAGAGATCGCGCACCTCCAGCGGCAGCCGCAGCAGCACATAGGCGGCTTCCTTGACCCCGGCATGGGCGGCGGCATCGAGGATGCGCTCGATCTCGGAATCGTTCAGTGCGGGGATCACGGGCGCGACCATTACCGTGGTGGGAATGCCGGCGTCCGAGAGCTGCTTCAGCGCCTCCAGCCGTTTCGGCGGCGTCGCGGCCCGCGGCTCCATGGTGCGCGCCAGCTTCGGATCGAGCGAGGTGACCGAGATCGCGACCTTGGTGAGGTTGCGCTTGGCCATCCGCTGGAGAATGTCGATGTCGCGCAGCACCAGCGCCGACTTGGTGACGATGCCGACGGGATGCCCTGCGCGCTCCAGCACTTCCAAAATGCCGCGCATGATTTTGCGCTCGCGCTCGATCGGCTGGTAGGGATCGGTGTTGGTGCCGATCGCGATCATCCGCGGCTCGTAGCCGGGAGCCGCAAGCTCCTTCTCGAGCAGCGAAGGCGCCTCGGGCTTCACGAACAGTTTTGACTCGAAGTCGAGCCCCGGCGACAGGCCGAGATAGGCGTGGGTCGGCCGCGCGAAGCAATAGACGCAGCCGTGCTCGCAGCCGCGATAGGGATTGATCGAGCGGTCGAAACCGATGTCGGGGGAATCGTTGCGGGTGATCACCTTGCGTGAGGTGTCGATGGCGACACTCGTCTTGAACGGCGGCAGCTCGTCGAGGCTCTGCCAGCCGTCGTCGAAAGCGACGCGCGCCTCGGCCTCGTAACGGCCGCTGGCGTTGGACTGCGCGCCCCGCCCTCGCCGTCGCGCGCGGTCGATGGCGACGCCAAGCTCGGGGAAATCTGAAGGCGCACCCGCCGGCTCGGAGGGCGCCGTGACCGGCGGGTGCTTGAGAGCATGAGAGGATGCTGGACTCATGCAGCCAAGATAGCACGACATAGGAACAAATCAAGAACACAAACCAAAAACGTGAAAACAACCCCATGCACAGTAGAGCTGCCTAAACTTCGCGCGCCTGCCTTTGACCTCACGCAACACGGCCGTCACGACCATCCCGTTTCATGCCCGACGGATCGATCGCCCCGGAACCGGGTTGGTGACGATCGCGAAGTGAAGGTCGGCAGGAACATGACAATCCAACAAAAAACGGCCGAAGCGAGCAGCGACCTCGATCTGCTCGATCGCTATTGGCGCGCCGCCAACTACCTCTCGGTCGGGCAAATCTACCTGCTCGACAATCCGCTGCTGCGCGAGCCGCTGCGGCCCGAGCACATCAAGCCGCGTCTGCTGGGTCATTGGGGCACGACGCCGGGCCTGAACTTCATCTACGCCCATCTCAACCGCGTCATCCGGGCGCTCGATGTCAGCGTGATCTATGTCTGCGGTCCCGGCCATGGCGGTCCGGGCATGGTCGCCAACACTTATCTCGAAGGCAGCTACAGCGAGATCTATCCCGAGATCGCGCGCGATGCGGATGGATTGCGCAAGCTGTTTCGGCAGTTCTCCTTCCCCGGCGGCATTCCGAGCCATGCGGCACCGGAAACGCCCGGCTCGATTCACGAAGGCGGCGAGCTTGGCTATGCGCTGGTGCACGCCTATGGCGCCGCATTCGACAATCCGGATTTGATCGTCGCCTGCGTGGTCGGCGACGGCGAGGCCGAGACCGGCCCGCTCGCTGCGTCCTGGCACTCCAACAAGTTCCTGAACCCCGCCCATGACGGCGCAGTGCTGCCGATCCTGCATCTCAACGGCTACAAGATCGCCAACCCCACCGTGCTCGGGCGGATGCAGGACGCGGAGATCCGCGACCTTTTCCGCGGGTTCGGCCATGAGCCGCTGTTCGTCAGCGGCGACGATCCCAAATTGATGCACCAGGCCATGGCCGATGCGCTGGACGTCGCATTCGCCAGCATCCGCTCGATCCAGCAGCATGCCCGCGACGGCCGCACAACCGTCGAGCGGCCGCGCTGGCCGATGATCGTGCTGCGCAGCCCGAAGGGCTGGACCGGCCCGAAGGAGGTCGACGGCAAGAAGGTGGAGGGCTTCTGGCGCGCGCATCAGGTGCCAGTCGCAGGCTGCCGCGAGAACCCGGAGCATCTCAAGGTGCTCGAAGACTGGATGCGCAGTTACGAGCCGGAAAAGCTGTTCGATGGCAACGGCGCGCTCGTTGCCGAGCTTCAGGCGCTTGCGCCCGAAGGCGTCAGGCGCATGGGCGCCAATCCGCATGCCAATGGCGGCGTGCTGAAGAAGGAGCTGAAGCTGCCCGACTTCCGCAGCTTCGCGATCGAGGTGACGCAGCCCGGCGAAGTCGTTGCGGAAGCGACGCGCGAGCTCGGCAAATTCCTGCGCGATGTCATCCGCCTCAACGCGAAGGAGCGCAACTTCCGCATCATGGGCCCGGACGAGACGGCATCGAACCGGCTCGACGCCGTGTTCGAAGCCACCGAACGCGTCTGGATGGAGCCCACCGAGCCTTACGACGTGCACCTCGCCCAGGACGGCCGCGTCATGGAGGTGCTGAGCGAGCATCTCTGCCAGGGCTGGCTGGAGGGCTATCTGCTCACGGGACGGCACGGCTTCTTCTCCTGCTACGAGGCCTTCATCCACATCGTGGATTCCATGTTCAACCAACACGCCAAATGGCTGAAGGTGACGCGGGAGCTGCCGTGGCGGCGTCCGATCGCCTCGCTCAATTATCTGCTGACCTCGCATGTCTGGCGCCAGGACCATAACGGCTTCAGCCATCAGGACCCCGGTTTCGTCGATCTCGTCGCCAACAAGAAGGCCGACATCGTCCGCATCTACTTCCCGCCGGACGCCAATACGCTGCTGTGGATCGCCGACCACTGCCTGCGGACCTATAACCGCATCAACGTAATCGTCGCCGGCAAGCAGCCGGCGCCGCAATGGCTGTCGATGCAGGACGCGGCGACGCATTGCGATGCCGGCATCGGCATCTGGACCTGGGCGGGCACGGAGGACGGAAAGGGCGAGCCCGACGTCGTCATGGCCTGCGCCGGCGACGTGCCGACGCTGGAGACGCTCGCTGCCGTCGACCTCCTACGCAAGGCGCTGCCGGACTTGAAGATCCGCGTCGTCAACGTCGTCGACCTCATGACGCTGCAGCCGAGGGAGCAGCATCCGCACGGCCTGTCCGACCGCGACTTCGACAGCCTGTTCACGCGCGACAAGCCTGTGATCTTTGCCTATCACGGCTATCCCTATCTCATTCACCGGCTGACCTATAATCGCACCAACCATGCCGGCATGCATGTGCGCGGCTTTGCCGAGGAGGGCACCACGACGACGCCCTTCGACATGGTCGTGCTCAACGAACTCGACCGCTACCACCTCGCGATCGAGGCGATCGAACGCGTGCCGGGACTGGCGACCAAGGCCGCTCAGGTGAAGCAGCAATTCCGCGACAGACTGATCGAACACTCCCGTTATGTCCGCGAGCACGGTGAAGACATGCCTGAGATTCGTGACTGGGTCTGGCAAAACAGCGCCGGCGGCAACACGCCGGCCGAGGCCGGCGATTAGCGATGTCGGACACGGTCCTCGTCCTCAACGCGGGATCGTCGAGCATCAAGTTCGGCCTGTTCGATGTCGCGGCGGCCGAGCCTGCCCTGCTCTGCAAGGGCCTGCTCGACGAGCACGAGGCCAAACCCCGGCTGGTGGTGAAGGGCCCCACGGGCGAAGACCTGTTCGAGACAAGCAATCAGGCGCCTGACGGAGCCCGCGGCCATCTGTTCGCGGACGTGCTCACCTTCATCGAGGACCGGTTCGGTGGACGCAGCCTGCGGGCCATCGGCCATCGCATCGTCCACGGCGGGCCGGATTATTCAGGCCCGGAGGTCCTGACAGAGGACATCATTGCGAAACTGGAGGCCTTGACGCCGCTGGCGCCGCTGCACCAGCCGCGCTGCCTCGCGCCGGTGCGCACGCTCGCGGCGATCCGGCCCGAGCTGACGCAGATCGCGTGTTTCGACACCGCCTTCCACCACGGCCTCGCGCCGCCGGCGAGCCGCTTCGCCATTCCCCGGCGATTCGAGGCGCGTGGCGTCAGGCGCTACGGCTTTCACGGCCTCTCGTTCGAATATGTCGCGGGACGCCTGGCCGAGATCGCGCCGGAGCTCGTGGCCAAGCGCACTGTCATCGCGCATCTCGGCAATGGCGCCAGCCTCTGCGCCCTGCGCGATGGCCGCAGCATCGACACCACGATGGGGCTGACGCCGCTCGACGGCCTCGTGATGGGCACGCGTTGCGGTGCGATCGATCCGGGCGTGCTGCTCTATCTGCAACAGCACGAGAACATGTCGATCGAGGATGTCCAGCACCTGCTCTATCACGAGTCAGGCCTCTTCGGCGTCTCCGGCTTGTCTGCGGACATGCGCACGCTGCTGGCGAGCCGCGAGGCTGCGGCGCGTGAAGCCGTGGATCTCTTCACCTTCCGTGCGGCGCAGCAGGTCGCGATGATGGCGGCCACGCTCGGCGGCCTGGACTGCCTGATCTTCACCGGCGGCATCGGCGAACATGCCAAGGACATCCGCGGCGCGATCGGCGAGCGTCTCGCCTGGATGGGCGTGCGCATCGACGCCGCAAGCAACGATGCCGCGCGCGAGCGCATCAACGGCAGCGGCAGCATGGTCGAGGTCTTCGTCATTCCCACCAACGAAGAGATGATGATCGCGCGCCATTGCGCGGCTCTGATCTAGGGCGTTATCCCGTTGCGAAAACACCCTCTCCGCAAGCGGGAGAGGGAGTGCACTTACGTTATAGCAATCAAACCTGATCTCATCCTGCTTAGTGACCGCGGCCGGTCAGGAGCTGAAAAGTCCCCATCGCGACCTCGATCAGGATCAGCACCACGACGGCGATCTCCAGGCGGAGCGAGCGCTGGGTATCGATGATATCGGTCAGCGCGTTGGCGGTCTCCGACACCGCGGCAAGCTTGCGCTCGAGCGTGTCGAGGCGCTCCTTCAGTTCGTATTCGTCCTCCAGGCGCGAATAGAGCCGGTCGAGCTCGGGCTTCTCCCAGAGCACGTCGGGCTTCTCGGCGACGGCGACGCGGCCGGCGACCCGCTGCTGCACCAGCAGCGCGTTGCCGATCAATTGCAGGATACCCTTGCGCCGTTGCGGCGTGCGACCGCGCTCGGCGAGCTCCCGTGCAAACGGCTCGATGACGTCGAAGACCGCGGCGACGCGCCGCTCGTCGCGCGCCAGCGACGTGCTCTTGGCGAGTGCGTCCGCAACCAGCAGCAGCCGGTCGTCGGAGAACTTGGCGAGGCAGATCGGCCCGCCCGGCTGGATCGTCTCGCCGGCTTCCTCGTTGCAGAGCTGCGCCTGCGCGATCTCCTCCTCGTAGGGGCTGAACTCTCCGGTAACGCGCGATCTCAGGTTGTCGACGAGGACCTTCTCCTCCGACGGCAACAGCCCGATCAGCACGACGACGCCGTAGCGAAAGATCACGGCAAGGCCGGCATGAACGCGGAAGGCGGCCGGCGTCGAGGACACCAGCGTGCCGATCTCGAGGCCAGACGCGTTGATGCGGTCGCCCAGCATCAGCGCCCGGATCCGCAAGGTCGGCGCGGCCTCCTGCTTCGGCGATGTTGGCGCGGTGCCAACGGCGAGGTGATCGGCGTTCATGCAAAGTCTCTCCCGGGCAGCGAAACGTCGCCACGAAGCATTCGGGGTTAATACCGTCAGGATCGGCTTGTGCCGAAACATTCGGCAATATTACCAGCCGCGCCTGGCACATCTGGTCGTGATGAACTCGCGGCAGTTTACCATCGCACGCCGAAGCCCCTTCCGAAAGTTGCACTCGGCAGCGCGACGGGTTTATGACAACATCATGCAACGCTACGCTTCTCCCGAAGTGCGGAAACTGAAGCCTCAATCATGCTGAGCGTCATCATTCCGACCGAAGGTGTCGAGCAGACGGCGGTCGCAACCCTGGCCGCGCTGGTGCCCGGCGCCGCAGCCGGCGTGATCCGGGAAGTGCTTCTCGTCGACGGCACGCGCAACGGCGTCATCGAGCGCGTTGCCGACGTCGCGGGCTGCCGTTTCATCGGCTTCGAAGGGCCTTCGCAAGGCGCTGCGCTCGCTGCCGGGGCGCGCCAGGCCCGATCGCCCTGGCTGATGTTCCTGCCTGCGGGCGCGGTGCTGGAAACCGGCTGGATCGAGGAAACCACCCAGTTCATCCAGGCCGTCGCCACCAGCGGCCGGGATCGTGCCGCGGTGTTCCGCTATGCCCGTTCGCCCTACGCAAATACCGCAGTGCGCGACGTCCTCTGGGCAGTGGCGCGCAGGCTCGTCGGTCCTCTCGGCGATCAAGGGCTGCTGATCGCGCGCGATCATTACGACCGGATCGGCGGCTACCCGCCACACGCCCGGCATTCCGAGGCACGGCTGCTCCGCCGGCTCGGCCGGTCGTCCCGGACCATGCTGCGCAGCCGGATTGTCATGGTCGGCTGAAGCGCCGAGATACTTGCCAATGTCAAATAATCAATTGACAATGGCAAATATCGAGGTGATCCCATGCTATCGAAAGCTTTGCCGTCAAGCGCCGTGGCCGAACAGGCTGCCGACGACCACGTCGCAGCGGTTCGCGCCTTCAACCGCTTCTACACCCGCAAGCTCGGTGTGCTCGACCAGCACCTCGGCAAGAGTCCATTCTCGCTCAGCGAGGCGCGGGTGCTCTACGAGCTCGCCCATCGCGACGACCTTGCCGCAAAAGAGATCGGACACGAGCTCGGTCTCGATCCCGGCTATCTCAGCCGCATCGTCCAGAGCTTCGACGAGAAGGGGCTGATCACGCGAAAGCCGCTGCCCGTGGACCGCAGGCAGTACCAGCTCAGCCTGACCGCCAAAGGCCGGCAGGCTTTCGCCAAGCTGAACCTGAACTCGCAAAACGAGGTCGCCGCGATGCTGGCTCAGCTTTCGCCTGGCGATGCGACCCGGCTCACGCAGGCGATGGCCACGATCGAGGCCGTGCTGGAGCAACGCCGAAGCCCGCCCGCTTCTTTCATGCTGCGTAGCCATCGCGTCGGCGATATGGGTTGGGTCGTCTCCCGGCAGGCTGCCGCCTACGCCGCGGACTACAATTGGGACATCAGTTACGAGGCGCTGGTCGCCGAGATCTGCGCACAGTTCATCAGGAATTACGACGCCGCGCGCGAGCATTGCTGGATCGCGGAGGTCGGTGGCGAGCCGGTCGGCTCGGTGTTCCTGGTCAAGGCCACGGACGAGATCGCCAAACTCCGCCTGTTGCAGGTTGAGAAGAAAGCACGGGGCCTCGGCGTCGGCCGCGCCCTCGTCGAGCAATGCATCCAGGGCGCCCGCGAGCGCGGCTACAGCAAGATGACGCTGTGGACGCAGAGCATTTTGGTGGCTGCGCGCGGGATTTATCAAAGCGCGGGATTCAAGCTGGTCGCGACGGAGCCGCATCACAGCTTCGGTGCCGACCTGGTCGGCGAGACGTGGGAGCTGGATATCTGATCTCGCAGCGAGCGAGATGCGCGTTGCTGCGCCCTCTCCCCTTGCGGGAGAGGGCATGTCAACTAGCAAACGCAAGCTCGCTTGGGTGAGGGGTATGTCTCCACAAGCATTGGTGCGCGCGGAGAGAACCCCTCATCCGGCGCTTCGCGCCACCTTCTCCCACAAGGGGAGAAGGGAAGAAAAGCAAGAACTCACACCGTCGCGCCTTGCGCCTTTGGCCGGCGCAGATGCTCGTCCAGCCGCGGCATGATCTCGACAAAGTTGCAGGGGCGCGTGCGGTAGTCGAGCTGAGCTGCGAGGATGCCGTCCCAGCCGTCGCGGCAGGCGCCGGGCGAGCCCGGCAGGCAGAAGATGTAGGTTGCGCCCGCGACGCCCGCGGTGGCGCGACTCTGGATCGTCGACGCCCCGATCTTGGCGTGGCTCAGCATGTGGAAGGCGATCGAAAAGCCGTCCATGCGCTTCTCGAACAGCGGCTCGATCGCCTCGGGCGTGACGTCGCGCCCGGTAAAGCCGGTGCCGCCGGTGGTGATGACGACGTCGATGCCGCTATCGGCGATCCAGCGGCGGATCACAGCGCGGATCTCCTCGACATCATCGGTGACGATCTCGCGCGCGGCAAGATGATGACCCGCAGCGGTGAGACGATCGGCGAGGGTCTGACCGGACTTGTCGTCCGCAAGCGCGCGCGTGTCGGACACCGTGAGCACCGCAATGTTGAGCGGGATGAATTGTTTGGATTCGTCGATGGAGGCCATTCTTCACCCTCGCTCGTCGTTCCGGGGCTAACGCGTTACAACGCCCCCGCACCGAACGTGTTGCAGGCCTGGACCGTGCCCTGCTGGTAGCCGATCATGAACCATTGCTTGCGTTGCGCCGCCGAGCCGTGGGTGAAGGAGTCGGGTACCACGCGGCCGGTGGCCTGGCGTTGCAGCGTGTCGTCGCCGATCGCGCTTGCCGTGGTCAGCGCGGCCTCGATGTCGCCGGGCTCGAGGAAGTTCGGACGCTTCTTCGCCTCGCGGTTGACCCAGACGCCGGACAGACAATCGGCCTGCAGCTCCACCTTGACCTGGAGCGCATTGGCCTCGGCCTTCGAGCCGACCTGCTGCTGCAGCCGCGTCACGCGCGGAATGATGCCGAGCAGGTTCTGGATGTGATGGCCGACCTCGTGCGCGATGATGTAGGCGGTGGTGAAATTGCACGCCGACTTGCCGGAGCAGCCGCGAAAGCGGGTCTCGACCTCGCGGAAGAAGGCGGTGTCGAGGAAGATGGTCCGATCGGGCGGACAATAGAACGGCCCCATGGCCGACTGCGCCATGCCGCAGCGGCCGCCATTGGTGGCGTTGCGGAACAGCACGATCTTCGGACCGGTGTACGACTGGCCGTTAGCCTGGAAGATCTCGCTCCAGCGATCGTCGAGCTCGCCGAGGATGCCGGAGATCATACTGCCCATCTCGTCGGTCGGCGCGCCGCGCTTGCCGGAGGAGGCCTGACGATCGGTCTGATAGGTCGGCGCATGGCCGCCGCCGGAGAGGATCTCGGCGCCGCCGATCAGGATGCGGGGATCGATGCCGAAGGCGTAGCCGACCAGGCCGAGGATGATGATGGTGCCGATGCCAAGCCCGCCACCGCCCATCGGCAGGCCGAACCCGCCGCCTCCGCCTCCGCCAAAGCCACCACCTTCGTCGCGACGATCCTCGATGTCGTCGCTGCGGCGGAAGTCATCGTAGCGCATGGCGGCCTTTCCTCTGGGGTCCCTGATTCAAGTTTCGACGGCGCACAGAAACGCGAAAGCTCAACGCGCCACATACGTAAAATTTCCGTTGCTTTTATCAATATCGTGGCCGGCAAAAATTGCCTAGTGCGACAGCCTGTCGATGCCAGCAAATTTTTCCGAGGGCCGAGCAGTTTTTTCCGAGAGAAATTTACAGCCTTTTTCCCGCCACGATCGCTCCAGCGAACCGCGCAAGTACGAAATGCACTGTAAAACAAGGCGAATGCGCGCAGCAATGTGTGCGCGAACGATGATGCGAGGAGTGCTCACGAAAGCGGCTGGTTAAGTCGATTTTTACTTTGCCCCTTCAATGTAACGGCCAGTCGGTTGTTTGGTCCCGCGTCGCCGACAGCGTCGCCTGAGTCAGAGTACTTGAGTCATGGTAGAGTCGCGTCGCGGGGCGTCTGCAAGGGCGCCCCGCACAAATTTTGAGTCCCCTTCGCATCGCATCATCGTCGGTGATTGCGTCGCCGAGATGTCGAAGCTGCAGGCAGGCAGCGTCGACCTGGTGTTCGCCGATCCGCCCTACAATCTGCAACTCAAGGGCGACCTCAAGCGTCCCGACGAATCCCATGTCGATGCCGTCAACGACGACTGGGACAAGTTCGATTCGTTTGCCGCCTACGACGACTTCACCCGCGCCTGGCTGCTCGCCGCACGCCGCGCCATGAAGCCGTCGGCGACGATCTGGGTGATCGGCTCCTATCACAACATCTTCCGCGTCGGCGCCATCATGCAGGACCTCGGCTTCTGGCTGCTGAACGACATCGTCTGGCGCAAGACCAATCCGATGCCGAATTTCCGCGGCCGCCGCTTCACCAACGCGCACGAAACCATGATCTGGGCCGCGCGTGACGAGAAGGCCAAGGGCTACACGTTCAACTACGAGGCATTGAAGGCCGCCAACGAGGATGTGCAGGCGCGGTCCGACTGGCTGATTCCGCTCTGCACCGGCGAGGAGCGCCTCAAGGGCGCCGACGGCAAGAAAGTGCATCCGACACAGAAGCCGGAAGGCCTGCTGGCGCGCGTGCTGCTGTCCTCGTCCAAGCCCGGCGATCTCGTCATCGACCCGTTCAACGGCACCGGCACCACCGGCGCGGTCGCCAAGCGCCTCGGCCGCTCCTATGTCGGCTTCGAGCGCGACAAGACCTACGCCAAGGCGGCCGAGGCGCGCATCGCCAAGGTCGAACCGTTGCCGGAAGAAAGCCTTGCCCCGTTCATGACCGCGCGCGAGGCGCCGCGCGTTGCGTTCTCCGAGCTGATCGAGCGCGGCATGATCATGCCCGGCACCAAGCTGTTCGACGCCAAGAAGAAGTTAGGGGCGCTGGTGCGCGCCGACGGCGCCATCATGCTTGGCGACAAGGTCGGCTCGATCCACCGGATCGGCGCGGTGGCGCAAGGCGCGCAGGCCTGCAACGGCTGGACCTTCTGGCACGTCGAGACCAGGAAGGGCCTCAAGCTGATCGACGAGCTGCGCGCCGAGATCCGCGCGGGAATGGCGGCGGAGTAGCTTTCCCACCGTCATTCCGGGGCTCGCGAAGCGAGAACCCGGAATCCATCGAGCCACGTCCCATGCCGCCCAATGGATTCCGGGCTCGCGCCAAGAGGCGCGCCCCGGAATGACAGCGGCGTGAGTTGAAAGCCGCGCCAACCAGGACTAGATTCGCCCGACTAGCCCCCTCCTGACCGGTTGGGCTCCCATGCGACGACAGTCCGAGACATTGCTGCTGGTGCCGCTGCTGCCGATCTTCCTGATCGGCATGTTTCCGATGTTCCTGATCGCGCTGCTCGGATTCTTCGGCCTGGCGCTGTTCGGCGTGCTCGTGATCTGCGTCGGGCTCGCCAGCAGCAACGAGGCGCACGACAATTTCAACCACGACGTTATCGTCCACGGCTATGCGCGCGGGTCGGAGCGCGCGGCACGGGCCTCCGACATGCATCTCGCCGCGCGGCTCGGCCTGCGGCTGGAGGCCGTGGGCGCGGCCATGGTCCTCGCGGCGGCAATCGGCCTCTGTTACGCCGCCTGATCTGCGTACCGCGCAGACACCGCCCGGCAAACTCGCCGGTTGCTCTCTCGGGCGAGGTTCAGGCAAGACAGGCTCGCCCAACGAGGCCGCGGCCGCGCGCGGCAATATAGACACCGGGGAGATGCTTGATGCTCAAGTTCTATTTCAATGGATCACCGAACCCGACCAAGGTCGCGCTCTTTCTCGAAGAATCCGGCCTGCCCTACGAGCCGATGAAGGTCGACACCCGCAAGGGCGAGCAGTTCGCGCCGGAATTCCTCAAGATCAATCCGAACGGCAAGGTGCCGGCGATCGACGATGGCGGCACCATCGTGTTCGATTCGAACGCCATCCTGCTCTATCTCGCCGAGAAGACCGGCAAATTCCTCCCCTCCAACCGCGCCGAGCTCTTGTCCTGGCTGATGTTCGTCGCGAGCGGCGTCGGGCCCTTTTCCGGTCAGGCCGTGCATTTCAAGCATTTTGCGCCGAAGGACCAGAACCACGACTACGCCCATAACCGCTATCAGTACGAGACCGACCGCCACTACAAGATCCTCGACGCTCACCTGAAGGACCGCCGCTACATGGTCGGCGACAGCTATTCGATCGTCGACATGGCGATGTGGGGCTGGGCGCGGATGGTGCCGTTCAAGCTCGGCGACGACGCCTTTGCGCGATACCCGAACGTGAAGCGGCTGGTCGACGAGATCTCGGCGCGCCCGGCGGCGGCGCGCGCGGTCGCCCTGAAGGACAAGTTCACCTTCAAGGCCGAGATGGACGACGAAGCGCGAGCCAACATGTTCAAGCACATGACCACCAAGGTGGCTTGATCGCGCCGCTGTTCGAGGCCACGCGCATCCGCGTGGCCTCTTGCTTTCAAGACGTCAGGCAGCGTGGACCGAGCTCAGGAACTTGGCGACTTCCTGCTTCAACCGGTTGCTGTCGGCCGACAGCGAGCGCGCCGCCGACAACACCTGCGAGGAGGCCGAGCCGGTCTCGGAGGCGCCGCGCTGCACGTCGCCGATGTTGGACGAGACGAGCTGCGTGCCCTGGGCCGCCTGCTGCACGTTGCGGGAGATCTCCTGCGTCGCCGCGCCCTGCTGCTCCACGGCCGCGGCGACCGTTGAGGCGATCTCCGACAGCCGCTCGATGGTGCCGCTGATCTCCCGGATCGAGCCGACCGACTCCTCGGTCGCGGCCTGGATGCCGGAGACCTGCTGGGCGATCTCGCCGGTGGCCCTTGCCGTCTGCTCGGCGAGCGCCTTGACCTCGGTAGCGACCACGGCAAAGCCGCGGCCGGCTTCGCCCGCACGCGCCGCCTCGATCGTGGCGTTCAGCGCCAAGAGGTTGGTCTGGCCGGCAATGGTGCTGATGAGCTCGACCACGTCACCGATCCGCGCGGCGGCCTTGGAGAGCGCACCGACGCGCTCGTTGGTCCGGCTCGCCTGACCGACAGCCTCGGTGGCGATGCGGGCGGATTCCTGCACCTGGCGGGCGATCTCGGAGACCGAGGAGGAGAGCTCCTCGGTCGCAGAGGCGACCGCCTGCACATTGGCCGAGGCCTCCTGCGAAGCGCTGGCGACCTCCGTCGAGAGGTCCTGGGCGCGCGCGGCAGTCGTCGTCAACGTGCCGGCGGAGGCTTCGAGCTCGCCCGATGCCGACGACACCGTGTTGACGATCTCGCCGACGGCCTGCTCGAACTGATCGGCGAGCCTGGCCATGTCTTTCCTGCGGTTCTCGGCCTGCCGCGCCTCGAGTTCGGCCTGCTCGGCGCGCATGCTCTCGGTCTCGATCATGTTGTCCTTGAAGACCTGGATCGCCTTGGCCATGTCGCCGATCTCGTCGGCCCTGCCGCGGCCGGGAATCTCGACCTCGAGATTGCCGCCGGCAAGCCGCCCCATCGCCTGCGTCATCGAGGTCAGCGGACCGACGATGCTGCGGGCGATGAGGAAGGCGACGATGCCTCCGAACAGGATGGCGAGGCCGCCGGCGATCTCCTGCACGGTCGTCGTTCCCGCGATCACGGCCTCGGCGGTGGTGCGCGATGCCTGGTAGTCCTCCTTCAGCGTCGTTTCCGCCACCTTGAGCTTGCCGATGCTGTCGACGATGAGGGGCGCGAGGCTCTTGTGGTAGATCTCGTCCGCTTTAAGCATCGCTGCGGAGGTCGTCTCGAACGCCGTCTTGTAGGTTTCAAGCGAGGTCTTCACCGGCGCCAGCGTGGCGCGCAACGCCGCCGCCTGCGGGCTCTTTTCGAGTGCCCCGAGCCGTTGTAATGCCCTGTCGATGCTCGCCCTGAAGGTCGCAGGGCCCTGCGCATCGCGAAGGGCCAGAAAACGCCAATTTACGATCCTCACGAGCAGGATTCGGGATTCGAGATCGGCGACGAGGGAAGCGGTATCTTCATCGACGGCGGCGCGCGCCACGTCGACGAGCTTGTTCGTCTTGGTGGCCAGGTCCTCGCCACTCGGCAGCAGCGTCGCCTTGCCCGTTCTCGTCTCGTTGACGGCGTCGCCGAGATTGTCACGCAGGCGTCGCATTTTCGCGATCTCGTCGATCAGGCCGTTGTAGAGCGCGCGCCGCTCCTCGGAGAGCGCCCCCTGAGCGCCGACCCGGAGCAGCTCGCTCGCCGCGGTCTCGCGCTCTTGCGCTTCCTTCATTGCGGACTCGTTGCCGTCGTAGACGTAGCGCAAATTGGCCCGCTGAATCGCCTGCAGATGGGCCGATATCTCCAGCACCCGCGCCGTGCTGTCCGAGAGGGCGGATTGTCTTGCGACCTGATCCTGCACGTCCCGCAAATTCCAGACGGCAACCACCGCCATCACGAGACCGACCGCCACCAGGGCCATGAAGCCTGCGTACAGGCGTCCCCTGATCCGCAAACGAAATTTCGGCATTCCCACTGTCCACCCAGATACATGTGAATTCGAGGGGCCGAACGACTCCGGCGATCGTCACGGCCACTCCGGCAGCCGCACGCCGCGCCCTGGCGGCCTACGCTGCACCGCGACACAATGGGGGACACTTCTTAATTGAACCTTCAAATTCCTCGCGCGCCCGATCTCGACCTGCACCAAATCTGCTGATTTTGGCGGCAGCTATGCAAAGCCGCATGCGAATCCGCTGTGCCATGCACGCCGATGCATGCTGTTCGTCAGGGGATGCCTATTGGGCGCCGGCCTGCTGCAATTTGCCGAGTGCATTTTCGACCACTTCCAGCGTGTAGGGCTTCTGGACCACCGGCGCGGAGGCCAATGGCTCGGGGATCGGCGCGCGCTCGCCATAGCCGGTCGCGAAGATGAAGGGCACCCCGATCTCCTTTAGCTTCTGCGCCACCTTGATGCTGCTCTCGCTGCCGAGATTGAGATCGAGCAGAGCAAAGCTCGGCCGCGAACGCTCGATCGAGCGCAGTGCCTGGTCGACGGTTGCGGCGGTGTCGACGTGGCGGGCGCCGAGGTCGAGCAGGATGACCTCCGCGGCCATCGCGATGATCAGGTTGTCCTCCACGATCAGGGCCGTGTCGGAAATCCGTGGACGGGCAGATTGCTGCTCCTCGATACGCATGGCGGCTCCCGCGATGGATGGGACGAGCTGGACGAAGTTGGGCGGAATGACGAACTTCGCCTGGACGCCCAGGAGGTCGAAACGGATCTCGGCATCGCCCTTGAGATCGAACGGCACCGACCGCTCGATGATGGTGGTGCCGAAGCCGCGCCGCGACGGCGGCTGCACGGGCGGACCGCCGCTCTCCTTCCACTCGATGACGAGGCTGGAAGACGGGTCGAGGCGCCAGACCACCTCGACACTGCCGGTGGAATCGGCAAGCGCGCCGTACTTGGCGGAATTGGTCATCATCTCATGGACGACGAGTGCCAGCGTCGCGAACGCCTTTGGATCGAGCGCGACGTCCGGACCGCCCATCTTCACCCGGTCTGCGCGCGCACCGAGATAGGCGCCGGCCTCGGACTCGACCAGGGTGCGGAGCGCGACGGGTGCCCAGTTCAGGTTCGTGATCTGGTCGTGGGCGCGCGCGAGGGCCTGGATGCGGCCGCCGAGCACGCTGGCGAACTCCTCGATGCCGGTCGCGGTCTCCTTGCTCTGCGCCACCAGGGCGCGCACGAGGCTCAGGATGTTGCGGACGCGATGATTGAGCTCAGCGATCATCAGCTCCTGCCGCTCCTGCGCCCCGCGGCGCTCGCGCGCGGCGAGGTCGGACAGTTGCAGGATCACCTCCAGCAGCGTGACGCGCAGGCTCTCGGCGATGCGGATATCGGCCGCCGACCACGGCTTCGACTGCCCCGCCACCGTTTCCTGCCACAACTCGAAGCTCTTGCGCGGGGTGAGGCGCGGCCCGTGCGGACCTTCGTCGTAGACCTTGTTGGGATCTGCGGCCCACTTCACCGATCGCGTGACCTCGCGGCGGAAGAAGATCAGGCAATCGCGCGGCGTGCGCGAGATCGGGATGGCGAGAAAGCCCGCCGCGCGGTCACGGAAGGCCTGGCCGGCGGCGTAGACCTGGGCGATCTCGGCGCTGGCGAAGATCCGGCCAGGCGAAGTCCGGTTGATGAAGGCGACGAGACCCTTCACCTCGTCTTCGGTCGGGGTCTCGCCCTCGAGCGCGATGGTGTTATCGGACCAGACTGCGACGCCGTCGCACTCGATCATCTTGCGATAGTCGCCCAGGAAATCGACGATCGCCCGCCGGCTGTGGTCGTGCGAGGCCGCGATCTCGATCAATCGCTCCTGGACCTGATGCGCGCGGGCCTCATAGGCGACGTCGCCCTCGCGCTCGCGGCCTTCCACGATCCACGAGAACATCTGACCGAACAGCTCGGAGGCCGTGCGCTTGTCGAACGAAATGTAACGCGGCGAATAATGGTGGCAGGCAAACAGACCCCACAGCTTGCCGTCGCGCAGGATCGACACCGACATGGAGGCGGCAACGCCCATGTTGCGCAGATATTCGATGTGGATCGGCGACACCGAGCGCAGCACGCTCATCGACAGGTCGAGCAGTCCCGCATTATGCGTGGCCGTGGACATCAGCGCGGCAGGCCGCGCGTCGACGTCGGCGATGATGCGCAGCCAGTTGCGCTGATAGAGCGCGCGCGCCTGCCTTGGGATGTCGGAGGCGGGGTAACGCAGACCGAAAAAGGATTCGAGCCCAGACTCCGCCGTCTCGGCGATCACCTCGCCAGACCCGTCCGGGTGAAACTGATAGACCATGACGCGGTCGAAGCCGGTCAGCACCTTAAGCTGACGCGCCGCCTCGCGCGCAAGATCGGCCATTCCGCGCGTCTTGCGGATCCGTTCGAGCATCAAGCGCACGAGCTCGCCGGAATTGACGCCGGGCTCGTGGACGCTCGGCTCCGCCTCGACGATCAGATAGACGCCGGAGAGATGGATCGAAAGATCAAAGGGTGGCTTGCCGGGCTGCAGCTCGACGCCGAACAGGCGCTCGGTCGCATCCGGACCGCCGAGATGATCGACCCGGCTGCGGATCGTTTCGACCGCCGCCTCGGAGATCACGCCCGACAGCGGCCGCTGCAGCAGGTCGGCAACATCCGTTCCAAGAAAGCTCCCGACGTTATCCGAGGCCATGCAGATCGTGAAATCCGAGAGCACGGCCAGCAGGAAGCCAAACGGCTGCACACTGCCGGGAATGTGGATCGGCTCGCGGTCGCAATTGGTGAGATTGACGGCCTGGTTCATGCCCGGTCCGCCGCCTGCTCGAATGCGGCGAAGGCGATGCGGGCCGCCTCGATTGCCTCGTCTTCGTCCCAGCACTCGTTGGTTGCAAGCTTCGCCAGGAAACTCTGCCAGAGCCGCCTGCCGGTGCCGTGACTGAGATAGGCGACAGCTTCGCGGAGGCGCGGATCGGCGGAATCCGCGACCATCTTCAGCAGGAATTTTGCCCCGAGACGGGAGCCTTCGAGCACATACATCGTGCCCACAACGCCGCTGCGCGTCAGTGGGGACACGGACACCAGCCGCGGCACCGCGCTGCCGAGGCGCTCGAGATCAGCCAGAATTGCCGCGCTTCGCGACCGCTCCGGCCAGTCCGGGAAAGCGCTGCTGACGCCGGCCTCGACGAGTGCCGTCTCGAGCGGCAGCAGGGCGCCGGCGCTGGCTTGCAGAAAGCGCCGATAGCCGGAGAGCTCGCCCAGCTCGAACGCCGACAGCTGCGCGTCGAGGTCGCGGTGCGCGGCCGACGTTGCGTCTCTTAGTCGTTCGCGGAGTCCGGAGAAGCTGCGGCCTCCCTGCGTTGAAACGTCCGAAGCCCCAGCCAGCATGAAATTCCCGAGAACGCAGGTTGCCGCGGGCGCGGCGCGCCCGGCAACCGAGGGAACGCCGGCGGCACGCAATAGTTCCGCCGGCCTTGGCACCGCGAGAGGCGAGACATGGGGGGTCCACTCCGTTCATTTCCGCCGAACCGTCCTTCTGAGCTCGTGCTCGATCTCGCTCCGGGACATCCCGAAATCCTGAAGCTCGCGTTCGGTCATGGCCGCGAGCTGGCAGCGGATCCGAGACCGCGCGTGCCGGGTCTGCAGGAGTTCCAGCAGCGTCCGACAGGCTCGCACAAACATCGCGGGCCGTGGCGAACAGGAGCGGCCGGTGGACGCGACCTGGTCCAATCCGGTCAGCTCGCTGCCCTCGCGGAGGCTTGCGGAAACGGGCCGAGCGCCTTCTCGGTCAGCATGGAGTCGCAGTACTCGCGAATCTCCTTGATCTTGCCGTCCTCCAGGCGAAACACGAGGCAATAATCGTTGTCGTAACGCACGCCCTCGGGCGTGACGTTATCTCCCTTGGCTTCGACCACGACGGTGTCGCCATCGGCGATGAAGCGATGGGCGACGGTCCGCGTGCGGTCGCGCAGGCGCGTGCGGACATAGCCGTGCAGATCTTTGAGGATCGCGTCCTTGCCGGCAAAGGTGCGCGACCAGGAATATTGCCCGGTGACGACCCATTTGGCGTCGTCGGCGAGACTTGCTGTAAACAGGGCGCGGTCGCGCGCGGCCGGATCGGGATTGGCGGCCGCGGCAAAGATATCCTGCAGCAGTTTCTTGTTGGCGCTCGCGTTCATGGCGGCATCTCCTCGTGGTGACAACGCGGAGATCATCGCCGGGCCAACGTCATTCTTCAAATCGATATGAAATATGATATCTATTCACCTCATGAATTTGAAAACGCTCGACCTCAACCTATTGACCGCGCTCGACGCATTGCTCCGCGAAGCCAATGTCAGCCGCGCGGCCCTGAGGATCGGCCTGTCACAGCCGGCCACGAGCCACGCATTGCAGCGCCTGCGCGACATCTTCGGTGACCCGCTGCTGGTGCGCACGGGCGTACGGATGGAGCTGACGCCGCGGGCGCTGGCCCTGCGTGCGCCGCTGGCGCAGGCGCTCGACCAGGTGCGCGGGCTGTTCGTGCCCGATGACTTCGATGCCGCGCGCAGCGAGCGGCAGTTCCGCCTGATGATGCCAGATCTCGCGGTCGAGCTGTTGATGCCGCCCTTGATGGCGAAAGTGACGCGCCTTGCCCCCAACGTCCGCATCGACGTGGTGCCGTGGCGGGGACCTGCGATCTTCCACGCCGAGTTCGCCCGCACCATCGATCTCGTGATCTCGATCGGCAACGCCTTCAAGGGGTTTCATCGCCAGCTGCTCTACACCGACAGCGACGCGCTGGCGGTGCGGCGCGGCCATCCCGTCGGATCGAGGCTGAAGCGGCGCGAGGCGTTCCTGGCCGCCCGCCATGTCGGCGTGATCATCCGCGGCAATGCCGAGGATCTCATCGACACCTGGCTGCACAGCAAAGGCGTCGAGCGACATATCTCGCTTGTCGTGCCGGGCTATCTCGAAGCCTTGCACGTTGCCGCGCGCACCGATCTCGTCGCCTTCGTGCCGCGCCGGCTGATCGCCGCGCTGTCGCAGCAGCTCGGCCTCGTCACGGTGACGCCGCCGCTCGATCCAGGGATCGACGAGCAGTTCATGTTCCACCCGACGCGCGCACAGATGGACCCCGGTTCGATCTGGCTGAGAAGGCTGATGCTGGAGACGGGGCGGCAGCTGGAGCAAGCCAGGCGGAAACTCCCGTAGCAAGCTCTCGTAGGGTGGGTTAGCCGAAGGCGTAACCCACCACTTTGGTTTCCGCAGCAACAGAAGAGGTGGGTTACGCTGCGCTAACCCACCCCACAACAGCTGCGCTCCTACGCCTTCTGCGCCGCCATCACCTTGCTCACCGCGGGGCGATCGGACATGCGCTTGAAGTGATCGGCGATCTTCGGCGTCGCATTGATGTCGACGCTGTCGCCTTCGAGCCAGGTCGAGAGCGTATAGAGATAGGGATCGCAGATCGTGTACTGATCGCCCATCACCCAGGGTCCCCGAAACATCTTCTGCTCGATCAGCTTGAAGCAAGCGCCCATGGTCTTCGGCACCATCGCCTTCATGTCGGCGAACGAGCTCTCCTCCGTCGCCCAGCGCGCGCCGCGCATCTTGTGGGCGTGGTTGATGTGCACGGTCGAGCAGAGATAGGAGTTGAACGACTGCACCTGGGCGAAGTCGAAGGGATCGTCGAGCGGCGCGAGCTTCGCCTTGGGGAAAGTCTGCGCGAGATAGGCCAGCATCGCCGGCGTCTCGGTCAGGACGCCGCGGTCGGTGACCAGCGCCGGCACTCGGCCCTTTGGGTTGATGGCGAGATAGTCCGGGCTGTTCTGCTGGTTATCCTTGAAGCTCAGCCGCTCAGCGGTGTAGTCGGCGCCGGCCTCTTCCAGGGTGATGTAGGTGGCAAGCGCGCAGGTGCCGGTGGCGTAGTAGAGCTTGAGCATGTCGGACCTCATAGGGAAAACCGGAGGTTAACGGTCCTCCGCCGCGCCGTCCATAGGCGGCCTGTTCGCAGTTGCCCACGGCCGCCCGGCTGTGCCAAGACGCCTCCATCGGAGGGGTTTTCTCATGACGGTACTCATCGCCGGTGGCGGCATCGGCGGGCTGACGCTTGCGCTCAGCCTGCATCAAATCGGCGTTTCCGTGAAAGTGTTCGAGAGCGTCGCGGAACTGAAGCCGCTCGGGGTCGGCATCAACGTGCTGCCGCATGCGGTGCGCGAGCTGATCGAGCTCGGCCTGCTGGACAAGCTGGACGCCAGCGGCGTGCGGACGCGCGAGCTCGCCTATTTCTCCAAGCACGGCAAGCCGATCTGGAGCGAGCCGCGCGGCCTGGAGGCCGGCTACAAATGGCCGCAATTCTCGATCCATCGCGGCACGCTGCAGCAGATCCTGCTCGACACCGCGCTCGAGCGGCTCGGCCGCGACAACATCCTCACCAGCCATCATCTGACCGGCTGGACCGAGACGGCGGGCGGCGTGCGCGCCGACTTCGTCGACAGGGCGACCGGCAAGGCCGCCGGCACCTACGAGGGCACGATCCTGATCGCCGCCGACGGCATCCATTCCGCCGCACGTGAAAAGCTCTATCCGAACGAAGGCCCGCCGATCTGGAACGGCCGTATCCTCTGGCGCGGCGTCACGCCGGCCAAAGCCTTCCTCACCGGCCGCAGCATGATCATGGCCGGTCACGAGATCCTGAAATTCGTCTGCTATCCGATCTCGAAAGAACCGGATGCAAACGGCAACCACCTCATCAACTGGGTCGCGGAGCGCCACATGCCGCCGACCTATCAGTGGCGTCGCGAGGACTATAACCGCACGGCGCGGCTCGAGGAGTTCCTGCCCTGGTTCGAGAGCTGGCAGTTCGACTGGCTCGACGTGCCCGCCCTGATCAGGAACTGCCCGCACGCCTACGAATATCCGCTGGTCGATCGCGATCCGGTGTCGCAATGGACCTTCGGCCGCGCCACGCTGATGGGCGATGCCGCGCATCCGATGTACCCGATCGGCTCGAACGGCGCCTCGCAGGCGATCCTCGACGCGCGCGTCATCACGCGCGAGATCCTGGCGCACGGCCCGACGCAGGCGGCACTGCTCGCCTATGAGGCCGAGCGACGGCCCGCAACCACCGACCTCGTCCTGCTCAACCGCAAGAACGGTCCCGAGCAGGTGATGCAGCTGGTCGAGGAGCGCGCGCCTGACGGGTACAAGGTCGTCACCGACGTGCTGTCGCAAAAGGAGCTGGAGGACATCGCCGCGAACTACAAGCGCGTTGCGGGATTTCAGGTCGAGGCGCTGAATGCGAAGCCGCCGATCGTAAGCAAGAACGCGCGGGCGAAGGGGTGAGTTCTTTGCTCAAGGCGAGATGTGCGCGAATACGCCCTCTCCCCTTGCGGGAGAGGGCAGCGACGCAGGTAGAAGCGGACTCACTTGGGTGAGGGGTTCTGTCCGCAGGTAAATCTTTTGCAGTAGAATTCGCTGAGGCAACCCCTCATCCGGCGCTTCGCGCCACCTTCTCCCGCAAGGGGAGAAGGAAGAGCAGTGCGCACCGCCGAACTATTTTCCCACCACCCTCGCCGCCTCCAACAATCGCTCGCTGGCGCTTGCCGTCGCCAGCACCGTGCCGTCCTCTGCCATCAGCATGGCTTCGACGAAGGCGATGGTCTTGCCGAGCTGCGTGACCTTGGCTTCGCCGGTGATCGGACCGGGCTTTGCGGGTGCCAAAAAATTCACGGTCATGCTGATCGTGGTGGTGTAGAGCCGGCCCTCGCTCATCACCAGCACCGCCGGACCCATGGTGTCGTCGAGCATCGCCGAGAGCATGCCGCCCTGGATGAAGCCCGCGGGGTTGCAGAACTCCGGCTTGCCGTCGAAGCCGAGCTTGATCCAGCCCTCCTCCGGACGGGCATCGAGCAGGCGCCAGCCGAGCAGCTCGGCGCATGGGGGCCTTGGGAAGTTATCGAGCGCGGTCTTGACCATGCGAGATCTCCTTTGCCCCCTGTTAGCGCAAGCCTGCTGACAGCCTGCTGTCAGCAGGATGGATGCTAGAGATCCAATCCATGCGCGATGACCTTGCGCATGACGTTGGGCAGCGCCTCATCTGCCAGAGTCGCGATCGGCACCCAACGCATGCCCTCGGGCGCGCGGACCCGGGCCTCGGCCTTGGCCGTGTAGACCACTAGCTCGAGCGGAAAATGCGTGAAGACGTGGGTGACGGCGCCCACCTTGCGCTGCCAGCGCGACAGCCCCTTCAGCTGCGGCGCCTGCTGCTTCGCCGTTGCATCGTCCTGGCCGGCGAGCCAGTCCGAGCACGGCACCTCCGTCATGCCGCCGAGCAACCCCTTTTCGGGCCGCGAGCGAACCAGCAATTCGGCGCCGCGCGTGACCACGAAGGCGGCACCGCGCCTGAGCATCCCGCTCTTCTTCGGTGCCTTGCGCGGGAGCGTCTCCTGGGTGCCCTGCGCGCGTGCCGCGCAGTCCTCGTTCAGCGGACACAGCGAGCAGGCCGGCTTCTTCGGCGTGCAGATCGAGGCGCCGAGATCCATCAGCGCCTGCGCGCTGTCGCCGGCGCGAGACTCCGCCAGCAGCGTCGCGGCGAGTTGCTGGATGAGCGGCTTGGCTTGCGGCAGCTCCTCCTCGACCGCGAACAGCCGCGACACCACGCGCTCGATGTTGCCGTCGACCGGCATGGTGCGGCGGTCGAACGCGATCGCCGCAATCGCCGCCGCCGTGTAGGGCCCGATCCCCGGCAGCGCGCGCAGCCCCTCCTCGGTATCCGGAAACACGCCGCCATGCTCGCGCGTCACCGCCACGGCGCAGGCATGGAGGTTGCGTGCGCGCGAGTAATAGCCGAGCCCGGCCCACATCCGCAGCACGTCGTCCTGCGAGGCTCGCCCCAGCGCCGTGACATCCGGCCAGCGCGCGACGAATTTTTCGAAATAGGGGCCGACCGCCTTCACGGTGGTCTGCTGGAGCATGATCTCGGAGAGCCAGACGCGGTAGGGATCGGATGCCTCGCCCGGCGCGGCGCGCCACGGCAATCGGCGGCGGTGGCGGTCGTACCATTGCAGGAGCGCGAGCGGGCGAACCGACGACGCCGTACTCTGTTCCTTCTTGCGCGCAGTCGTGGAGAGCATGCACCTTTACTAGAGGAGGATTCCGCCTGTGGCCAGCGCGACCGGACCGTTGCGCGCTATAACGCCTTGCGTTATACACAGACATGATCCAGAGCTTCGCCAACTCCGAGACAGAGTTGATCTGGTCCGGTCGGCGAAGTCGAAAACTGCCGTCCGACATTCAGAATGTGGCTTTGCGAAAGCTGCGCTTGTTGAACCAGGCGCGGGTGTTGGCGGATCTCAAGGTTCCTCCGGGCAATCGGCTGGAAGCCCTGAAAGCCAACCGCGAAGGTCAGCACTCGATCCGGATCAACGATCAGTGGCGCATCTGTTTTGTGTGGGATGAAGGAGGACCGAGAGATGTCGAAATCGTCGACTACCACTAGGAACGGGTTCCTCCGCAATCCCCATCCCGGCGAGATCCTGCTGGAGGAGTTTTTGAAGCCGATGGAGCTGAGCCAGAACGCGCTGGCGCGGGCCGTTCACGTCCCGCCGCGGCGGATCAACGAGATCGTCCTCGGCAAGCGCGACATCACCGCCGACACTGACCTGCGGCTCGCCCGCTATTTCGGTCTGTCGGAGGGCTTTTTCCTGGGTCTGCAGATGGACTATGATCTGATGCAACGACGGCGCGAGATCGATCGCGACCTCAAGGCCATCCGGCCTCGCGCCGCGGCATAACGGACGGCTCATGTCCAAATCCGGCCCCATCTTCAAGCCCGGCCCGGTCAGCGCCAAACCGCTCGGGATCCTGCTCGACGACGTCTTTGCCGAGGCCTATGCCAAGCAGGGCTTTGCGGCGCGCGAGCTGGTGACGCGGTGGGCACAGATCGCGGGGCCGGAGATCGCGGCCCATGCCGAGCCGCTCAAGATGCAATGGCCGCGGCCGGTCGAGGGTCAGCCGCAGGAGCCGGCAACCCTGGTGCTACGGGTCGAGGGGCCGATGGCGCTGGAGATTCAGCATTCGGCCGACGTGATCCTGGAGCGGGTCAACCGCTTCTTCGGCTGGAGCGCGGTCGGCAAGCTGGCCTTCCGCCAGGCGCCCCTGTCGCGGCCGCGGGCCCGGAAGCGGCCCGGCCCACCCGACCCCAAGGCCGTCGCCAAGGTGGCGGAGAACCTGACCGAGATCGAAGATGAAGAACTGAAGACCGCGCTGGCGCGCCTCGGGGCCGCCATCAAGCGAAATTGAGCCTCATTCCGCGGCCAAACTGGACCTGTCCGTAGCGCCCGCCATTGCCTCAAACGACGTTTCAAGCTAGCGACAGGCCGTCCGAGCAGGAAACCTTGACCCGTCCTTTGGGCGAACCTTGCCAATCCCGGGAGCCGACCTTGATCATCACCCGCCGCGCCTTCACCACGATGCTGTCGCTGACCGGGCTTGCCGCGTTCGCCGGGCTCTCGCCGCTGCGGTTCATCTCGGACGCCATGATCCCTGAAGCAATGGCGCAGTCGGCCGCCGATGTCGCCAAGCCGGTGTCGCTGCCCGACATGGCGCTCGGCCCGAAGGATGCCGCCGTCACCATCACCGAATACGCCTCGATGACATGCCCGCACTGCGCCGCCTTCAACGAGCAGGTGTTCCCGAAGATCAAGACGGAATACATCGACACCGGCAAGGTGCGTTACATCTTCCGCGAGTTCCCGCTCGACATCAAAGCCGCCGCCGGCTCGATGCTGTCGCGCTGCATCGCCAAGGACGATGCGCCGAAATACTTCGCGGTCACCGACATGCTGTTCCGCCAGCAGAATGACTGGGTGATGAAGAACACCACCGAGACCCTGACGCGGATCGGCAAGCAGGCCGGCCTCACCCAGCAGCAGGTCGAGGCCTGCCTGAAGGACCAGGCGCTGCTCGACAGGATTGCCGCCGACCAGAAATATGCCAGCGACGTGCTCAAGGTGGATTCGACGCCGACCTTCTTCATCAACGGCGAGAAGATCAAGGGCGACACCTCGTTCGAGGAGTTCGCCAAGAAGATCAACCCGCTGCTGAAGAGCTGATTCGCGCGTCAAGATCCTGATTCGCATCTCGAAAGCCGTATCTTTCCCGGCATAAATCCCTTGGGAAAAACGGCTTTCGCCGGTTGCCCTCGCGGCGCACCGCGGCCATTGTCCAGCCGCATGAGGCGCCTCGCGCGACTCACCCAGACAGCGACATTGCCTTCCATGGTATTGTCCCGGCAGGGGGATTCGCGCCTGCCAACAGAGATGCGTGCTTATGAAAATCACCCGCCTGCGCCTTCACGGTTTCAAGTCCTTCGTTGAGCCCACGGACTTCGTCATCGAGCCCGGCCTGACCGGCGTGGTCGGCCCCAACGGCTGCGGCAAGTCCAATCTCGTCGAGGCGCTGCGCTGGGCGATGGGCGAGACCTCCTACAAGTCGCTGCGCGCGGCCGACATGGATGCGGTGATCTTCGCCGGCTCCGGCAACCGTCCGGCGCGCAACCATGCCGAAGTGACGATGACGATCGACAATGCCGATCGCACCGCGCCGGCGGCGATGAACGACAGCCAGATCCTGGAAATCTCCCGCCGCATCGAGCGCGAGGCCGGCTCGGTCTACCGCATCAACGGCCGCGACGTGCGCGCCCGCGACGTGCAGATCCTGTTCGCGGACGCCGCCACCGGTGCGCGTTCGCCCGCCCTCGTCCACCAGGGCAAGATCGGCGAGATCATCCAGGCCAAGCCCGAGCAGCGCCGCCGCGTGCTGGAAGACGCCGCCGGCGTCGCCGGCCTGCACGCCCGCCGTCACGAGGCCGAGCTGCGGCTGAAGGCGGCCGAAACCAACCTCACCCGCGTCGAGGATGTGATCGGCCAGCTCTCCGGCCAGATGGAAGGCCTGAAGAAGCAGGCTCGCCAGGCCGTGCGCTATCGCGAGGTCGCCGCCAAGGTCCGCAAGGCCGAAGCCACGCTGTTCCACCTGCGCTGGGTCGGTGCCCATGCCGACGTCAACGAATCCGGCCAGACCCACGATCTCGCCGTGCGCGAGATGGCCGAGCGCACCCAGCACCAGGCCGAAGCCGCCCGCATCCAGGCGATCCGCGCCGCCGAGATGCCGGCGCTGCGCGATGCCGAAGCGCGCGCCGCGGCCGGCCTGCAGCGCCTGACCAATGCCCGCGAGCAGCTCGACCGTGAGGAAGAGCGCGCCAAGGAGCGCGTCACCGAGCTCGAGCGCCGCCTTGCCCAGTTCGAGGGCGACATTTCCCGTGCTCAGCAGCAGACCATGGATGCCGACGTCGCGCTGCAGCGGCTCGACGCCGAAGATGCCGAGCTGAAGGAAGAGATCAAGTCGCGCGTCGAGAAGCGCTCCGGCGTCGACGAGCGCGTTGCCGAGGCCGAGGCGGTGCTGACCGAAACCGAGCAGCGCTTCGCCGAGCTCACCACCGCGCTCGCCGACCTCACCGCCAAGCGCAACCAGCTCGAGGCCAACGTCCGCACCCATCGCGACAAGCTCGCCCGGCTCGATCAGGACATCGCGAACGTCACGGCGGAAGAGCAGAAGCTCACCGAAGCAACCGGCGGCTTCGGCGATCTCGACGAGCTGACCGCGCTGGTCGAGACGGCGGAAGAGACGCTGGCGGCCTCCGAAGCTGCGGCGCAGGCCAGCGAAGCTGCGCATGTCGCGGCACGCCAGACGCTGGAATCCTCACGCTCGCCGCTGGTCGAGGCCGACAAGCGCGTGCAGCGGCTCGAGACCGAGGCGCGCACGATCTCCAAGATCGTCAACGGCGAGACCAAGAATTTGTGGCCGCCGATCATCGACGGCATCACCGTCGACAAGGGCTTTGAAAAGGCGATCGGCGCGGCACTCGGCGACGATCTTGACGCTCCGATCGATCCGTCGGCGCCGATGCGCTGGACCAATGTCGGACACACCGAGGGCGATCCCGAGCTGCCCGAAGGCGCCGTGCCGCTCTCCAACCATGTGCAGGCGCCGGCCGAGTTGGCCCGCCGTCTCGCCCAGATCGGCGTGGTGCCGCGCGAGCGCGGCGCCGAGCTGGTCTCGCAGCTCAAGACCGGCCAGCGGCTGGTCTCGCCCGAGGGCGACGTCTGGCGCTGGGACGGCTTCGTCGCCGCGGCGCACGCACCGACCGGCGCCGCGCGGCGCCTGGCCGAGCGCGCCCGCCTCGTCGACATCGAGAACGAGCTGGAGCAGGCCCGCATCGACGCGCAGATCAAGCGCCAGGCGCTGGAGAATGCCGAGTCCGAGCTGCAGATGGCGGCCAGCACCGAAGGCGCCAGCCGCGAAGCCTGGCGCGGCGCCCAGCGCGAGCTCAACGTCGCGCGCGAGCGCCACGCCAATGCCGAGCGCGAGATCAGCCGCCATGCCGCGCGCAAGGCGACGCTGTCGGAGGCGCACAGCCGGCTCGCCGCCGATCGCGCCGAAGCCGAGGCCGCCTACGAATACGCCCAGGCCGGCATCGGCGAGCTGCCGTCGAGCGAAGACACCGAGACCCAGCTCGCCGCCGTCCGCAGCGACATCGAAGGCCGCCGCCGCATGGCCGCCCAGGTCCGCGCCGAGGCGCAGGCGCTGGCACGTGAGGCCGAGCTCGCCGATCGCCGCGTGCAGGCGATCCTCGCCGAGCGCACCGAGTGGCAGAACCGCAAGGAGAGCGCGGCCTCCCACATCGACACCATCCAGGCCCGCATCGCCGAGCTCACCATCGAGCGCAGCGAGCTCGAAAACGCCCCGGCCGTGTTCGCCGAGAAGCGCAGCGCGCTGATCACCGAGATCGAATACGCCGAGAACGACCGCCGCATGGCCGCCGACGCACTTGCCACCGCGGAAACCGCAATGGCCGAGACCGACCGCGTCGCCAAGCTGACGCTCGAGGCGCTCTCCAGCGCCCGCGAGGCCACCGCCCGCGCGGAGGAGCGCATGGAAGGCGCCCGCCGCCGGCTCGAGGACATCGAGCGCGAGATCCGCGACATGCTCGAGGTCGAGCCGCAGGCCGTCGCCGACCTTGCCGAGCTCGAGCCCGGCGCCGAACTGCCGCCGCTGCACGAGATCGAGGAGGACCTCGAGAAGATGCGCCGGGACCGCGAGCGCCTCGGCGCCGTCAATCTGCGCGCCGAGGAAGAGCTGCGCGAGGTCGAGACCCAGCACACCGGCCTTGTCACCGAGCGCGACGACCTGGTCGAGGCCATCAAGCGGCTGCGCCAGGGCATCCAGAGCCTCAACAAGGAAGCCCGCGAGCGGCTGCTGACCTCGTTCGACGTCGTCAACGAGCACTTCAAGCGCCTGTTCGTCGAGCTGTTCGGCGGCGGCGAAGCCGCGCTGCACCTGATCGAGAGCGACGACCCCCTGGAAGCCGGCCTCGAAATCATCGCCAAGCCGCCGGGCAAGAAGCCGCAGACGCTGTCGCTGCTCTCGGGCGGCGAGCAGGCGCTGACCGCGATGGCACTGATCTTCGCGGTGTTCCTGACCAACCCCTCGCCGATCTGCGTGCTGGACGAAGTCGACGCGCCGCTCGACGACCACAACGTCGAACGGTACTGCAACCTCCTGCACGAGATGACCGGCTCGACCGACACGCGCTTCATCATCATCACGCACAACCCGATCACGATGGCGCGGATGAACCGCCTGTTCGGCGTCACCATGGCCGAGCGCGGCGTGTCGCAGCTGGTGTCGGTGAGCCTCGCCGAGGCCGTGGACATTCTCGACCAGAACGTGGCGTGATAGCTCGATCGCGCCACACCCATTGCGTTATCATCCGCCTTGTGCGCAAATTGCGCACTGGTGCGGACTGATCCAGTACGCCGCGGCTTCTCGGTTAACGGCACTGTCTCGGAGTACTGGATGCCCCGCCTTCGCGGGGCATGACTGCGGATGATGATCTCCCCCACCCTTCCCGCCGAACTGAAAGCCGCCCTCGACGGCAAGCTGCAGGGCTTCTCTCGCAGCGACGCGGCCCGGCGCTCGCAGAAGATCTCGACTACGTATCGCGCCGGCGGCACCTCCGGCACGATCAAGTCGGACGCAGATGCGCTCGCGTATGCGCTGGCGCGCATGCCCGCGACCTACGCGGCGGTGGCGGCGAGCCTCAATGCGCTCACCGAGATCGCGCCTGATCTCGCCCCCGAAACATTGCTCGACGTCGGCGCCGGTCCGGGCACCGCCAGCTGGGCCGCCGCGGAAGCCTTTCCGTCGCTACAGGATTTTACCCTGCTCGATGCCAACGCCACGCTGAGCCGGCTCGCGCTCGAACTGGCACACGGCAGCTCGCGATTGGCGGAGTGCCGTTATCTGCCCGGCGATGCCGGCGGCAACCTCGCCGAGGTCTCACAGGCCGATCTCGTCATCGCCAGCTACATCATCGGCGAGCTCAGCGAGGCCGATCAGCGCAAGCTGACCGAGGCGATGTGGGCCAGGGCGCGCCACGCGCTGGTGGTGATCGAGCCCGGCACGCCCGCCGGCTATGCCCGCATCCTCGCCCTGCGCCAGCAGCTGATCGCAGCTGGCGCCTTCGTCACCGCGCCCTGCCCGCACGAAAGGCCGTGCCCGCTCATCGCGCCCGACTGGTGCCATTTCAGCCAGCGCCTGCCGCGCTCGCAGGCGCACCGGCAGATCAAGGGCGCCGAGGTGCCGTTCGAGGACGAGCGCTTCATCTACGTCGCCCTGACCCGCACCCCGCCCGCGAGCCGCGCCGCGCGCGTGCTGGCACCGCCGGACATCGGCAAGGCCGAGATCGCGGCCAAGCTTTGCACGGAGGCTGGGGTTGCGCCGGCAAACGTCCCGCGGCGGGACAAGGCGGCCTATGCCGAGGCCCGGCGCTGGCGCTGGGGCGATGCCGTCATGTCCGAAAGTTAATTTCGCTGGCCGTGCCTGCCTTGAACTCGGGCCGTTCCTGATCCGACCAAGTCTTACCTTCCCTCCGCGCCGGGCTCTCATCCTGCGTTAATTTCGTCTACCCTAGCGCCCGCCTTCTTCCCTCTTCAGGAGTTCTCCATGTCGACCGGCTGGATCGTTCTCGGCGTCATCGTCGTCCTCGCGCTGATCGCTTTCAGCGCCTACAACCGCCTGGTGGCGCTGAGCCAGCGTGTCGGCCAGGCCTTTGCCGACATCGACGTGCAGCTCAAGCAGCGTCACGACCTGATCCCGAACCTGGTCGAGACGGTGAAGGGCTACGCCTCGCACGAGCGCGGCACGCTCGACGACGTCATCAAGGCGCGCAATTCGGCGATGTCGGCACAGGGCCCGGCGCAGGTGTCCGCGGCCGAGAACCAGCTCTCCGGCGCGCTCGGCCGGCTGATCGCGCTGTCGGAGGCCTATCCCGACCTCAAGGCCAACGCCAATTTCCAGCAGCTCGCGTCCGAGCTCTCCGACCTCGAAAACAAGATCGCGGCGAGCCGCCGCTTCTTCAACAACGCGGTGCAGGAATACAATACCGGCATCCAGCAGCTGCCCGCCGCCTTGTTCGCGGGCATGTTCGGCTTCACCAAAAAGGACTTCTTCGATCTCGGCGCCAGCCGCACCGAGGTCGAGACCGTGCCGCAGGTGAAGTTCTGATTTGAGCCGATAGGCCGGCAGGGCATCGCGTCATGGCCGCGTATGGTCTCTACACGCACATCGCCTCGAACAAGCTTCGTTCGATGCTGCTGCTCGCCGGCCTGTTCGCGCTGGTCTATGTGCTGGTCTATGCCGGCGCGCTGGTGGCCGAGGTGTTCATCGACGACAGTGAGACCGCCGCGTACTATCTGAGACACGCCTTCTCGGACCTGCTCAAGGCCGCGCCGATTGCAACGGTCGTGGCGGCGGTCTGGATCGTGATCGCCTATTTCTTTCACCAGTCGATGATCGATGCCGTGACCGGCGGCCACAGCGTCACCCGGCAGGAACAGCCGCGGCTCTACAATCTGCTCGAGAACCTCTGCATCTCGCGCGGCCTCACCATGCCGAAGCTGAAGATCATGGAGAGCCCGGCGCTAAACGCGTTCGCGACCGGCCTCAATCCGCGGCAATATTCCATCACGGTCACCACGGGTCTCCTCGATGCGCTCAACGACAAGGAGATCGAGGCGGTGCTCGGCCACGAGCTGACCCACATCAAGAACGGCGATGTGCAACTCATGGTGGTCGCCGTCATCATCGCCGGCGTGGTCGGCTTCTTCGGCGAATTGTTCTTCCGCCTGTTCACGAATCTGAACTGGAGCTCGGGCGGCTCCTCGTCCTCGGGCTCCTCCTCGTCGTCGCGGTCGTCCTCGAGCGACAGCAAGAGCTCCGGGGGCGGCGCGATCATCGTCATCATCATCGCCATCGTGCTGATCGTGCTGGCCTGGCTGCTGTCGCAGGTGGTCAAGCTCGCGCTGTCGCGGTCGCGCGAATATCTCGCCGATGCCGGTTCGGTCGAGCTGACGAAAGACCCCGACGCGATGATCTCGGCGCTGCGCAAGATCGAGGGCCGCGGCGAGCTGCCGGGCGCGACCTCGGCGGTGATGGAGCTCTGCGTCGACAATCCGCGCGAGGGCTTTGCCGACCTGTTCGCGACCCACCCTTCCGTGCAGTCCCGGGTCGACGCGCTGGTCAAGTTCGCCGGCGGGCGCGATCCGGGACCGCTGCCGGACCCCGCCGAAGAGACGGAACAACTCGAGACCGAACATGCCGGCGCACAGGACGGGCCGCCGCCGCTCTCGCAGGGGCCGTGGAGCGATGCGGCCGGTCCCGCCAGCCCGCCGCCCGTTCCCGCGCCCAGTCCCTCTGGAGCCCCGGCAGCCAATCCGATGGGACCGTGGGGCCGTCACTGACGGCGTGATTTGCCGCTTCATGCGCCGGGTTTCCCGGCAATCGGGAAAATCCTCGGGAATTGCCGTAAGTGGAGCGCGAGGAATTGAATTCTCCCTTGTTTCTGCCATGTTCGCGCCCAACAGCAGACTCGGGACGTCTTTCGGGACATCGATTTGGGGCCCGGCCGATTGCGACCTCGCGATCGGGGGCGCGCGTTAGGGGACAGCAATGGCAAAGCCGGCAGTGGTTGTGGTGGGCGCGGACAAGGGCGGGGTCGGCAAGACCACGGTATCGCGCACCCTGCTCGATTATTTCTCGGCCAACAACGTGCCGACGCGGGCGTTCGACACGGAGTCGCCGCGCGGAACCCTGAAGCGCTTCCACCCCGACATCACCGAGATCGTCGACATGACGACGACGGCCGACCAGATGAAGATCTTCGACACGCTCAACGCTGTCAGCCCTTCGGTCACCGTGATCGACGTCCGCGCCGGCCTGCTTTCGCCGGCGCTGGCCTCGCTGCGCGACATCGGCTTCCTCGACGCCGCCAAGGCCGGCCAGATCACCTTCGCCGTGTTCCACATCCTCGGACCCTCGATCGCCTCGCTGGAGGAGATCGCGGAGACCGCAGGCTTCATGGGGGGCGCGAAATATTTCCTGGTGAAGAACTTCATCAACGACACCCAGTTCTTCCAGTGGGACCAGGCGACCTATAATTCCTACTTCCACCGCATCAAGGACGCGACCGAGCTGACCATCCCCAAGCTCAACGAGATGGCCTATGAGCAGGTCGAGGTCTCCTCGGTCCCGTTCCTGAAATTCGTGGCCAACAAGGGCATCAGCGACGAGGCCGCGAACTATTCCTTCGTGCTGCGCGGTTATGTCCGGCACTGGTTGGCCAATGTCTGGAGCGAATACGACCGCATCCGCCTGACTGACATCGTCGGGTCGAAATCCGCCAGCCGCAACAGCGAAAAATAGTTGCGCAAGCCGGGCTGATACGGCTGGATTGGGCGGTGAGTTGGCCTGATATAGCTGGCGATGCCCGCGACACCCGTCTACATCATCTGCTCGCCCCGCCCGCAGGTCGGCAAGACCTTGCTGGCGCGGCTTTTGAGCGAATTCCTGCTGCTCAAGAACGGCAACGTCGCGGCCTTCGACGTCAACCTGAAGGAGCCGTCGCTGCTCGATTACCTACCGAAGGTGACCGAGACCGCCGACGTGATCGACACCTTCGGCAAGATGCAGCTGATGGACCGCGTCATCGTCGATGACGGACTTGCCAAGGTGATCGACCTCGGCTTCCACGCCTTCGACGAGTTCTTCAAGATGACCGACGAGATCGGCCTGCTGAAGGAGGCGGCGCGGCGCCACGTTGCGCCGATGATCCTGTTCGTCGCCGACACCGACCGCGTCTCGGCCCGCGCCCACGAGATGCTGCGTGGGCGGATCCCGCGGATGAACCTGGTCACGGTGGACAACGAATATGTCGTCCGCGGCGAGCTGCCGCCGGCAATGGGAGGCGGCCGGCTGTTCCGCCTTCCCGCGCTGCCCGGTTTCCTCAAGACTTATATCGACCGGCTGAATTTCTCCTTCACGGGCTATCTGCGCCAGGAGAAGGACTCTTCGACCGAGCTGCACCAATGGACCCGGCGCAACTACATCGCCTTCCGGGAGCTCGAGCTCAGCCTGATATTGCAGCGGTCGTGAAGCATTCGATCGGGAAGCTCGGTGTTCACCTCTCCCCAGCGGGGAGAGGTGAACCGCGTCCTTGGCCCACACACCGCCCCCGAAGCTTGTTCTGCCTCGTTGACGCTCAGTGCCCCTCGAACGACATCAGCGTGCGCACGGGCACGTCCATGGCGCGCAGCTTGGCGGCGCCGCCGAGCTCGGGCAGGTCGACGATGAAGCAGGCGGCAACCACGTTGGCGCCGATCTGGCGCAGCAGCTTGACCGCGCCTTCCGCGGTGCCGCCGGTGGCGATGAGATCGTCGACCAGGATCACGCGCTCGCCGGGTGCGACCGCGTCGACATGCATCTCCATCTCGTCGATGCCGTATTCGAGCGAATAGGCGATGCGCACCGTGGTATGCGGCAGCTTGCCCTTCTTGCGGATCGGCACGAAGCCCGCCGAGAGCTGATGCGCCACCGCGCCGCCGATGATGAAGCCGCGCGCCTCCATGCCGGCGACCTTGTCGATCTTGTTGCCGGCCCAGGGGTTGACGAGCTCGTCCACGGCTCGGCGGAACGCGCGCGCATCCGCGAGCAGGGTGGTGATGTCGCGGAACATGATCCCGGGCTTGGGATAATCCGGGATGGTGCGGACGCTCGCCTTGATGTCGTGGTCAAAAGTCATTCGTGCCTCTCAATTGACCGGCGCATCCAGCCGGAACGCGTTTTCGACAATACGTAGCCCCACCTCGCCGCCGAGCGACATCAGCGATTCCGGGTGGAATTGCACGCCGGCGACCGGCAGGGTCTTGTGCTCCAGCGCCATGGCGACGCCGTCCTCGGTGCTGGCGGTGACGCTGAGCACCTCCGGCATGCTGTCGCGCTCGACATAGAGCGAGTGATAGCGTCCGATGACGATCTCGTTCGGCAGGTTGCGCATCAGGCGGCCGCCGCGCACCTGCACCCGCGAGGGCCGGCCGTGGGCGGGATGGGTGAGCTGGCCGAGCTCGCCGCCGAAATATTCGCCGATCGCCTGCACGCCGAGGCAGACGCCGAACACCGGCAGCTTCCTCTCCAGCGCCGCATCGATCGTCGCCTTGATCCCGAAATCCTCAGGGCGCCCGGGGCCGGGCGACAGCACCAGCAAGTCCCACCTCTTCTGCTTGAGCATGTCGAGCGCATGCACATAGCGGACCACGGTGACGCTGGCGCCGACCTGGCGGAAATAATCGGCGAGCATGTGCACGAAGCTGTCGTCATGGTCGATCAGCAGCACCTGCTTGCCCGAGCCGGTGGCATCAGGCGCAAAGGTCGAGAGCGGCTTCGGCGGATCGCCGCGCAGCGCCTGGAACAGCGCGGCCGCCTTGACCTGGCACTCGCGGTCTTCTGCGGCGGGGTCTGAATCGAACAGGCAGGTGGCGCCGACGCGCACTTCGGCGAGGCCATCCTTCATGCGGATGGTGCGGATGGTGAGGCCGGTGTTAATGCTGCCGTCGAAATTCACCGCGCCGATCGCGCCGGCATACCAGCGCCGCGGCGAGCGCTCGTGATCCTCGACGAATTGCATGGCCCAGAGCTTCGGCGCACCGGTGACGGTGACAGCCCAGGCGTGGGTGAGGAAGGCATCGAGCGCATCGAAGCCGGGGCGCAACATGCCCTCGACGTGGTCAACGGTGTGGAACAGCTTTGAGTAAGTCTCGATCTGGCGGCGCGCCAGGACCTTGATCGTGCCGGGCACGCAGACGCGCGCCTTGTCGTTGCGGTCGACGTCGGTGCACATGTTGAGCTCGAACTCGTCCTTCTCCGAGTTCAGGAGCTGGCGGATCTGCTCGGCATCGCCGATCGCATCAAGGCCGCGCGCGATCGTGCCCGAGATCGGGCAGGTCTCGACGCGGCGGCCGTCCGAGCGCACGAACATTTCGGGCGAAGCCGAGACGAGAAACTCGCCCTCGCCGAGATTCATCAGCGCACCATAGGGCGACGGGTTGATGACGCAGAGGCGCTGGAACACTTCGGCCGGCGAGCGGTCGCAGGGCTCGGCGAACAGCTGGCCCGGCACGGCCTCGAACAGATCGCCACGGGCAAAGGCGGCGCGCGCTGTCTCGACCGTGGCCTGATATTCGCCCGGCGCGTGATCGGCAAAGCCCTGGCGCGGCGTCTTCAGATAGGGGCTGTCGGCGGTCTCGCGCGGCAGGCCTTCGGTCGACTTGCCCTTCCAGGCGAAATCGTAAGAGAGCACCACGCCGCGGCCGGTGGCACGGTCGTAGGCGAGCAGGCGATCGGGCACGTAGAGCACGATGTCTCGCTGGTCGGCCTCGCGCGGGCGCTTCTGCACGAGGTCCTCGATCTGAAAGACGAGGTCGTAGGCAAAGGCGCCGAACAGGCCGAGCAGGCCGTCATCACTGGCGGAGAAGGCGGCGACGAGATCGCGCACCAGCGACATCACGCTGGCACGCCGCGTGCGCTGGTCCTCCTCGACCGGCGCATCACCGCGGATGATGTGGCCGGCAAGGCGGCTCGCCGTTCTCTCGGAGATGACGACACAGGGTTCGCGCAAGACATCGCCGAGGAAGGCGATCAGCACCTCTCCGCGCGCGTTCAGCGCCTCCAGCTTGAAGTTGACGCCAACGGTCTCGAGCTTGAGCGGCGGATCGGAGAAGCCGAGATCGAAGCTCTCGTAGCGGCCGGGCACGGTCGTGCCCGAGGACAGCACCACGCCGCGGCGGCGGTCGAGCAGGCTGACGAGATCGTCGAGCCGGCTGGCGCCGCCGGTGAACTGCTCGGCCACGCGCGTGATCGCAAGACCGGCGCGGGTCGAATAGGCGCTTCTGGCCGGGAGGGCAAAGACTGTCCTGTTCATGTCGTCCTCTTACGAAACTTGTTGAGGGAACGCCACACAGGACAAACGATCAGGCCGCCGCGCTGTGCAGGCGACCTCAGACGATTTTGGGAAAAGAAATCGCACCGGCCACCTCGTCAGGAGGTGCGCCACCAAAGACGGGCTGGGCGGACGGCGGTGCTCATGGGCGGATAATCACCATGGCGCGGGGGCGCCGTCAAGGGTGCGGCAAGGCGGTAGCCCGGATGGAGCGCAGCGCAATCCGGGGTTCGTCCACAATCGGAAAGTCCCCGGATTCCGCTTCGCTCCATCCGGGCTACGGACTAGAGGCCGCACCGCTTCCAAAGCGCGGCCATGTCTGCATCGGTCGCGTACTCGGCTCGATCGGCCTCGCGGAGCCCCTCAAGAACGGCAGCGCGATGGTCCTCCGGGATCTTGAAGGCCTCACGCTTCGACTGCGCATCGGCTTCAGATTTGTCCTTCACGCTCCTACCCCAGATGCTTCCTGAAAAACTCCGTCGCTCGGCCCCAGGCGAGCTCGGCGGCTTCGCGGTCGTGCACGGCCTGGCGCTGCTCGTTGACGAAGGCGTGCTCGGCGTCATAGCGGAACAGCTCCAGCGACTTGCCGGCGGCCTTCATGGCCTTCTCGAAGCCGCCCACCAGCTCTGGTGTGCACCAATCGTCCTTGTTGGCGAAATGGGCCTGGAGCGGGATCTTGACGTCGGCGGGCTTGGCCGCCTGCTCGGGCGGGATGCCGTAGAACACGACGCCCGCCGCGAGCTCCGGGATCTTGGTCGCGCCGATGATGGTCACGGCGCCGCCGAGGCAGAAGCCGGTTAGCCCGACCTTGGCACCGTTGCGCGACAGATATTGCGTGGCGCCGCGCACGGTCTGCGTGGTGGCGTCCATGAAGTCGAGCGAGTTCATCTCCTTGTTGGCGCTGTCCGTGTCGTGATACGGCACCACCTTGCCCTTGTAGAGATCGGGCGCCAGCGCGTCGAAGCCGGCCAGCGCGAAGCGGTCGCACAGGCCCTTGATCTGATCGGACAGGCCCCACCATTCCTGGATCACGACGACGCCCGGCGCATTGCCGCGCCCGGCATTGGCGAGATAGCCCGAGGCGTCCTTACCGTCCGGGCGCTTGAAGGTGATGCTGGTTCCCATGGTGTCCTCCGGTGAGTTTCTGGGGGATCGGTTGGCGGTATTTTGGCGGGTGGGAGCGCGCGGCGCAATCCACACTCTTGTCATTCCGGGGCGATGCTTCAGCATCGAGCCCGGAATCCATTCATCACCATCTCCGCCGCGCAATGGATTCCGGGCTCGCGCTTTCGCGCGCCCCGGAATGACAGCCCAACAAAAAGCCCCCTTGCGGGGGCTTTTTCATTTCTCGTCTTTCGCCGCTCAGTGCGAGGCGGCCCAGACCTTCTTCTTGGTGAAGTACATCAGGCCCGCGAAGACGATCAGGAACACGAAGACCTGGAAGCCGAGGCGCTTGCGCGCTTCCATGTGCGGCTCGGCGGTCCACATCAGGAAGGTGGTGACGTCCTTGGCGTACTGCGCAACCGTAGTCGGCGAGCCGTCGTCATAGGTCACCTGGCCGTCGCTGATCGGCTTCGGCATCTTGATGGCGTGGCCCGGGAAGTACCTGTTGAAGTACGAGCCCTCCGGGAGGGTGACGCCCTCCGGCACCTTGTCCTCATAGCCCTGGAGCAATGCGGCGACGTAGTCAGGCCCCTGCTCCTGGTACTGGGTGAAGACGTCGAAGATGAACCAGGGGAAGCCGCGCTTGTAGGAGCGCGCCTTGGTGATCAGGGATAGGTCCGGCGGGGCCGCACCGCCGTTCGCGGCACGCGCGGCCTGCTCGTTCGCGAACGGCGAGGGGAAATAGTCCGCCGGCCGGCCCGGCCGCTCGAACATGTCCCCCGCATCGTTCGGGCCGTCCTTGACCTTGTACTCGGATGCAAACGCCGCGGCTTGCGCCACCGAATAGCCGGGCCCGCCGGGCTCGGCGAGGTTACGGAAGGCGACGAAGGACAGGCCGTGGCAACTGGCGCAGACCTCCTTGTAGACCTTGAGGCCGCGCTGCAGCGCGCCGCGATCGAACTTACCGAAAGGGCCCGAGAACGACCATGTGTTGCCTGGCGGCTTATCGCTGCCTTCGGCTGCTTTCGCGCTGTCGATCGAGCCCGCGAACAGCGAGCCGGCGAGCGCCAGCACGATCGCGGTCGAGACCATCGGCGTCGACCGGCTGCCGGTCTTGGCCAGCACGGCATCCGAGATCGAGTTCGGCACCGGCCGCGGCTTCTCGATGCGCGCGAGCAGCGGCAGCACGATCAGGAAGTAGGCGAAATAGCAGAACGTCAGGATGCGGCCGGCGATGACGTAGATGCCTTCCGGCGGCTGTGCGCCGAGATAGCCGAGCAGGATGCAGACCGCGACGAAGATCCAGAAGAACTGCTTGGCGAGCGGTCGGTACTTCGAGGACCTGGTCTTGGCGGTGTCGAGCCAGGGCAGGAAGCACAGGATGATGATCGCCCCGAACATCGCGATGACGCCCGCGAGCTTGTCGGGAATCGAGCGCAGGATCGCGTAGAACGGCAGGTAATACCATTCCGGCACGATGTGCGGCGGCGTCACGCCCGGGTTCGCGGGAATGTAGTTGTCGGCGTCGCCGAGATAGTTCGGCATGTAGAAGATGAACCAAGCGTACAGCAGCAGGAAGCAGGCGACGCCGAACATGTCCTTGATGGTCGCATGCGGCGTGAACGGCACCGTGTCCTTTTCCGTCTTCGGCTCGACGCCATCAGGGTTGTTCTGGCCAGCGACGTGCAGCGCCCAGACGTGGAGCACGACGACGCCTGCGATCACGAACGGCAAGAGATAGTGCAGCGAGAAGAAGCGGTTCAGCGTCGGGTTGCCGACCGCATAGCCGCCCCAGAGCAGCGTCACGATGCTCTCGCCGACATAGGGAACGGCCGAGAACAAATTGGTGATGACGGTGGCGCCCCAGAAGCTCATCTGGCCCCAGGGCAGCACGTAGCCCATGAAGCCGGTCGCCATCATCAGGAGGTAGATGATGACGCCGAGGATCCACAGCACCTCACGCGGCTCCTTGTACGACCCGTAGTACAGACCGCGGAACATGTGGACGTAGACGGCGACGAAGAACATCGAGGCGCCGACCGCGTGCATGTTGCGCAGCAGCCAGCCGTAGTTCACGTCACGGACGATCAGCTCGACCGACTTGAAGGCGAGATCGGCGTTCGGCGTGTAGTGCATCGCCAGGATCACGCCGGTCAGGATCTGCATTCCGAGCATGAAGGAAAGAATGGCGCCGAAGGTCCACCAATAGTTCAGGTTGCGCGGGGTGGGATAGGCGACGAAGGAGGAATGGATGAGACCAAAAATCGGCAGGCGCCGCTCGATCCATTGCAGGGCCGGATTGCTCGGCTGGTAGTCGGATGGTCCGCTCATGATGCGATCCTGAGGAAATAGTACGACGAGACGGCGCGAAGCTTCGGACTTGAGTCCGAAGCTCAGCCGATCTGGATTTTGGTGTCGGAAACGAACTGGTACGGCGGCACGGCCAGGTTCGTGGGCGCTGGGCCCTGGCGGATGCGGCCGGACGTATCGTAGACCGAACCATGGCAGGGGCAGAAGAACCCGTCGTAGCTGCCTTCATGAGCGATCGGGATACAGCCGAGATGGGTGCAGATGCCGATCACGACCAGCCACTGCTCGTGGCCCGACTTGACCCGGGCCTCGTCGGTCTGCGGATCCGGCAGGCTCGCCACGTTGACGGAGCGCGCCTCGTCGATCTGCTTCTTGGTGCGGTGACTGATGTAGATCGGCTTGCCGCGCCAGAACACCTTGATGTCCTGGCCTTCCGCGATCGGGCTGAGATCGACCTCGATCGGCGCACCGGCGGCGATGGTCGAGGCATCCGGATTCATTTGGGAGATGAAGGGCCAGAGCGCAGCCGCGCCCCCTACTGCTGCAAATGCCCCTGTTGCAACGAATAAGAAATCACGGCGTGTCGGATGGTCCGCCGAAGACGCTGTCGTCACGATTCCAACCCTTTCTTCTTGCGCTACCGGTGGAACCGCTCCGAGGGGCGCCCAAGAGGTCCCCGGAAAGGCTGCCGGCACCCGCGGCCCCCCGCGGCGGCAGAACTTGGCTTGTTCACCTCTAAACGGGTGAAACAGCAGTCCAGAATCGTTCTATTGGCACCCTTGCCGGGCGAGCGCAAGCCCGCTAACGGCGTGAGAGCGTGCAATGCACGAATTCCCGGGCGGGCGATGTTTTATTGAGACATTTTGCGCCCGCAAGCCAACTCGCCGCCGCCCATGCAGATCGCACTTTTCCAGCCCGACATCCCCCAGAACACCGGCACGATTCTTCGCCTCTGCGCCTGCCTGGGGCTCGATGCCCATATCATCGAACCGGCGGGCTTCCCCATCTCGGACCGCCTGTTCCGCCGGGCGGGAATGGACTACCTCGACCATGTCAGGCTGGCCCGCCACGTCTCCTGGGCGACATTCGAGGACTGGCGTGCAGGCCAGGGCCACCGGCTGCTGCTGTTCACCACCAAGGCCGCCACCGACTACCGCGATTTTCATTACCAGAGCTCGGACATCCTGCTATTCGGGCGCGAGAGCGCCGGCGTCACCGATGCGGTGGTCGAGGCGGCCGATGCGCGTCTGGTGATTCCGATCAAGGCGGGGCTGCGGTCGCTCAATGTGGCCATGAGCGTAGCCATGGCCGCCGGCGAGGCGCTGCGGCAGACCCGGAACCCGCAAGGTTTGACAGGTTGAGGAGAGAGGCTTGAGTTACGCGGTCAAGGAGATCTTCCTGACCCTGCAAGGCGAAGGCGCCCATGCCGGGCGCGCGTCGGTGTTCTGCCGCTTTGCCGGCTGCAACCTCTGGAGCGGGCGGGAGGCCGACCGCGCGGATGCGACCTGCAAGTTCTGCGACACGGATTTCGTCGGCACCGACGGCACGCTCGGCGGGCGCTATGGCTCGGCTGCGGAACTCGCCGATACCATCGCCGCGCAATGGACAGCGGCTGCCGCCAATCGCTACGTCGTGCTGACCGGCGGGGAGCCGCTGCTCCAGGTCGACGCCGCGCTGATCGAGGCGCTGCACGAAAGAGGCTTCGAGATCGGCGTCGAGACCAACGGCACGATCGCAGCTCCTGATGGGCTCGATTGGATCTGCGTTAGCCCCAAGGGCGGCAGCGAGCTGGTCCTGCGCCAGGGCCACGAGCTGAAGCTGGTCTATCCACAGGCCTTGGCGATGCCCGAGGCATTTGAGGATCTCGCCTTCGAGCGCTTCTCGCTGCAACCGATGGACGGGCCTGAGGTCATCGAGAACACCGCGCGCGCGATCGATTATTGCCTGCACCATCCGCAATGGCGGCTCAGCGTGCAAACCCACAAATCGCTCGGCATCAGATAGGACGCAACCCGCGAATGCAGATGGACCTGACGACGATCGAAGCCCGCAAGGCCCGCGCCCGCGCCTGGTTCGAGCGCTTGCGCGACGACATCTGCGCGAGCTTCGAGCGGCTGGAGGATGACGCGCCGCAAAGCCTCTATCCGGGCGAGGTCGGCCGCTTCAAGCGCACGCTTTGGCAGCGCACCGACCATTCCGGCGCGGCTGGCGGCGGCGGCGTGATGTCGATGATGCATGGCCGGCTGTTCGAGAAGGTCGGCGTGCACTGCTCGACCGTGCACGGCGAGTTCGCACCCGAGTTTCGGGCCCAGATCCCCGGCGCGGCGGAGGATCCAAAATTCTGGGCCTCCGGCATCTCGCTGATCGCGCACATGCGCAATCCGAATGTCCCTGCCGTGCACATGAACACGCGCTTCGTCGTCACCACGAAAGCCTGGTTCGGCGGCGGCGCCGACCTGACGCCGGTGCTGGAGCGAAGGCGGACGCAGGACGATCCCGACAGCATTGCCTTCCATGCCGCGATGAAGCAGGCCTGCGCGCAGCCGAGCGGCGTTGCCGACTACGACAAGTACAAGAAATGGTGCGACGAGTATTTCTACCTGCCGCACCGGAAAGAGGCGCGCGGCATTGGCGGCATCTTCTACGACTGGCACGACAGCGGCGACTGGGACGCCGACCTCGCCTTCACCCAGGACGTCGGCCGCGCCTTCCTGAAGATCTATCCCGAGATCGTACGGCGCAACTTCGCGAGCGCCTGGACGCCTGCGGACCGCGAGGAGCAATTGATCCGACGCGGCCGCTACGTCGAGTTCAACCTGCTCTACGACCGCGGCACCATCTTCGGGCTGAAGACGGGCGGCAACGTGGACTCCATCCTGTCGTCGCTGCCGCCGGAGGTGAAGTGGCCATGAACGCCATGCTGCCGCCGCTGCCCCGCGCCATGCTGATCGACATGGACGACACCATCCTGTCGGCCTATGGCCGGCCCGAGATCGCCTGGAACACGATCACGGCCGAATTCGCCGCGGAGCTCGCCCCGCTGCCGCCGCCGATGGTCGCAACCGCGGTGCTGGCCTTCGCGCGAAACTTCTGGGCCAGTGCCGAGCCGGCGTGGCGGATGAAGCTCGCCGAGGCGCGGCACCTGACGGTGAAGGGCGGCTTCGCCGCGCTCGCGGCCGGAGGCCACCGCGCCCTGCCCGACGACCTCGCCATTCGCCTCGCCGACCGCTTCACCGCCTACCGTGAGGAGGAGATGTTCGTCTTTCCCGGCGCGCACGAGGCGATCGACCAGTTCAAGGCGCTCGGCATCAAGCTCGCGCTGGTCACCAACGGCGCCGCCAACATGCAGCGCGCCAAGATCGAACGCTTCGAGCTGGCGCATCGCTTCGACCACATCCAGATCGAAGGCGAGCACGGCTTCGGCAAGCCCGAGGAGCGCGCCTATCTGCACGCGATGCAGGCGCTCGGCGTCACCGCTGAGGACACCTGGATGATCGGCGACAATCTGGAATGGGAAGTGGTGACGCCGCAGCGCCTCGGCATCTATGCGATCTGGATGGACGTGCATGGCGAGGGCCTGCCCGAGGGCTCCACGGTCAGGCCCGACCGCATCATCCGCTCGCTCGGCGAGCTGCTGCCCGACCGGCCGTAATCAGCCGGTCAAAACAAGACTCGAAAAACAACCCCATGCACAGTAGCGCGCTGCTGTAAAATCAAGGACTTACGGATTTTACGAAAAATTTCTGACCCGTCGGGCAAAACAGGGGTATTGTGGCATCGTCGCGAGGGTTGCCATCGACCCTAGAGCGCGATGCGATGAGGATGAATCGTCATCGCGCTCTAGCTTATTGTTTGAGCATGATCTTTTCGGAAAACCGCTACGCACTTTTCCGGATCATGCTCTTGTCCCTCCCGCGAGAGGCTCGAGCACGCCCAAGGCAACCTATTCCGCGGTGATATTGCCGGTCTCGATGACTCGCTTCCAGCGGGCCAACTCAGAGACCAGAAACTCCTGGAATTGCTCCGGGGTGTTGGCCACGATTTCGAGGCCGATATCTTCCATTCGTTTGCGTACGTCCGGTGCCTTCAGCGCCGCGACGATCTCGCCATGCAATTTTGCTTTCACGTCGGCAGGAAGGCCCTTCGGAGCAGCCACCGCCTGCCACGAAAAGACGTCGACACCTTCAATCCCAAGTTCCTTCAAGGTAGGCACTTCGGGCAAAAGAGGGGATCTGGCATCGCCGGTGATGGCGAGAACCTTGAGCTGCTTGGATTGAATTTGCCCGATGACGGCGTTGATGTTTTGAAACGATACGTTGACATGCCCCGCGAGGAGATCACTCACGGCAGGCGCCCCGCCGCGATACGGCACGTGGAGACCGGTCGTCCCAGTGCGCTGCCAGAACAGCGCCGCCGTGAGATGATCGGACGAACCCGCACCCGAGCTTGCAAAAGTGATCTTGCCGGGGGCCTTCTTCAGTTGCTCCACCAACTCGGCGACGGTGTTTGCCGGAAAGTTCAAGTTGGCGACCAGGACGTTCGGTGCGCGCACAGCGACCGTCAAAAGGTCGAAGTCCTTCAGAGGATCATACTTCAGATTAGGCTGAAGAAATGGATTCGTCGCATAGACACCGATCGAGCCGACGAGAATGGTGTATCCGTCCGCTGGCGCCCGGGCAACCGCCGTTGCTCCAAGAGCGCCCGTTGCGCCGGACCGGTTTTCGACGACCACCGGCTGCCCCAACGTATCGGAGACCTTCTGTCCGATTGCGCGCGCGACCATGTCGGACGAGCCTCCCGCCGGGAATGGGACGATGAAGGTGATATTCCTTTCCGGCCAGGCCGCGTATGCCATCGAGGTTGCGGCAAGAAGCAGGATGCCAGCTGCACCAAATCGAATCTTCGATAAAAGAGTTGCATTGCCCATTGTCGATCCTCCGTTGCGACGTTTTCTGAGGGCCTATTTTAGGTGCTCATGCCATCCCGATTGATGCTCAGATTGTATTGATTGATCCACTATTTATCACGGGCGCTTTGTCGCGGTGAAATCGCCGATGTGCAAACCTGCCGAGGGGTGGCGCTTCGCTCTTCCAAGCGCTGTCGAGTTTTGCCTACGCGTTGTCTCAACTCCCACGCTTCACCTTGAGCGTCAGCAGCGGCTTGCCTTTCTCGGCGATGTAGGTCGCGAGCTCCGCCGCGTTGCGGGCGCAAACGCGGTCTTTCACGCCCCAATCATTGCGCAGCGTATCTCGCGGTCAACGAATGACCGTGCAAGCTACCGGAGAAGACCACGATCGCCTTTGGCGACAGCTCGGCCTGCAGCTTTCCCGTCATCATGTTGGGATTGGCCGGCGCAAGCGGAACGGTGACCGTCTTGCCGCCATCCTGAACCGTTGCGCGTCCCCGCATATCCTTCGTCGACAGCGGCGATCCATCGTCGTCGCCAACGTAAAAGACGATGTCGGTCCCCTTGCTGACGAATTCGATCGGATGCCCCTGCGACTTGACGACGGGACCGCCGTTGCTGCCCTTCGTCTGCGCCGCGGCAACATCCAGCGTCGCGATCATCACAGCCGTCACGGCGAGGCCGATATAAGTTCTCATTGCAGGCTCCTCGGTGGTTGTCCGCGCGCATCAATAGGCTTCCGCGGGGGTGAACGTTGCGGCGTGTCCGGCCACCAGCCGCTGCAGCGGCTGCTGGCCGAACATCAGAAACAGAATCGGGGTCACGATTGTGTCGAGCACCGTGGCGCTGAGCAGGCCGCCGAAGATCGTCACGGCCACCGGGTGCAGGATTTCCCGGCCCGGCTCGTCCGCGCCGATCAAGAGCGGCGTGAGCGCTAGTCCTGCGCAAAGCGCCGTCATCAGCACCGGACTGAGGCGCTCCATGCTGCCGCGAATGACCAGCCCGGCCCCGAAACGCTCGCCTTCGTGGATGGCGAGATTGATGTAGTGCGAGATCTTCAAGATCCCGTTGCGCGCCGAGATGCCGGCCAGCGTGATGAAGCCGATCATCGATGCCACCGACAAGGGCTGCCCGGAGATCTTCAGCGCGGCGACGCTGCCGATCAGGGCGAGCGGAATACCTCCCATGATGATCAGCGCCAGTGCGATCGACCGGTAGCGGCTGTAGAGGACCACGAAGATCATCGCCATCGAGGCCAGCGACAGAATGCCGATGCGCCAGATCGCCTCCTGCTGGGCCTGGAACGCGCCTTCGAGGCTGGTCGTGTAGCCTTGCGGGAAATCGAGCTCGCGAACCGACCTCTGAATGTCGGCCGCGATATCGGCGATGTCGCGGCGTCCGTCCCCGTTGCCGTACACGACGATCCTGCGCTGGGTCCCCTCCCGCTGAATCTGGTTCGGCCCGTCTGTCTCGACGATGTCGGCCAAAGCGCTCAGCGGGACGAACTCCGAGCCGGTCGGGATGAGCAAATTGTGCAGTCCCGTCGTCGAACGGTCTTGCTCCGACAGGCGCATCACGACGTCGAAACGGCGATTGCCGTCGACGATCTGGGAGACCTTCCGGCCATTGGACAGCGCGTCGAGTGCCTGGGTGACCGCAGCCGGCGTCAGGCCGTGAAGCGCGGCGCGAGCATGGTCGATTTGAACCCGCACTTGCGGAATCAGCACCTGCTTCTCGACCTGGAGATCGACCAGACCCGGGATCGTCGATAGACGCTGGCGCACCGTTTCGGACAGCCGCCGCAACATCTCGATGTCCTGGCCGAAGATCTTGAGCACGATCTGGGCACGAATACCGGACTGGAGATGATCGAGGCGGTGGCTGATCGGCTGTCCGATGGCCACCGACGCCGGCAGCGCGGACAGGGCTTCCCGGATGCTCGCATAGATGTCCGCCTTCTGGCGCTTGGACGGTGTGAGATCGACATCGACCTCGCTGTAGTGCACGCCTTCGGCGTGTTCATCCAGTTCGGCGCGGCCGGTGCGCCGTCCGACCGATTTCACCTCGGGCACCTTTGCGAGCAACTGCTCCGCCAATAGGCCAAGACGGTTGGATTCCGCGAGCGAAATGCCTGGATTGTACTGCAGCGACAGGACCAGCGTCCCCTCGTTGAAAGGAGGAAGAAAGCTGCGGGGCATCTGGCTCGCGGCATAGCCTGCCACCGCGACCGCAGCGGCGACGAAGACCAGCACCAAACCCTGCCGCTGGAAGGCCCAGCCGAGCACCCGCCGATTGGCCTGCTTCAGCTTCGTGACGACAAAGCTCTCGCGGTCACCTGAATGAGCTCGTCCCGAAAGCAGATAATAGGACAGCACCGGCGTCACCGTGATCGAGGTCAGCAGCGAAGCCAGGATTGAGACCACATAGGCCACGCCAAGCGGCGTGAACAGCCGCCCTTCGATTCCCGGAAGGGCGAACAGCGGCACAAAGACGAGGACGATGATCATCGTTGCATAGACGATGCTGGAACGAACCTCCTGGCTCGCGCCGGAGATCACGTCGAGAACAGGGCGCGGCGTGCTCGACGCGGCGTTCTCCCGCAGGCGCCGCAGGATGTTTTCGACGTCCACGACGGCATCGTCGACCAGCTCGCCGATCGCGATGGCGAGGCCGCCCAGCGTCATGGTGTTGATCGTGAGGCCGAAGGCGCGAAACACCAGGACCGTCACCAGGATCGATATTGGAATGGCCGTCAGCGAGACGAACGCGGCGCGACCGTTCATCAGGAAGACGAACAGGACTATTGCGACGACGATCGCGGCCTCGATCAGGACGCGCTCGACATTGCCGATCGAGGTCTCGATGAAGGTCGCCTGCCGGAACTGCACGTTGGTGACGCTGATGCCCCCGCGCATGGTGCGTTGCAGCTCCCGCAGCGTTGACTCGACATTGCGCGTCAGTGCTACAGTATCCGCAGCCGGTTGCTTCATGACGCTGACGATGACAGCGGGCTTGCCGTTATATCCTGCGTCACCGCGCTTGGTCCGCGCGGCAAAATCCACAGAGGCAATCTGCTTCAGCAGGATCGGCTGCTCTCCGCGGTTGACGACGACGGTGTTGCGGAGGTCCTCGATACGCCTGGTGAGACCGACATTGCGGATCAGATATTCGCGGCCATGCTGGTCGACGAAGCCGCCGCCGCTGTTGGTGCCGAACCTTGCGACCGCCTGCTCGATCTGATCGTGGGTGACGCCGAGTGCCTGCATGGTGGCGACGTTCGGCGTCACGCGATATTGGCGGACCTCGCCGCCGATGGGTATCACCTGGGCGACGCCGGGAATGGCGAGGAGTTGCGGTCGGACGACGAAGTCGGCGATCTCGCGCACGTCCATGGGTGAAGCCGTGCCATCGCTCGTCAGCGCGATCAGCATGATCTCGCCCATGATCGAGGTCACCGGGCCCATCTGGGGATTGACCGCGGACGACAATTGCTCGCGGATCAGCGCCAGCCGCTCGGAGACGAATTGCCGGGCGCGGTAGATTTCGACGCCCCAGTCGAACTCGACATAGACGACCGACAGACCAACGCCCGAGACCGAGCGCACGCGAATGACGCCGGGCATGCCGTTCATCGACGTCTCGATCGGGAACGTCACCAGCTGTTCGACCTCCTGGGGCGCCAGTCCCTCTGCCTCGGTCAGGATGTTGACGGTCGGGCGGTTGATGTCAGGCAGGACGTCGACCGAAACGCTCGGCAGGACGAACAGGCCGTAGCCGACCAGGACGGCGGCGACCGCCAGCACGAATAGGCGATTGCGCAAGCTTGTCTGGACGATGAGCTTGAACATGGTCGGCTACCGGATCTGGTTGATGAGGTCGGTGCCGCGCACGACGATATGTTCGCCTTCGTTGACACCGGCGGCCACAATCACGCGGGCTGCGTCTACCTGCACCACGCGAACCGGCCTCGGCTCGAAGCGCTCGGGCTCTGTGTGCAGCCAAACGATATTCTCACCGTTGCCGCTTCGAACGACGGCATTGCGCGGCACGACCAGGCCAGACACGGGCGCTCCGGCCTGGACCATCACATTCAACGGCTGACCGATGTTGAGACCTGCTGGTGGCTCCGGAATGGCGAACTGAACCACGGACGCATGCTGGCGCAGCGCCCGGCTCGTCCCGACGAAGCTCAGCGCAATCTGCTGCCCGTTCGGAGCCATTGCCGTTGCGGCTTCAGGCTGCTTCAAGCCGATTTCGTCATAGGCGAGCGCCTCGACCCAAAGACTGCTTGGGTCCGCGATCTGAAACAGGACGTCTTGGGGCTGTATGACCTGGCCCGGCGCGACCTTGGCTGAGGTGATGATGCCATCGGTCGATGCCCGCAGTTCCTCGAAGCCGGTGCGGGAATTGCGAACGGTCTCGCGGCGCGCCCGCAGACCCTCCAATTCGCTTTCGAGGTCGTTGACCTGCCCTTGCGGCACCGCGCCGCGTTCGGCCAGCGGCCGGAGACGCCGCAGCTTGTTGTCCGTGATCGCCATCAGCTGTTCGATCTCGCCGACCTTCTCGAGGATTGTCGTGCGGTCGGCGATTGGCAGATGCGGCTCGATCCGGATGAGCAGATCGCCCTTGCGGACGGTTTGCCCGATGCGGGGGATGCCGTCATCGCCGGGAACCACGCGGCCGCCGTAGATGCTCTGCACGATGCTGCTGCGGTTGGGGTCGGCCATGACACGGCCGATCAGGGTGACGGCGGGATGAATCGTCTGCGGCTCGGCTGCAGCGGTGCGTACCTCGAGCAGACGCTGCGTCGGCTTGGCCGCGAAGACGGTGCCGTCTTGCAGACGGCGCGGGGCATCGCTCAGCGCGGGAACATCCGGCGGACTTGGTTGCGTTGCATTAGTCCGGCCCTCGCCGAACATGATGGCGGCGAGAATGACCAAAGCCCCCGCCATCACGGCGGACGTCGAGGCCGCCATGAAGCGGCCACGACGCCTCCAATAGGCGAAGAGACCGCCGAAGCCCAAGGCGGCGAGCGCGGACGCGGCGATGGCGGCTCGGTTCGATAGAAGCCAGCCGGGCTCGTGCTTGTGCTCCGCGGGCCGGGCCTCTGCACGCGGTACGAACGAGTCGACCAGCAGATCATTTCCCCTGCTAGCGCTGATCGAGAAGATCACCTCGACCGATCCGGACGGCGTGCCGTTCGGAATCTGGGCGGTGTAGACGCCGTCCTCCTGGCTCGATGCCTCGATCGGGGCAGAATCGCCGATCGTGACCTGCAAGGCGGCGTCCGAGACCGGCTCGTTCGTCGCGACATCATCGATGAAGACGGACAGCCTGCCCTCTTTCAGGATGCCGACGACTTCGTAGAGCTCGGAGCGCGCGGCAATCCTCGGATAGGCTGAGGACACGACCGCCGTCTTCTCGGCGTCGCCGTGATCGTGCCCCTCATGGCCAAAGGCGCCCGACAAGCCAAAGACCAGGCTCGCCAACCAAAAAGCGCCAGCGAGCCCACGAGCTGCGAGCCGCCCTTTCGGGCAGCGCTGATTCATCAACATCGAAAGATCCTTCAGACATGCGAAAAGGCGGCGACCGAAGCGCCGCCGGGACTACGCGATGCTGAAGGTACTTGGTGGCCGGACGAGTCCGTCGGGGCGCACCCCGACAATGGCCCGCGCGAGCGGCAGGTCCATGGCGCCGAGCACTTCGAAGACGCTGAGCAGGTGAACGACCTGCGCTGAGGCGATCGAGGTGCCAAACATGTCCCAGGCCACGCCGGGAGCGCCGTCCTCGTCGTGATCCGGCCCGTCATGGACGTGGCCTTCCGCGTCGTCGCCGGCGTGGGAATGCACGTGGCCGGCCAGCTGATCGTGGAAATGCAGGGAACCGCTGAGCGTGACGGACGGCATCGGAATGGCGCCAACAGCCGCCTGCGCCTGCGAGACCGAGATCAGGGCCGCCTGAAGCACAAACGCGGATATCGCCACGAACATGGCCGTTCTGGCGAGTTGACGAAGATGGTGGCGGACACCGTGCGGCACGCCGAAAAACTAGGCGATGCCGACCGCGAATTCAAGGCGACGTTCGCATCGCGTGGAAGGTGGTCCAGACACCCTCCCCGTTCGATCGAGGAGCTACCGCCGCCCGATATCCGGCAGCCCGCCTGCCTCACTTGAAGTGAAATGCTTCACAAGCCGCAATCCGGGATTGCGGTAGCCTCGTGCCATGGGGCGTGGCGAGTTGGAGGCGACAATGGAGCAGGACCTTCCGAAGCAGACAGCGCGCACGCGATCCCCGGTGAAGGCGGCGGGTATCTGGCAGAGAATTCAATCCTGGGACAGCCGCCTCTCGGTCACCAAGGGACTGACGGCCGTGACCCTGCTGACCGGCTTCCTGGGCGGATATTTCCAGTACCTGAATTCCTATGAACAGAAGGTCGGCGAGCAGGCCAAGGCGGACATGCAGAAGGCGACCGACACCTTCCTCGAGATCTCGGACGCCTTCGCCGACGTGCAGATCCAGCAGGAGACCATGCTGCGCGAGCAGTTCGGCTCGCTGAAGGCGCAGGCAAGCCCCGCTTTCATTCCGGTGGACTCCAAGACATTCGGCTCGTTCTCGGACTATTGGAAGGCGCGCACGTCGCTGCGGCGGAACGGCGCCATCTTTGCGCGCAAGGCGGAGATCTACATCGACTGGCCTAGCGACCTCGGGCGCGATCCGGCCGCAGAGCACACGCTCGACCAGGATCCCCTGACGGCAACGCTGCTCACCAAGTACAATTTCGATTGCGATTCCGACGCCAACCTTCCGCAGTTCAAGGGTGCGATCTTCAATGGCGCCGATCCTGGACGCCCCAGCGACGAATTGTGCAACGACCCGACGGCCAATGGGCTCAAATCCTACGTCAACCTCTGTGCCAGGCGGGCGGATGGCGAGATCGATGCGTTGCAGAAGGTCGTGACCATCAACTGGTGGAGCGCCAAGCACCACGTCCTGGTGATGCACCATTGCTTCGAGGTGCTCCGCGGCGGGCCGAATGCGTTGCAAGCTCCGGCCTCCGGCAACGACGTGCCGAACGATCGCAAGCTCGACAAACCACGCGACAGCAATGAGCACAGGCTACAGCTTCAGGCCCGCCGGCTGGACGCGTTCATGACGCTGACCATGGCGCAGCTGGATCGCATCAGGGTGCGATACCGCCCCACCGGCTTCTTCTGCCATGTTCCGCTCGCGCGCGATGCCATCGGCTATTTCAGCAACCAGTGCCTGCCGAACCAGCCGGTCACGAGCGAGCGCAGCTGAGTCGTACCGCGGAGACACCTTCCGGCGCCGGCAGCCGGCGTGATCGGCCTGTCATGACGGCCTGTTAGCGTCGGCCGCGTCGATCAACCCGAAAGGACAATCCATGGATCTGAAGGCCGGCGATGTCGTGATGCTGAAATCCGGCGGTCAGCCGCTGACCGTCGCGGAGGTGAAGGAGAACGAGGCGCTGTGCCTGTGGATGGGCATGGAAGGCGACCTGTTCCGCGAGACGCTGCCGCTCGCCGTGCTCGTGCAGGTGGAAGAAGACGACGAGGACGACGAAGACGAAGATGATGACGAGGAGTAGGCACTTCTCGGACTGCATTCTCGTGCGAGCCGAGCGCTTCCCTTGATGACGGGCGCGGGTTGATCAGACGAGGATACGAGGCGCCGCCGTGGCCGTGTCTCCGGAATTCGGCGTCCCCGTCGGTTCGATCAAGAGGATGTGCACTTCCCCACGCGCCACCGGCCGGTGCTCAACGCCCTTCGGCACGACAAAAACCTCGCCGGGGTTGAGGGTGACCGTGCGGTCCCGCAGCTCGATGTCCAGCGTCCCGCTGAGCACGAGAAAGAAGTCGTCCGTGTCCTCGTGCTTGTGCCAATGAAAGGGCCCCTCAAGCTTGGCCACCATGATGTCGTTGTCGTTATAGGTCGCCACCGTGCGCGGGGAGAAGCGATCGGTAAACGTTGCGAGCTTCTCGGCGAGATTTGCGGGTGCTTTCATGGCGTCTCCCTGGACAAGCAGCAGTCTGGTCCGCGTTTGCAAGACGAGCTGCGCCGGTTAGCACGAGCTGAATCACAATACGAGACTGCTGCGACGCCAGGAGTGGCGCAAGGATGGGTTTCGCAACGGCGAAACCCATCCCTACGAGCTGATGTCGGTCAGATCAGAACCGATAGTTGATGCCGCCCTTGGCTGTATGAAGCTGAACCTCGGTGTCCGTGAAGGACGCTCCGGGGAATGCAAGAGCATTGCCGTTCGACTTTCCGAGATTGATGTAGATGTACTCGGCCTTGAACGTCCAGCGCGGGTCGAAAGCCCATT